>DASXYG010000095.1:0-360835 GCA_036502625.1 Streptosporangiaceae bacterium
CGAACTGACCGGGGGAGAGCAGCTGATCGCCGAGCGATGCGTGAATGATGCCGTCCGCGCCAAGTTCCAGTCGATCTACGACTCCTACCTCGCGATGATCGACCGCGCCGACGCCAATCTGCTCGGCTCGCAGCCGACCCAGGGCAACATCCGCGGCGGCCTGTCCACCATCGAGGAGAAGGCGATGGGCAACATCGCCAAGACCGGCAGCGTGCCGGTGGTGGACGTGCTGCGCGAGGCGGAGGCCCCCACGAAGAAGGGCCTCAACTTCATGAACACGTCCTCGGCCGCCGCCGAGTGCATCACGCTGATGGCCGCGGGCGGCGCCGCCGTGCACCTGTTCCCCACCGGTCAGGGCAACGTCATCGGCAACCCCATCGAGCCGGTCATCAAGATCACCGCGAACCCGCACACCGCGGAGACGATGGGCGAGCACATCGACGTCGACGTCAGCGGCCTGCTCCGCATGGAGTACGGCCTCACCGAGGCCGGCGACCGCCTGATGGAGAACCTCGACCGCACCATCAACGGCCGCCCGACCTGCGCGGAGTCCCTCGGCCACCGCGAGTTCACGTTCACCAAGCTCTACCCGAGCGCGTGATCGGCGCCCGGGCCCGGCGCGCACCACCGGTCGAGTACGGCGCGCACCGGGCCCGGGTCGTCCCCGGGTGAGCAGGCCCACGCCACGTAGCCGTCCGGCCGTACGAGCAGCGCCGACGCCGCCACCTCGGGCACGGGCGGCGCCGTGACCACGTCGACCTCCGGCCACTCGGGGCCCGCGCCGATCCCGGCGCCGAGGTCGAGCAGCACCCAGCGGCCCGTGCGGAACAGCCCGTACACCGGCGCCGCCCCGTCCGGGCCCGTGATGTCGAACGCCGGGAGGAACCCGCCGGTCAGCGGGTGCCCGCCGCCCAGGTCGTATCGCAGGTCCAGGCCGGTGATCATCTCGGCCAGGTACCGGTTGACGTCGGGGAACTCCATGAGCTCGGCGAACAGCTCGCGCAGCGGCGTGACCCCGGGCCCGGGGTTCATCAGCGCGGTCTGCGCGCGCGTGTTGTGCAGCACCCGCGCGGCGACCGGGCGCCGCTCCGCGCCGTACGTGTCGAGCAGCTCGCACGGCGCGCCACCGCGCACGACCGCGGCGAGCTTCCAGCCGAGGTTGACCGCGTCCTGCAGGCCGAGGCTGAGCCCCTGGCCGCCGGACGGCGAGTGGACGTGCGCGGCGTCGCCGGCCAGCAGCACCCGGCCGCGCCGGTACGCGTCGGCCATGCGCGTGACGTCGGTGAACCGCGACATCCACTCCGGCGTGCCGGGGATCTCGACCGGCCGCCCGGCCACGCGGCGCACCGAGCCGGCCAGCTCCTCCACCGTCATCGGCCGGTCGGCCTCGACGGGCGGGCCGCCGAACTCCATCGTCATCACGCGCCCCGCCGCGACCAGCAGGTAGCCGCCCGGGGTGCGGTGGTGCCCGATGCCCGGGTCGGCCAGCAGCTCGGGCACCCGGATGTCGCCGAGCCGGCCGGTGTACGTCGGGTCGTCGCCCGGGAAGCCGAACCCGGCCGTGCGGCGTACGGTGCTGCGGCCGCCGTCGCATCCGACCAGGTAGGCGGCGCGCAGCCGGGTCGGTCCCGCGGGCGTGCGCACGAGCGCGGTCACGCCGGACGCGTCCGGCTCCAGCCCGGCCAGCTCGTACCCGCGGCGGATGTCGGCGCCGAGCCCGGCGGCGCGCTCGGCCAGCACGGCCTCGGTGTCGGCCTGCAGGATCGGGAACACGCCCGCGTACGGCGACGCCAGCTCGTCCACGCGCAGGGTGCGGATGCCCGCGAAATGCTGCCGGTCCACCTTGTGGCCGGTGTCGCCGGCGACGCGGCGGGCCAGCTCGGGGTCGTTGTCGAAGAACATCCGCAGGATCCCGGCGCGCGCCTGCTCGCGCAGCCGCGGCACCAGCCCGCGCAGCGCGAACGTCTCCACCGTGCGCGCATGCAGGGCGCCGGCCTTGGAGAACCCGCCCGGCTCCGCGAGCCGCTCGGCGACGATCACCCGTACGCCGTGCAGCCGCAGCTCGGCGGCCAGCATCAGCCCCACGGGCCCGGCCCCGGCGACGATCACATCCGCGTCCATCCCATCTCCTTAACTAGTTAAGGTGGTCGTCGCCCACTGTCCCCTTAACTTGTTAAACTGTCAACGTGGCGGAACAGAGGACGGCGGTCGACCGCGACCGCGCGGCGCGCGCGGCGCTCGACGTACTGGCCGAGACCGGCATGGACGGGCTCACCGTGCGCCGGGTGGCCGCCAGGCTCGGCGTCCGCGCACCCGCGCTGTACTGGCATTTCGCCAACAAGCGCGAGCTGCTCGACGTGATGACGGACGTCATCGTGCGGCCGGTGACCGACGCCCTGGGCGAGCCCGGCCCGAAGCGCCCGTGGTGGCGGTGGCTGGACGACGGCTCGGTCGCGCTGTGGCGCGCCCTGCTCGGCCACCGCGACGGCGCGCGCGTCGCCCTGGGCGCGGGGCTGATGGGCGCGCGGTCCCTCGGCACGTTCACCGACCGTTGCACGGAGGTGCTGCGCGACGCCGGGTTCGGCCCGGCCGACGGCACACGGACCGCGGGCGCCCTCGTGCACTTCGTCGTCGGCCGCGCCGTGGAGGACCAGTCGCGCCCGGACGACGCGACCGCCGCCGCCGTGTTCGCCGACCCCGGCTTCCCGTTCCCCGCGCTCGCCGCCGGCATGCGCGAGCGCCACGCCGCGGGCGCCACCCGCGAGGACGACTTCCGCTACGCCCTCGCCATCATGATCACCGGCCTGCGCACACTGAACAACGACCGGTAACCGCCCGGGCGGGCGGAAATCCGCCGGGGAAGCTTGTCAACATCGGTGGTTGAAGGTCCTGACCAGATATGAAAAGGCGCTCTCGATTTCGATGAAACGGATGCCGCCGTACGATCTGGACATTGGCGCGATCGGTATTGACATTGCGGTCTATACCAGTGAACATCCCTGGGACATGGCCCGGTTCCCGGCATGCGAGGGGTGATCCGATAATGCGCCCGACCTCCCACTCTCGGAAGTCCGCCGGTGTGCGACGGCGATCGGTCAGGCCGGTGTTCTCGGTGGTCGCGGCCTCGGCCACGCTGGCGCTCGCGGCCTCGGGCTGCGGCGGCAGCGGAGAAAGCGGCGAGTTCTCGCTCCCGACCGCGGCCGGCTACTTCAAGACCGCGTGTCCGAAAGCGGCCGTGAAACCCGCGCAGAAGGAACTGACGTACTGGTCCATGTGGACCAAGGACGAACCGCAGGGCAAGGTCCTGCAATACGTGATCAACTGCTTCACGAAACAGACCGGAGTGAAGGTCGACGTCCAGTGGCTCGGGCGGGAAGTCCTCACGCAGAATGTCGCCCCGGCATTGAATACCGACAAGGTGCCGGACCTCATCGACCAGGACGTCACGAAGATGCAGGCGGCGGTCGTCGCGGCGAACGGCGCCCAGCCGCTGCAGGACGTCCTCGCGATGAAGACCGGCGACGGCGACAAGACCGTCAAGGACGTCCTCGCCAAGACGTCCTGGGACTTCCCGGGGAACCGGGAGAAGTCCGGGAAGATCTTCCTGGTCCCGTACACGATCTTGACCAACGGCTGGTGGTACAACAAGAAGCAGGTCAAGAACGTCACGCCGCCGAAGACGATGGACGACCTGTTCGCGCTGTTCGACGCGGCGAAGAAGTCCGGCAAGGCCGCCGTCTCCCAGGACGGCGACATCGACACGTACAACATCTACTACTTCTCCCAGCTCGCCGAGCGCTACGTCGGCGGCGGCGGCCTGATGAAGGCCGCGCGGGACAAGACCGGGAAGTCCTGGACGTCCGACCCCGGTTTCCTGAAGGCCGCGCAGTACGTCGAGCGGCTCGCCAAGGGCAAGTACCTCATCGACGGCTGGGACGCCGCGAAGTTCCCGCAGGTGCAGCAGCGCTGGGCGGACGGCGAGTCCGACTACCTGTTCGTCGGGAGCTGGGGCCCGAGTGAGACCCGCGAGTACCTGAACAAGCAGGGCGGCGGCCAGGCCATCGACTACGGCTCGTTCCAGATGCCCATGCCGCAGGGCGCCACGCACGACATCATCGAGCAGAAGCCGATCGGCTTCTCCGTCACCGCGAAGGCCAAGAACCCGGACGCGGCGAAGGCGTTCATCGCGTACTTCCTCAACAAGAAGATGCTGGCCGGCATCCCGGCCGTCGCCGACAACCTGACGCCGCGCGCCGACCTCCCGGTCCCCGCCGACCTGAAGGACATCAAGAAGGCCTTCGACGACCCGAAGAAGGAGCACGTCCTGTTCCAGGACGCCACCGACGCGCTCAACGGCGGCACCTGGGCGGACAACGTGCTCTTCCCGGAGAACAACGCGCTGCTGAAGGGCAAGATCACCGCTCAGCAGTTCGTCGACCAGATGGCGAGCAAGTCCGCCGCCTACTGGAAGTCCCACCATTGACGTCGGCATCGCTCGGTGCGCACCAGCGCCGCCGCCGGCGGATCTTCTGGCCGTTCGTCGGGCCCGCGCTGCTGCTGTACGTGCTGTTCCTGGCGCTGCCCACGGTCAGCGCGGTCGTGCTCAGCTTCACGAGCTGGATCGGCGCGGGCGGAACGCCGGTGTTCAACGGGCTCGGGTCGTACCGGGAGCTGTTCGGTGAGGAGGCGTTCTACGACGCGTTCGTGAACACGCTGCTGTTCCTGGTGGTCGGCGGCGTGGGCACGTTCGTGCTGGCGTTCCTGTTCACGATGGTGCTGCGGGAGATGCGCGGCAACAAGCTGATCCGCGCGATCCTGTTCTTCCCCAACATCGTCGCGCCGGTGGCGCTGGGGATCTTCCTGGGCTTCGTGTTCAAGTTCAACCCCACGAAGCAGGGCCTGGCGAACTTCCTCATCGGCACGCTCGGCCTGCCGCCGCTGAAGTTCCTCCAGCCCGAGCACGTCACCTGGGTGGTGGTCGGCGCGCTGATCTGGGCCAGCGCCGGGTTCTACATCACGATCCTGATGGCCGCCGTCGACCGCATCCCGGCCTACCTGTACGAGGACGCCGACATCGCGGGCGCGTCGCCGTGGCAGAAGTTCCGCTACGTCACGCTGCCGCTCACCTGGGACGTCATCGGCATCGCCGGGGTGCTGTGGACGATCCACGCCATCAAGATCTTCGAGCTGGTCTTCGTGCTCGCCGGACCCGGCACGTACTCGCCGCCGATCAACGCGTGGAGCCTCGGCCTGTACGTCTTCGACCGGTCCTTCGGCGCGGGCGGCACACCGCAGTTCGGCGTGGTCTGCGCGTGCGGCGTCGTGATGATCGCGCTGGTGTCGCTGTTCGTGCTGGCGCTGCGCCGGCTGATGCGGCGGGAGGCGATCGAGTACTGATGGCCGCCGAGACCACCGCGCGCGACGCCACGCGGCGCCGCCCGCCGCGCCGCCCCAAGCCGCCGCCGGGCAGCCGCCGCTACGGGCCCGTCCGCATCGTCGGCATGCTCGTCATCTGGCTGTTCACCGCGTTCAACCTGCTGCTGCTGTACTGGCTCGTCGCGGCCTCGTTCAAGACGCCGATCGAGATCTTCCGCGACCCGTTCGGCCTGCCCGTGCACTGGTTCGCGCTCGGCGACCCGCTGCGCAACTACCAGTACGCGTGGAACGAGGCCGGGTTCGGGCACGCGTTCCTGGTGACGGTCGTGCTGGTCGCGGCCGCGTCCGTGTCGGTGGTGGCCGTCGGCGCGCCCGCCGCGTACGCGCTGAGCCGCCTCGGGGTGCGCGGCCACGGTCCGCTGACGAACTTCTTCGCGATCGGCATGGGCGTGCCGTTCCAGACGGTGATCATCCCGCTGTTCGTCGCGTTCTCGAAGATCAACCTGACGGACAGCCTGATCGGGCTGTACCTGCTGTACGTCGCGCTGTCGCTGCCGTTCACGGTGTTCCTGCTGACCGGCTTCTTCCGGTCGCTGCCCGCGGAGCTTGAGGAGCAGGCGGCCATCGACGGCGCGTCACCGACCCGTACGTTCGCCACCGTGATGCTGCCGCTCGCGCAGGGCGGCCTGGTCACCGCGCTGATCATCAACGCGATCGGGCTGTGGAACGAGACGCTGCTCGCCATCGTGTTCCTCAACGAGAACGACAAGTTCACGCTGGCCCGCGCGCTGTTCACGTTCTACGGCGCGGCGCAGTACCAGTCGGAGTACGGCGGCCTCATCGCCGGCGTGGCCATCGTCGTGCTGCCCATGCTGGTCATGTACGTCCTGCTGGCCCGGCGCATCATCGGCGGTCTTACGTTGGGAGCGGGGAAGTAGTGGCACCGGTAACTCTGCGCGGCGCGACGCGCTACTACGCCGGCCAGGAGCGGCCCGCCGTCGACGCGCTCGACCTGGAGGTGGCCGACGGCGAGTTCCTGGTCCTCGTCGGCCCGTCCGGATGCGGGAAGTCCACGACGCTGCGCATGGTGGCCGGGCTCGAAGGCGTCGACGAGGGCACGATCGGCATCGGTGACCGCGACGTCACGAACCTCGCGCCCAAGAACCGCGACATCGCCATGGTGTTCCAGAACTACGCGCTGTACCCGCACCTGACCGTGCGGCAGAACATCGGCTTCCACCTGAAGATCCGCCGGGAGCCGAAGGCGCTGATCGCGGAGCGGATCGCCGAGGCCGCGCAGTTGCTCGGCCTCACCGAGCAGCTCGACCGCAAGCCCGCGCAGCTCTCCGGCGGGCAGCGGCAGCGGGTGGCGATGGGCCGCGCGATCGTCCGCAGGCCGCAGGTGTTCCTGCTCGACGAGCCGCTGTCGAACCTGGACGCCAAGCTGCGCGTGCAGACCCGTACGCAGATCGCCGCGCTGCAGCGCGAGTTCGCCGTCACCACGATCTACGTCACGCACGACCAGGTCGAGGCGATGACCATGGGCGACCGGGTGGCGGTCATGAACGACGGCCTCCTCCAGCAGTGCGCCACGCCGCCGGAGATCTTCGCCCGGCCGGTGAACCTGTTCGTCGCGTCGTTCATCGGCTCGCCCGCGATCAACCTGCTGCCCGCGACCGTCGCCGACGGCACCGCGCGGGCGCCCGGCTTCGAGCTGCGCCTGACCCGCACCCAGGCCGCGTCGCTCACCGGCGCGGACGTCGTGGTGGGCCTGCGCCCGGAGGCGTGGACGGTCGCCGAGCCCGGCGCGGGCATCGACGCCACCATCGAGGTCGTCGAGGAACTGGGCTCCGACCAGTACATCTACTGCTCCACCGGCGACGGCGAACCGGTCGTCGCCGACGCGCCACCGGGCGTGCCGGCCGCCGACACCGGCCTGCCGCGCCCGCTGACCGTACGCACGCAGGGCATGGCCCCGTACACCCGTGGCCAGCGCGTGGGCCTGCGCCCGCACGAACCCGCCGCCCACCTGTTCGACGCGGCCACCGGGCTGCGGCTGGAGGACTGACCTTTGACCACCGTGTCCCGTACGACCGTCACCATGCCGGGGGCGCCCGTCGGCCCGCCGAACCCGCTGCCGCCGCTCGGTGCGGCCGACGACGAGCACGAGGTCGCCGACACCGCGGGGCTACCGGCGGACATGGCATGGCAGGTCGGGTACGGACGGCTGGCCACCGTGCTGCCGTGCGCGCGGCTCGACTCCTACACGCGCGAGCGCGCGCCGATGGACTTCGACGCGCTGGTGCTGGACAACGGACGGCTGCGGGCCACCGTGCTGCCCGGCCTCGGCGGACGGCTGATCTCCCTCGTACGGACCGGCCCGGACGGCGCGGAACGCGAGCTGCTGTACCGCAACCCGGTGTTCCAGCCGGCGAACTTCGCGCTGAACGGCGCCTGGTTCTCCGGCGGGATCGAGTGGAACATCGGCTCGACCGGGCACACCACGCTGAGCGTCGCCCCGGTGCACGCCGCGTCCGTACCGGGGCCGGACGGCACGCCGATGCTGCGGCTGTGGGAGTGGGAGCGCACCCGCGACCTGCCGTTCCAGGTCGACCTGTGGCTGCCGGAGGGCTCGGACTTCCTGTACGTCGGGGCGCGCATGCGCAACCCGCACGACCACGAGGTCCCGGCGTACTGGTGGACGAACATCGCGGTGCCCGAGGAGCGCGGCAGCCGGGTGCTCGCGCCCGCGGACGAGGCGTGGAACTTCGGCTACACGCACGAGCTGCGCCGCGTGCCGATCCCCGTCTGGGACGGCGCGGACCGGACGTACCCGCTGCACACCGCGCACGCCACCGACTACTTCTACGAGACCGACCCGGCCGAGCGGCACTGGGTGGCGTCGCTCGACGAGCGCGGCACCGGGCTGGCGCAGGCGTCCACGGCGCGGCTGCGCGGCAGGAAGCTGTTCCTGTGGGGGGACGGCAGCGGATGCCGCCACTGGCAGGACTGGCTGACCGATCCGCGCATGTCGCCGTACGGGGGCTACATCGAGATCCAGGCGGGGCTCGTCCGTACCCAGCTCGAACACCTGCCGCTGCCCGGCGGCGAGGAGTTCACCTGGCTGGAGGCGTACGGCGAGCTGTCCGCCGACCCGGCGCGGGTGCACGCCGCCGACTGGGCGACGGCACGCGGCGCGGCGGGCTCGGCCCTGGAGGCGGCGCTGCCGAGCGCGTCCGTGGAGGCCGCGTACGCGCGCTGGCTTACGGTCGCCGACGCACCGCCCACGGAATCGCTCGCGGTGGGCTCCGGCTGGGGCGCCCTGGAGATCGCCCGCGCCGGCTACGCGCTCCCCGGCACCCCGTACGCCCCCTCCACCCTGGGCGACGAACAACGCCCCTGGCTGACGCTCCTCCGCGAAGGCACGTTCCCCGAAGCCGACCCGACCACCCCACCCGGCTCAACGCTGGTGTCCGCCCCCTGGCTGGACCTCCTGGACCAGGCCCCGTCAACGTGGCTGACGGAGTACCACCGAGGCGTAGCCCGCTGGTCCCAAGGCGACACAGAGGGCGCGGTCACATCCTGGAAACGCTCCCTCTCCCTGGCCGACTCCCCCTGGTCCCACCGCAACCTGGCCTTCGCCGACTCCCTGGAATCCCGCCACCCCGAAGCCGCATCCCACCTCCTCCCGGCCCTTCGCCAAGTCCTAGCCCGAGCAACCGACGCACCCCCGCCCTCCACCGCCCCACCCACCCCCGCAGCCCGTCCCCACACCCCGACCACAACCAGCCCGGGGGGCGGGGTGGCTCCCCCTCCCTCCCCCCTCTCCACCGCCGTGCGGGCGCTCGCGCGCGAAACGCTGGACTCGCTGCTCAACGCGGGGCGGGCGGATGACTGTCTCCACGTACTCGCTGAGCTGCCCGCGGAGATCGTCGCGCGGGGGCGGTTTCGGTTGATCGAGGTTCGGGCGCGGACCGCCGTCGGGGATGTGGCGGGGGCGCGGGCGATCTTCGATGCGGGGTTCGAGGTGGAGGACCTGCACGAGGGGGACGAGGACGTGCATGACGCCTGGTGGGCGCTCGCGGAGCTGGAGGCCGGCCGCGCGCACCCCGGCCTGCGCGGCCGCGAACTCCGGGACCGGGCGCGCCGCGACTTCCCCCTCCCGCCCCGCTACGACCTGCACATGCGTCCGGCAACCGCATACGAGTGAGGTCGGGCCGGCCGTGGCCCCGAATGCCAGAACTCGCGAAAGCCCGCGGGCCTGACCCCGGGTCCCCGCCCATGGCGCGCCGGGCGGGGACCAGGGATCACCGCCAGACCATGTCGATCTGGTGCTCGAAGTCGTCGTATCCGGCGCGGGCGAACGCGCGGGCCATCGGCACGTTGCCGAGGTCGGTGGACGCCCGGATGCGCGGCGGGTCGGCCTCGGCGACCAGGAGCCGGGTGCCCTCGGCGAGGATGTCGTCGATGTAGCCCTTGCCGCGGTGCGCGGGCAGCACCCCGATGTACGCGATGATCGCGTTGTAGGAGTTGCGCGCGGGCACCACGAACCCCACCCCCTCGCCCCCGGGCAGCTCCGCCACGCGGTGCCACTCCAGCGGGCTGGCGTACGACCGGAACTCCCCGTCGTACTGCCGCATCGCGACCAGCGCCCGCTCCCCGGCCCCCGGCTCACGGACCCCCGCGCCCGCCTCGCCCCCAGCGGCGGCCTCCGTCGCGGCGGTCTCCGCGACCGCCTCCGCGAGGTCGGCCTGGCTGTGGGCGTCGAGGGTGCCCTCGAGGACGCCGGCCATCAGGCGGCGCATCTCGTCGCGGTCGGTGGCGCGGAAGCGCAGGCGGCCGGACGGGGCGGGCACCGGTGTGCCCGCGCGCCACTCCAGCCGGAGGCGCTCCACGAACAGCCGCGCCCCGGTGCGTTCGAGCGCGGCCATGCGGGCCTCCACCGCGGGCCGCACCACCGGGTCGTCCCGCCAGGCCGCGGGCACGAACCTGAGGTACTGCGGCGGCCACACGCCGTCTCCCACCGTGGCGGCCAGCGCGGTGCGCACCAGCCGCTCCCCGACGTCGACCGCGTCGGGCGCGCTCTCGTCGAGGTCGAACGTGTCCATCAGGAACGGCTCGGCGGCGCCGTCGCGCGCCCACCAGGCCAGCCGCGCCACCGGCCGCCCCCCGCGCAGCGCCATCCACATCCAGGACGGCCGCCGCCGGCCCGCGGCCAGGTCGCCGGCCATCTCGTGGTTCAGGGCGTACGGAAGCCGGTTGAACAGCTCGACCTCCTCCGGCCCCGCGATCGGCCGGATGGTCACCTCGCCCGCGCGCGCACCGCCGGGCGGGTCAGAATTCGTACGGGTCATGGCACTCCTCGAACGAGCGCACGCCGCGAGGCCGGCTCAGCGCCGGTCGGCTCCCCGGTCTCGCGGCGTGGCAACCAGGATCAAGACGCTGACGTAGTTCATCGCGTTCCTCCTTCGCATCGCGGCCCCCGACCCTCGGCCCGGCCGGTCGGCACCCAGCTTCGGAGACGGCCGCGCCCGCGCGCAACGTGTTTTCCCGGTTGTCCACAGGGCCGCACCCGGTTCCGTTAGGTTGAGTGCCGCTCCGGTGGGTTCACGACGTACGGGAGGTTCCGCCGTGCTGTACGCCGACGGTTTACTCGGCCTGGTCCTGCTCGGTTTGTGGCTGTTCTGCCTGTTCGACGTCATCAGCACCGACCCCGCGGACTGCCGCAACCTGCCGAAGCTCGGCTGGCTGATGATCGTGCTGATCCTCCCGGACATCGGGTCGCTCCTGTGGCTCGTCGCCGGGCGCCCCCGTACGGAGACGCGCCAGGGCGCGGCCGCGCCGTACCCGGAGTACGAGCGCCCCGGCAGGTTCGCCGCCACGAACCCCGACGACGACGAGGAGTTCCTGCGGAAGTGCCGCGAGCGCGCGGAGGAGCAGCGCCGCACCTACCGCGAGCGGCAGCGCGCCGAGCAGGAGAACGACGACCCGCCGGAGGCGTAGCGCTCAGAAGTCCGGGGTGAGCGCCACCTTCAGCCGTCCGACGGCCGGCCGCCCGTAGCGTTCGAACGCCTCCTCGGCGCGCGACATGGGGAACACGTCGGTGATGTAGGAGTCGAGCAGCTCCGGGTGGGCGTGGACGTACTCCTCGCCGGCGCCGAGGAACCGCGGCCAGTCGAGTGTCGTGCCCGACTGCATGGTGAGCTGCTTGCGCAGGAACGGCCGCATCGGCACCACGTAGTACTCCTCGGGCAGCCCGAACACGAACAGGTGGCCGTACTGCGCCAGGGCGTCGATGCCGTCGGCCACGATCTCCTGGTTGTGGCCGATCGCGTCGACGACCAGCGCGGGCCGCTTGTCGTCGGCCAGGTCGCCGCGCGCCCACTGCCGGGCGTTGCCGGTCACCAGCTCGTCGACGCCGAACGTGGTGGCCAGGTCCGTACGGTCGACCCGGTCGACGCCGGTGACCGTCGCGCCCATCGACTTCAGGATGTGCGTGAACAGCAGGCCGAGCGGGCCGAGCCCGAGCACCGCGACCCGCACGCCGCGGACGTCCGGCACCCGGTCGAGCGCGCTGAGCACGGTGCCGACCGGCTGGATGATCGTCGACCGTACGTCGTCGAGGTCGCCGGCGAGCCGGTGCATCGAGCGCGCCGGGTTCACGAAGTACTCCGACAGGCCGTTGAAGTCGCGGGCGATGCCGACGACGCGGCAGCCCTCGGGGAAGCCCGCCGCGCGTGAGGCCACGACCTCGCCGACCACCTCGTGCAGCGGCACGCCCACCTGGCCGACCTGCATGTGGTCGATGTCGACGATGCCGCGGAACTTCGGGAGGTCGCTGCCGCAGATCGCCCCGGCGCCCGTACGGACGAGCACCTCGCCATCGCGCAGCGCGGCCGCGTCAGGCGTGCGGACCTCGACGCGCTCGAACCGGCCAGGACCTGGTTGGCGCAGCGCCCACATGGCGATCCCTTCGTTCGTGCCGGCGTCATACCGGACGGTTTGTCCCGCCCGAGATTACGTCCGCGCGCGCCGCGATCAATGGCCGGGGGCTGTTGACGCGGCGATGCGCGTCCTATGGAGTGTGGGCCATGCGCGTCTGTGTCATCGGTTGCGGCGTGATCGGCGCCGCGCTCGCCTGGCGGCTCTCCGAGAGCGCCGCGAACGCCATCGTCGTCGACTCCGCGGGGCCGGGCACCGGCACCACGGCCGTGAGCTTCGCGTGGGCCAACGCGAACGGGAAACGGCCGCGCGGCTACTTCGAGCTCAACCGCGCGGGGATGCGCGAGTACGACCGGGTCGCCGAGGAGCTCGGCGACGCGTCCTGGCGGCACAATGGCGGCCGCCTGGCCACGGCGGGCCACACCCCGGAGATCGCCGACCTGGTAGCCGAGATGTCCGCCTGGGGCTACCCCGCGGAGCTGCTCGACGCCCGGCGGGTGCACCGCGACCTGGAGCCGTCCGTACACCTGGGCGACCCCGACCTCCCGGTGGGCTACTTCCCCGCGGAGTTCTGCGTGGACGCCGTCCCGCTGACGACCGCCCTGGTACGGCAGGCGGCCAGGCGCGGCGCCCGCTTCCAGTTCGGCACCCCGGTCACGGGCATCACGCCGTGCCCCGCCGGATTCACGGTGACGCTGGCCGACGGCACCACGATCACCGCGGACGCGGTCGTCAACGCGACCGGCCCCGCGGCCTCTGCTATCGGCGCCTTCGCGGGCCGCCCCCTGCCGATGGCGTCCACCCGCGGCACCACAACGCTCGTCCGCGCCGACAACCACCCCGTCCGCCACATAATCCACACCAGGTCCCTAGCCATCCGCCCCGAGGGCCCCAACCACCTTCGCCTCCACGTCGACTCACACGACGAGGCCCTGACAACCGCCGCCCTCGCCACGACCACGCGCACCCCAGGCGCCCCCGCAACCGGCACCCTCAAGGCAGGCACCGCCACTCCCTCAGCCGCCGACCTGGCCGAGGACCTGTCATCCCGCCTCCGCACCCTGCTCCCCGGCCTGATCGGCGCCCACACCACCGCCACCTACGCCGGCATCCGCCCCATCCCCGCAGACGGCCTAACCTCAGCCGGCCCCGTCCCAGAAACCCCCGGCCTGTACGAGGCGGTAACCCACAGCGGCATAACCCTGGCCCCCCTCCTGGCCCGCCTCCTAGCCACAGAAATCACCACAGGCAAAGCCGACCCCCTCCTCAAAGACTTCCGCCCCTCCCGCTTCCCCACCACCCCGTAACCCCCGCGCCACGCACCTCCCCGCGGGCCTCGCGTCCCGCATCCCTTGCGCCACGTACCTCCCCCGCGGGCCTCGCAGCCCCTCACCCCTCGCCCTGCGCCCCGCCTCGCGTCCCGCGCCTCTCGCCTCGCGTCCCGCGTCCCTTGCGCCACGCACCTCCCCTGCGGGCCTCGCAGCCCTTCACTTCTCGCCCTGGCCCCCGCCTCGCGTCCCGCGCCTCACGTCCCGCGCCTCGCGCCCCTTGCGCCACGTGTCTCCCCCGCGGGCCTCGCAGCCCTTCGCTTCTCGCCCTGCCCCCCGCCTTCCCTTTGCGCCTTCCGCTGCGCCCCTCCGTGCCTCCCCTTCTCCTCACGCCCTCCTCTCGCGCCTCCCACGCGTCCAGCGGCAGAGCCCCAGGCCCTCGGCCCGCCGCCCCCTGCATCTCCACGCAGGCACAAGCGGGATGGAAAGCCTTGCCCCGGACGCGCGCGGGAGAGCGCTCCCCCTTCACTCCGCAGCCTCCGGACCCCAGGCGCTGAGCCCCGCAGGGGGCGCACCCTCAGACACGCACCGAGACCTGGAAGGGACGCGAGGCACGGGCACGGCGCCCGAGGCGGGCGCAAGGCGAGAAGCGACCGGCTACGAGGCCCACGGGGGAGACACGTGGCGCAGGGGTTAAGCCGCGGCCGGGGCCGGGGTGAAGTGGTCTCTGCCGCGGTAGAGGAGGACCGATGCGAGGGAGATCGCGCCCATTACGACCAGGAAGACGGCTACCAAGAGGTACGGGGGGTGGCTTGCCTGGTACAGGGCCGTGGCGGCTACCGGGGCCAGGCCGCCGCCCAGGACGCCGGAGAGTTGGTACGCGACCGAGATTCCGGTGTTGCGGACTCGTGCCGGGAACCAGGAGGCGATCAGCGTCGAGACCCCGCCGTACGCGATGCTGCTCGTCACCATCACCAAGGTCATGCCCAGCCACATCGGGGCGACCGCGCCCGTATTGGTGAGCCAGAACATCGGGAAGCTGAACACGATGCCGGCGCCGACGCCCCAGTTCACCACCTTGCGCACCCCGTACCGGTCGCCCAGCAGGCCCGCGATCGGGGTGGCCACCACGGAGACCAGGCCGGTGAACGTGACCCCGTTGAGCAGGTCGGCGCGGCTGAACAGGTGCTGGTCGGTGCCGTAGAAGATCATGAACTCGCTGGCCAGGTAGAAGCCGGAGATGGTGATCAGTACGGCGCCCACCGCGAGCAGCAGCGCACGCCAGTGGCCGCGCAGGACCTCGGCCAGCGGCACCCGGGCGCGCTTCTCGTCCCGCTTCAGCCGGGTGAACTCCGGCGACTCCTCGACCCTCCGCCGCACCAGGAAGCCGATCACGATCAGCGGCGCGGACAGCAGGAACGGCACCCGCCAGCCCCACGCGTCCATCTGCCCGGGCGACAGCACGGCCAGTACGGCGAACACGCCCGTGGAGATCATCAGCGCCAGCGACGAGCTGGTCTGCGGGAACGATCCGTAGAACACGCGGTGCCGGCGCGGCGCGTGCTCGACGGCGATCAGCACCGCACCGCCCCACTCGCCGCCCACCCCGAACGACTGGAGGAACCGCAGCACGGTCAGCAGCACCGGCGCGGCCACCCCGATCGACGCGTACCCCGGCAGCAGCCCGATCAGGACCGTGCAGACGCCCATCATCGTGAGCGTCACGATCAGCACGGCCTTCCGCCCCACGCGGTCGCCGACGTGGCCGAACACGATCGCGCCCAACGGCCGCGCCACGGACCCGGCGGCGTACGTGCCGAAGGCCAGCAGCGTCCCGGTGCCGTGCCCGTACGTCGGGAAGAAGACGCCGCCGAACACCAGCGAGGCGGCGGTCGAGTAGACATAGAAGTCGTACCACTCGATGGTCGTGCCGATCAGCGAGGCCAGCGCGATGCGGCGTACGGTGCGCCGCTCGACCCGGGGGTCCGTGTCCAGTGCGTCACGGTTGGTCGCCATCGCCCGATCATGGACGGGCCGCGCCGAACCCGTCAATGACCCGTCGCCGCCGGAGCGACGGCCTTATGCGCGCCGCCGCTCCGGTGCGGCCGGTTCAGCGGTAGCGCACCTGCGCGTCGCTGCTCCCCCGGGTGCTCAGCGCGCCGTTCCTGTGCTTGAACACGTGCAGCTTGTAGTACGCGCCGCGGTGCTTGGGCGCCCACAGCTTCACGTAGCCGCTCGCGCCCGCCGTCTTGTGGCCGGCGTGGTGCCACTTGCCGTGCGGCCACTTCCAGTAGATGTGCACGCTCGCACGGCTCATGTCGAGCCAGCGGCCGTCGTAGTAGACCTGCCCGTGGCCGCGCAGCCAGATGTGGCGCGCCGTGGCGCCGTACGACGAGATGCGCGTGCGCGTCTTGTGCCACGTCGCGGCGTGCGCGGCCGCGGCCGAAGGCGCGTGGGCCGGCGCCGCCTGCGCGGGCGCGGCCACCAGCGTCCCGGCACCGATGGCCACCGCGGCGGCGGCCGAAAGCGTCCTGTTCACCAAGTCTCCTCCCGATCGATGAGCGCCAGTGTGACGCGCACGGTCCCTACCCGGTTCCCGTGCGTGACGACGCCCGTACGGGCCCGCGACGTACGATGCCCGCGCGAAGGCGATCTTGCGGAGGTGCGCGATGCGGCGGTGGCGGATCGGGGACGTGACGGTGACGAAGGTCGTCGAGCTCGAGGCGACCGGCGGCATGAGGTTCGTGCTGCCGCAGGCCACGCGGGACGCGGTGGCCGGCATGACATGGCTGCGGCCGTCCTTCATGACGGACGAGGGGCGGCTCAAGTCGAGCGTGCACGCGCTCGTCGTGGAGACCCCCACGCGGCGGATCGTCGTGGACACCGGGCTCGGCAACGGGAAGCAGGGCCGGGCGGTGCCGCCGTGGAACGGCCTCGACCTGCCGTTCCTCGACGACCTCGCCGCGGCCGGCTACCCGCCGGAGTCGATCGACACCGTCGTGTGCACCCACCTGCACGTCGACCACGTCGGCTGGAACACCCGGCTCGACGACGGCGGCCACTGGGTGCCCACGTTCCCGAACGCCCGCTACCTGTTCGTACGCGAGGAGTTCGCGCACTGGCGTTCGGTGGCCGCGGCCGAACCGGACGGCGAGCGCGCCGCGGTCTTCGCCGACTCCGTACGCCCGGTCGACGACGCGGGCCTCGTCGACCTCGTCGGCGCCGACCACGCGGTGTGCGACGAGGTCCGGCTGGTGCCCACCACCGGCCACACGCCGGGCCACGCCAGCGTGCTGATCACGTCCGGCGGCGAGGAGGCGCTGATCACCGGCGACTTCCTGCACCACCCGTGCCAGTTCGCCCGCCCCGACTGGGCCGCCACCCCCGACTGGGACGCGGAGATGTCCACCCGTACGCGCAATGAGGCGTTCGCCCGCCTGGCCAACCGCGGCACGCTGGTGATCGGCACCCACTTCGCCGACCCGTCGTCCGGTCACGTCGTCCGCGACGGCGACGCCTTCCGCCTGGAGGCCTGAAGCCCGCCCGCCGCCACGGCCAGCACCAGAGCCGCCGCCGTCAGGAACCAGGCGGCGCCGTGGAACCCCCGTACGGGATCGGCGCCGCCCGCGGTCTGGACGATCAGCGCGACGACCGCGACGCCGAAGGACGCGCCGAGCTGGTTCAGCATGTACAGCACCGAGCTGCCCTGCGGCACGAGCGCGGCGGGCAGCGCCTCGTACAGCGAGCCCATCGTCGGCGCGCCCACGAACCCCAGGCCCGCGCCCACCGCGACCGCGGCGAGCACCGGCCAGAAGCCGGGCGCGGCGGCGCCGGTCCACGTGAACCCGTACGCGCCGGCCGCCGCGGCCAGCGCGCCCGTACGCACGACGGCGCGGGTGCCGAACCGTACGGCCAGCCGCCCGGCGAGCGGCGCGGCGACCGCCGAGCTCACGCCGAACGGCGCCACCAGCAGCCCGGCGGCCAGCGCGCCGGCGCCGCGCGCCTGCTGGTCGTACAGCGGCAGCGCGAACAGCAGGGCGAACATCGCCAGGCCGGTCACCGCCATGACCGCGACGCGCGGCGCGAAGCCGGGCCGGGCGAACAGCCGCAGGTCGATCAGCGGCGGCGTGCGCCGCACCCGCAGCGCGCGCACGGCGTACGCGGCGAGCAGCACGGCGCCGGCGGCCAGCGGCACGAGCACCGCGGGCGACGCGAACCCCGCCCGGTCGCCGGCCCGCGACAGCGCCAGCACCACCACGCCGAACCCCGGCGTGACAACGGCCGCGCCGATGAGGTCGAGCCGGGCACGCGGCCGGCCGGGGTCCGGCGCGTCGGCGGGCAGCAGCCGTACGGATCCGGCCAGCGCGGCCAGGCCGATCGGCAGGTTGATCAGGAACAGCCACCGCCAGCCGAGCCCCTGGAGCACGACGCCGCCGACGACCGGCCCGAGCACCGGGCCCAGCGACAGGACCCCGGCCATGAGCGCCATCACCCGTCCGGCGCGGCCCGGCCCGGCGGCGCGCGCCAGCAGGATCAGGACCAGCGGGTCGAGCACGCCCGCGCCGATGCCCTGGAGGACCCGGAACACGATCAGCGCCGGCACGTCCCAGGCCAGCCCGCACGCGAGCGAGGCGCCGAGGAACAGCACCAGGCCGAACAGCCACAGGCGGCGGCCACCGAACCGGTCGGCGGCCCACGCGGTGATCGGGATCGTGGCGGTCAACGCGAGCAGGTAGCCGGTCGAGACCCACCCGATCGTGGTCAGCGGCGCCGCGAACGCCGCGCCCAGCGTGTCGGCGCCGACGGCCACCATCGTGCCGTCGAGGATGCCCATGACCCCGCCGAGCAGCACCACCGCGACCAGCTTGTACAGGGCGGGATCAGCGAGGTCCCGCGTCTCCGCGACCATGTGCGACGTCCTCCAAAGTAGACCCGTGAGTTCAGATCGGAAGACTACTCGGTATTGGACTGTACGGTATGCATGCCTGGACTCACCGGTACAGAACGAGGGACGGAATCCGGTAGGGTCGAGGCCATGAGCGCAGCGGGGACCGGGGCGGGTGAGCCGTCCGTACGCGGCCGGATCGACAAGCGGCGCGCCATCCTGGACGCCGCGTTCGCCGTGTTCGCCCGCGAGGGCTACACCCAGGCGGGCGTCGACGTCATCGCCGCGGAGGCCGGCGTCGCCAAGGCCACCGTCTACAACCATTTCGGCGGCAAGGAGACCCTCCTCAGGCAGGCGTTCGCGGCGCTCGCCGACGACGCGCTCGCGCGCAACCTCGCCGCCGTCGACCGCCTCACCGAACGCGGCGGCACCCGCGCCCGGCTCGAAGACGTCGCCGTCCACCTGCTGACCTGCTACTGCGACGAGAAGTCGCGCACGATGCGCCGGCTGCTCGTCGCCGAGACGCCCCGCTTCCCGGCCCTCGTCGACATCGTGCAGGAGCAGGTCGGCGACCGCGTGCTCCAGGCGCTCGCCGACCGGCTGGCCCGGCTGTCGGTCGCCGGCCTGCTGCGCACCCCCGACCCGGCGCTCGCGGCCGAGCAGTTCACCGCCCTGCTCACCGCCCCGATCGACCGCCGCTCCCGCCTCGGCACCCGCCGCGTGCCCGCCACCGAGCTGCGCGCCACGGCGAAGGCCGCGGTCGGCACCTTCCTCGCGGCGTACGGCCCGCGTTAGGCCTTTACTCCGCGCCGCCGGTCTGCTTACCGTGCGCCCGGACCCGTACGGACCGGCCACCTGGAGGGACCCGCGTGCTTCCCGCCACGACGACCGAGGAGGTGGCCGGCGCCCTCGCCGACGGGCGGCCGGTCGTCGCCCTGGAGTCGACGCTCATCGCCCACGGCCTACCGCGCCCCCGCAACCTGGAGGTCGCCGCCGAGCTCGAGGACCGGCTGCGCGCGGCCGGGGTCACGCCCGCCACGATCGGCGTGGTCGGCGGGCAGGTACGGATCGGGCTCGACGCCGCCGCGCTCGACCGGCTCGCGACCCGTACGGACGTCGTCAAGGCGAGCGTCCGCGACCTGCCCGCGGCCGTCGCGACCGGCGCCGACGCGGCCACCACGGTCGCCGCCACCGCGCTGCTCGCCCACCGCGCGGGCATCCGGGTGTTCGCCACCGGCGGCCTCGGCGGCGTCCACCGGGGCGCCGCCGCCACCTTCGACGAGTCGACCGACCTGCCCACGCTGGCGCGCACCCCGATCACCGTGACCTGCGCCGGCGTGAAGTCCATCCTGGACGTCCCGGCCACCCTCGAACGCCTGGAGACGCTCGGCGTCACCGTGGTCGGCTACCGTACGGACCGCTTCCCCGGCTTCTACCTCACCAACTCCGGCCACCCGGTCGACTGGCGCGCCGACGACCCCGGCACGGTCGCGCGCATGATGTCCGCCGCCGACTCCCTCGGCCTCGCCTCCGCCATCGTCGTCGCCAACCCGCTGCCCGAGGACCGCCAGCTCCCCCCGGACCTGCACGAACGCCTGCTCACCGACGCCCTGGCCGCGGCCGGCCGCGCGGGCGTCACCGGCAAGCCGCTCACCCCGTTCCTGCTCGACCATTTCCACCGGGCGTCGGCGGGCGCCAGCCTGGAGGCCAACGTCCACGCCGTACGGTCCAACGTGGACGTCGCCGCGGCGATCGCCACCGCGTGGGCCGCGGCGGTGTGACCGCGCCGGGCACGATCCTGGTCGTCGGCGACGTCATCGACGACGTCGTGGTCCGCCCGCTGCGCGCCCCCGCGCCGGACACCGACACGCCCGCGGAGATCACCGCCTGCCCGGGCGGCTCGGGCGCCAACCAGGCCGCCTGGCTCGGCGCGCTCGGCGCGGACGTCAGGTTCGCCGGCCGTACGGGGGCCCGCGACGCGGCCGGGCACGCGGCGGCGCTGCGCGCGTCCGGCGTGGACGCCCGGCTGGCCGCCGACCCGGCCGCGCCCACCGGCCAGATCGTGGTGCTCGTCCGCGACGGCCGCCGCGACATGTTCACCAGCCGCGGCGCCAACCTCAACCTGACCGCCGCGGACCTCCCCGACACCCTCCTCGACGGGGTCGCGCTGCTGCACGTCTCCGGCTACTCGCTGTTCCACGACGGCGTACGCGCGGCCGTCACCGGCCTGATGGCCCGCGCGCGCCGCCGCGGCGTCGCGCTGTCCGTGGACCCGGCGTCGGCGGGGTTCCTGCGGGACACCGGCGCGGCCAGGTTCCGTACGTGGACCGCGCCGGCCCGGCTGATCTTCCCGAACCTGGCCGAGGGCCGCCTGCTCACCGGCGCGCGCACCCCGGACGGCGTCGCCGACGCGCTCACCGCGGCGTACGACGTGGTGGCGCTGAAGCTCGGCGCGGACGGCGCCCTGGTCGCGACCGCGGACGGCACGCGGCTGCGGCTGCCGCCCGCCCCGGCGCGCGTCGCCGACCCCACCGGGAGCGGCGACGCGTTCTGCGCGGGCTACCTCACCGCCTGGATCTCCGGCGCGCCGCCGCGGGCCTGCGGCGACTCCGCGCTCGCCGCCGCCGCGCGGGCGCTCGCCACGATCGGCGCGCGCCCTTAGCGGCCGTACGGCCTCACGCACCGCCGAACCGGTCGGGCAGCCCGAACGCGGCGAAGTGGCCGGCGCCGATGAACGACGTGAGCCCGGCGATGCGCCCGCCGTCCGCGGCGCGCAGCTCCAGCACGGTGATCGACCACGCCGGGTAGGCGCCGGTGGCCGGGTCCAGGATGAAGAACGCCACGGCGGGCTGCCCGTTCGCGGTGACCGGTGTCCACCGCCAGCCGGGGCAGGTCGTCAGTGGCACCGCCTTCGCGAACGCCATGACGGTGTCGATCCCCGCGTACCAGTTCGGCAGCGGCGGCATCGACCAGGTCACGTCCGCGGTCAGCAGCCCGACCAGGGTGTCGGCGTCGCCGCGCTCCAGGGCGGTGGCGTACGCCGTGACCATCTCGCGTACGCGCGCGTCGCCGATCTCGCGCAGCGTCCGCTGCTGGCTCACCGGCGGCACCCGCTCCGCCACGAGCCGGCGCGCGCGGGCGATCGCGGAGTTCACCGAGGTCACGGAGGTGTCCATCAGCTCGGCGATCTCCGCGGCGGAGAACCCGAGCACCTCGAACAGCAGCAGCGCGGCCCGCTGGTTGCCGGGCAGGTGCTGGAGCGCGGCGACGAACGCCAGCTCGACGGACTCGCGCCGTTCGTACGCGGTCTCCGGCCCGGGGTACGGGCCGAGCCAGGCGACGTCCGTACGCGGGGTGTCCGGCTCGACGCCCTCACTGGCGGGGCCGAGGTCGACGGGCAGCGCGCGGCGGCCGCGCGCCTCGACGAGGTCAAGGCAGGTGCGGGTGGCCACGGTGTACAGCCAGGAGCGCAGGGAGCCGCGCCCGGCGAACCCCGCGAGCCCGCGCCACGCCCGCAGCAGGGCGTCCTGCAGCGCGTCGTCGGCGTCGTGCGCCGAGCCCAGCATGCGGTAGCAGTGCGCGCGCAGCTCCGGGCGCAGCGGCGCGACCAGCCGGGCGAACGCGTCGTCGTCGCCGCCGCGCGCGCGGACGAGATCTTCGGAAACCTGCTCCACAAGCGACGATTCTGCCCGACTCCGGGGGTCACGTCCCCGACACCGCTATCCGTGACCTCAGGAAGGCACCCGATGACCGACGCAAAGCACGACCTGCACGTATACCTGCGCGAGGGGCGCGCCGCGCTGCTGTGGAAGCTCGACGGCCTGTCCGAGTACGACGTGCGCCGCCCGCTCACGCCCACGGGCACGAACCTGCTCGGCCTGGTCAAGCACATGTCGACGGTGCAGCTCCTGACGCTGGGCTGGGTGTTCGACCGGCACTTCACCGAGCCGGTGGCGTGGTTCCAGCGCGACCTGCCGCCGAACACCGACATGTGGGCGCTGCCCGAGGAGTCGCGCGCGTACGTCATCGGCGTGTACGAGAAGGCGTCCGCGCACGCCGACGCGACGATCGCCGCGCTCGACCCGGACACCCGCGGAAACATGCCGTGGCTGGGCGACGCCGACGGGCGGCCCACGCTGATCCGCGCCATGGCGCACGTGGTCGCCGAACTCCAGCGCCACCTCGGCCAGGCCGACATCGTCCGCGAGTTGGTCGACGGGTCCGCGGGCCTGTACGCGCACACGCCGTTCCTGCCGGACGGCGACGCCGCGTGGTGGGCCGACCACCGCGAGCGCGTGGAGCGGGCCGCGAAGGAGGCGGACGCCTGAGCCGTACGCGTCAGCCGCCGGTCGCGCGAGCGGCGCGGCCGGCGGCGGCGCGGAGGTGGGCGACCAGCTCGGGCGGCTCGTGCACCTCGAACTCGCAGCCGAGCATGATCAGCCGCGCGGCCAGCCACTCCAGGGTGTCCGGCGCGCCGCGCAGGCGGCACGTCGCGTCGTCGACCGGCTCGATCTCGCCCTGCCGGTCGCCGAGCCGCCGCCGCGCCTCGGCCGCGGGGATGCGCAGCGTCGCGACCGGCATGTACGTCGGGGGCTGCGGGTAGAGCGCGCTCGTGACCTGCGACTGCGGGTTCGTCTCCGGGAGCTCGCGCGGCGGGAAGCGCTGGCCGATGGCGCGCGGATCGGTGATCCGGTCGGCGCGGAAGGTGCGCCACGCGTCGCGGTCGTTGTCGTACGCGATGAGGTACCACCGCCGGCCGGTCGCGATGAGCTGGTACGGCTCCACCAGGCGGCGGCTCGCGTCGCCGTCGGCCGCCTCGTACGCGAACCGCACCCGCTCCCGGTTCGCCGCCGCGCCGGTGAGCACGGTCAGCACCTCGGGGTCGACGCGCGGCCCGTCCGGCAGCGGCAGCGCCACCGTGCTCGCGGCCAGCGCGCCCACGCGGTGGCGCAGCCGCGACGGCAGCACCCGCTCCAGCTTGCCCAGCGCCCGTACGGACGCCTCGCCGATGCCGTGCACCGCCTGCCCCGCCGCGGTCCGGAGCCCGACGGCGATGGCCACGGCCTCCTCGTCATCGAGCAGCAGCGGCGGCATCGCGGCCCCCGCCGCCAGCCGGTAGCCCCCATCGGGGCCCATCGTCGTCTCGACGGGGTAGCCGAGGTCGCGCAGCCGGTCGATGTCCCGCCGAATGGTCCGCGCGGTCACCCCCAGCCGCCCGGCCAGCTCACTGCCCGGCCATTCACGCGGCGTCTGCAACAGCGACAACAAGCTGAGCAGCCGCACCGGCGTATCACTCATGCCGCCACCCTCCCCGCCGTATAGGACACGTCCTGACCTACACGGAGCCTACGGTGATCCCGTGAAGATCCCGAGCGCGCCCCGTCCCCGTACCGCCGCCATGACCTGGCCCGAAGTGCACGCGCGGCGGCTGGAGCGGCACGCGCTCGCGGCGCCCGCCGCCGGCGCCGCGCCCGCGGACATCGCCGCCGCGATGGCCGGGGTGCACGCCCAGGTGCTGTCCGCCGCGGAGCTCGGCATCGCGCTCCGCATCGACGGCGCCACCCGTACGGACGTACGCCACGCCCTGTGGACCGACCGCAGCCTGGTCAAGACGTACGGGCCGCGCGGCACCGTGCACCTGCTCGCCACCCGCGACCTCCCGATGTGGACCGCCGCCCTGTCCGCCGTCCCGGTGGCCCCGTCGACCCAGCCGGACGACATCCGGCTGACCCCGGCGCAGACGGAGGAGGTGGTAGCCGCGATCGCCGACGCCCTCCTCGACGCCGAACTCACGATCGACGAACTGAGCGCCGCGGTCGTGGCCCGCACCGGCCCCTGGGCGGGCGACCTGGTCATGCCCGCCTTCCAGACCTACTGGCCACGCTGGCGCCAGGCCATGCACCTTGCGGGAATGCGCGGCGCCCTCTGCTTCGCCCCCAACCGCGGCCGCAAGGTCACCTACACCAACCCCCACCGCCACCTCACCACCACCACCCCGGCGGCAGCACCCGGCGCCCGTCCGGCCGCGCCCGAGCCGGAGGCGGCTCTGGCGGAGCTGCTCGGGGCGTACCTGAACGCGTACGGCCCCGCCACGCCGCGCGCGTTCGCCCACTGGCTGAACACCCCGGTCACCTGGGCCGCCGACCTCTTCGCGTCCCAAGGCGACCGCCTCACCCCCGTGGACGTCGAGGGCACCACGGCGTGGGTGGCCGCGGGCGACATCCGCGCCCCGGCGGAGCCGCCGTCCGGGGTGCGCCTCCTCCCGTACTTCGACACGTACGCCTACCGGGTGGGCAACCTCCCCCCGGACCGCCTGGCCACCCCGGAGGCCGCCCCCGCCATGAAGGCCAACCACCAGCTCCTCCTGGTGGACGGCCTGGTCGCGGGCCGCTGGCACCAGCAGCGCACGGGCCGCAACCTGGCGCTCACGGTGGCCCCCGCCACCCCCCTGAGCCGCCACCACCTGGAGTCCCTGGAGTCCCAGGCCACCCGCCTCGGCGAAATCCTGGAGGCCACCCCCACCCTGACCCTCGGACAAGTCACCACCGGCGGCCACGCGTAGCCACAGGAGCCGCAGGGCAGGCGCGCAGCCGCGCGCACGCCGTACCCACCTCACGCCTTGGCCGCAGCGCGGAGGGCAACGCGGCCACGCGCAAGCCGCACCCTTACCTCACGCGGGAGCCGCGGCGCGGAGGGCGGCGCGGATCTCCGCGGCCGGGTCCCCCTCGTGGTAGACGCGCTCCGAGGGCTCGATTCCGTCGAGGAACTCCTGGTAGCGGGCCGCGTACGCGAGATGCGCGAGTGGCGCCCCCACCTCGAGCGCCCGCTCCGGCGCGCACCCGGGAACCGCGTCGCGCCACGCCATCGCCCAGGCCCGCCGCGCGACCTCAAGCCGCCGCCCGGTGAGGAAGTGCCCCATCCGCAGCCCGTCCAGCACCGGATCCCCCAGATGCGCGTCCGCGAAGTCCAGCACGACCGGCGCCCCGCCATCGCTGCGCCAGTTCCCCGGATGGAAGTCCCCGTGCACCACCGTCCCCGGCAACCCGCACCCGTCCAGCGCACCCCACCGCCCGGCCAACCCCCGCGCCCGCTCCACCTCCCGCGCACTCAACCCACCAGGCCGTACGCCCGCCCCGTCTCCCGGCCGAGCCCCGTCCTCCCGGTCGAGCAGCGCCCGTACGCGCCCGGCCAGTACGGACCCGCGCCGGTCCGCGACCCCGGCCGGAGCCCCGTGCGCCAGCGCGGCCTGCGCCTCCACCAGCCGCGTGACGGCACCGGTGATCACCTCGGCGGACGCCTCCCAGCAGTCCCGCCCCGGCACCTCGTCCATGAGCACCCGCCCCGGCCCCGCCGCCAGCACCCGCCCCGGCGCAGCCGCCAGCACCCGCGGCACCAGCCCCGGCGCCACCCCCGCGAACGCCCCGATCACCGCGGCCTCGTCCGCCGCGAACCCCGGAACCGCCTTCAGCCAGGCGTAACCGCCCGCGGTCGGAAACCGGAACACCCCGGACAGGTTCCACGTACGGACCTGCTCCACCGCCCCCGTCACGGGCCGCCCAACCCCCGCGAGCGCACCCACCGCCCACGCGAGCAGCTCCCGCACCCCCGCATCCGTAGCCCAAGCCGCCCGCAACTCCTCAGGCCCGGTCAGCGCCTCAAGCCCCGGATCACCCCGCAGCCCACCCCCCGGCCGCCGATCCACCGCAACGTGATACACCACATGCCCATCCCGCCCCCCGGACCCCCCGTCCACCCGCAGCAGCCGCAACACCACCACAGGAACACCCAGTTCAGCCCGCAACCAAGCGACCACCGGCCGCACGTCCGCCCACCACGGCGTATCCACCACCACAGGCCCGACAACCCCCAGGCCCACGCCCGCACGGCTCACCCACGCACTGACGCTCCGCCCCACACCCCCATTCTGCGCACCGCGCGCCACCCCACACGACCCGTTTTCCACCACCCGCCCCGAACCCAAGCGCGCGGAGACGCGGACTCCCGGAGGGCCACGAGCCCAGGCTCAGACGCGAAGGAGCGCGGGTCCCGGGCCGCCACCATCACCCACGAGCCCAAACGCGCGTCCAGGGGAGCCACGGCCCAGGCTCGGATGCGAGGGGGCGCGGGGCCGCCACCGCCACCGCCACCGCCACCGCACGAGCCCAAACGCGCGCCCAGGGGAAGCGCAAGCCGAGACCCGGGGAGCCCGGAGGGTACGCGGGACAGCCACGGCACGAGCCCAAGCGCCCAGGGGAAGCGCAAGCCGAGACCCGGGGAGCCCGGAGGGTACGCGGGACAGCCACGGCACGAGCTCAAGCGCACGGATCCAGGGGGAGCCACGAGCCCCGGCGCGGGGGCAAAGGGGCGCGGCGGGCTGGGCCGCGGGGATCTGGGGGCGCGGGGATCTAGGGTACGGGGATCTAGGGGTACGGGGCGCGGCCCAGAGTGACGCGGGCCCAGGGGCGGGCGCGAAGGGCTCGGGGGTACGGGGCTCGGGGGTACGGGGCTCGGGGAGCGCGAGCCCATACTGGTGCGGGCCCGGGACGCGAGGGCGTGGGAACGCGGGGGTCGGGCAAGCGCGCGCCCAGGGGAAGCGCAAGCCGAGACCCGGGGGACCCGGGGGACCCGGGGTACGCGGGGCAGCCACCGCACGAGCCCAAACGCGCGCCCAGGGGAAGCGCAAGCCGAGACCCCGGGGGGCGCGGGGATCTAGGGCCGCGGGGGTACGGGCGCGGCGCGGCTCCTCAGGTGGGCCGGTGTGTTCGCATGGCCGACGCGCTTGGCTCGTCGCCGTTCTCGGACAGGCCTGCGATGACCCCGTCGATGTCCGCCGCCGGGCGGTTCTGGCTGAGCTTGAGCTTGGCTTCTATTCGGGTGATCTCCAGCTCGACGCCCACGATCGCGCGCACCTGCCCGGCTACGTACTTCTCCGGGGCGTCGTCCACGGACCACGGGCGTTCGCGGTTCGACTCGTGGTGTTCGGTGAGGCGTCTCACCAGGCCCTCCACCCACACCGGGTCGTCGTGCACGATCAGCTTGCCGTAGACGTGTGCGGTGACGTAGTTCCAGGTCGGCACCACGCGGCCGTGCTCGGCTTTGGAGGCGTACCAGGACGGTGACACGTACGCGTCCGGGCCTCGTACGATCACCAGCGACTCGCCCTGGGCGGGCAGCCGCCACTGGTCGTTGTTCCGCGCGACGTGCCCGAGCAGCGCGCCGTGCTCGCCCGAGTCGGGCTCGTACACGAACGGCAGCAGCGTGGCCACCAGCCCCTCGGGCGTGGCCGTCACGAGGTCGGCGGCGCCGTGGTCGGCCAGCAGCTCCGTGACGGCGGCCTCGTCGGCCGCGAAGTGCGCGGGAACGTACATCGATCGAACCTCACTCAAGATCACCGGCGGAAACGACCCGTCGCCTCCAGCTTGAATCATCGCCGCCGTACGGTCCACGGCGGCCCCCGGTCCTCAGCGCAGCGGCCTCGCCATGATCAGCTCCGTGGCCCCGTCCGGCAGCGTCTCGCCCGCCTCCCCGGTGGGCGCGAACCCCTGCCGCCGGTACAGCTCGATCGCCGCGCCGTTCCCCGGCAGCACGGCCAGCCGCAGCTCGGCCGCGCCCCGCCCGCGCGCCCACCCCTCCACGGCCGCGACCAGCCGCCGCCCGACCCCCAGCCCGCGGACCTCGGACGACACCCACACCGAATGCAGCCACGCCCCGCCCCCGGCGTCCGGCACCCCGCTGGCCACCCCCACCGCAGGCCCACCGCGCACCGCGACCACGTTGTACGCATCCCCCATGGCGAGCCGCTCCCGCCACCGCCGCTCGCCGCCGTCGGCCCAGTCATCCAGCCGCGCACGGAACGCCTCCGGCGACTCGGTCAGCGCGGCGAGCCGTACGTCCCGCCACAGCGCCCACTCCCCGGCCCCGACCCGCCGCACCGTGATCATGCCCCCACCCTGCCGTACGTCAGGCGCGCGCCGGCTCCTCCTCCGGGTCGCTGTTCAGCGCGTCCACCAGGTCGTCGGAGCGCTCGTCGCGCCACGGCCGCACCAGCCCCACCAGGACGAACACCGCGAGCGAGCACAGCACGGGACCCGCCACCTGCACCGTGGTCGTCCAGCTCGTGCCCAGCGCCTCGACCTGGCTCTCGAACACGTACTTGACCAGGAGGAACACGACGAGGCCCGTGGTCCAGGAGCTGATCGCCGCGGACGGGCCGCAGCGGCGGAACGCGGGGAGCATGCCCAGGAGCATGGGGATGGCGATCGGCCCGATGAGCGCGCCGAACCACAGGATGAGCAGGCCGAGCACGCCGCCGAAGCTGTCCGCGGTGAGCGCGATCGCCATGGACAGCGCGATGAACAGGAACGTCGACACGCGCCCGGCGAACAGCTCGGCCTTGGCGGTAATGCGCCGCGCGCCCTTCCACACGGCCGGGATGATGTCGCGGACGACCACCGAGGAGATCGCGTTCGCGTCGGACGACGTCATCGCCATGGTGTGCGCGAACATCCCGGCGAGCACGAGCCCGATCAGCCCGCCGGGCAGCAGGTGCTGGGTGAGCAGGGCGTACGACTGCTCCGGGTCCTTCAGGCCGGGCAGCAGCACGGGCGCGGCCCACATCGGGAAGAACAGCACGAGCGGCCACACGAGGTACAGCCCGGCGGAGAACAGCGCGGCGCGGCGCGCGGACGCCCCGGTGGGCGCGGCGATGAACCGCTGGGCGAGGTTCCAGGTGCCGCCGTTGTACGACAGCGTGTTGATCAGCAGGTACACCAGGATGAACCCGAGCGTGTACTCCCCGTTGAACGGCCGCAGGTGCCCGGCGGGCAGCTTGTCCCACACGGTCCACACCGCGGACACCCCGCCCAGCTTGGCCAGGACGGCGGCGAACAGCGTGATGCCCGCGACGAGCTGGATCAGGAACTGGCCGAGGTCGGTCAGCGCGTCCGCCCACAGGCCGCCCACCGTGGAGTAGATCAGCGTGACGCCGCCGGTCAGCAGCACGCCCCAGACGATCGGCACGCCCGCGAACACCTGGAGCAGCAGCGCGGTGGCCGTCCACTTCGCGCCGACGTCGAAGACCTTCAGCGCGGCGCCGCTCCACGCGAGTACCTGCTGGGTCGGCACGTTGTACCGCGTCGTCAGGTACTCGAGCGGCGAGATGATGCCGAGCCGCTGCCGCAGCCGCGGCCAGCGCGGCGCGAACAGGTACGACCCGACGACCATCGCGATCGTGATCCCGATGGCCCACCAGACGTACAGGGTGAACCCGGCGGTGTACGCGATCGCCGCGTAGCCGACGAACACCGCGGAGCTGTACCCCGACATGTGGTGCGAGATCCCGGACAGCCACCACGGCATGCGGCCGCCCGCCGTGAAGAAGTCCCTGGCGTCGTGGACCCGCGACTTCGCCCACACGCCGATCACGACCATGACGACGAAGTAGGCACATATCACGATCCAGTCGAGCAGGCTCATCGAAGCTCCCTGTACTGCGCCGGGGGGATGACCGGCCGGTGGCCGGTGCGGTGGGGGTAGGGGTCAGGCCTCGTGGACGACCACGCCGTTCACGACGGTGAGCCGGATGTCGAGGCGGCCGTCCGCGCCGCGCTCGGCGACGGCCAGGTCGGCGCGGGCGCCGCCGGTGAGCGTGCCGCGGTCGGGCAGGCCGAGCAGCCGCGCGGGGTTGGCGGCGGCGAGCCGGACCACGGTCGCGAGATCGAGCCCGGTGGCCGCCCGCGCCCATTCGACGCAGTCGGCGAGCGACCGCGCGGAACCGGCGAGCAGGTCGGACCCGGCGAGCGTGAGCCGCCCGTCCGTACGGATGGTGACCCGGCCGCCGACGGGCGTGGTGTAGTCGCCCGGCGGGCATCCGGCCAGCGCCGCCGAGTCGCTGACCAGCAGCGCGCGGTCCAGGCCCTTGGCGCGCAGCATCGCGGTGAGGGTGTCGGCCGGGAGGTGGTGGCCGTCGGCGATGAACGCGGCGGACAACCGGTCCTCGGCGAGCTGCGCCCAGATGTAGTTGGGGTGCCGGGGCAGCACCGCGTGCGCGCCGTTGCCGAGGTGGGTGGACAGCGTGGCGCCGGCGAGCACGGCCGCGGCGATCTGCTCGCCGGTGGCCGCGGTGTGCCCGACGGCGGCGATCACCCCGTGGCGTACGAGCTCGGTGACGTAGCCGGGCGCGCCGGGGCGTTCGGGCGCGAGCGTGACGATCCGGACGAGCCCGCCGGCCGCGTCCTGCCAGCGGGCGAACTCCGCGGGGTCGGGGTCGCGGAGGTGCCGCGGGTCGTGCGCGCCGCGCGGGCCGTCCTCCGGGGAGAGGTACGGGCCCTCGACGTGGATGCCGGGGACGGCGTGGCGGACGAGGGGGTCGGCGTCGCGGGCGGCGGCGATCGCGCGCAGCGAGGCGGTGATCCGCTCCTCGGGCGCGGTGATCACGGTGGGGAGGACGGTGGTGACGCCGCGCCGCCACAGCGCCCGGACGAGCGCGCCGATGTCCTCGGGGGCGCACGCGTCGCCGTTGACGTCGATGCCCGCGTACCCGTTGACCTGGAGGTCCACGAGTCCGGGCAGGATGATCCGGTCCGCGGCGCCGGTGCGCGGCGCCACCTCCGTGATCCGCCCGCCCTCGTACGCGACCGCGACGCCGCGCCCGTCCGGCAGCCGCCCGTCGATGGTCGTCATGCGGCACCTCCGACGGCCTCGGCCAGGTCGCGCGCGGTCCTCGCGAGCAGCGGGCCGGCGGACGGGGCGAACGCCGCGGGCAGGCCGTACGCGCGGTGGGCCTCGGCGACCTCGTACCCGCCGTCGAGGTACGCCTCGGGCGGGTACGGCAGGTAGCCGGGCACGCCGCCGGTGTACCCCGCGACCAGCAGGCCGGGGTCGGCGAGCGCGTCGCGCAGGCCGAGGGCGAACTCCACGAACGGCTCGCCGGGCAGGAAGAGCAGCCGCGCCGGGCCCCAGCGGTGCGCCGCGACGGGCACGCGTACGGCGGTGGGCAGCGGATCGCCGAGGCACGCGCGCGCCCACCGCGACCAGCAGTCCGGCAGGCCGCGCGACTCGGGGTCGGCCGCGGCGGCGCGGTCCCACTCCGCCGCGGCGGCACGCAGCGTCTCGCGGGTCGGCGGCGGGCCGAGCGGCAGGTCGAGGACGTCGGCGGCCACCGCGACCGGGCCGGTGCCCGGCACGGCGTCGCGTACGGCCGCGAGCACGGCGTCCGCGACGCGCGCGCCGATCCGCTCGGCGGCGGCGAACGTACGGTCGCCCGCGCCGTCCGTACGGTAGCTGGCCTCGGCGGAGTGGCCGGTGTTGAGCTGGCCCGCGCAGCCCTGGAGGAACAGCGCGGTGCCGCCGAGCGCGGCGCGGACCGCGCGGCGGGCGTAGCCGGGCCAGTCGGCGGTGAGCTCCCGGTTGTCCGGGCCGAGCGTCACGGGGTGGCAGGCGTGGGAGAACACGGTCGCGATGGGGGTGCCGTCCGCGCCGTCGAGGCGCAGCACGGGCACGCGCGGGTCGGTGGCCGCGCCGCCGCGCCGGTTGTGCGCGACGCCGGTGAGCGTGCCGCACCCGTACGCCAGGGTCGCGGGCGCGAGCCGCGCGATGGCGGCGGCCCCCGCGTCCGCCATGCGTTCCACGAGACCGGCGACGTACGCGGGGTCCGCGGTGCCGCCGATGCCGCCGCGCGTCACCGCGGGCCCGCCGTGCGTATGCGTCACCGCCACCGCGACCCGCGCCGCGCCCACCCCCGTACGCGCCTCGACCCGGCGCGCCACATCCCCCGCGGTCTCCGGATCAAGCGCGATCAGATCGGCCGCGATGACCACGGAAGTCGTACGCCCATCCGCAACCGCGACGGCAACAGCCTCAAGCGGATCATGCACCCCGCTGGACGCCCCCACCCGGGCCGCGAACCCGGCCATGGAACCGCCGGGTTCGGGCGTGATGTCGACGGAGGCCGCCCCGGCCGCCAGCCCGCCCACACCCGGCCCATCGGCCCGCTCGGGAGCCGCCGTGGCATCGCCCGCGCGCGGCCCGCGCTCCGCCGCGGCGTCCGCGACCGCGCGACGCGGGACCGGCCCCCTCCCCCTCACAGCCACCGCACCCGGTCGCGGAAGCGGTGGAGGAAGCGGGCGTTGCGTTCGTCGCCGCCGGGGGCGTTGCCGCTGCGCCAGATGGACGGGTCGACGCCCCGCTCGGCGAGGAGGGCCGTGGCGGAGGCCGTGAGGCAGTTGAGCGCGTACGCGTTGGCGAACGTGGAGATGGCCGCGACCTTCTCACTGATGCCGTCGATCTCCAGCACCGCGTCGCCGATCGGCACCTTCGTGTCGATGTGCACGTCGACCAGGTCGTGCAGGTTGCGGCCGCTCGGGTGGCGGGCCGGGTGGTCCGGCGCGGTGCCGTCGGCGTGCGCCCGCGAGGAGACCCCGATCAGCGTGGCGCCGCGTTCCCGCGCGGCGAGCGCCGCGTCGATCAGCGCCGCGTTGATGCCGTACGCGTTGACCAGGATCAGCAGGTCGCCGTCGCCCACCCGGTTGTCCTCGATCACCAGCGCGCCGTAGCGCGGCGTGCGCTCCATCGCCATCGACCGCAGCGCGCCGCTGGACAGCAGCGTCCCCTCGTCGAGGATCGCGCTCACGTTGACCAGCCCGCCCGCACGGAAGAAGACCTCCTGCGCGGCCAGGTTGGAGTGCCCGCCCGGCCCGTAGATGTAGCAGAGGCCGTCCCGTTCGACCTGGTCGGCGAGCAGCGCCGCGGCGTCGGCGACGGCCGCGCCCTCGGTCTCCTCGATCCGGCCGAGCAGGTCGGTGATCCGGTCGAGGTAGGCGCGCATGATCGGTTCCGGCATCCGGCGTCCTCCTCGTTCGTGCAATCGGTTGCACGAAACGTAATGGCCCGCCGGACCACGGTCAAGGGGCGGGCCGAAAACCGGACCCGGGCTACGCCGGTACGGGACCGGTGGACGCGCGGGGCACGAACGTGCCCGGCAGCCGTACGTGCGACGGCTCCGCGCCCGGCGCCTCGATCTGCCGGTTCAGCAGGTCGACGGCGGCCTGGCCGAGCTCGTCCATCGGCGCCGCGACGGTGCTCAGGCCCGGCGTGACGGTCTGCGCGAGCAGCACGTCGTCGCACCCCACAATGCTGCGGTCGCCCGGCACGGCGGCACCGCGCCCGGCCATCTCCGCGATCACGCCGCACGCCGTGAGGTCGTCGAACGCGAACGCGGCCGTCGCGTCGGTCTCCAGCAGCGCGCGCCCGGCCGTACGCCCGCCCTTGAACGTGGCGCGGAACGGCCCCAGCTCGACGAGCCGCACGTCACGCCCGCGCGCCCACCTGCGCACCGCCTGCGAGCGCCGCGCCGCCGCCCACGACGCGCTCGGCCCGCCGAGCAGCGCGACCGTACGGTGCCCCAGCTTGTAGAGGTGCTCGCCCGCGTCGAACAGCGCCGCCGTGTTGTCGCACACCACCGCGGGCAGGTCGCGCAGCACCCGGTTGAGCAGGATGCACGGCAGCTCGCGCGCGGCGCCGCGCAGCGCCGCCGAGGACGAGCGCGGCGACGCCACCAGCACCCCGTCGACCCGCCCGCGCAGCGTCTCCACCAGCCGCGCCTCGGCCGCCGCGCTCTCCTCGCTGTCGACCAGCATGACCGCGCTGCCGATGCGCGCGGCCGCCGCCTGCACGGCGCGCACCAGCGGCGGGAAGAACGGGTTCGTGATGTCGGGCACGAGCAGGCCGATGGTCTCCGTACGGCCGGTGACCAGGCCGCGCGCGGCCGAGCTCGGCTGGTAGTCGAGCTCGCGCGCGGCGGCGAGCACGCGTTCCCGCACCTCGGCGCTGACCAGCTCGGGACGGGTGAACGCGCGCGACACCGTGGACGCCGAGACGGCGCACCGCTTCGCGATCGAGTAGATCGTCACCCGGGCCACTCCGCGCTCCTCCGCCGGTCGCCGTCGCACTTGACCGCTGTACTCTAGCGAAGCCAGAATCATGCAACCGATTGCAAATCGTGATCACGGCACGAAGGGACGGCATGGATCCGGGACCCACCGCGCGACGCCACCTGGAAGAGCTGGTCTTCCCGTTCTGGCTGCGGCACGGCGTGGACGAGACGTACGGCGGCTTCTTCACCTGCTTCGACAACCGCGGCCGCGAGCGCGTGTCCACCGACAAGTTCACCTGGTCGCAGGGGCGTTTCGTATGGCTGCTCGCCCGTGCCGCGCGGCTGGCCGCCCGCGGCCTGCTCGACCTCGACGCCGCCGCGCTGATCCGCCACGCCGAACGCGGCGCGCGGTTCCTCACCGACCACGCGATCCGCCCGGACGGCACCTGCGCGTTCCTCCTCGACCGGAACGGCGCGCCGAAGGGCCCGGACGACCGCAGCGTCTACGCCGACTGCTTCGCCGCCATGGGCCTCGCCGAGCTGGCCCGGTACACCGGCGACCCGGCGCGCCTCCCGGTGGTCGACGCGATCATCGACCGCGCCACCGCCGACGTACGCGACGGGTCCGCGCCGACCCCGCCGTACCCGGTGCCCCCCGGCTACACCGCGTTCGGCACCCGGATGATCCTCCTCAACGCCCGCCTGGATCAGGTCCGCGCGTACGCGTCGAGCGCCCCGAACACCGAGCCCGCCGCCCGCGCCCGCGCCGCCCTGGCCGCGTCCCGCGCCGACATGCTCTCCTTCCGCGAAACCGACGGCCGCTTCACCGAAATGCGCACCACCGGCGACCCCGGCACGCTCCTCGCCCGCCACCGCACGCCCGGCCACGCGCTCGAAGGCCTCTGGATGGCCCTGGAGGCCGGCGACCTGCTCGGCGACCACACCGCCGACGCCGACCTGCTGACCAGCGTCGACGCGCTGTGCCGCCAGGGCTGGGACACCGAGCACGGCGGCCTGCTCCGCTACACCGACGCCGACGGCCCGTCCGCCCCCACCGGCACCCCGACCGGCGCGCCGTACGAGGACCTCGTGCGCGCCACCTGGTCGACGAAGCTGTGGTGGGTGCACTCCGAGGCCTGCTACACCACCCGCCTGGCCGCCCACCGCTACGGCGACCGCGCCGCCGCCGCATGGTTCGACCGCGTCTGGGACTACACCCTCGCCACGTTCCCCGGCGGCGACGACGGCGAGGAGTGGATCCAGATCCGCGACCGCGCCGGCCGCCCCCGCGACGAGGTCGTCGCGCTGCCGGTCAAGGACCCGTACCACATCAGCCGCAACCTCATGCAGCTCGTCGAGCTGCGTGCCGACCCCCGGGACCCGATCCGTGACTGACGCCCCCCTCTGCTCCCGTACCGCCGGACGGATGGACGTGCGCGTGTTCCGCGACCGGGACGCCGCCGGCCGCGCCGCGGGGCGCGCCGCCGCCGAGGCGATCCGCACCGCCCTCGCCGACCAGGAGACCGTACGCGTGGTGTTCGCCGCCGCGCCGTCCCAGCTCGCGACGCTCGCCGCGCTGCGCACCGCGCCCGGCGTCGACTGGTCGCGGGTGGTCGCGTTCCACATGGACGAGTACATCGGCCTGCCGCCGGACGCGCCCGAGCGGTTCGGCCGGTTCCTGCGCGACCAGGTCGCCGACCGCGTCCACCCCGGCGCGACGCACGTCATCGACCCGGGCGGCGACCCGGAGGCCGAATGCGCCCGCTATGCGGAGCTGCTCGCCGCCGCGCCCATCGACCTGGTCTGCCTGGGCATCGGCGACAACGGCCACCTGGCGTTCAACGACCCGCCGGTCGCCGACTTCGCCGACCCCGCGGCCGTCAAGGTCGTCGCGCTCGACGAGGACTGCCGCCGCCAGCAGGTCGGCGACGGCTGCTTCGCCGCGCTCGCCGACGTACCCGAACGCGCGATCACGCTGACCGTGCCCACGCTGCTGTCCGGGCGGCGGCTGATCGCGACCGTGCCCGGCGCCGCCAAGCACACGGCCCTGCGCGCGGCGCTCGACGGGCCCGTCACCACCGCGTGCCCGGCGTCCGCGCTGCGCGGCCACCCATCCGCCACGCTGTACGCGGACCTGGCCGCGTACGGAGAGGAGCGCGCGTGAGGATCACCGACGCGAAGGTCATCGTCACCTGCCCCGGCCGCAACTTCGTGACGCTGAAGATCACCACGGACGACGGGGCCACCGGCGTGGGCGACGCCACGCTGAACGGCCGCGAGCTCGCCGTCGCGTCGTACCTGCGCGACCACGTGTGCCCGCTGCTCATCGGCCGCGACCCGGCGCGCATCGAGGACACCTGGCAGTACCTCTACCGCGGCGCGTACTGGCGGCGCGGCCCGGTCACCATGACGGCGATCGCCGCGGTGGACACCGCGCTGTGGGACATCAAGGCGAAGGTCGCCGGGCTGCCGCTGTACGAGCTGCTCGGCGGCCGCTCCCGCGAGGGCGTCACGGTGTACGGGCACGCCAACGGGGAGACGATCCCCGAGGTGCTCGACGAGGTGGCGCGGTACGTCGACCTCGGCTACCGCGCCGTACGCGTCCAGTCCGGCATCCCCGGCATCCCCACGACGTACGGCGTCTCGGCGGACAAGATGTTCTACGAGCCCGCCGACGCGCGGCTGCCCAGCGAGGCGACCTGGTCCACCGAGCGCTACCTGCGGTTCGTCCCCGACCTGTTCGCCGCGGTGCGCGAGCGGTACGGCTACGACCTGCACCTGCTGCACGACGTCCACCACCGGCTCACCCCGATCGAGGCCGCGCGGCTCGGGCGCAGCGTCGAGGAGTACGCGCCGTTCTGGCTGGAGGACCCGGTGCCCGCCGAGTTCCAGCAGGGGTTCCGTACGATCCGGGAGCACACGACCGTGCCGATCGCGGTCGGCGAGGTCTTCAACTCGATCTGGGACTGCCACGAGCTGATCACCGGGCAGCTCATCGACTACATCCGCACCACGGTCGTGCACGCGGGCGGCGTCAGCCACCTGCGCCGCATCTTCGACCTGGCCGCGCTGCACCACGTACGGACGGGCTCGCACGGCGCCACCGACCTGTCGCCGGTGTGCATGTCCGCCGCGCTGCACGTGGACGTCTCCGTGCCGAACTTCGGCATCCAGGAGTACATGCGGCACACACCGGAGACCGACGAGGTCTTCCCGCACGGCTACCACTACGCCGACGGCTACCTCCACCCCAGCACCACACCGGGCCTCGGCGTCGACATCGACGAGGAACTGGCCGCCCGCTACCCGTACGACCCGGCCTACCTCCCGGTCAACCGCCTCATGGACGGAACCATGCACAATTGGTGACCACCCCGGACGACCTCCCCCGTCTGAGCCGGGCCGCGCTGGCCCGGCTGGATCCGGTTGCGCAACCCACGGCGTGGCCGGGTCGTACGGGGATCGTGCACCTGGGCGTGGGCGCGTTCCACCGGGCCCACCAGGCCGTCTACACCGAGGACGCGATGGCCGCGAGCGGCGACGACCGCTGGGGCATCTGCGGTGCGGCGCCGCGCGGCCGGTCCGCGGTCGCCACGCTCCGCCCGCAGGACGGCCTGTACACCGTGCTCACCCGCGACGCGGCCGGCACGTCCGCGCGCGTCCTCGCCCCGCTGCGCGAGGTGCTGCACGCCGGGCAGGACGCGGCCGCCCTGACCGCCCGCCTCGCCGCCCCGGACACCCGCGTCGTCTCCCTCACCGTGACCGAGAAGGCGTACCCGCGCACCCCCGAGGGCGCCCTCCGTACGGACGACCCCGCGATCGCGGCCGACCTCGCGTCTCCGGGCGCGGACGGCCCCGGGTCCGTCATCGGGATCCTGGTGCGCGGCCTGCTCGCCCGCGCCCGCGCCGACGCCGGCCCCGTCACGGTCGTGTCCTGCGACAACATCCCCGGCAACGGCGCCGTCACGGCCCGCCTGGTCGCCGAGTTCGCCGCGCACCTCCCCCGCCCCGACGCGGCGCTGCTCGCCGCGTGGCTCCCGGCGAACGTGCGGTTCCCGTCCACGATGGTGGACCGCATCGTCCCGGCCCCCGCCGAGGCCGACCGCGCCGAGGCGGCCCATCTCCTCGGCGTCGCGGACGCCGCGGCGGTGGCCACCGAGCCGTTCCGCCAGTGGGTGATCGAGGACTCCTTCGCCGCGGACCGCCCCCCGTGGGAGCGCGCGGGCGCGCTGCTGGTCCCGGACGTCGTCCCGTACGAGCGCATGAAGCTGCGCCTCCTCAACGGCGCGCATTCCGCCTTGGCGTACCTCGGCGGCCTGGCCGGGCACGAGACCGTAGCCGAGGCCATCGCCGACCCCGCCCTGGCGGAGCTGGTCAGGCGCCTGATGACCGAGGACGCCGCGCCCACCCTGACCGGCCTCGCGGGCTTCGACCTGCCCGCGTACGAGGCGTCCCTGCTGGCCAGGTTCGCCAACCCGGCGCTGCGCCACCGTACGGCGCAGATCGCCGCGGACGGCTCCCAGAAGATCGCCCCCCGCCTGCTCGCCCCGGCCCGCGACCGCCTCGCCACCGGCGCCGAACCCCGCTGGCTGGCCTTGGCGATAGCCGCCTGGATCCGCTACGCAACCCACCGCCGCACGGACACCGGCAAACCCCTCACCGTGGACGACCCCTTGGCGCCGACCATCGCCGAAGCGGTCACCGACCCCGGCGACGCCGCGCGAGCCGTCCGCGGCATGACCCATTTCGGCATCCTCGACCCCCTGCTCGCGGACCTGGTCACGGAGTGGCTGTCCCGCCTCATCACCGACGGCACCGCCGCGACCATCCGCACCGCCCTCCGCTGACCCGCACGGACTCCCCACCCCCGCGCGGCACATCCGACCGCGGCGCCGCCCCGCCCGCACGGGCTCCCCGCCACCGCCCCTGCGCGACCGCGGCGCCCTCGCGCGCCCTGCCCGTACGCGCCACCACGCGCGACCGCGGCGCTGCCCCGCGCGCCTCCCTCCCGGGCGGCCCGCCCCCGCTACTTCGCGCGGCGCTTGTCGCGGGCGTAGAGGACGCGGGGTTTTCCGTCGCCCGGGCTGCGGCGTTCGGTCTCGAAGAGGGTTGTGGCCTCCATCAGTTCGCTGAGCTTGTCGTAGCCGTAGTTGCGGGAGTCGAAGTCGGGGCGCTGCTTGGTGACGATGCTGCCCACCGCGGCGAGCCCCGCCCAGCCGTCGTCGTCCGAGGCGGCCTCGACGGCGTTGCGCAGCAGGTTCACCAGCGCGGTGTCCTGCTTGAGCTTCGCCGCGGACGTACGGCGCGCGGGCGTGGCCACCACGTCGGCGGCCTCGGCGGTGTCCGGGCGGCGCACCAGGTTCTCCACGTAGATGAACTTGTCGCACGCGGACACGAACGGCTTCGGCGTCTTGCGCTCCCCGAACCCGTACACGGTCAGCCCCGACTCGCGGATGCGCGCGGCCAGCCGGGTGAAGTCGCTGTCGCTGGACACGATGCAGAACCCGTCGAACCGCTCGGAGTACAGCAGGTCCATCGCGTCGATCACCATCGCGGCGTCGGTGGCGTTCTTGCCCGTGGTGTACGCGAACTGCTGGATCGGCTGGATCGACTGGTCAAGCAACTGCCCCTTCCAGCCCGTCAGCCGTGTGCCCGTCCAGTCGCCGTACGCGCGCTTGACGTGCGCGGTGCCGTACTTCGCGACCTCGGCGAGCAGCCCGTCGATGATCGCGGGCTGCGCGTTGTCGGCGTCGATCAGCACGGCGAGCCGGGCGGCGTTCTCACTGACCATGCCGCTCCTCTCCGATTCGGAGGTGCCGGACCGCGTGACGTACGCCCACGGCCGCCCTCGTACGGGGCACGATATCCCCGTGATCCTCGTGACCGGCCCCACCGGAACCATAGGCGCCGAACTCCTCCGCCACCTCACCCAGAACCACATCCCGGCCCGCGCCCTCACCCGCCACCCACCGCAAGCCCACGACCCCGACGCCATCCCGCCCGGCGCCCCCGGCGCGAGCCCCAACCCGCCGAACGCCTCCGGCGCCGCCCCTCGAACCCGCGCCATCCCTCCGGGCGTCGAGATCGCGTACGGCGACCTCGACCGCCCCGAGACCCTGGCCGCCCCCCTGACCGGCGTCTCCGCGCTCTTCCTCCTCACCGCGCCCGGCCCGGCGGCGCCCGCGCGCGACCTCGCGATGCTGGCGGCGGCGCGGGCGGCGGGCGTGCCCCGGATCGTCAAGATCTCCGCGATCGGCACCGCCGAGTCCGACGGCGCCAAGGTCCGGGCCTGGCACGCCCCCGGCGAGGACGCCCTCCGCTCCGGCACCGCCGCCTGGACGGTCCTCCGCCCCTCGGACCTGGCCGCCAACGCCCTGAGCTGGGCGAACCTCATCCGCTCCGGCCGTCCCGTCCCGAACGCGACCGGCACGGGCGCGCGCGGCGTCATCGACCCGCGCGATGTCGCCGAGGCCGCGGCCGTCGCCCTCACCGCGCCCGGCCACGCGTCCCGCGTCTACACCCTGACCGGCCCGGCCCTGCTGAGCGTCCCGGCGCAGGCGGAGATCCTCGGCGAGGTCCTCGCCCGTACGGTCGCGACCGAGGACGTCCCGCCGGAGACCCAGCGCGCCCGCCTCCTGGCCGCCGGCCGCGACCCGGCGTTCGCCGAGGTGGCGGTGGACGGCGCGGCGTTCGTACGCCGCGGCGGCGCCGCCGTGCTGACCCGCCACGTCCAGACCCTCACCGGCCACCCGGCCCGTACGTTCGCGTCCTGGGCGGAGGCCCACCGCGAGGCGTTCGCTTGACCTTGCACCCGGGTCGAAGGATTACCGTCGGCGGCATGGACGGAATGCTGATCTCCCAGCTCGCCGAGCGCACCGGCGTCCCCGCGACCACGCTGCGGTTCTACGAGCGCGCCGGGCTGCTCCCCGCGTCCCGTACGACCGGCGGCTACCGCGTGTTCGACGCCACCGCGCTCGACCGCCTGGCGTTCATCGGCGCGGGCAAGCGCCTGGGCCTGCCCCTGGAGGAGATCGGCGCGCTGCTCGACGTCCGCGCGTCGGGCGCCTGCCGCGATGTGCGCGCCGGCCTGCGCCCGCGCGTCGCGGCCCGCGTGGACGAGACCGCCCACCGCATCGCCGAGCTCACGGCGTTCACCACCACCCTCCACACCGCCCTGGACCACCTCGACGCCCTCCCCGACAGCACCGCCCCCTGCACCCCGGACTGCCTCCCCACCACGGGTCCGGTTCCGGAGGCCTGGCGTACGGCCCCGGTGGCCTGCACGCTCACCGGCGACGGCCGTGCCGAACGCGCCGCCGCCTGGCGCACCGCCCTCGACGGCGCGGTCCGCACCCCCGTCCCGGACGGCATCCGCCTCACGCTGCCCGCGACCCGCGCCGCGGCCGTCGCCGAACTGGCCGCCGCCGAGCAGGCCTGCTGCCCGTTCTTCGACATCCGCGTCCACTTCGCCGGCCACGACCTCCACCTGGACGTCCGCGCCCCGGAGGCCGCCGCTGACCTGCTCGCCGAGGTGTTCGGCCCGTACGCCTGACCGCGGGACAATCGCCCCCGTGCCGCTGATCCGCTCCATCGCCTTGTTCGTGGTCGCCGCCGTGTTCGAGATCGGCGGCGCCTGGCTGGTCTGGCAGGGCGTGCGCGAGCACCGCGGCTGGGCCTGGGCCGGCGCGGGCGTCATCGCGCTCGGCCTCTACGGCTTCGTCGCGACCCTCCAGCCCGACGCCCACTTCGGCCGCATCCTCGCCGCGTACGGCGGCGTCTTCGTCGCCGGCTCCATCGCCTGGGGCATGGTTGCCGACGGCTACCGCCCCGACCGCTACGACATCGCCGGCGCCCTGATCTGCCTCGCCGGAATGGCCGTCATCATGTACGCGCCCCGCGGCCGCTGACCGCACGGCGGCTCACCCCGTGCGGCCGGGGCCGCTGACCGCGCACCCCCTCACCCCTCGGTCAGGTGCAGCCGGGGCCGGAACCGCTGGAACGTGGTGGACCGCAGCCCCGGCCAGGTGTGCGCCCGCTGCCAGTCGGGGTCCTCGTCCAGCTCGGACGGCCGGCTCCCGACGGCCTCGCGGTGCGCGTCCACGGACTTCCAGAGCGCGTAGTTGAACACCCGCGCCCCGTCGAGGCTGACGAGGAAGTGCGCCGAGATCATCCCCTCGGCCGGCGGCACCGCGGCCCCGCCGTCGAACATCGCCTGCACGAGCCCGTACGCGCGGTCCAGGTCGGGCCCGTCGAACACCCGCGTCACCAGCACCACGCACCCCGCGTCGCCGGCCGCGCCGTACGCGGGCGTGCTCGTCCGCAGCCGCGACGCGACCACCCCGTCGCGCTCGATCCCCGGCACGGCGGCGTCCACCTCGCGCTTCCACCCCGTGTCCGGCGGCCCGCCCCCGCCCTCCGCGAGCTGCGACACGTGCAGCACCGAGCTCCCGTCCTCCCCGGTCAGCACCGCGTACGACCGCAGCCCCCCGCCCGGCCACGCCCGCGCACGCCACGCCGAGGCGATCGCCTCCACCGCGGCCTCCTGACGCGCCGGCGCCCCCACCCGCCACGTCCCGAACAGGACGGTGCCCTCATCCCCAGGCACCGCCACCAGATCGCCGCCCATCACGACTCCTCCCCACCGCATCCTCGGACGCTACTCGCGGTCGCGCGCATAAGGGGCGGTACCGGCCGGTACACGTACGTACACCCCGCGCCTCACGTCCGCTCCCGCATCGGCCGCGCGGCGAGGAGCCCCTCCAGCAGGGGCACCGTCGCCGCCGGCACGAGCCCACGCCAGTCCGCCCCGTCCCGCATCGCCGCCCGGATGTCCGACGCCGAAACCCGGCCCGCCTCCTCGCCGTCCAGCAGCGTGACCTCGTAATACGCGCGGAGCCTGACCGCCTTCTCCCGCTCCCAGTCGCTGTACGCCCGGACGAACTGGCGCGCGGATTCCGGCACGTACTGCGCCCACACACGCGGCCTGGTCAGGTCGAACGGCACGATCGTGGCCCGGTCCGCCATGCCGCGCCCGCTCAGCGCCGCGGCCAGCAGCATCGCGCGCTCGACGTACGTGAACGGGTTGGCCGCCGTGGTGTGCCGGTGCGCCGACTCCGGTTCCCGGTGGTAGGCGTCGGTGTCCGGGTTCGTCACCGCGACGATCAGGTGCTCACACGACGCGAGCGCGATCCCGAACAGCTCCAGATGCTGCTCGTGCACCGGCTGAAACCGCCCGGTCACACATCCGAGCACCGTCTTCCCGCATTCGGTCATCCGTGCCTCCTTCACCATGCACCCCCGGAACCGGCTCATCACCCCGGCTCGTCCCGCATGAGCGTCGCGAAGACACCGGCGAAGACGACGAGCCCAACGCCCATCACCACCCCTACGGCGTCGACGAGCCAGCCGCCCGGACGCCCGTCAAGGCGAGTCGACGCGCGGCTCGGTCGCTCAATGCGGTGTCACGATGACCGCTCGCGGGACTAGTCGCTGATCAGTTGCGTGAAGCGGGCGAGGGCCTGGTCCGTACGGGCGGGGTCGTTGGTGGTGAAGCGGTCCAGCAGGAGACCGCGGATGGTGGCGATGACCAGGGTCGCGGTCGTCGGATCGAGCCGGTCCGCGCGCACGTCGGAGCCGAGGAAGCCGAGCCAGTCGGTGATCAGCGGGCGCCCGCTGTCGGTGTAGGCGTCCGGGCGGGCCATCGCGTCCACGTGGACCTGGAAGAACAGGCGAAGGTACGGTGCCTGCCCGGGGGCGGTCAGCCAGGTCCAGATGGCGTGCACGGTGTCCGATCGCGACAGGGCGCCGGTGTCGAGGTTGGTCGCGTAGAGCTCGGCCAGGCGGCGGCGGGCCTCGGCCAAGATCTCCGAGATCAGTCGTTCCTTGCTGCCGAAATCGTAGAGGAGCATGCGCGTGCTGGTGTCGAGCGCGGAGGCCAACGGCCGCAGGCTCAGGTCCGCCAGGCCGTGCGTGAGGACGTAGTCGGTGGCCCGGGCCAGTGTCTGGGATCTGCGATGGCGATCGACCGGTCGAGCCATGCGCCCCCTCTCGACAACGCCCGTACAAGCGGTCATCCTAGTTCATGACACAGTCGTTTCATAAATGACGTGATGGACGGGAGGGCGCATGTCAGACGTTGAAAAGGCGGCCGGGCGCACGGTCTCGTACCCGCTGCGGTTCGTACTGACGGCCGATGCGGTCTGGGACGCCGTCGTGGGGGTGGTCTTCTGCCTCGCGTCCTCGCGGATGCTCGCCGGATGGGCCTGGTTCCCCGCTCTGCGGCCATGGCCGCTGTTCGTGATCATCGGTGTCGGCTGCCTGGTCTTCGCCGTGGTGCTGGCGCGCGGCGTCCGCGACCCGAACGCCGCACAGTTCGCCCGCCTGGTCGCCATCGGAAACGCGGCCGCCGCGGTGATCGCGGGCCTGGCGGCCGTCCTTCTCGCCGGGCCGGCGACCCGCACGGCCATCACGCTGGCCATTGTGGCCGTCGGCTGCGCCGTGTTCGCCGTTCTCGAATGGCTGCTGTCCGGCCGCATGAACGAGGCCGGGTAATAGCGCGGCCGTTAGCAGAAGTGTCGGCAAAGGCCCCCACCGGAGATCGTGAGGGGCCTTTGCCACGGAGCCGCCTATCGGAATCGAACCGACGACCCATCCATTACGAGCGGCCCGTTGAGCGCTCCCGCTACTTGCTGGTCCGAGTGCGCCAGAGCCTCCGGCGCCGTCCATGGCCGGCCGCGGGCGTCCACCGGTCAGCGCCGGCCGAGGCCGTCGAGGTGGCCGTACGGTTCGCCGACTACCGCGGCCGCCACCTCATCCACGGCCACAACGTGGAACACGAGGACATGCCGATGGCCGAGTTCCGTTCGGAGTGCCCCGTGGATCGCCCGCCCTCCGTGCCCGCCTGCTACATTCTTCCGGCACCGGAATCCGGGGCAGTTCACTCCTCGGCGGGAGAAAACGGCATCGTGACCTACCCACGTCAGTATCCAGAGCCCGACCCGACGGCCCCGTCTCCTGCGGCGCCGCCGGGACCGGAACAGCCGGTCGGCGAGGGACGGCATCCGGGCGCGGGTGGGCCACCGTCGCCGGGCGGCCCCGGTTACCCGCCCGGCCCGCACTCGCCCGGCCCGCAGCCGTCCGGCCCGCAGCCGTCCGGCCCGCAGCCGCCTGGCCCGCGACCGTCCGGCCCGCAGCGGACCGTACCGCTGCTGCTGATCGGCGGCGGCGCCGGCGCTGCCCTGACGCTCCTCGTCGTCGCGCTGGTGACCGCGCTGATCTGGCCCGGCTGGCTCATCAGCGACCCGGGCCCGGGGAAGGACAGTGCGGTCTCGACCGCGACCGCGCTCGCGGACGCCATCCAATCCCGGGACGCCGTCACCATGCACGCCGTCACCTGCAGCGACGCCGATCCGTACGTGACGGATTTCGCGCAGCAGGCCCTGCACCAGCACTACCTCACCAACGTCGAGGGCACGCCAACGATCGACGGCAAGACGGCCCAGGTGAAACTCTCCTTGGAGAACGACGGACAGACCACGACCTACACCGTCGAACTCGCCCCCCGCAGCGCCCGCGCCTGGTGCGTCACAGACCTCCACCTGTGAGCCCGGCCACGCGTAACCGCAAACCTCATTGGCAACACCGCCGTCCAACAGGCAACCAGAATTCGGAACGCGGAAACTGAGCCGGTTGCCCGGGAGATGCGCCTCGCCGCTCTCGGACAAAGGGATGCGGATCGAGGGCGCGGAGGCCATGAGAAACGGCCCCTTCCATGATCGGAGGGGGCCGTTTCGTTGGAGCCGCCTATCGGAATCGAACCGATGACCTATTCATTACGAGTGAATCGCTCTACCGACTGAGCTAAGGCGGCTGGGGCGTCTACGACGTCCGACCGCGTTGATTCTACAGGGTTCCGGGGGTGGTTGTTCACGGGGTTACGCGGGGCAGGTGGTGTTGGGCTTGGGTGGGGTTGTGGTGGTCAGGTACGTGTCGACCTTCTGGTCTACGCAGGGGTTGCCCATCAAGTAGGCGGTGTGGCCGTCGCCGTCTCGGGTGAGGAGGACGCCGGAGGCCAACTGGGTGGCCAGGGACTTGGCCCAGGGGAGGGGGGTCGCGGGGTCGCGGGTGGTGCCGACGACGAGGATGGGCGGGGCGCCTGCGGCGTGGATCTTGGGGGCCGCCTTGGGGGACGCCACGGGCCAGTACGCGCAGGGGAGGGACGTCCACACGAGTTCGGCGCCGAACGGTGGGGACTGCTTCGCGGCCTGGGCGGCGGCGGTCTTGTACGCGGACAGGCCGCGGGGCCACGGCTGGTCGACGCAGCCGATGGCGTTCATGGCGTCCGTGGAGTTGTTGTACGTTCCGTTGGGCTGGCGGCCGGAGAGGCTGTCGGCCATGGCGAGGAGTGTGCGGCCGTTGCCGGCGCGGAGCTCGCGGAGGCCGTCCTCCAGGTAGGACCAGGAGCCCTTGTCGTACAGCGCGGACAGCACGCCGTACGTTGCGAGGCCCTCGGTGAGCGCACGGGGGTCGCCGGGCACCCGCAGCGGCTTGGCGTCGAGCGCCTTCAGGCGGCGCGCGATGTCCTCGACGCCGGCCTGCGGGGTGGCGCCGCCGACCGGGCAGCCGGACCGCTTCTGGCAGTCGGCGACGAACGCGCGCAGTGCCGTACGGAAGCCGTCGGCCTGGCCCGTCACCATGCGCATGCCGGTGGCCTCGGGGTCGACCGCGCCGTCGAGCACGAGGGCGCGGACGCGCGTGGGGAACTGCTGGGCGTACAGCGCGCCGAGGTAGGTGCCGTACGACTTGCCGAGGTAGGTGAGCTTCTGGTCGCCGAGGGCGGCGCGCAGGATATCCATGTCGCGGGCGGACTCGGCGGTGCTGATGTGCTTCAACAGGGTGCCGTCGCGGTGCTCGCAGCCGGTGGCCATGGCGCGGGCGTTGCGCTGGAGGGCGGCGATGTCGGCACTGGTCTCGGGGGTGGGGTCGCCGTTGAGGTAGGCGTCCATCTGCTTGCCGTTCAGGCAGCGGACCGGGGCGCTCCCGGCGACGCCGCGCGGGTCGAAGCCCACGGCGTCGAACCGTTTCTGCAGCTCCGCGCTGAGCACGCTGCGGGCGGCGCGGGTGTACTCCACGCCGGAGCCGCCCGGGCCGCCGGGGTTGAGCACCAGCGAACCGATGCGCTTGCCCGTGGCGCGCAGCCGGATGACGGCGAGTTTCAGCCGAGCGCCGTCCGGTTTGGCGTAGTCCTCGGGGACCTGGAGCGTTGCGCACTGGAAGCCGTCACGGCAGTCATGCCACGCCAGCGACTGGCCGTAGTACGCGCCGAGCCCGGGCGGGGTCGACGAGCCGGTCGGGCCGACCGGAGCGGTGCCGCCGTCGGCGCCCGTGCAGGCGGTGGCGAACAGCAGCGCCGCGGCGGCGAGGGCCGCGGCGGCACGGCTCAGCGGGTTCTTCACGGGCGCTCCGGTGGATCGGTCGGCATCGCGCTCATCCTAGGCGGTGCGGCCACGGCGCAGCCGAACTTATCCACAGGGCCTAGTCGGACTCCCGCTGCTTCTTCTCGTACTGCTGGCGCGGCGAGCAGACGTCGGCGACGGAGCAGGCGCAGGCGCGGCCGCCGTCGTTCAGCCGCACCACCACGGAGTCGGACGGTACGTTGTGGCTGATCACCGTGCCGTCGCCCTCGGGTGTGCCGACCTTGCTGCCCTGCCGGGGGGCGCGCGCCTTGAACTCCTGGTAGAGCGGGTGCTCGTACTTCAGGCAGCACATCAGGCGGCCGCACGCGCCGGCGATGCGCATCGGGTTGACCGGGAGGTCCTGGTCCTTGGCCATGCGCACGGAGACCGGCTCGAAGTCCTTGAGGAACGTCGCGCAGCACAGGTCGCGGCCGCACGGGCCGATGCCGCCCTGCAGGCGCGCCTCGTCGCGCGGGCCGACCTGGCGGAGCTCGGCGCGCGCCTGCAGCGAACGCGCGAGGTCGCGGACGAGCGCACGGAAGTCGACGCGGTGCGGGGCGGCGAAGTAGATCGTGTAGACGTTGTCGTGGTCGAGGTGGTCGATGCCGACGATCTTCATGGGGAGCTCGTGCTTGCGGATGAGCTTCTTCGCGATCTGCCGCGCCCGCGCCCGCTTCGTACGGTTCCGTTCGTCGCGGTCGATGTCGACGTCCGTGGCCGGGCCCGCGCACACCGGCATGCCGTCGACGTCCTCGCTGGTCCACTCCGGAGCCCACACGCACTCGGCGACCTCGGTGCCGCCGTACGTCGGGACGAGCACCTTGTCGCCGACCCGGGGCTCGTGCGGACCCGGATCGAGGTAGTACAGCCGCCCGTACCGCTCGAAACTGACCGCCATCATCATGCCCACGTGCGCAGCCTACGCGTCACACGGTCCCGGACAACACGCCCGTACGGGGCGAAGGGCCTCAGGCGGCGCGAATTGCCAGCGTCATGGCCTCGACGGCCAGCAGCGGGTTGGCGTTGGCGTCGATCCGCTCCCGGCATTCCATGATCGCTTCAAGCCGCCGCAGGGTGGCCTCAGGTGTGCACGAACCGGCGTAGCGGCCCAGTTCGTCGCGGCGCTCGGCGTTCGCCAGCTCGACGTCGGCGCCGAGCTGGAGAGTGAGGGCGTCGCGGTAGTAGCTCGCGAGGTCCATGAGCGTACGGTCCAGGGCGTCGCGCTTGAGCCGGGTCGCGCGCGACTTCTGCCGGTCCTCCAGCGCGCGCATCGCACCGGCGGAGCCGCGGACCGCCTTCGTGACGCCCTTGCCCGTGGCGCCCTCGCCGAACGCCTTGCGCAGCTCGGCGCGCTCCGGTTCGTCCAGCTCGGTCGTGGTGGCCGCGGCCTCCGCCTCGGCGCCCTTGACCAGGCGTTCGGCCGCGTTGACGCAGGCGTCGATGGCGCGCAGCTCGCGGGGCACCGACAGGACGTCGTCGCGGCGCGCGCGGGCGGCCTCGTCGGTGGCCAGGCGGCGTGCGCGGCCGATGTGGCCCTGCGCGGCGCGCGCCGCGGTGAGCGCCGTGCCGGGGTCGATGCCGTCGCGGCCGACCAGGACGTCGGCGACCGCGCGGCTCGGCGGGGTGCTGAGCGTGACGAGCCGGCAGCGCGACCGGATCGTGACGACCAGGTCGTCGGGCGCGGGCGTGCACAGCAGCCAGACCGTACGCGCCGGCGGCTCCTCGATGGCCTTCAGCAGGGCGTTCGCCGCCTGCTCGGTGGCGCGGTCGGCGTCCTCGAACAGCACGATCTGCCAGTGGCCGGAGCTCGGCGTCGTGGAGGCGCGCAGCACCAGGTCGCGGGTCTCCTTCACGGAGTACGACAGGCCGGACGGGCGGACGACCTCGATGTCGGCGTGGGTGCCGGTGAGGACCTGGTGGCAGGCGTCGCAGTGGCCGCAGCCCTGCTCAGGGGTGCCCTGGTGGCGGCACTGGAGCGCGGCGGCGAACGCGCGCGCGGCCACCGAACGGCCCGAGCCGGGCGGGCCGGTGAACAGCCAGGCGTGGGTCATCCCGCCGCCGCCCGCGGCGTCGCGCGCGACCACCCGCGCGGCGGCCTCGGCGGCCTGGCGGATCTGCGCCACCACGCGGTCCTGGCCGACGAGCTCGTCGTAGACCGTCATCAGTCGCGGATGGCCGGGAACGTGTGCGTGATGTCCTCGGACGTGCTCGGTACGGGGTCGGGGAGCAGCGAGCGCACGCGGTCGCGCAGCTCACGGGTGAGGTCGTCAAGCGGGCGCGACGCGTCGACGACCATGTAGCGCTCGGGGGCCAGCTCGGCGAGGCCGCGGAACCCGCGGCGCACGCGGTCGTGGAACGCCTTCGGCTCGGACTCCAGGCGGTCCGCGGGCGAGCCGTGGCGGCCGAGGCCCACCTCGGGCGGCAGGTCGAGCAGGATCGTGAGATCCGGTACGAGGCCGCCGGTGGCGAACGCGTTGAGCTGGCCGAGCTCGTCGACCGGGAGGTCGCGGCCGGCGCCCTGGTACGCCAGGGTGGAGTCGATGTAGCGGTCGGTGATCACGACGGCGCCGCGGGCGAGAGCCGGGCGGATGACGGCGTCGACGTGCTCGGCGCGGTCGGCCTCGTACATCAGCGTCTCGGCGCGCGGCGACAGGCCAGCGTGGTTCTTGTCGAGCAGGATGGCGCGCAGCCGCATGCCGATCTTGGTGGCGCCCGGCTCCTGCGTGGTGACCACGTCGTAGCCCTGGTCGCGCAGCCAGATGGCGAGCAGCCGCGCCTGTGTGGACTTGCCCGCGCCCTCGCCGCCCTCGAACGCGATCAGCACCCCGGTGTCGAGCGTCGGGACGTCGCTGCCGAGGGGCACGCCGCGAATCGAGGCGTACAGCTCGCGCCACAGGGAGGTGCCGCGGGTGTCGTCCATCTGCCGGTACGCGACGAAGCCGACGAGGATGCTCAGCACCGCGGCGATCAGCAGCACCGCGTTGGTGCCGTCGATGCGGTACTCGACGTGTTCGGTGAGGTGCACGGAGTGCGGGCCGATCAGGCCGGACAGGAACGGCACGACCGCCAGGACGAGCAGCAGCACGACGCGGGTCAGCGACGCCACGAACGCGAACGTACGGCCGCGGATGGCGTCGTCGACCTCGCGGCCGAGCAGGGTGTAGCCGTTGACCCACGCGATGCCCGCGCACGCGCCGAGGGCGACCGTCAGGAACGTCACCACGACGAGCTGCGCGATCAGCCCGATCAGCGCCAGCGTCACGCCGGCCGCCACGATGGACAGGCCGAACAGGCGGCGGCGGCTGAAGTCCTTGAGGATGCGCGGGCCGAGGAACATGCCGAGCGCCAGGCCCACGAAGACCGCGCCGAAGACCACGCCGTAGCCGGCGTTGCCGCCGCCGAGGCTGGCGACGTACACCTTCGACAGGCCGATCACCGCGCCGCCCGCCGCGAACGCGCCGAGCATGCCGATGACCAGGCCGCGCACCAGCGGTGTGGTGCCGACGAACCGCCAGCCCTCGATGATCTGCTTCGGCATCGACGGCACGGAGATGCGGCTGTCGCCGTCGCGCTTGGAGATGTCCTTGAGGTTCCAGATCACCAGCGCGGCGACCAGGAACGTCAGGCCGTTGATGTACAGGGCCAGGTTGGTCTGGTTCGCCTTGAGGAACGACAGCGAGCCGATCGTGCCGAGCGCGGAGCTCGCCAGGGCCAGCAGGACGAACAGGCCGGCCGCGATGGGGGCGGTGCCGTACGTTCCGATCAGGGAGAACTGGTTCGCCTGCTCCAGCTTGCTCTTCGGCACGATGTTGGGGACCGACGCCTCTTTCGCGGGGGCCCAGAACAGCGCGATGCACTCCGCGAGGACGTTCGCGATCATCAGCCAGGTCAGGCTGCCGACGAGCGGGATCGATACGTACAGCAGGCAGCGCAGGACGTCGCCGATGACCATGTTCAGCCGGCGGTCGAACCGGTCGGCCAGCGCACCGGCCAGCGGCCCGAGCGCCACGGCGGGCAGCAGCTTGAGGATCAGGACGCCGCCGACGGCGTAGTTCTGGACGGTGAAACCGCGGTCGGCGGTCAGGGAGCTGGCCATGGAGGTCAGCGCGAGGATGCTCAGCCAGTCGCCGAGGCTGGACAGGGACAGCGACACCCACAGCCGCCGGAACGGCTTGATCGCCAGGACGTTGCGCGGCTCGCGGCTCGCCGCCAATCGGCCGGTTCTGGTCATTGCGTCAGTTCAATCCAACGTTCGTCCGGTCGGGCACGGGCAACGATAAGCCGTCCCAAACCCCGGAACCCACCACTTACCGTGGGGCGACTTGGACACGAGGGTAGTCCCCAGGAGACACCCGAGCGACTCGATCCCCACACATGCCGATGATCAGGACGAACCCCACACCCGTACGCCCCTCCCCTCCACGGTAGCCCAGGCCCCGCGTCTCCCCTCTGGAGCACGCCTCCCGAGGGGGGAGCCCGACCGCAGCGCACATCCAGCCCCGGCCCCGGCGCCAACCCCAACCCCAACCCCAACCCCAACCCCAACCCCAACAGAGCATCGCGCGTAGCGCCCGGGCTGCACATCTCACGGCGAGTCCTGGAGGAAGGGGTCGCCACTCCCCTCACTCCGCGCTGCGCAACGCGAAGCCCAGGGCCTTCCTGAGGTACGCATCTGCGGCAGGCCACAGACCGGGGAGGGCCCGCCTCCCTCGTACACCCGAGCCCGGGGGTTCAAGGCCCCACCGCGACGTGGCCTGGGAAAGCCCGCCACGTCCCCACCCCCGCTCCGAACCGCACCTGAGACGGAGAACGCTCCGCCGACACGAGCACCGTGACCAGAGGAGGGGCTCCCCCCGCAACGCCGGGTCACGGAGAGGGGAGCCGCCCCTCGCGCTACCTTCCCGCTCCGCCACGTACACCGCACCCGCGGGGCAGAAGCCCCACCGCGACATGGCCTGGGGAAGGGGGGCGGCCACCCCCCACACCTCACACTCCGGGCTGCACCTGAACTCAGGGAACGCCTCCGCCGACACGAGCTCCGAGACCACAGGAGGGGGCGCGGGGCGCCGGGCTGCGAGGCCCGCGGGGGAAGTACACGACGCAAGGGTTACGGGGGCGCGGGGCTGCGAGGCCCGCGGGGGAGGTACGCGACGCAAGGGGTGCGGGGCTGCGAGGCCCGCGGGGGAGGTACGCGACGCAAGGGTTATGGGGCGGCGCGGGCTCGCGGACAGGCTATGAAGAAGGGGTGTTGGACGGCTTCTTGGTGGCCGGCTTCTTCTTGGCGCTTGGCTTCTTTGCGGGGGTCTTGCGGGCCGCGGGCTTGGTTGGCTTGGGGGACGTGGCTCGGCGTTCGGCCAGGAGCTCGGCGGCTCGTTGGAGGGTGATGCTTTCGATCTCGTCGCCCTTGCGGAGGCTCGCGTTGGTTTCGCCGTCGGTGGCGTACGGGCCCCAGCGGCCTTCCTTGAGCACGATCGGCTTGCCGGAGTTGGGGTCCTCGCCGAGCTCGCGGAGCGGGGGCTTGGCGGCGGCGCGGCCGCGGCCGCGGGCCTTGGGCTGGGCGAGGAGGGCCTTGGCGTCGTCCAGGGAGATCGTGAAGATCTGGTCTTCGCTCTCCAGGGAACGGGAGTCGGTGCCGCGCTTGATGTACGGCCCGTACCTGCCGTTCTGGGCGGTCACCGGCTCGCCGTCGAGCTCGCCCACCACCCGCGGCAGCGACAGCAGCTTCCGCGCGTCGTCCAGCGTCACCGTGTCGAGTGTCATCGACTGGAACAGCGATCCCGTACGCGGCTTCGCGCCCTTCGGCGCGTCGTCCGGCAGGACCTCGGTGACATACGGCCCGAAGCGGCCGGACTTCGCGACCACCCGGTGGCCGCTGTCGGGATCGGTGCCGAGCTCGCGGTCGCCGCTCGGCTGGGCCAGCAGTTCCTCGGCGCGCTCCACGCCCAGTTCGTCCGGCGCGGTGCCGTCCGGGATGTTCGCCCGCTCCTCGCCGCGCTCGAGGTACGGGCCGTAGCGCCCGACGCGGACCGTGATGTCGCTGTCGCGCAGCTTGAAGGAGTTGACGACCCTCGGGTCGATGCCGTCGATGTCGCTGACGAGCTCCTTCAGCCCCTCGTCGCCGTTCTCGCCGAAGTAGAACCGCTTCAGCCACGGCACGCGCCGCGCGTCGCCCTGCGCGATCTCGTCGAGGGCGTCCTCCATGCGGGCCGTGAAGTCGTAGTCGACCAGGTGGCCGAAGTGCTCCTCCAGGAGCGAGACCACGGAGAACGCCAGGAAGGACGGCACCAGCGCGGTGCCCTTCTTGAAGACGTAGCCGCGGTCGAGGATCGTGCCGATGATCGAGGCGTACGTCGACGGGCGGCCGATCTCGCGGTCTTCCAGCTCCTTGACCAGCGACGCCTCGGTGTAGCGCGCGGGCGGCCGGGTGGAGTGGCCCTCGGCCTCGATGCCCAGCGCGGTCAGCGGGTCGTCCTCGGCGAGGTCGGGCAGGCGCCGCTCGCGGTCGTCGAGCTCCGCCTCGGGGTCGTCGGAACCCTCGACGTACGCCTTGAGGAAGCCGTGGAAGCTGATGACCTTGCCGGACGCGGAGAACTCGGCGGTCTCGCCGGTGCTGGACTCGCCGGTCACGCGGATGGTCACCGAGTGGCCGGTGGCGTCCTTCATCTGGCAGGCGACGGTGCGCTTCCAGATCAGCTCGTACATCCGGAAGTCGTCGCCGCGCAGCCCCGTCTCGGCGGGGGTGCGGAACGCCTCCCCGGCCGGGCGGATCGCCTCGTGCGCCTCCTGGGCGTTCTTCACCTTGCTCTGGTAGGCGCGCGGCTTGTCGGGGACGTACTCCGCGCCGTAGAGCTGCCTGGCCTGGCCGCGGGCGGCGTTCACCGCGGACTCCGACAGCGTGATGCTGTCGGTACGCATGTACGTGATGTAGCCGTTCTCGTACAGCTTCTGCGCCACCTGCATCGTGTACTTCGCGGAGAAGCCGAGCTTGCGGGACGCCTCCTGCTGGAGGGTGGTCGTACGGAACGGGGGGTACGGCGACCGCTTGTACGGCTTGCGCTCGACCGAGGAGACGGCGAACGCGGAGTCGGCGAGCCGGGTGGCCAGGCCGCGCGCGGCCTCTTCGTCGAGGTGCAGCACCTCGGCGGCACGGGCGGACAGCACCCCGGTGGAGGTGAAGTCGCGGCCCTGAGCGACGCGGCGGCCGTCGACGGACAGCAGACCGGCGGTGAAACGGGTGGGCACGGCGGGGTCGGCGTTCTGCCGCCCGGTGTCGAACGTGCCCTCGAGGTCCCAGTAGTGGGCGGGCCGGAACGCGATGCGCTCACGCTCGCGCTCGACGACCAGCCGGGTGGCCACCGACTGCACACGCCCGGCCGAGAGCCGGGGCATGACCTTCTTCCACAGGACCGGCGACACCTCGTAGCCGTACAGCCGGTCGAGGATGCGGCGGGTCTCCTGGGCGTCGACCAGCTTGAGGTTGATGTCGCGCGGCGACTCGACGGCGCCGCGGATGGCGTCCGGCGTGATCTCGTGGAAGACCATGCGGCGGACGGGCACCTTCGGCTTCAGCACCTCGTGGAGGTGCCACGCGATGGCCTCGCCCTCGCGGTCCTCGTCTGTTGCGAGGTAGAGCTCGTCGGCGCCGGCGAGGAGGTCCTTGAGCTTCTTGACCTGCTGCCTCTTGTTGGTGTTGACGACGTACAGCGGCTCGAACTCGTTGTCGACGTCGACACCGAGGCGGGCCCACGGCTCTTTCTTGTACTTCGCCGGGATCTCTGCGGCGTTATCCGGGAGGTCGCGGATGTGGCCGATGCTCGATTCGACCACGTAACCCGGCCCGAGATACCCCGCGATGGTCTTCGCCTTCGCAGGAGACTCGACGATCACAAGCCGGGTTGACCCATTCCCGGACTTCGCCGTGCCTGCCTTTCCTGCCACTACGCTCCTACCTCACTTCAGCCGCTGCCCCGGTGACCCGCTGCCCTTCGGTACCCGCGCAACACCTGAGCCACGCGGCCACCGTCACGCCTCTACCAACTCCGCCGACAGTAACCCTGTTCCAGACCCGCCGCGCCACAGGGGATTGCATTCCCTACGGGAAGACGCAGAATATTCGCAATGGTCGAGTACGAGTACCAGTCGATGAGGCTCGGGCGCGGCACGTCCCGTGACACGACGCGGCGCATGCTGACCGACCTCGCGGAATACGGCCAGTGGGAGCTGGACCGCCTGAGACTGTACCCCGACGGCACGCGCAGGGTGACCCTCCGCCGAAAGATCATCCGCGTGGCGCGCACGATGTAGCAGCGCCGTCCGGGTCCGGACACGGCTTTGCCCCACCCCCGACCGCGCCTCGGGAGCAGGGCAAAGCGTCCGTGGGCCGGCCGCCTGTCAGCGGCTGCCGGCGTGCCGTTCCATGGGCCGTTCCGTACCGGCGGGGCCGTGGGCCCTTCGCCTTCTTCCTGGCCGTCGGCGTTCGGCCGGGGGTACGTCCCGGGGGCATGGACGGATGCGGTGCGACACCGGTTCCGGAGGCGCCCGTGTGGCCGGGTTGGCGGCTACGGGCCTCGATGCCTCCGCGTACCGTCGACCGCTTTCGTCGAGTGATGACGCTTGGCGTGGCCCCGCCCTGGTCAGGGGCAGAACGGGGCCGCTGTTCTCACGGGTCCTGCGACGGGCGGGCGGTCAGGGACGCCCGGCCGTACGGCAGGTACCGCTTACTTGGTGTCGGTCAGGTGGACCGGCGACTGCTCGTTGTCCAGCAGGTTCGACGTCAACTGGCTCGTCGGGTCGCCCGCCGGGGTGCTGACCGTGTCGCGCTTCTTCGCGAGGTGGTTGATGACGCTGTTGTCGTCACCACCGGTGGCCTTGCCGATTTCGGGCGCCTTGACGGCGCTCGCCTGCGGCGCGCATCCGCAGCCCGAGCCGGCCTGCGGCACGGGAAGCGACACGTCGGCCTTCGGCCCCTGCACCTTCGGCAGCTTCGCCGTCGGCATCTGCGGCTTGGGCAGGCTGACCTGCGGCGCCGACGCCTTCGGCGGCGTCACCTTGGGCAGCTCCGGCTTGGGCAGGCCCACGCTCGGCACCTGAGGCGTGGACGCCATCGGCGCGGGCGCGCAGCCGCACGCGGACGGCTTGGGCTTGCTGACGCTGATCGGCAGCTTGGGCAGGTGCGCCTTGGGAAGCTGCGGCTTCGGCGCGGGCGCCGGGCCCTGCTGAGGCGCGGGCGGCGCCTGCGGTGCGTCCGCCTGCGGCATGGGCGCGGACGGCCCGTCCGCGCGCGGCGTCCACACCCGGTGGCCGCGGCCGCCGTTGTGCACGGTCGCGCGGCCCTTGCACAGGCCCATCGCCTGACCGGCGAGGGTCGCGGAGTTGCCGCAGAAGTTCACCGGCGCGGAGATCGGCGCGTTGAGCTGGTTGCCGCCCAGCACACCGAAGCGGCCCGAGGAGTACATCCCGGACGAGCCGTCGCCGCTGTTGTGCACGTCCGCGTGGCCCTTGCAGGCCGCGAACGCCTGGCCGAACGCGGAGATCGCGTTGCCGCACGCGTTGACCGGCGCGGACACCGGGGCGTACGCCTGGTTGCCGGACAGCACGCCGAAGTCGCCGGACGTCAGCATCCCGCCGCCGCCGTGCTCGTCGCCGGCCGCCGCCGCCATGTGCTTCTTGCGCAGCGGCAGCTTGCCGACCGGCAGCGCCTGCCCGACCGGCAGGCTCTGCCCGACCGGCAGCGCCTTGGTCGAGTCGGTGATCGACGACACGGGGCTCGCCAGGTTCGGCGTGGACTGCGGCGCCGCCTGGGGCGCGCTCACGGGCGCGCCCTGCGGCGCGGCCTTCGGCGCGGCGTTCGTCACGGGACGGGTCACGTCCGTGAGCTGCGGCCGCGTCATCGCCCGGTCCCCGCCGCGGTGGCCACCGTTGGTGACGTGCGCGGCGCTGTGGGACAGCGCACCGGCCTGGCCGAGCAGGGTCGCCGCGTTGCCGCTGCCGTTGATCGGCGCGGACAGCGGCACGTCGCCCTGGTTCCCGCCGAGGACGGCGAACCGGCCGGACGAGTACATGCCGTGGTGGGCGTTGTGCACGGAGGCGCCGCTGTGCGACATCGCACGCGCCTGGCCGAGCACACTGCCCGCGTTGCCCGTCACGTTGAGCGGCGCGGACGCCGGAACGTGGAGCTGGTTGCCGCTGCCGGCACCGAAGTCACCATGGGTGACGTCGGCGAAGCCGGCGCCGGAGCCGACGGCGACGAATCCCGCCGTCAACAGCGCCACACTGGCGCTGGTTTTGGCCCACTTCTTCCGCATCAGTGGGTTTCCCCCATTCATTTTGATGGATGAACGGATGTGATGGATGGACCGCCCCTTCGGGGCGTGCCGCTCGGCCGTGGCTCGGCCGTGAGCGGCGCCTGGCCGGGTGAATCGCGGACGGACGCATGGCATGCGTCCGGCGTTCACCCTCGGCGCGGACGGTGTCGGCGCGTCGCGACCAGGAGCGACGCTGCGGCGGCTGTCAGGGCGCCCGTCGTCAGGGAGACGAGCGAGCCGCCGGACAGACCCGGTTCGGGTGTCCGTGCCGAAGCTTTGGTGAACCGGTCCCCGGACGCGTCCGGGGTGGTCGTACGCGCGGCGGTGCCGTACGAGCCGCGCGGCATGGGCAGCCACACGGCGGTCGGCAACTGCGCCGCGCCGGGCAGCACGACCACGGCGCGCTCGCCCGTGGCGGGCACCGCTCCCCCGGCGGTCGCGGCGTGCGCGGTACCGGCGATGGCGGTGATCCCGCCCGCGAACGCGAGCGTGGCGATGATGCGTGCGGCCTTCATGGTCTTCTCCGTCAGGGTTCGCGGCTGGAAGTCAGGGCCGCGGTGCGCGATCGCGTACGGATGCGTACGGGATCGGGCGGGTGCGACCGGTGATCTCGCGCGTCGGGTGCGCCGCGTGACGGCGGCCACCCCCGGCCGTTGACCGGCCGGCGGGAAGCCCTAGTCGGGAGAGAGGGAAGGCTCGTCGGCCGCAGTGCGGACGACGGGCGGGAGCACGCCGCGGCGCGGGGCCACGATCGCCAGGTGCGGCGGCGTGCGGTCGACGTGCGTCCAGGTGACGTCGCCGGTGCTCGGGGCGGGCTGCCCCGTGCTCGTGACCGGCGACGGCACGACGCCGTGGTTGTCGGCCTGCGGGCCCGCGGGCGCCTCAGGGGCGTCCGGGTGCCCGTGCGAGTCGGTGTGGCCGCACGCGAAGGCGGAGTGGGCGCAGAGCACGCGCGGCTCGATCGGCCGCGTGAGCACGGGCGCCGTACGGGTTCCCGGCGCGCCCTGGCGGGCGTCGCCGGAGGACGCGGGCGTCCGTGTTCCGAACGCCGCGCCGTTCGTGGGCGCGGGCAGGATCGCCGTGGCCGGCACCGCGGTGCGCGGGCGGGCGGCGGTGTGCCGTACGCCATGGGTCAGCGGCGCGACGACCGACGACGGGTCGCCAAGCGCGCCGTGCACCGGGAGCGCCTGCCGCACCTTGTCCGTGCCGGAGCCGAGCAGCGACGCCACCGGGGCGGCGATCCGCCCGACGTCCGCGCGGCGCGGCGCGGCGCCAGGGTCGCCGACGAGGCCGGCCGACCTGCGCGCGAGCGTGCTCGTGACCGGGTTGTCGGGCAGCGAGCCGTGCCGCACCGAGTCGGCCGCGGAGCCGGCCGTGTGGCCGACCGCGGCGGAGCCGTCGCGGACGAGGCCGCCGACGCGCTCGGAGTGCTTGGCGAGCCGTACGTGGTCGAGCGAATCGGCGGTACGGCCCACGGCGTCCGACCCCGTGTGCACGAGGCCGCCGGCCTGCCGGACCTGCCCGCGTACCGGGTCGCTCGTCGTCGGCGTGGTGCCGGAACGCGCGGCCAGGTGGCTGCGGTCAAGCGAGTCGGCGGTACGCCCGACGGCGTCCGATCCCGTGTGCACGAGGCCGCCGGCCTGGTCGACCTGGCCCCGTACGGGGTCGCTGGTCGTCGGGCCGTCGGCCGCGTGGGCCGCGGACGGGCCGGCCTGCGGGACGTCCGCCGCCCATGCGCCGTTTCCCGCGCCGAGCAGCCACCCCGCGACCGCGAGCCCGCCGACGACCAGCGCACGGCGGGCGATGGGACGGCGCAGCGCACCCGTGACCAGGCCGCGCAGCCGTCCGGGGGCAGCGGCGAGCCGCGCGTTCGCGGGCGTGTCCCGCGTCGGCGTCGGCTCGGCTTCCACGTGTCCCCCTCGGTCGATGGCCACGTGATCATCGACTGATGGTCACGTGGTGAGTACCGAGCGTTACCGTAGCAGTCCCGCGGGGGCGGCCCGGACCGGTTTCCGCGAATCCGGCCGCCGCGCCGCTCAGCTCAGATCGATGAAGCGGTCCAGAACCCGTACGCCGAACCGCAGCCCGTCGACCGGCACCCGCTCGTCGATCCCGTGGAACATTCCCGTGAAGTCGAGGTCCGGCGGGAGCCGCAACGGGGCGAATCCGTAGCACTCCATGCCGAGGGTGACGAACGACTTGGCGTCGGTGCCGCCGGACAAGCAGTACGGAACCGTACGGGCGCCCGGGTCCTCGGCCCGCAGGGCTTCCGCCATGGCGCCCACGATCGGCCGCCCGTACTCGGACTCGACCGCGATCTCGTGCTTGAGGAACTCCCGCGTCACGTTCGGCCCGAGGAGCTCGTCCACGGTGGCCAGGAACTCGTCCTCGTAGCCGGGCAGGAACCGCCCGTCCACCTCGGCCGTGGCCACCTGTGGGATGACGTTGACCTTGTATCCGGCGTCCAGCCGCGACGGGTTCGCGGTGTTCCGCAGCGTCGCGTTGACCACGCGCGCCAGGGGCCCGAGCCGCGCGACGGTGGCCGCGATGTCATCGGGGTCGAACGCGACGCCCTCGGCCGCGCACACCTCTTCCAGGAACGCGCGCACGGTGGGGGTCAGCCGTACGGGGAAGACGTGCCGCCCGAGCCGCCCGACCGTCTCGGCGAGCTCCGTCACCGCGTTGTCGTCGTGCGTCATGGAGCCGTGGCCGGCGGTGCCGCGCGCCGTGAGCCGCAGCCACGCGATGCCCTTCTCCGCCGTCTCGATCATGTAGAGCCGCCGGTCGTCGGAGATCGTGTTGCTGAACCCCCCGACCTCGCTGATCGCCTCGGTGCACCCCTCGAACAGGTCGGGATGGTTCTCCACCAGCCACCGCGCCCCGTACGTACCGGCCGCCTCCTCGTCCGCGAGGAAGGCGAGCACGATGTCGCGCGGCGGCCTGCGCCCCTCCCGCATCCGCTGCCGTACGACGGCCAGCGTCATGGCGTCCATGTCCTTCATGTCGACCGCGCCGCGCCCCCAGACGCACCCCTCGGCGACCTCGCCGGAGAACGGGTGGATCCGCCAGTCGTCGGCGTTGGCGGGCACGACGTCCAGATGCCCGTGGATCAGCAGCGCGTCGCGCGCCGGATCCTCACCCGCGATGCGCGCCACCACGCTGGCCCGCCCCGGCAACGACTCGAAGATCCGCGCCTCGACCCCCACCTCGGCGAGCAGCGACGCCACGTACTCGGCCGCCTTCCGCTCCCCCGGCCCCGACCCGTCCCCCGGGTTGCTCGTATCGATCCGAATGAGCTCCCGGCAGATCCCGACGACCTCGTCCTCGGCAGACGTCACACCCACACAGACCACCCTCCACGTACGAACCCGGCGCCCCCACCCTCCCGCACCCCCCATCAGGAGACCATCCCCACCCACGACCCGTGCCCGGCACCCCCCGGCATTTGCTATCGTGTTGGAGCCGCCATGGCCGGGCCCGCCCGCCATGTCGCATCCCAAGTCCGGGTGGCGGAATAGGCAGACGCGCTAGCTTGAGGTGCTAGTGCCTCGAAAGGGGCATGGGGGTTCAAGTCCCCCCTCGGACACTCTCCAGTACATGATCGCTCGGGTTCACCTGAGCGATCATTTTGTTTTGGCCGCGGTGGTAGATGAGGGCAAGACCGAGCTCGCTGTAGACCTCGTGCGGCGATCCGCCCATCCATCGGCCGAGGCCCTCGCAGCTCACCAACGCCACCGGCCGGCTTCGGCCGAGCTGACTGATTCGCTCAACTGGCGCGCGTCAGCGTCATGATCCCGGCACCGGCCCCTCATACCTGGCACGGCCCCACACGAGCACGCCCAGGCGCCGTGACCCTGCCCACCGACAGCAGCTCCGGAGAAAGCAATGACCAAGAGCCAGTGGTTCGCGACCGCCACCGTCGCGGCACTCACCACCGCGGTCGTGGCCCTCTACCTCATCACGCGCTGGGCCTCCCTGCCGTAACAACGCCCGGCGGCGGCCAACCGCGCCGGCTCGGGGCTCCACGATCACCACGCATCCGCCCGTACCGCCGCAACGCTCGACCGCGACGTCCGGCTCGAACCCCTTGGGCCTGCCCATAGGCAGACCCTGGACAATATTTGACCTATGGTTCAACAATCGGGAGATGTGGGCCCAGCGGATGTGTTGAAGGAGGGCGCGGTGACGGTGGAGGCGGAGGATCCCGGCCGGGACTTCCCGCGGATGGCGGCCGTGCCGGGGCGGGTGGAGCCGTGCCCGCGGCGGGTGCGCGGTCTGGTCGACGGCGTACTGGTCTTTGACACCACGCGTGCTCGTTACGTGTGGGAGGTCCCGTACTACCCGCAGTACTACGTGCCCGTCGACGACGTGGCGGCGGGCGTGCTGGTCGACGAAGGACGCGAGCAGCGCCGGCCATGGGGCACGGCCGGTGTCCACGGCCTGAGCCTGCCCGGCGCGACCCGGCCGTCGGCCGCCCGGGTCTACGGCACGGACGCGGTCGACGGCGTCGCCGGCACGGCCGGCTTCGACTTCGACGCCCTGGACTGGTTCGAAGAGGACGAGCCGATCATCGCCCACCCCCGGAACCCGTATGTGCGCGTGGACGCCCTGCGTTCGCATCGCCACGTGGTGGTCGCCCGGGACGGACGGGTACTGGCCGACACCACGTCACCCGTCCTGCTGTTCGAGACCGGGCTGCCAACCCGGTACTACATCGACCGCACCGACGTGGACTTCACGCACTTGCGGCCGTCGGACACCACGTCGACCTGCCCCTACAAGGGCGTCACCAGCGGATACTGGTCCCTGGAAACCCCGGCAGTGAGCGAAGCCGACGTGGCGTGGGCCTATGCCCGGCCACACCGGCAGGTCGACCCGATCGCCGACCTGATCGCCTTCTACAACGAGAAGCTCGACGTCACCGTCGACGGACGGCCCCTCCCCCGCCCGCACACCCATTTCCGTTAGCCGAACCGGCCCGGCCGGGCGCGCCCGTGTCCACCTCGCCGTACGGCGAAGCCATGCAGGGCGTGCGTGTCAGGGTTTCCAGGCGACCGCGCCGTAGACGTCGACGGTTTCGGGGCGCCATCTCAGGCAGGACACCTGGCCGGGTTCGCGGACCTACATCGAGGCCGATCTGCGCGACCCGGACGCGATCGTGGCGGAGTGGTGGAGCCCCGCGGGCCGGTAGGGGTCAGCAGCGCTCCGGCGACGTGTCCGCCATGAAAGACGATCTCCTCACCCACACTCCGACAACGCCGCGATCGTACGTCCTCACTACGTAGCCGACACCCAGAACCCGCCCGAAATCGCGCCTCCGCCGCGGCCGCAACGGACGCGCCGACCCTCCTCACGCCCGATGCTCAGAAGGTAATGACGACGTTCGGGATGTCCATGATCGCTTGGGCGAGCATGGTGGCGGGCAGGTTCCGGCACCACATGTACAGGCCGACGAGGGCGATCCCGCCTGTGGTGGTGGCGGTCAACGTTTCGACGAGGCGGGTGAGGCGGTGAGCTTGGCGATGTCGCCGATGCGGCGGGCCCGTCTCGGTGGCGAGGGAGCGGCCGGTCACCTCGGCGCAGCGCAGGGCGATTCCCCAGGCCCCGTCCCCGGTGCGTGTCGCACCAGCCGACCAGGCCAACCGCAGCCTTACCCTCGTGCAGAGATACCGCGGTGGGCGGCCTACAGGATCAGCTCGGCGACAACGACCAGGTCAGACAGCCCGCGCCGACCTTCCGCCGCCTCGCCCCGCCGGTACCAGAGACCACGCGAACGCACTCGACAGCGACGTGAGAGTCATCGTCACCCGCCCCATGAACCACGAGCCAAGATCGTGGCACGCCACTGCGTCGAAGGGACGGCACGCTGCCGCCGTCGTTGACGGTCTGCGCCCTGGACCAGGGGCGGGACGAGGGCGCCTGCGGCCATGAGGGCGGAGGCGAGCGCCCACGGCGCGATCCGCTTTTCGCTCGGCACCGGTCGGACGCACGGCGGGATCGGCGTTGTCAGTCGAGCGTTTCCGCCGTTAGCACGTTGCGGCTTTCGAGGTTCGGGATGGCGTCGTCGAGGACGTAGGTCTGGAAGTTCTCGGTGTTCTTGTGGTCCTGGTATCCGGACGCGTCGACGTATTTCTCGTAGAGCACGAACGTATTGGGGTCATCGGAGCTCACGTGCGCCTGGAATTCGAGCGTTTTCTCTTCGGCCCGATTGATGGGGGTCACGGTGTCGAGAATGTTCTTGACGTGTTCAGCGCGTCCGGGCTTGGCGCGCCAGGTCGCGATCACCACGTATGCCATATGTGCTCCTTCTCGGCCGGTTACCGTAATTCTCAGAAGCGGGTGAATCCGATGGCGCGAAGCTGCTCGCGGCCTTCGCCGGTGACGTCGCCGGGGCGCCAGGCAGGCCACCACACCCACTCCATGCGGACGCCGGTGACCGTGCCGTCGCCGTCGTCCAGCAGACGGCGGCGGATCTGGTCCTCCATGACCCCCGTGAGCGGGCAGGCGGCCGAGGTGAGCGTCATGGTGATGGTCGCGACTCCGGCCGCGTCCAGCGCGATGGCGCGGACGAACCCGAGATCCACGACGTTGACGCCGAGGTCGGGGTCGAGGACCTCGTAGAGGCTCTCGCGCACCGCGGCGGCGCGTTCGTCGGCCGGCTCGTACGGCCGGGGAACCGCGGCCACCGGTGCGGCGACGCGCGCGGGCGGCGGCGGGGTCGGGCGGCCACGCAGGCCGCTGGGCTGGAGCTCGACGAGCACGGTCGCCGTGGGGACGGTGAACCAGGTGCCCCTGCCGAGCTTGCGGCTCTCGCGCAGCAGCTCGGGCCCCGGTTCGGCCGACCCGCCGACCAACACCAACTGGTCGGCGTGGACGCCGGCGGCCTCGGCGCGCGCGAGCGCCGCGTCGAGGACCCGGGCGACGGGTTCGTACGTGGGCCCGGGGCCGCGCTTGAGCTTGGCGAGGGCGTCGAGCGCGGGCAGGCCGCGTACCCTGTCGAGCGCGGCGCGCGCTTCCGCGGCGCCGATACGGCAGTCCGGTTCGCGGGCCGCGAGGACGCCCCAGGCGGCGTCGGTCGTCTCGGTCACGGGGTGTTCACCGCCTCTGTGCCGCTTCGCGCCAGGCGCTTGAGCCTGATCGATTCGTCCTTGAGCTGTTCGGGCGTCACGTGGTGCGGCCCGGCGATCAGGCGCCGCGCGTCGATGACGTCGCGCGGCCGGTTCAGCGTGATCACGGCCTCGATCCGCCCGTCGGCGAGGGAGAACGCGGAGAAGTCCGCGTCCTCGGGAGAGCCTCGGAAGACGAGGTCGCCGAGGTCGCGCGGCCGGCCGAGCATCTGCAACGTGTGGTCGTACTGGTCGGACCAGAACCACGGGACCTCGGTGAACGGCTCCGGTTGGCCGGTCAGGTTCGCGGCGAGCCGCCGGCCCTGGCGCTGCGCGGTGTCGTGGTGTTCGACCCGGACGTGGCGCCCGTAGCGGGGGTGGTGCAGGCCGGCCGCGTCGCCGATGGCGTAGACGTCCGGTGCGGCCGTGGCCGCGTACGCGTCGACGAGGATCCCGTTGCCAGTGGGCAGCCCGGCGTCGGCGGCGAGCTCGACGTTCGGCTCGCAGCCGACGCCGACGACGATCAGGTCGCACTCGATGCGATGGCCGAGGACGGAGGTCACGGCCAGGCCCTCGCGCGTGTGCCGCACATCGGTGAGATGGTCGCCCGTGCGTACGTCCACACCGTGGGCACGGTGGATCTCGGTGATCACCGCGCCGATGCGGGGGCCGAGGGCCTGCCGCAGCGGAACCGGTTCGGGGTCGAAGATCGTGACCTGCGCGCCGAGGCCCACCGCGGCGGCGGCGACCTCGCAGCCGATGAACCCGGCCCCGGCGACGACGACGTGCTCGGCGCGGGCGAGCCGCGGGCGCAGCCGCTCGGCGTCGGCGAGTGTGCGCAGGTAGTGCACGCGCTCGCCTTCGGGCAGCCCCGGCAGGCGCCGCGGGCGGGCGCCGGTCGCCAGCACCAGCGCGTCGTAGCCGTGGCGCTCGCCGGTCGACAGCGCCACCGTCCGCGCGGCCACGTCGATCTCCGTGACACGGGTGGCCGTACGCAGGTCGACGTCGTGCTCGGCGTACCAGCCGGGCGGCTGGGCGTCGAACCCGCCGGGTTCGGCCGCGCCGGCGAGGTACCCCTTCGACAGCGGGGGCCGTTCGTACGGTGGCCGCGGCTCGTCGGTGACGAGCAGGATCTCCCCGTCGAAGGCGCGGTCGCGCAGCTCGGCCGCGGCGCTCGCGGCGGCGACCCCGCCCCCGACGAGGACGTAGCGTGGCCGGCTCATTCCAGGTTCACCTGGATGGATCCGTCGTCGGAGACCCGGCAGGGGTAGGCGACGAGCCGGCAGTTGTCGGGGTTGACGCCCTTGCCGCTGCGCGCGTCGAACTCCCACAGGTGCCGGGCGCAGGTGATGACGCCCTCGTCGAGGTCGCCCTCGTGCAGCGGTGAGGCCTGGTGCGGACAGCGGTTCTGGTACGCGCGGACGTCACCGTCGATGTTGACCAGCAGGACGGACGTGCCCGCGACGTCCACGGCCTCCATCTCGCCGTCCCAGAGATCGTCGAGATCCATGGCCGCGCGCCACTGTTCGGTCATGGTCTCGCTCACGTCGCCGCACGCCTCCCGTCCGCCTCCGTCTCGCCGGCGCCGCCGAGCGCTCGCTCGTGGAACGCGTTACGGGCCTCGGCGGCTCCCGTGGCGACCGCGCCGGCCGCACGGCCGTGCTCGGGCCGCGTCTCGAGCAGCCGGCCGAGCCCGGCGGCCGCCGCGTCGGCGATCGGCGCCCACTTGTCGATCCACCGGCGCAGCACTGCGGCGTTGCCGGGCCGCTGCTCGACGCAGTACCGGGCGAGGGCGGCGCTCCACCGGTCGCGGCGGTCGTTGTCGTCCTGCAGGTATGCCAGCAGCAGCCAGGTCTCCTCGTCGCCGTCGGCGCGTGAGATCTCCCCGGTCTGGCGGAGCAGCACGTCGTCGAGGGTGGGGGCGAGCACCAGGTTGAGGGCCGTGAACGCCTCGCCCCAGTCGTAGGCGACCAGCGCACGCTCGATCGCCTCGCGCGCCGGCTGCCAGGCATCGTCCTGCTCCCAGATCCGGCGTTCGTCCGTGCCGAACCCCGCGCCGGGGTGGGCGATCTGCAGCTCACGGGTGCGGTAGGCGGTCAGCGTGAGCCGGCGGAGGAAGTCCGCCGTGGCGAACCCGGCGGTGTTGGTGATGTAGGACGAGGGCGCCATGTAGCCGATGTACGCCTCGATCTGCTGGCATCCGTGCACGAGGTAGCGCGACGGCGTGAACAGCGATCCCAGCAGGTCGCGCTGTCCGGCGGTGAGGCGCGTGTCCGCCTGCGCGGCGGCGTACTCCTCGAGGACGCCGCCGGTCTTCGTCTCGGCATCGGACTGCAGCGTGACGTATGTCTTGTAGGTCAGCGCGTCGGGGTCGCGGAAGGCGTCCCAGTCGTCGGCCCGCAGCGGCGAACGGTCCCGGTAGGTGAGGAACCACAGGTTGGGCGCCGAGGACGGGTTCTGCTCGAACGCCGCGGTCCGCGCGGTGCGCATCGTCCAGTTCTGGCCGTGCGTGACGATCTCGTACTCGCTCGGCATCCTGCGCACGTCACCGAACGCGCTGAACGTCCGCTGCTTGCGCTTCTTCCGTGTGGGCTGCTCGGTCATGAGCTGGCTCCTTCACCGGCGAGGGCGCGTCGCGCCCCGATGTTCTCCCAGGTGATCGAGTCGCTGGTGGTGATGATGCGGCCGGCGAACGAGGGCATCATCGTCTCGATCGACCGGATCTCGTACTCCTGCCCCAGGTAGGCCCGCAGTGTCCGCGCGGTCAGCACCAGGCGGTTCTCGCCCTGGATGCGCACGTACGAGCCGCGGTCGATGACCTCGATGTCGGTGTCCGGGTTGTCGTCCTCGATCGCCGCGATCACCTGGTCGACCTCGTCGCCCATGCGCAGGATCGGGCCCACGGCGTTGTTCACGGTGTCGCCTCCGGGATGTCGTACTCGACGCGGACGTGGTCGAACGGCGCGATGCCCGCCTGCGCGACCGTCATCTCGGGTGGCAGCCTCCGCCCGTCGTGGAACACGACCTTCGGGTACGGCTTGGCGCGTACCCGCCTGCCCTCCACGTGGTGGGCCACGGCGTCGGCGACCTCGTCGGCCGTGTCGTCCGTGGTCACCGGTACGAGGATCTGCACGAAGTCGTCGGCGAAGATCGCGTTGAGCGGGACCAACTGAGGCGCCGCGACGTCGTCCGTCATGGCGCTCACTCCTTCCCGGCCACGGCGAGCCCGGTCGCCGACCGGCCGACGTAGTCGCGGCTCCAGGCGTCGTAGTCGGGATCGTCGCCCATCACATCGGGGGTCAGGCCCATGTAGTTGAGCACGCCCGCGACGTCCATGGGCTGGATCTGGCCGCCGAGGAACCGGTCGATCAGGGTGTCGTGGTTGACGTTGTCGCGGTCCTTCCACCAGATCTGCCGGCACGCCTTGGTGCAGAAGTGGTAGGTCCTGCCGTCATAGGTCAGCGGCCGGTCGGGCACCCGCCACCGCCCGTCGCGGCTCTGGACGGGAATGCAGCACGGCAGGTTGCACAGGCTGCACAGCCACGGCAGCGTCTCGGGAAGCGTGGCCTCGACGTTGTTCGCGTTGATGTTGTCGATCAGCGTGTCCCACTTGTCGCCGTAGACCTTCTCCCAGTTCGGGTACTTCTCGGCGAGCCATTCGCGCTCGTCCTTGCTCACCCCGGCCTTCGGGCGCCACCAGATGGTCGGCCGCCAGTACCACAGGCCCATGTGCAGACCGTGGTGCCAGGTGTCGAGGCCGGCCATGAACTCGTCCCAGAACCAGGGCTTCTTCAGCCCGTAGTCCTCGATCGTGTGGACGAACTGGTCGATGATCCACTCCTCCATGAACTCCCGGTACGACTGCTTCCGGTGTTCGAGCGGCGTGTAGTAGTCCATGGCCGGGCCGGTCAGTGCGGCGAACGCGCGCGCCGTTCCCCAGAAATTCTTGTCGATGACCCACTGGGCGCGTACCGGATCGTGTTCGACGAGGATCTCCAGTGTCGGCCCGCCCTGCTGGGAGTGGCGCGCCTCGTCCGTCTGGATCGAGGAGATCATGTTCGCGAAGTTGACGTCGCCCGCTTCGAGCGCGTCCGCCGAGAGCGCGACGAACTGCAGGTTGGTGAATCCGGTCTCGAAGGTGAACGGCAGCGCGAGCGCCATGTCGACGACGTTCGGCGCGATCATCATGTTGTCGAACAGGTTCCGCAGGGAGATCGGCACCCAGTCGTTGGTGTGGAACGTCTTCTGCGTCCAGTCGTACTGCGGGTCCTTCTTGACGAACTCGTGGCCGAAGAACGTGGTGATCTGGGCGTGCCTCAGCTCGTCGAGCTGCCCGAACGTCGCCATGTTGCGCCACGCCGCGGTGAGCCCGAACCGCGCCATCTTCAGCTCGGCGAGCACGGCCGCGTACTCCACCAGCGCCACGCCGCCGAAGTGCATCTTCGTGGCCGAGCGCCAGCCCTCGTCCAGGTGGTCGAAGGCGGTCGACCGTTGCAGTGCCGCCTTCACCGCGTACGCGGAGGACTCCTTCTCGCGCTGGGTGGCGACGTACTCGGGATAGCTGACCTTGTAGTCCTCCTCCCAGCCGTGCCACACCTCACGCGGCACCTTCCCGGTGCCGCTGTGCCACTCCGGGTAGACCGCCTCGTCGTCGACGTAGGAGCAGGTCCAGTTCACGTCGCGCACGAACTGCTGCCACTCTTCTCGCTTGAGCAAGCTCATCGCCCGAGTCGTCCTTTCTTCCTCAGTCGACTTCCAGATGACCGAGCTGCCGGTTGATGCCCGCGTCGTTCCAGTACGCCCTGATCCGGTCGATCAGCCCGTTCTCCTCGACGTGGAACACGAACAGGTGCGGCTCGCGGTACGCGTGGCCGTCCGGTTCCGCGAAGCCCCACGCGATCTGCTGGGTGCCGCCGATGTCGCAGGTGACGATCACGTCGCCGACGGCGTTGGCGTCGATGCTGTGCACCTCGTTGTACAGATCGGGGAAGGAGTTGATCAGGCCGGTCCACAGCACCTTCCCGATCGTCTTCACCTTGCCGTCGCCGCGCAGCACCCGCTGCTTGCCCCACACCTCGTACGGCACGTAGAGGAAGTCGGCGTTGTCGGTGCACATGTCGGCCATCGCGTCGACGTCGTGCCGCTGGTACGCCTCGAAGAAGCTCCGTACGGTCTGCGCCGCGGCCGTCTCGGACCGGGGCGCGGTTTCCGTGCTCGTCATGGCAGGGCTCCTCACACGATCGCGATCTGGTCGAGCCGTTTCACGGCCAGCCGCCGGTAGAGCTGGTTCTGGCACCAGTACGCGTCCACTTCGGTGATCCGGTCGCCCGCGACGCCGAAGCGCCAGGCCTGGTCGACGTCCAGGTGCTTCTCCTGGTTCACGGCGCCGAGGTACGCGGCGGCCTGGGTGCCCTCGAGCTTGAACTCCGCGAGCACCACCGCGCCCGCCTCGATGAGGTCACGGACGGTGAGCAGCAGGTCGGGGAAGGCGGCCACCGTGTCGGTCATCAGGCGCCGCAGCCCGTCGATGCCCGCGGGCGGGGGGCCGAGCGGTGCGATGGCGACGCGCGCGGCCGGATCGACGACCGCGAGTGCGGCATCGACGTCGCGGCGTGCGTAGGCGTCGAGGAAGGCACGTACCGTCTGCCCGGGTGTGGCGCTCATCGGATCTCCAGGGCTTTCAGCACCGCGTCGGCGGTGGCCTCGGTCGAGTTGGGGTTCTGCCCGGTGATCAGGTTCCGGTCGACCACCACGTGCGACACCCAGGCGGTCGGGGCGTCGTCGAACACGGCGCCCGCGTTCTTCAGCCCGATGTCGAGGTACCACGACATGCCGAGCCGCCCGGTCACCGTCTGGTCCTCCTCCTCGTCGGTGAAGCTCGTCAGCCGATAGCCGTCGAACAGCCACTGCCCGTCGTCACGGTCCGGAGCCGACAGCAGCAGCGCCGGGCCGTGGCACAACGCGGCGATCGGGGCGCGCTTGCCGTGCAGGATCCGCAATAGGCGGGCCACGTCCGGGTTGTCGGCGAGGTCCACCATCGGCCCGTGCCCGCCCGGCGCGAACACCGCGTCGAACTCGGCGAGCTGGTCGTCGGTGAGCCGGGCCAGGGAAAGCGGCTCGCGAAAGCCCGGTATGGCCTCCAGCCGCCGACGGCGTTCGCCGGCCAGGGCGGCGGCCGCCGCGTCCAGTTCGTCCACCGCGGCCTGGAGCTCCGCACGCGACAGGCCGCCGTCGAGCCCATCGGCGACCATCACGTCGACGAGCGGCCGGTCCTGCCGCCAGGCGATCCTGGCGGCCTGGCCGACCAGCGTGTGCGCCGCGTCCGCCGCCATGCCGCGCTCGACCAGCCGCTGGACGATCCGGCGTGCGGCGACAAGCCCGAGCTCGGTGTTCTGGTGCAGGGTGATGCGGATGTCGTCCGGGTCGTTGTTGAAGGTCCGCGACACCGAGGCGAAGAAGTCCTGATCCTCTTCCGGATAGTGGAAGAAGGGCTCGAGCCCGTACGGGTCGGCGACGGGCGGGCGGCCATCGGGCGTGATCACCGTGACGTCCGCGCCCGCGGCGGTGAACCGCTCGTACGGCTTGATGGCCTCCTCGGCGAAGTAACCGGTGGGGTGCCGACGCCCGTCGGCCAGTTCGATCTCGGTAGCGCTGGACACGAGGTAGGCGATACGCGCCATCTCAACTCCCTCAGATCCCGAGGAGCGGCCGGTGGGTAACTGGACGTGACGGTAGCCGCAGTGTGGCCCAGGTCTCATCACAGATTCCTGCGGGGCTTGTGCGGATTCCGACTCGATGTCATGCCGGGGTGCGGGTTCCTGCTGACCTGTGCGGGATTCGAGTTCCGCACCGGATTTCGCGGGTGCGGCGGGCTTACATTCGCCGGGACAGGGGTCCGCGGAACCCGCGCTGGCCGACGCTCTCAGAACCGAGGTGACCCATGGCCCACGTACTGTTCGCCGTCTCCGGATCGGACCACTGGACGCTGCGGGACGGCACCCGCCACCCGTGCGGTTTCTGGCCGGAGGAGCTGGCCGTACCGCACGAGATCTTCCGTGCGGCGGGGTTCGCGATCACTATCGCCACGCCGGGTGCGGCGGTGCCGGTCGCCGACGAGGCCGGGTTCAGCGCGGCGATGAACGGCGGCTCGGACGAACCGGGCCGCCGCTTCCGCGCGTACCTGGACGGCATCGCCGCCGAGCTGCGCGCGCCGGTCGACCTCGACCTGCTCGACGCCGCCGACTACGACGCCGTGTTCGTGCCCGGTGGGCATGGTCCGATGGAGGATCTCGCCGCATCCGAGCGCTTCGGCGCGCTCGTCGGGCGGTTCGACGCCGCGGGGAAGCCGGTAGCCGCCGTGTGCCACGGTCCCGCGGCCCTGCTCCCCGCGCGTGGCGCGGACGGGGCGTGGCTGTTCGGCGGGCGCCGGGTGACCGGTTTCAGCAACGCGGAGGAACGCCAGGTGGGGCTGGCCGATCAGGCACCGTGGCTGTTGGAGGACCGGCTCGTCGATTCCGGCGGCCGCTACGAGACGAGCGACGGCGCATGGAAGCCGTACGTCGTCACCGACGGGACGCTGTACACCGGCCAGAACCCGGCGTCGTCCGCCCCCCTGGCCGACCACCTGGTGACGATCCTCAGCGGCGTCGCGCACGCGGACCTGCCCCGGCGCTGACAGCGCGGGGCCTCTCAGTCGGCCTGGAGCCTGCTGGTGAGCTCGTGGCCCAGCGACTCCAGGTCGCAGTAGGCCCGGGGGGTAGCGCCGAACCGCTCCCGGAACTCGTTGATGAAATGCGAGGTGCTCGCGTAGCCGACGCCACGCGACACCTGCGTCACGCTCAGCTCCCCCGCGATGAGCAGGTCCCGGGCGCGGTTCAGCCGCATCTCCTTCACGAACTGGTACGGCGACTTACCGGTCACGTCGCGGAACAGGTGCGAGAACGCCGACGGACTCAGCGACACGCGCTCGGCCATGTCGCTCACCGTCAGCGGCTCGGCCATGTTCTCCCGTACGTACGCGACGACATCGCTCACCGGGTTGCGCTCGGTCTCGGCCGCCGCCACCTTGAGCAGCCGCCCGAACTGCTCAGCCTGCAGGATCCGATAGACGATCTCCTGCAGGTACAACGGCGCCAGCACGCGCCGGTCGGCCTCGGTGTCCGTGGCCTGCAGGAACCGCACCGTCGCCGCCATCAGCGTGCTGTCCAGCGGCGTCACGAACGCGCGGTCCGCGTCCGACGACGGGTTCACCGGCCGGCCGAACGTCGTCGTGCGCCGCTCGAGCAGATCGGACGACACCCGCCGGACGAGCGCCGGGTCGATCTGCAGGACGAGGGACAGGAACGGCTTGGCCGGCGACGCCTCCAAGATCTCGGCGGTGAACGTCTGGCTGTTGCTCAGCACCAGGTAATTGAAGGGATCGTAGAAATACTCCACGCCCTCCACGACGACGCATTTACGACCCTGCGCCACGATGCACAGCGACAGGGACCGCACCTCCTCCCACGTCGGCGCCACAGTTCCCGTGAAGTGGAAGAAGGTCAGACCCGGCCACGTCCCCGGATTACCGCCGATCCGGGGACTTCGCGACTTGATCTCGGCGACGAGGTCGCCCGACGAGTACACCTCGTCATGAGGGCGCAACATATGCGACACGTTTTCTGAATAACACCCCGCCGACTCCCGCGCAATCACCAACCGGCGACCGGATGGGCCCGGTGCGGCGCCGGCGCCGGGCGCCGCGTACGGATGCGGCCGACCAGTACGGTCGCCGCCGCGAGGGACCGGGATGGCAGGCGAGCGCCCGGTTCCAAACCGTCTTCGGTAGCCAACGCTTCAGACAAATCCCGTACAGACGGATAGCCGCCGGTGATCAACCGGGTCGCCGCGATACGCAGCGCGAGTGGCAGATGCCGTGCTGATCCAGCCGCCGACGCAGCAGCTCCTGCGACGCAGCCGGGGCCAGCCGACTCAACGGCAGGAACCTGCCGCCCACGGTGACCAGCTCGCGCAGCCGGTCTTCACTGTTGACCACCACCACGCTGCCCGCCCTCACCGCCCGCAGCATGGCGTACCTGCCGCATCAGCAGCTCGTAGGCACCCATAAGAGCGAACGACGGCCAAGCGATGTCCCCCCTCGGACACTCTCCAGTACATGATCGCTCGGGTTCGCCTGGGCGATCATTTTGTTTTGGCCGGGGTGGTAGGTGAGGGCAAGACCGAGCTCGGTGTAGACCTCGCGTCGCGGAGTACGGCGGCCAGGCGGAGCCGGGCTCGGCGCGGACGAGCACGCGGCCACGGCGGTGAAAACGCGCTCGTGCATCCGAGCCCCGCGCACCCCGGGAAACACTGTTCGCGTGGGCGAGATGAATGAGCAAATGCACTTACCAGCAGGAGTAGATGCTTCCCCCGTTGTTCAGGCGCTCGTCCCAGATCCACCCGTAATTCTGCGAATTCGCGACCCGTACATAGGTCCAGGAGTCTCCGACATCGTTGATATAGTCGCAGTTGTACCAGACCTTGGTGCCGGCCTTAACGGAGCCGACGGGATTGCACGTGCTGTGCGGTCCGGATTGCAAAGGCACCGCCGCCAGCGTCTGGCCGCCGCCGTCATCCAGGTTGGGAGCCGTCCAACCGCAGCCGGGCGGCTCCGCCGCTCGCGCCGCGCCAGGAACGGCGAACGTGTTCGCCACAAACAGGGCAGCGACGACGGCGGCGAGGGCCACGTACCTTCGCCCCGACCAAGAGTGCAGACGTTCCATCGCGCAACGCTCCCTTCTTCGCGGAGACAATTCCGCGTCCGCGCCGATTGCCTGAGGCACAGGGCGGGCGCAAACCAGAGCGTGGCATTACGCAGTGCCCGGCATAAGTAGGGAAATCCCTAGACCATGCGCCCGATAGGCTTCGAATATGGTCTATTGACGCCACGGGTTGTGCCCGGGGACGCGTCAAGACCGCGGTCTCCGCCAGACGCGTTCATCGGGGACGCCGACCGGTGTCATCGTCCGGATGAGACATCGCGGGTGATCTGGTCGATCCGTCGAAGGCGGCCGTCCGCGGCGAGCTGACCGAACATGTAGATCTCTGTCGCGATCGTCTTCCCGCCGGCCATGTCGGCGGTCAGGGTGTAGCGCGCGGCCACCTGATCGGCCGTGCTCACGGTCTCGTGCATTTCGACGCGGACGCCTGTGGCGCGCTTGCGGGCCGGTCGGACATGCGCGAGCAGCTTCGCCCGGTCGAGCGGGATGCCGTCGTTGCACATGACGAAGTCCGGCGTGTGGTAGCGGTCGAACACCGTTCCCGCGTCCTCCGTGCCGAAGGCGACTTCCTGGGGGTACCGAGTGAGGTAGGCGGAGATGTTGATATCCATGATCAGATCCTTGTCGATCGACGTAGCTCTGACAGCAATGTCCAACTTAGCCTCGTACGGTAGGGTTGACAACCGTGTCTGAGGTAAGTGGGTCGAGGCAACGGCGGCAGCGGGCCGACGCGCGACGCAGCATCGCCGCGATCATGGACGCCTCGGTCGTGTTGCTGGGTCGGCAGCCGGGCGCGTCGGTGGACGAGATCGCGAGGGCCGCCGGGGTTTCACGCCAGACGATTTACGCGCACTATCCGTCCCGCGACGCGCTGCTGGAGGCCGTGACACAGCACGTCTCTGCCGAGGTCACGCGGGAGCTCAGCGGCCTCGACCTCGACCGGGGCCATGCGATCGACGCCCTGGGACGCTGGGTCGACACCGGCTGGGCGCTGATGACGCGCTACCCGGTGCTGCTCACCTCGGCGATCGTCGCGCCGGAAGGCGACGACGAGCGGGAGCGCCACGAACCGGTCATGGGCGGGCTGCTCCGGCTCATCGAGCGGGGGCGCCGCCGCCGCGAGTTCGACCCGGCGATGCCGGCGTCCTGGTACCTCGCCGCGATCATCGGCCTCGGCCACGCCGCCGGCGACGAGGTCACCGCCGGCCGGATGACACGGGCCAAAGCCGGCGCGGCATTCCGGGAGAGCGTGCTCAGGGTGTGTCGCGCACCCCTGTGACCCCCCGCGTCGACAGCCGATTTCGTGATTCTCCCGACCCGATGGGGCCGCGTTCCGCCTTCACCTGGGGATGCGAACCATGTGGCGTGGTCCGCCGGAAGGGACGAGGGAGAACCCCAGCGGCTCGTACACTTTCCGCGCCAGAATCTGATTAGCGGTCGTGATGTGCAGGGTGATTCCCACCCGGTCGGCCTCGGCGCAGACTTGGGAGAGCAGGTCTATTCCCCGATGCGTGCCCGATGGCCACGCGGCGACATCGACAAGACGCCAATTCCCCTGCCATCGGATCACCCTCAGCGAGGCGGATTCATCGATGAGGATCACGGAGCGCGGCCTCCACCTGCTCAACGAATGCGTGAACGGCATGATCAGAATGGATCCAAGCAGACGAATTCTCCGCAGTTTCGTCGCGCGGGACCAGAATGCTCGAGCACAGCGATAGGACGCTTTCAGTGCCGTTCGACGCAATACCGGACGCCTGTGGAATGGCCGGGCCGAATTCGGCAGAAAATTCCATGACGGGACGATGGCCAGTACGATCAAGATAACGAGCGCCAGCGCCATATCTACCAACATCGATGTCACCACCTGGTCACGACGGCGGGACTGGACCCCATGAGCGTACGTCGGCCGCCCCACCCGCCGGTCGTGCCCCTCCGAGGCGGCACGAAGCTCGTTCGCGGCGCCCGAGGTGCAGCACCGCTACCCGGCGGGAGCGGTCATTCGGGCAGGGAGCGGAGGTAGGTCATGAGGGCTGCGCCGCGGGGGGAGAGGTGGTAGCCGGTTTCGAGGCTTTGGGTGAGGCCGAGGGATTTGAGGCGGCGGACGTCGGACTTGAAGGGGAGTTTGTCGCGGTTCAGGTGGTCGGCGAGGTCCTGGGCGCGCAGGCCGGGGTGTTGCTCGATGAGGCGGAGGACGTCGCGGGTCCAGGGGGCGCGGCGGCTGCGGGTGTCGATGGTGTCCAGGGCGGCTTTGAGGCCGGCCAGTTCGCGGTCGGTCAGGTCGGCGTTGGTGGCCAGCTCCGATCGGGGGTCGGGGCCGCCCAGATGGAGCATGACGCGGTGGTAGCCGCCGTCCTTGGTGCTCTTGGACAGGGCGGTGAGCAGGGCCGCGCGGCTGTCGAAGCCCGAACGGAGGGCGTCCTCCTCGGTGATCTCCTCGGGGGTGACGGCCGTGACCGAGTCGATGACGATGACCCCCGCCCAGGTGCGCTGGGTGCTCCCCGCGCGGACCCGGGGCTCGGCCCACACCCGGAACACCCGGTCGATCCGCCCGCCCGCGATCCCCTCGAGGACCTCCCGCCTGAACAGCATCGTCGCCTCCCGGGTGATGCGCCTCTCCCACTGGTCACCGACCGTCTCAGGAAAAGTCTGCCTCGGTGATGCCGCCGGGATGGCCGGACGGCCATTCCACCAGCTCGATCCGGTAGCCGTCCGGGTCCGTGAGCCACGAGGTCTTCGGGCCGTACGGACCGCCCGGATACCGGACGGGTCCTGGCTCCAGGCCGGCTTCGGTGAGCGTCTCCAGGGTGCTGGCGAGCGTGTCCACCTGGATCGCGAGGTGGTCGAGACCGTTGCCCACGTCGACGCCTCCGTCGGCGGGACGGTGGACCAGTTCGAGAGAGGCCGCGGGTTCGCCGGGGAACTTCAGGACGGCGAGGCGGGTTCCGCCGCCGGCGTCGATCCGGCCCAGTTCCACGTAGCCCAGGGCGGTGTAGAAGCCGAGCGAGCGGTCCAGGTTGGTGACGCGGTAGGAGACGAAGAGTGTCTTCACTGGGCTTCCTCAGGTCGGCGTACGCGGTAGCGGAGGTGGGTGACGTCTCGGTCGTCGAGCCGGCGGACCAGGTGGAGTTCGATGTGCTCACCACCGATGCCGGCGGACTCATCGCCGCCCCTTCGGTAGCGCCGCATAGCTCGTCGGGTTCGAGGCCGTCGCCAACAGGCCGGCGGGAACGGCTCCCGCACGGCATCCTGCCTCGATCATCCGCTCACGGTGACCACGGATGAAAGGCGCGCAGTATAGGGATATCCCTACTTGTGCCCCGAGCCGCGACCCCACGACAATTCGAATATCGCAACGGCCACCACTACCAGAGTCCGTCGAGAGCCGTTTGACATGATCGTGTGGGATCGCATGTTACGAACTTGGTATGCCAGGGCGGCGTCCGCGGCGATCGGCTTGGTCGCCGTGCTGGTCTCGGTGGGGACGACCGTTCCCGCTTCGGCGGCGACCATTGCCCCGGACGAGATCAACATCAGCATCGGCGGCGGGTCCGCCGAACTCGTCGCCGGGCTCACCTGGATCAATGCCACAAGCTACAAACTGACAGATGTGTACTTGTGTGACCTGAAAAGCGACGGCAAGGCCCCCGAATTCCAGGCCTCCGATACGTGGGGAGACTGGCCCAAGCCTCCGTACGAGGACTCCAATGGGGACGGTTCATGCCGATACTGGGACACGATAAAGCGCTCTTCCGGTCATTATGACGAAGGCATGATCGGCGTTCACTTCCATGTCTGGGCCTGTGGCTCCGGCGGCTGCACAGGCGGCGAGTGGAGCGTCTGGCATTACAATCCCTACGATCCGTAGAGGAATTACCGGGTCTGCCGTAGCCGGAGTTCGCCGCGGTACAGTGCCTCCGATGTGTGACGGGGGTCAGCGATCCACCCCACCGATGCCGCGTTCCCGGGGCTGGGCGCGGGCGTTGGCGCAGTCGCGCGCGGCGGGCCGGGCGTTCGACCGCGGCGACCTTGATCGTTGCGCGGCCGTGCTGGCCCGGCAGCGTGCGGCCGCCGAGGGCGATCCGATGGCCGAGCTCGTCGCCCTGACGGGGGCGGCGTTGATGGGGGCGCTGGCCGGAGAGTTACGCCGCGCCCGTACGGACCTCGCGGCCGCGGAGCAACGCCTGACGGCCCTCGGAGCCGCCGGTCTGGGGCCGCACTGGGAGCAGGCGGCGCTGGCGTGCGACTGGATGGGCGGCGACTGGGCGTCGGCGGAGGAACGTACGGCCCGGCTCGAGGCGCTCCCGCCCGTTCCCCCGACCCTCACCCTCAGCCTGCGGGTCGAACTCCTGCGGCAGGCGGGACGGCCGGACGAGGCCGACGGGGCGGTACGACGCCTCGGGACGCTCCCGCCCTCCGCGCTCACCGCCTGGGCGGTGTCCGGCGTCGATCCCGAACCGTCCCACGCGCTGGCCCGGCTACGCGCGGCCGTGCCGGCCGCCTGGACGAACGGGCACGTCGGCATGCTGCCGCTGGTGCTGTACCGCACGGCCGACCACGCCTTCCGCGCGGGCGACGACGCGGCGGTCGGCGCGGCACGCGCGGAGTTCACGCGGCTGAACCGAGCCGATCCGCTCGCCCGGATCCTGACCGGTATGACCGAGGCGCTCGCGTCGAAGAACGCCCGTCCCACGCACGCGGCGCGGGAGCTCGCCGCCGCCGAGGACCTGAGCCCGCTGGTCGCCGAATGCCTGACCATCCAAGGCCGGCTCGGCGACCACCCGGACCGGTCGTACCGGGCCGCGCTGGCCCACTGGCGGTCGATCGGCGCCCGTCCCCGCGCCACCGAACTCGCCACGCTGACGGGAGAGCCACCCGACACCGATCAGTCCGCGGTACGCCTCGCCCCGCGGGAACGCGAACTCGTCCGGCTCGTCCGTGACGGCCGCACCAACCGCGAGATCGCCGCGGCCATGCACCTCAGCGTCAAGTCCGTCGAGGCGTACCTCACCCGCGTCTACACCAAGACCGGCTGCGCGTCCCGCGTCGAACTGGCCCTCGCCGCCGCGCAGAACCGGTACCCGGGACCCCATCCTGAGCGGTGACAGATGCGCGGGCCGCGATTCCGGATCGCGCGCGGATAATGCGAGGAAGCCGCCGTCCGGTCTTCGCACGAGACGTCGCAGATGACGCGAACGCGTTCGCGGGCGCAGTCGCCGAGGGGCGAGGGGCGTCAGGTGAGGTTCGACGAGATCGCCTACCGCGGCTACGGACTCGCCGGCCTTCGCGACGGGTCGTGATCCGACCCGGCTCCGGCGGCCCCGGCGCCAGGACGAAGCTGCTGTCGGGCTACGCGTTCCTCGTCGGGTAGTGGGCGCTCAGTACGCGGGTGATCTCGGTGGAGCAGTCGGTGGGATGGGACATGCAGCCGACGTGGCCGCCGGGGAGATCGACGACCGGTCTGCCGAGGCGGCGGGCCAGTTCGGCCGTGGCGTCGCGGCAGGGGTATCCGCGGGACTCGTGCCCGGCGGCCGGGACGATCCGGTCGGCGTGGGCACGGAGCGCCTCCAGGTCGAGGCCGGCGGCGGGGTCCTGGCGCAGCTCGTGCTCGAACCAGTGGACGGCGTTGGCGCGCAGATGGTCGCCGGCGTTCCGCTCCGCCGCGCGGGCCATGGCCACGCCGTCGCGGGGCAGCAACCGTACGGCCGGGGGCTCGAAGGGCACGAGCGTACGGACGATGGCGGGATGGCGTACGAGGGTGTGGAGTGCGACGGTGGCGCCGAGGATCGTGGCCGGGCCGCCGAGGGATCCGGCCAGGCGCCCGAGGTCGTCGGCGTCGGTCTCCAGGCGGTGGTCGGCGTCCTGCCGTCCGTCGCGATCTTCAGGACGACGAGCGCCGCGAGGACGGCTTCGGCGGTGCCGGTCCACGGCGAGTCCGCCGCGGCGGCTCCGAGCAGGCCGGCGTGCAGGCCGAGGATGAGAAGCACGCCCAGCGCGAGAAGCAGGGTCTGAACGCCGGGACTTCACGCGGGCGCGGCGCGCGGCGGGTGCCAGTCCACGGTCAGCGGATCGCGGCGGCTGAACCGTTCGAGGTTGCGCGTGACAACGCCGCGGATCTGGTCAAGAGCTGATCAACTCCCTGCGCGCGAGCGGCCAGCGCTGAGCACCCGAAACCGCGACCAACGTGGGGACGACCATGCCGACTGGCACACGATCCCTGGTGAGGTCGACGAACTGGTCGGGCACGAGCGATCCGCTCCAGGTGGAGCACTGGAGCCGGCGCGGGGTCGTGCGCGTGGGCGGGCTCGGCGACGTTGAGCGCCCGCGCATGGTCACCCGCTTTTCTCAGGTGGCGGGTTCTGGAGGGAGAGCCAGGGGTTGCCGGGGCCGCGGGGGCCGAGCCAGAGGCCGCCGCTGGCGTCGATGACCTGGCCGGTGATCCAGCGCGCGTCGTCGGAGGCGAGAAAGGCGACGACGTCGGCGATGTCGTCGGGGCGGCCGATGCGGCCGAGGGCGGTCACCCGGGAGATCGCGGCGGACGCGTCGGCGTCGAGCCAGTCGGCCATGTCGGTGCGGGTGAGGCCGGGCGCGACGGTGTTCGCGGTGATGCCGCGCTCGCCGAGGGTGTTGGCCAGGACGCGGCCCATGACCTCGAGGGCCCCCTTCGTCATGGCGTACGCGAAGTCCCGCAGGGCGATCCGGGTGGCGGCCGAGGAGATGGTGATGACGCGGCCCCCGTCGGCCAGCAGCGGCAGGGCGCGCTGGATGACGTAGAACGGGGCCCGGACGTTCACCGCGAAGATCCGGTCGAACTCCTCGGGGCCGATGCGGTCACGGCCCACCGACATCATGGAGGCGTTGTTGACCAGGATGTCCAGGCCGTCGAATCGCTCGCGCAGCGCGGCGAAGAGGGCGTCGAGGCCGTCGTCGGTGCCCAGCTCGGCGCGGACCGGAAAGGCGCGGCCGCCCGACCGCTCGATCGCGGCCACCGTCTGCCGGGCGGCGTCGTGGGCGTCGCGGTAGTGCACGGCCACCCGGGCCCCGTCGGCGGCGAGGCGCTCGGCGATACCCCGCCCGATGCCGCGCGACGCGCCGGTCACCAGCGCCGTCCGGCCCGTCAGGTCGCCCATGAGGGGCCCTCCGGTGCGATGTCGTGGCCGGTCGCCCAGAGGATGCCGAGCGTGGTCAGGAAGGTCTCCAGGTCGGTGCGGCTCTCGTACGGACCCGGGACCGTACGCAGCACCAGATCCCCGTGGCCGGGATGCCGGAGCGCCAGGTTCGTCAGCGCGTTCCCGGGGCCGGCCTCGATCGGGATGGGCCGGTCGAGCCGCCACAACGCGGTCAGCTCGTCGGCGAACCGGATCGTCCGGCAGAGATGGCGGGACCAGTACGCGGGGTCGGCCGCCTCTTCGTCCGTGATCCACGTGCCGGTGACGTTCGACAGGAACGGGATCGCGGGACGCCGCCTCGGGACATCCGACAGCGCGGCACGGAGCGGGGCCGCGGCCGGCTCCATCATCGGGGAATGGAAGGCGTGCGTGGTCGCCAGCCGGCGTACGGCGACCCCCTCGTCCATTAGCCGCCGCCCCGCTTCCTCGACGGTCGCGGCCGGGCCTGCCAGTACGGTGTGCGCCGGGCCGTCGAGCGAGGCGATGGAGAGGCCGTCGTCCAGGTACCCGTCAAGCTCCGGGCCCGGCGCGGCCATCACGGCCAGCATGGCGCCTTCCGGCAGCGCGGACACCAGTTCCGCGCGTGCGGCGACGACCCGCAGCGCGTCCTCCAGCGTGAGGACTCCGGACAGGCACGCGGCGACGTACTCGCCCACGCTGTGGCCCAGCAGCGCGGCCGGAGCAGGTATCAGGGACAGCAGTGAACGGGCCAGGGCGTACTGGACGGCGAACGCCAGCGGCTGCGCGACCCGGGTGCGGTGGATCTCCTGAGTGGCGTGGCCGCGGTCGAACAGCGCCGCCAGGCTCGGGCCCTCTCCCGCGGGGGAGTCGCCATAGAGCACGCCGTGCAGATCGGTGCCGAGCGTGGGTTCGAGGATGCCGAGGCACCGGTCGAGCTCGCGCCGGAAGACCGGGAGGTGGCGGTGGAGGCCCGCCGCCATACCGGGGTACTGGTCGCCGACGCCGGGGAACATGAGCACCAGCGGCCGCGGCGGCCCTGCCTTGGCGGTGAACACCTCGGCCGGCTTCCCCGCGTCCAGCCGTCGTGCGGCGGCGGCGGGGCCGGCGGCGACGACGACGCGCCGGTACCGATGACCCGATTCGGCGTGGGCGTCGTCCGGTCGCGCGATGAACGCCCGGGTCCGCTCCTCCAATTCCGCCGGGGTCGGCGCCGAGAGGGTGAACAGGCGCGGTAGGGCGCTCATTTCCGTACGGCCGCTCGTACGCCCGCCGGCCAGCCGTCCGGGCCGGTGCCGTGCCGGCAGAGGAACGCGTACGCCAGCCGCTCCAGGCCGAACCCGGCGCAGGCGGTGTACGCGGCGCCGCCGCCGGTCGTGATGCCGAACGACTCGCCGAAGAACCGGTCGTGGAAGTTGAACGACCCGACGGCCACGTCGCGGTCGGCGTCCAGCGGCAGCCGCAGCTCGTACTTCAGCTCCAGCAGATGCTGCGACCAGACCCGCTCGGCCGTGCCGGTGTCGACGAAGAACGGGTCGTTGGCGACCTCGCAGCGGCCGCCGAGCCCGAGCTCCTCCATCAGGTCCCAACTGCGCTCCATGAGGCGCCGGCGGCGGGCCAGCACGTCATCGCGGGCGCCGAGGAAGACGATCTCCCTGATGGTGAAGTCCCACAGCCGCTCCAGCGAACGCCGGTAGCGGGACTCGTAGCGGAACGACTTGCCGCGCGCGGTGACCGTGAGCGCGGACGCGGGCAGCGGCCGGTCGGCGAGCTGTTGATAGGTGTGGTAGCACATGGTCGGCGGCAGGCAGTGGTCGAAGCCGGCGGCGTGCGCGCGCAGCCCGGCGCCGACGTCGCCGCCGGCGGCCAGATCGGCGAGGAACGTCCGGTACGCGTCCACGTCGCCGTGCAGCCGGGAGACGAACATCAGCAAGTGCGGGAACGACCGGAAGTATCCGCAGCGCCGCAGCGCCGCCGTGGTGATGAGCGTCGGGTACCGGTACTCCCGCGCGCCGAACTCCACGCGGACCAGGTCCCGGATCCGCGTGTCGAGGTGGTCCATGAGCGACAGCACCGGCTCGCCGAGCGTGACCTGCCCCTCGCCCGCCTCCCAGGCGGCCCCCTGGCGCAGGAGGTCGTCGAACACGTCCCGCGCCGGGCCGGCGGCGGTGCCGCGCCAGATCACCTTCGGTTCCAGCGCGCGCTGGGCGAGCACGTCGTTGGCCACCGTGAACCGCAGCTTGCGGGCGAGGTCGTCGACGTCGGTGCCCGTACGCAGGGCCAGGTCGACCGCGCCGATGCCGTCCGCCGGGCCGGGCCGGACGAGGGCGAAGTCGAGGATGGCCTCGGAGACGAAGAACACCCGGGTGGCCAGTTCGCGTTCGTGGGTCGCCGGGACGGGCGGATCGAGCACGATGCGGTGCCAGGACGGTTCCATGCGCGCCTCACCTTCCGTCGTCGCCGGCGCGTGGTACGTCACCGGAGAGCGCGCCCTGCAGGCCGAGCAGCTCAGCGAGGATGCCGCGCTGTACGGCGGACGTCCCGGCGTAGATCGGCCCGCCGAGGGCGTCGCGCAGCTCGCGTTCCAGGCCCGCGTCGGCCAGGTATCCGCGGGCGCCGTGCACCTCCATCGCCGCCATCGCGGTCTGTACGAGGCTCTCGCTGACGAAGATCTTCGCGATCGTGGCGTCGAGGATGGCGAGCCTGCCCTCGCGTTTCATCCACGCGACCCGGTAGAGGATCAGCCGGGCCAGTTCCAGGCGGATCTTCATGTCGGCGATCTGGTGGGCGACGGCCTGGAAGCCCCCGATCGCCCGGCCGAACTGCCGTCGCGACGTGGCGTGCGCGATCGACGTCTCCAGCAGGCGCTCCATCGCCCCGACCTGGCCGGCGAACATGAACGAGCGTTCCCATTCGATGGACGAGGTGAAGATCGCGTAGCCCGCGCCCTCCCTGCCGAGCCGGTTCTCCACCGGGACCGGGACGTCGTTCAGCTCGACCGCGCCCATCGGGGTGCTGCGCAGGCCCATCTTGGTGAACTCCGTCGTGGTGTCGACGCCGGGGAGGTCGGCGGTGACCAGGAACGCCGTCAGGGCGTCCTGTCCGCGGGCCCCGTCGCCGCCGGTCCGCGCCAGTACGACGAAGATCCCGGCGGCGGGCCCGTTGCTGACGAACCATTTCGTGCCGCGCAGCACGTACCGGTCGCCGTCGCGGCGGGCGACCGTACGCAGGCTCAGGACGTCCGACCCGGCCTCGGGTTCGGACAGGGCGTGCGCGCCGATCAGCCGCCCCTCGCACATCGGCCGCAGGAAGCGCGCCTTCTGCGCCGGGGTGCCGTGCAGGAGCAGATAGATCGCGCAGCCCCACAGGTGGTTGTTGACGGCGAAGACCAGGCCGTTGTCGCGGCAGCCGTAGCCGAGGGCCTCGAGCGCGATCATGGTGCTGACCGGGTCGAGGCCGCGCCCGCCGTACTCGGCCGGCACCGGCCAGCCCAGCACCCCGAAGCCGGCGCACCGGTCCCAGTCCTCGGTGGGGAACCGCGCCTGGCGGTCCGCCTCGGCGACGTCCTTGCCGAGCTCCCGCGCGAACGCGATCGTCTCGACCCGCAGCGCGCGCTGCTCGGGCGTGAGGTCGAAATCCACGGTCACGCCGACCGCGGTACGGCGGCGTTCTTCCGGTCGATGAACGCCGCGATGGCCGACACCGACCGGATGTTGGCGAAGTCGAGGTCGGCGCCCTCGATCGGCGTGCCGAAGGTCCGCTCGACCCACATGACGAGCTGGACGGCGAACAGCGAGTTCACCCGCCCCGTCGCGAACAGGTCCTCCTCGTCGTCGATGGCCGCGTCACCGGCGTGCCGGGAGATGAACTCGCGTATCGACGTGCGCTCCGCGTCGTTCACTCGGACGTCCTCCTCAGGTCGTGGTCTCGTACGGGTGGAAGCCGCGGCCGGTCTTCCTGCCGAGCAGCCCGGCGTCGACCATCTGGCGCAGCAGCGTGCAGGGCCGGTACTTCGGCTCGTTGAGGTTGTCGTAGAGCACTTCGAGCGACAGCAGTACGGTGTCCAGGCCGATGAGGTCCGCGGTCGCCAGCGGCCCCATCGAGTGGCCGAAGCACTCCCGGAACAGCCGGTCGATGTCGCCGGCCGTGGCGACGCCCTCGTGCAGCAGGAACACCGCCTCGTTGACGGTGAGCATCATGACCCGGTTGGTCACGAACCCCGGGGAGTCCCGCACCACGACGGCGTCCTTGCCGGCGCTCGCCAGCAGGCCCGTCGTCCGCGCGACCGTGTCGTCGGAGGTGTGGAAGCCGCGGATCACCTCGACGGTGGGCTTCAGCGGCGCCGGGTTCATGAAGTGGGTGCCGACGACCGCGCCCGGGCGGTGGGTGAGCGCGGCGACCCGGGTGATCGGGATCGCCGACGTGTTCACCCCGAACACGACACCGTCCGGGCACAGCTCGTCGAGCCGCGGGTACAGGTCGCGTTTGGTCTCCCACCGCTCGGTCACGTTCTCCACGACGTAGCCGGCCGTCTTCAGCTCGGTGAGGTCGGTGGTGAAGCGCACCCGGCCGACCACCTCGTCCGGTTCCGGGTGCGGGATGCCGGGCCGCAGCAGCGGCATCATCCGCGCATTGCGGGCGATCTCCGAACGGGCCCGTTCCAGCGCCCGGTCGGCGACGTCGACGAGGACCACGTCGTACGCGCGCGCCGCGAACACCTCGGAGACACCGATGCCCATGGTGCCCGCGCCCACGACTCCGACCCGCTTCATCCGGCTCCTCCCAGGGACGTTCGCACACGGTCGAGTACCTCGCGCCGCCGCTCACGGAAATAGAAATGGCCGCCGGGGAAGGTGTGGAGATCGAACTCCGACGTCGTGTGGCCGCCCCATGCGGCCATGCGCGCCGCCGCCGTGTCGCCGGCGCCGCGGAGCCCGGTGACGGGCCGGTCGAGCGGGCGGCGCGGGCGGTAGGCGTACGTCTCCGCCACCTCGAGATCCGCACGGAAGCCGCGCAGGGCGGCGGCCAGCAGCTCGGGGTCACCGCGGACCTCGGCGGGCAGCGGCCCCCAGCGCCGCTCGACCTCGGCGAGCAGCTCGCGGTCGGGCAGCGCGTGCAGCGCGGGGGCCGGGCCGATCGACGACGGGGCGGGGCAGGCGGAGACGATGAGCCGATCCGGGTACGGCCGTCCGCGGTCGCGCAGCTCGGCCGCCACCTCGTAGGCGACCAGCGCGCCGAGGCTGTGCCCGAGGAACACGAACGGCGGCGAGAAGTCGACCGCCGACACGATCGCGTCCACCAGCGCGCCCATGCGGGTGTAGGGCCGCTCGCGCAGCCGCGAGCCGCGGCCCGGCGGGCGCAGCGCCCACACGCGTACGCCCGGCAGGTCGTCGGACCAGCGCGCGTACTCCCCGGGCGCACCCGCCAGGTGCGGGAAGCAGTACAGGTCGACGGCCGCGTCCGGCCGCCGCGCGCGCCGGACGAGCCATGGCGCGGCCCGTACGGTCTCAGCCTCCATCGCCGTCGCCGCCCATCAGCTTCTCGACCAGCGTGGCGAAGGCGGTGGCCGTCGGCGCCTCGAGCATCGCGCGCAGCGTCAGCTCGACGTGGTACGCCTGCCTGATCTTGACCAGGACCTGGGTGGCGACCAGCGAGTCGCCGCCCAGGTCGAAGAAGCTGTCGTCCGGGTCGAGGTCGCCGGGCGGCAGGCCCAGCATCTCGGCGAACAGGCCGGCGACGACCGGCCGTACGCCGGACTCCACGGCGCGCCCGGTGACCGGCCTCGTCGCGGGCGCTTCCGGGGACACGGCCGGCGGGTCGACGACGTGCCGCAGCCGCTCGAACGGGTACGTCGGCAGGGCGACCTTGGCCGGGCGCGCCCCGCGCAGGTCCTCCCACGCCACGGGCTCCCGGGCCAGCCAGTGCCGTCCGGCGGCCTCCAGTGGGCCGCCGTACGCATCGGGCGCATGGCTGTGGCTCTCGGCGGTGATCAGGCGCCCCGGATCGCGACCGGCAAGGACCCGGACCGCGTCGTCGTGCCCGTCCACGACCGCGTACGCGCGGTACGGGAGCCGCCTGCGCCCGGTCTGCAGCGTCCAGGCCACCTCGTCGAGCGGCAGCTCGGGATGGGCGCGCAGGTGGTCGGCGAGCCGTACGGCCGCCGCGTCGAGCGCGGCCGCCGTCATGGCGGACAGCACCAGGAGCTGCGGCGCCGGGGGCGCGGGCGCCGGCCGCGACGGTGGCTCCTCCACGACGACGTGGGCGTTCGCGCCGCCCATGCCGAAGGAGCTGACGCCCGCCCGCCGGGGTGCGGCCTCCGGCCGCCACGGGGTCGGCTCCGTGACGACCCGGAACGGGCCGTTCGTGAAGTCGATCTCCGGGTTCGGCTCGGTGAAGTGCAGGGACGGCGGGATGACCGCGCGTTCCACCGCCATGACGGTCTTGATGAGCCCGGCGACGCCGGCCGCCGTGTCGGTGTGGCCGATGTTCGGCTTCACCGAGCCGAGCGCGCAGTGCCCGCGCCGGCCGCTCGCCGCGCCGAACACCTCGGTCAGCGCGGCCACCTCGATGGGGTCGCCGATCGGCGTCGCGGTGCCGTGCGCCTCGACATACGTGACGGTGCCGGGGTCGACGTCGGCGAGGAGCTGCGCGCCACGGATCGCGGCGGCCTGGCCCGCGACGCCCGGCGCGGTGAAACCGATCCGGTCGGCGCCGTCGTTGTTGATCGCCGAACCGCGGATGACCGCGCGGATCGGGTCGCCGTCCTCGACCGCCTCGGGCAGCCGCTTCAGCACCACCACCCCGGCGCCGTTGCCGGACACGATGCCCTGCGCGGCGGCGTCGAACGCCCGGCACACCCCGTCCGTGGCGACGATGCCGCCCTCGGTGTACTCGGCGGGCGCGGCGGGCACGTGCACGCAGGCGCCGCCCGCCAGGGCCACGTCGCAGTCGCCGGCCAGCAGGCTCTGCGCGGCGAGATGCACCGCCACCAGCGAGGTCGCGCACGCGGCGCGCACGGTGACCGCCGGACCGCGCAGGCCCAGCTTGTACGCCACGCGGGTGCTGAGGAAGTCCGCGCCGGTGGCGAGGCGGATCTCCCAGTTGGTCACCGACGGCAGATCGGCCTTGCGGGATCGCAGGATCGCGGCGTACTCGGTGTCGCTCCCGCCCGCGTACACCCCGATGGCGCCGGGATGGCGGTCGGGGTCGCAGCCCGCGTTCTCCAGCGCCTCCACGGCGCACTCAAGGAAGACCCGCTGCTGCGGATCGATGATCCGCGCCTCCCGGGGCGTGAAGCCGAAGTAGCCGGCGTCGAACCACTCGGGGTCGGTGAGGAATCCGCCCGCCGGGACGTACGCGCCGTCCCCGTCGCCGCCTGCCGGGATGGGGCGCGGCGGGAGCCGGGTGATGCTGTCCACGCCCGCGACCAGGTTCCGCCAGAACTCCTCGGGGCCGCTCGCTCCGGGATACCGGCAGGACAGGCCGATGACGGCGATGTGCCCGGCGTCCGGTTCCGGCGTCATTGCCGGCCGCCGCGCCGCGCCCTGCGCGCCTCCAGCAGGCTTCGCCCACCGCGCCGGTGTTCCGCGCGGTCCGTTTCAGCGGCGGGTGCCGCGGCGGCGCCGTCGATGTGCCGGGCCAGCGTGCGCACGGTCGGGTACTGGAAGAACGCGACGATGGCCGGCGCGTGTCCCAGCCGTTCCGCGAGCCCGTCGCGTACCCGGTGGATGAGCATCGAATGGCCCCCGAGATCGAAGAAGTTGTCCCTTACGCCCACCTCGGACCGCTCCAGCACCTCGCACCAGATCCCCGCCACGGCACGCTCCGACGGTGTGGCGGGCGGCTCGTGGACGGACGGGGCCGGCGCGTCCGGTGCGGGCAGCGCGTCCGCGTCGACCTTGCCGTTGGCGTTCAGCGGCAGCCGGTCGAGCGGCACCCACGCGGTGGGCACCATGAAGGCGGGCAGGTCGCGTTCGAGGTGCGTACGCAGCTCGCCGGGCGTGGGGACCTCGGTCCCCGACTGCGGCACCAGGTAGCCGACCAGCCGTTTTCCGCCGCCCGGCGCGTCGTCGCGTACCGCGGCGTGCGCCTGGGCGATGGCCGGGTGGCGGCGGAGCACGCTTTCGATCTCGCCCGGCTCGACACGGTTGCCGCGCAGCTTGACCTGCTCGTCCGTACGGCCGACGAAGGCGAGCCTGCCGTCGGGCAGGAACCGGACCAGGTCCCCGGTGCGGTACAGGCGGCCGCCCGGTTCGGCGCCGAACGGGTCGGGCACGAAGCGCGCGCCGGTGAGGTCCTGGTCGCGCAGATATCCGCGCGCCAGGCCGGTGCCGCCCAGGTACAGCTCGCCGCACGCACCCGGCGGCACGGGCCGCGCACGATCGTCCAGGACGTACACCGTCGTTCCCGGCAGGGGCCTGCCGATATCGGGCGGCGTCCCGTCGCCGCCGCCCGCGGGATCCACGGCGCCGATCGTGGCGAAGACGGTCGCCTCCGTCGGTCCGTACGCCTGATCCAGCGTGAACGGCGCCCCGGACGGCGGACGGCGGCGCAGCGACTCCCCGCCGGTCTGCATCGAGCGCAGCGCGGTGTCCTCCGGCCATGGCAGGTCGAGCAGCGGCTCGGCCAAGGCCGTGGTGAGGAACACGGTGGCGATCCGGTTCTCCAGCAGCCACGCCTGGAGCCGCTGGGGCGCCAGCCGCACCTCGTCGTCGGCCACGTGGACGCTCGCGCCCCCCGTGAGCGCGGGCCACAGGTCGATCACCGACGCGTCGAAGCCGGTCGCGTTGATCATCGCGCACCGCTCGCCCGGACCGAGGCCGTACGTCCGGCGGTACCAGCCGGTGAAGCGGGCCAGGGCGGCGTGCTCGACCATGACGCCCTTGGGCCGCCCGGTCGAGCCCGACGTGTACATGACGTACGCGAGGTCGTCCGGCTTCACGTGAACGGGCGGCAGATCGCCCTGCGCGTCGCCGGGCAGTGCGTCCAGCGGCACCGCGCGTGCGGCGCCCGGCACCTGGGAGGTGTCCGCGCTCGCCGTCACCACGAGCGACGTTCCGGAGTCCTGGCACATGTAGGCGAGGCGCGCGGCGGGGTGGCCCGGGTCGAGCGGCAGGTAGGCGGCGCCCGCGCGCAGCACCCCGAGCTCGGCGATCGCGAGGTCCGCGCCCCGGGGCAGCAGCACGCCGACGGTCTGGCCGGCGCCCGCGCCCAGCCGCCGCAGGTGCGCGGCGAGGACCGCGGACCTGTGGTCCAGGTCGGCGTACGTGAGGACGCGGTCGCCGTGGCGCACCGCGACGGCCGACGGCGTCGCGCGGGCCTGCCGCTCGACCTCGGCGGAGACCGGCGGCCCGGCCGGCCGCGCGTCCGTGCCGCCGCGCCACCGGGCCAGGACGCTCCGCTGCGGCTCGCCGAGGACCGGCAGGTCGCCGACGTGCTCGGCGGGGCCAGCAAGGGCCGCGCCGAGATGGACGAGGTACGCGTCGAGCAGGTGCCGCATCGTGGACGCCGCGAAGACGGTCGTGTCGTAGGTCCACCACAGCGCGATCCTGCCGCCTTGGTCGCGTACGGTGACCGCGATGTCGGTGGCGGCGAGGCCGCCCGGGGTCACCTCGACCGTCGCCGGCGCGCCCGCGAAGGCGGCCGTCGACGGCGTCTCCGCGGCCAGGTCGACGGCCACCCGGGCGAGCGCGCGCGCCGCGCCGGCGCCCGACCGCGCACGCGGGTTCATGACCCGGGCCAGTTCGGCGTACGGGTAGTCCTGGTGGTCACGCGCGGCACGCGCCACCGCGCCGACCCGCCGCACCAGCTCGCCGAACTCCGGGTCGCCGCCGACGTCGCAGCGCAGGGTCACGGGGTTGGCGAACGCGCCGGGCAGACGCTCGGTGCCGGGTACCGAACGGCCGGGAAGCGTCGAGGCCACGAGGATGTCCGTGGCGCGGGTGCAGCGGTGCAGGAAGGACGCGAAGGCGGCGACGTGGACCGCGAGCGGGTCATCCCAACGGTCGCGTAACGCCGGCGAGGGGAGCCCGGCCTCCAGCGTCGCCCGGCGCGGCTCTGCCGCGGCGGGCCGGCCACGGCGTGCCGGAAGGTCGAGCGGAGGCGGCGGGTCGGCGAGCGCGCGCCGCCAGTACGCGAGCTGGGCGCGCATCGCCGCCGACGCCATCGCGTCCCGCTGCCACGCGGCGTAGTCGCCGTACTGGAGGGCCGGTGCGGGCAGCGGGGACGGCTCCCCCCGGCTGAAGGCGTCGTACAGGGCCGTCACCTCGTCCAGCAAGATCGCCGTCGACCGGCCGTCGTGGATCGCCGGATGCGCGCGCATGACGACCTCGTGCTCGCCGGGGCCGATCCGCGCCGACGTCCAGTCGATCAACGGCGGCCCCTCGGGCGCGCTCTCGGTGCGCAGCACCGTGTGGCGGCGCGTCACTTCGCCGACCGCCCGGCGGAGCACCGCCGGGTCGAACGGGCCGATGATTCGGATGGTGACAACGGTCGGTCGAGCGTCATCCGGAATTCCATCGAGCCAAATACGTTCCTGCTGATAGCTGAACGGCGCGTGGACGATTTCGGAAATCGCCACGAGCGGCGGAAGGGAACGCTCCATGCGGCTCCTACCAGCAATAATGGCGGAACGGTCAGGACGGGCGGACACACAACGGACTCGAACCTAGCCGCACCACCATAGCCAGTCAATAGCATTTCACTATTGATCAACAATGGCCATGACAATTGATCACGATAATTGATCAAGAAATGCGAGATCAGTTACGGGACACCCATGACGAGTTCGGATATGCGTACGCCCGGTTCGGCTACGACGGCGCTGAGCAGCCGCCGGTACAGCTCGGCCGCCCGCGTCACGGTCCGGGCGTCGAACAGGTCGCCGTCGTACTCCCAGATGAGCTCGATGCCGCCGGGCGCGTCCCGGCCGACCTCCTGTTCCGCCTCCGGGATGGCGATGACGTTCATGTCGACCTTGGCCGTGCCGTTGGCGATGCCCGGCGTCACCCGCACGTCGAGGCCGGGCACCGGGACGTACGGCATCGGCGCGTCGTGGAAGGCGAACATCACCTGGCACAGCGGATGCCGCCCGGGTACCCGCTCGGGCCGCAGCGCGGTGACCACGCGGTCGAACGGGACGTCCTGGTTCGCCTGCGCGCCGAGCAGACCCGACCTGGCGCGGGCGAGCAGTTCCCGGAACGGCGGGTCGCCGCGCAGGTCGGCGCGCAGCGCCACGGTGTTGATGAGCATGCCGAGCATCTGCTCGGTCCGCCGCTCGCGCCGTCCGGCGATGCCCGTGCCGAGGCAGAAGTCGTCCATGCCCGACCAATGGCACAGCAGCACCTCGAACGCGGCGAGCATGACCGTGAACAGCGTGACCCGCTCGGCGCGCGCCAGCTCCCGTACGCGGTCCGCGAGCCCGGCGGGGATCGCGAAACGGGGCGCGTCCCCGGTGAACCGGCGCGCGGGCGTGCGGGGATGGTCGGTGGGCAGGTCGAGGAAGTCCGGCGCCCCCGCGAGCGCGGACCGCCAGTACGCGAGCTGCCGCTCCCCCTCCGGGCCGTCGAGCCACGATCGCTGCCAGACGGCGAAGTCGGCGAACTGCGCCTCCGGCTCGGCGAGCGGCGCCGGCCGGCCGGTGGCGTAAGCCGCGTACAGCGCGTACAGCTCGCCGGCGAAGACGTTGAACGCCCAGCCGTCATGCACGAGGTGGTGCTCGACGTGCAGCAGGATGTGCCGGTCGGGGGCGAGCCGGATGAGCCGCCAGAACACCAGCGGCAGCCGGTCCACCGGGATCTCGGCGGCCACCGTGGCGGCTGTCACGTCGCGGGCGGCGGTCTCAGGCGCGTCGGCACCGGACACGTCGTCCAGCGGCGGCGCGACGGGGAACGGCGGATGGATCACCTGCCGGGGCCCTTCGGGGCCGTCGGTGAAGGTCGTGCGGTAGATCTCGTGACGGCGGACGATCTCGGTCAGCGCGCGGGACAGCGCGTCCTCGTCGAGCGCGCCGGTCAGCTCGATGGTCGCCTGGAACTGATACGCCCGTATGCCCGGGTGGAGCTGCTGGAGGAACCACAGGCGCTGCTGGGAGTGCGACAGCGGTAGCGGGCCGTCGCGGTCCGCCGGTCGCAGCTCCGGCAGGGCCTGGCCCGCCGGGGGCGCGGCGGCGATCGCCGCGGCGACGCGGCGGATCGTGCGGCCGGTGAAGACCTCCTCGAGCGGCAGGTCGACGCCGAAGTCGGTGCGAACCCGGGTGACCACCCGGTTGGCGAGCAGCGAGTTGCCGCCGAGGTCGAAGAAGTCGTCGTCGGCACCCGGCTTGTCGCGGCCGAGCAGCGCCGACCAGATGGCGGCGAGCCGTTCCTCGGCCTCCCCCTCGGGAGGGGTCCACGTACCGGTCAGGTCGAGCCGCGCCGGCGGCGCCGGCAGGGCGCGGCGGTCGAGCTTCCCGTTCGGCGTGAGCGGGAACTCCTCGAGGAGCACGATCTCGGCGGGCACCATCGCGTCGGGCAGCGCCTCGCGGGCGTGGCGCCGCAGGTCGGCGACGAGGCGCGCGGGGCTGGCCCATCGAGTGGGCGTACGGGCGCGGGGCCGGGCCGGCGCCCGGGGCGTCCGCACGGCGCCCAGCATGACCAGGCCGGTGCCGTCGAGCATCGGGTCGCGTTCGGCGCGGACACGGTAGCCGAGGTCGGTGAGGCGGGCGACGAGCCGGTCCAGCCGTCCGTCCGTGTTGTGCACCTCGACGAGTACCTGATCGATCCGCGGCCAGTCGGCGTCGTCCACCCCGGCGATGACCAGCTCCTCGCTCTTCTCCGCGTCGATCTTCAGCAGGTCCACCCGGTCGACGCCCGCCTCGCGCAACATGCCCGACAGCGTCCGGACCGGGCGCACATAGCGCCGCTCCTCCAGGCTCCGGTCGAGCAGCCGCTCCACCTCGGGCTCCGCACCCAGATAGGCGCGCACGACCGCGCGGTCCTCCTCCGGGTCGGCGTACCGGCCCGACATGATCGACAGGTTCGGGTAGTGCGTGAACTCCGCCTCGCCTTCGCGGTCGCCCAGCCCGTACGGGAACAGCCGCGCGTCGATGCCGTGCGCGGCGGTGTTGCGGCGCAGCAGCTCGAACAGCGGCGGGATCGGCTCGAAGGCGTACACCGTGGCGCCGCGCCCGGCCGCGAACAGGCTGAACACCCCGACGTGCGCGCCGACGTCGACGACGTGCCCGCCGGGCGACGGATCGACGCCGAGCGCCGCGTACCGCTCCCCGTCGAAGATCTCGCGGTCGAGGAACCGCGCCTCGCTCTGGTTCGGCACGAGCACCGTCCGGCCGTCCGGGAGGTCGTGCCGTACGGCGGGCACGCCCGCGCGCTCCGCCCGCAGCAGCCCGGCCACCGGCCGGGAGCGCTCCGGGTCGGGCACGGCGTACCCGACGAGCCGCGGCTGCCCGGTCGCGTCGGGCCACGCCGTGGCGGCCGCGCCCGACACGCCGTCGTGCCGGGCGAGCACGGCCGCGACCTCGTCCGGTTCGACCCGCACGCCGCGGATCTTGACCTGGTCGTCGAGCCGCCCGAGGTATTCCAGCGCCCCGTCGTCCCGCCACCGGGCCCGGTCGCCGGTGCGGTAGAGCCGGGCGCCCGGCCGTCCGGACAGATGGTCGGGTATGAATCGTTCCGCGGTCAGGGCGGGCCGCCCGATGTAGCCGCGCGCGGGCGCGACTCCGCCGATGAGCAGTTCGCCCGCCGCGCCGGGCGCGACCGGCCGCAGTGCCGCGTCCACCACGTGGACGCGCGTGTTGGCGATGGGGAAGCCGATGGGGATGACCGGGTCACCGGGGCGGCACTCCCACGCGGTCACATCGACGGCGGCCTCGGTCGGCCCGTACAGGTTGTGCAGCCCGGCGCCGGGCAGCCGCACGAAGAACCGCTCGGCGACGTCCGGGGTCAGCGCCTCGCCGCTGCAGATCACCCGGCGTACCGCGCGGCAGTCCTCCACGCCCGGCGCGTCGAGGAACACGCGCAGCATGGACGGGACGAAGTGCAGCGTCGTCACCTCCGCGCGGCGCAGCACGTCGACCAGGTACGCGGGGTCGCGGTGCCCGCCGGGGCGGGCGAGCACGAGCCGGGCCCCGGCCATCAGCGGCCAGAACAGCTCCCACACCGACACGTCGAACCCGATCGGCGTCTTCTGCAGCACCCGGTCGTCCCCGGTCAGCCCGTACGCGTCCTGCGCCCAGGCCAGCCGGTTCGCGATGGCGGCGTGGGTGTTCATCACCCCTTTGGGCTCGCCGGTCGAGCCGCTCGTGTAGATCACGTACGCCAGGTCGCCGGGTCGCGCCCCGCCGTCATCCGGGGCGTCGTCCCCGGCCCCCGCCTCGTCCACCAGCACGACGCGGCCGTTGAAGCCGGGCATCGCCGTACGGTCGCGTGCCCGGGTGACCAGTACGCGGGCGCCGGAGTCGCGGAGCATGAACGCCAGCCGCGCCACCGGGAGACCGGGCTCCAACGGCAGGTACGCGCCCCCGGCCGCCAGCACGCCCAGCAGCGCGACGGGCAGGTCGAGGCACCGTTCCATGCCGACCGCCACGACGGAGCCAGGGCCGACCCCTTCAGCGCGCAGCCGCCCCGCGACGTCCCGCACCCGCCGCCACAATTGCGCATACGTCAGTCGATCATTTTCGAGTTCGACCGCCACACGATCCGGCCATTTCCGCATCTGCGCGCCGACAACATCGTGAATGAGCCCCGTCATCAAAGATCCCCGGACGTATGGCGAATACGACAGCCACCCATTAGAAGCGCGCGACGGCCGCCATGTCGACGGCAGTCGCGGTCGTACGGTTTTTCGGACGCCATCTCGGCCGACCGAATCGGCACCCCGACCGAAAATCCCCGCAGCCCGTTGCCATGAGCGCCCGGCGCTTATCCGGCGCGCCGTACGATCGGCCGGGCGAACACATTGTCAGGAGGCGGACCGTGCTGCTCGACGGGCTTCTTCCGGCCGTGGTGGCCGTCGCCGAGACCCGCGGCGACCGGCCCGGCACGGTGCTCTACGCGGCCGAGCGCGCGGTCGTCGCGCGCGCCGTGGACACCCGCCGCGGCGAGTTCGCCGCCGTACGGCACTGCGCGCGTACGGCACTGCGCGCCTTGGGCGCCGCGCCCGCGCCGATCCTTCCCGGCGAGCGCGGCGCACCGCTCTGGCCTGCGGGAATCGTGGGCAGCATGACTCATTGCGCCGGATACCGCGCCGCCGCCGTCGCCCGGGCGCGCGACATCGCCGCGCTCGGGATCGACGCCGAACCGGACGAACCGCTCCCCGAGGGGGTCATCGACGCCGTCGCCCTTCCCGCGGAGCGTGCCGCGATCGGCGTCCTGCCGCCGGGGCCGGTGTGCTGGGACCGTCTGCTGTTCAGCGCCAAGGAGGCCGTCTACAAGGCGTGGTTCCCGCTGGCCCGAAGATGGCTTGGTTTCGACGACGCGGCTATCGACCTTCATCCGTCCGGGGCATTCCACGCCCGCCTGCGCGTCAACGGCCCCGTCGACCGGTTCACCGGCAGATGGCACGCCGCGAACGGCCTGATCGTCACCGCAATAGCGGCCACCTGAGAAATGCGAAACTCGGCGACTCGAATACGGGTCCCGAAACGCTGGCCACATGAGGACAATTTCATTGAAAGGGATCATCGGAAATGATCTGTTTAAGGGCGATCACTGAATAGCCGTATCCCGGATTCCGGTGCCGTCCGCTGAAGGTGGTCCCATGATGAGAACGAACCGCGGCCGGGCGTTCGCCTGCGCCGGGTGCGCCGCCGTCGTCCTGCTCTGCGCGCCTCAGGCGGTCCCCCAGGCCGCGCGCTTACCGGCGGCGGCCCCGTCGCCCGGCGCCCGGAGCTGCGCGATCACCAAGCAGCCGGACGCCCACGCACGGATGCGCGACGGCACCATGCTCGCCGCCGACGTCTACCGCCCGCGGGCGCCGGGGAAGTACCCCGTGGTCCTGATGCGCACTCAGTACGGCAAGGACGGCCCGCCGAACCAGCCGTCGCGGTATCTGTCACCGGCGTGGCTCGCCGGGCGGTGCTTCATCGTCGCCGTGCAGGACGTCCGCGGGCAGTACGCGTCCGCCGGCGTGTTCTCCGAGTTCAAGCAGGACCTCAACGACGGCTACGACTCCGTCGAATGGGCCGCGCGGCTGCCCGGGTCGAACGGGAAGGTCGGCATGTACGGCTCCTCGTACGTCGGCGCCGCGACATGGCTGGCCGCGGAGACGAGGCCGCCGCATCTCGTGACGATCGTTCCGTACAACACGGCCGGCGACTATTACGAGGGGTGGAACTACGAGGGCGGCGAGTTCCGCCTCGGGTTCATCGAGGACTGGTCGATGGACACGATCGTCCACTCGGCCGCGATCAACCGGGGCGACACCGCGCTGGCCGCGCGGCTGGAGACCGACTACAAGGACATCGCCCGGTGGATGAACTACACGCCGTACAACCGCTTCCCGCCGTACAAGCCCGGCGACCCGCACGTCGCGCCGTACTTCTTCGACTGGGTCGAGCACTCCACCGACGACGCGTACTGGACGTCCATCGCCCCCGACCGCCACTACTCCCAGATCCCGCTGCCGGTCCTGGACGTCGAGGGCTGGTATGACGCGTTCCTCGACGGCGGCCTGGGCAACTTCACCGGCATGACCGCCCATGGCGGCTCGGCGGCCGCGCGCGCCGGGCAGCGCATGGTCATCGGCCCGTGGGACCACCAGACGTGGTCGCGGGTGCCGCTGAACCTCTACCGCCCGGCGCCGATGCTCGCCGCCATGGACACGGCGGGCCGCTACCCCATGCAGCAGGTCATGGCCGCCTGGTTCGACCATTTCCTGCGCGGCAGCCGGAACGGCGTCAGCAACGGCAAGCCGACCGTCGACTACTTCGAGATGGGCACGAACGTCTGGCGCCGCGCCGCGGCCTGGCCCATCCCCGGCACCCGCTTCACCCGCTACTACCTGGGCAGTACCGGGCACGCCGCCGGGATCAGGGGCGACGGCTCACTCGGCACGCGCCCGCCCGGTCCCGGCCGTACGCCGGACCACTACACCTACGACCCGCGCGACCCGGTGCCCTCGACGGGCGGCCACTCCTGCTGCGTGAACACCGCCGGGCAGCAGGGACCGTACGACCAGGAGACGATCGAGGCGCGGCCGGACGTCCTCGTCTACACCAGCCCCGCGCTGACCGCGGCCACACACGTCACCGGGCCGATCAGCGTCGACCTCTACGCCTCGTCGTCGGCGCCGGACACCGACTGGACGGCCAAGCTCGTCGACGTCGCCCCCGACCTCACGGCGCGGAACCTCAACAACGGCATCCTCCGGGCGAGCTTCCGCAAGTCCCTGGCGCACCCGACGCCGATCGTGCCGGGCAAGGTGTACCGCTACCGGATCAAGATCTGGCCCACCTCGAACGTGTTCCTGGCCGGCCACAAGATCAGGCTGGAGATCTCCTCCAGCGACTCCCCGCAGTTCGCGCCGAACCCCAACACCGGCGACCGGTTCGGAGTGAGCGCCCGTACCCGTACCGCGCGCCAGCGGATCTATCACGATGCGGCGTACCCGTCGTCGGTGACCCTGCCGATCGTCCCGGCCGATCGCCTCGGCCCCGCCTACCACCAGAGCCCCGTGACCGGCCTGCGGTGACCGGTCACGCGGCGCGGCCGCGGTCCACCGGCTCCGGGAGGCCGCGCATGGAGCGCAGCGGCGACAGGAACACCGGTACGAACGTCACCGTCATGCCCGCGGCCGCGACCCACAGGACCGGGCGCACGCCGACCATCGACGCCAGCGCGCCCCCCGCGAACGCGCCGAGCGGCATCGTGCCCCAGACGAAGAACCTCATCGTGGCGTTCACCCGCCCGAGCAGGCGTTCCGGGCACAGCCACTGGCGGAAACTGACCTGCGCCACGTTGTACACCGCGGAGCCGAAGAGGACCCCGAACTCGCCCATCGCGGCGAGCCACAACCGCCAGTCGTCATGGGCCAGCGGGGTGAGCAGCGCGAACGGCCCGGCGCACGCCATGCTCACCCAGATGACCCGCCCGTGGCCGAGCGACCCGGCGATCCGGCGCGCGAAGAACGCGCCGGCGATGCCGCCGACCGCGCCGACGGTGAAGAACAGGCCGACGGTGCCCGCGCGCAGATGGAGCTCGCTGGACAGCAGGACGATCATCATCGGCTGGGTGGCCGTACGGAACAGGTTGGCCGCCCCCGTGCATCCGGCGATCGCGCGCAACTGGCGGTGGCCGAGCACGAAGCGCAGCCCCTCGACGATCTCGCGCCCGAGGTTGCGGCCGGGCTCGGCGGCGGGCTTGGGCTCGCGTTTCCTGATGCGCCAGATCCAGGCCGCCGACCAGGCGAAGCATGCGGCGTTGGCGACGACGGCGTACGACGCGGAGAGGACCTGGACGGCGAACCCGCCCACCGTCGGGCCGCCCATCTCCGCGGCCGACTGCGTGGCGGCCAGCTTCGCGTTGCCCTCGACGAGCCGGTCCCACCCGACCAGATGCGGCAGGTAGCTCTGGTACGCGACGTCGAAGCACACGGTCAGCACGCCATAGCCGAGCGCCACCGCGTAGAGCTGCGCCAGGCTGAGCAGGCCGAAAGCGGCGGCGGCCGGCAATGAGCCGAGGGCGAGCGCGCGCCCGGCGTCCGCGAGGATCAGCACCGGCCGCCGGCGCACCCGGTCGAGCAGCGCCCCCGCCGGCAGGCCGAACGCCAGGAAGGACGCGGTGAGGGCCGCGGAGACCAGGCCCACCTGGAACGGCGTGGCGCGCAGCGCGGTCGTGGCCACGAGCGGCAGCGTGAACAGGCTCGTCGTCGCCCCGATCTGGCTTGCCGCGTCCCCGACCCACAGCCTGCGGAAATCCCGGTGGAAGAGCAGGCTGCCCGACGCGCTGCTCATCGAGCCGCGAATGGAAGAGAACAGCGACCAGTTCCGGACCGAAATACCATCACCGCCGTAATCCGCGATCCCGTAGCCGGTACGAGCCCGGACACGAAACCCCCTGTCAACCTCTCCCCTCGCCCGCACCGCCGAACGCGGGACCACGAGGCCGACACTGGCCGCGGTCCGGTGGTGACGTACGCGGCGTGGCCGGAAACGGCGATTGCGCGATGCGCGGCGGGCCGCGCTGTCACGCTGGACGCGCGGCATATCACGGTGCGTCGATGGGAGCGTCCATGGCCGGCTGGATCGGATGGCTGATACCGCTCGTCGTCGCCGCGATCGCGGCCTGGGCGACCTTGCGCGCGCGCCGGCGCTACAAGGCCAGGCTCGAGATGGTCGACGCGAGGTCCGTCGCGCCGTCGCCGGTCGCCGTACCGTCCGATCCGGGTTCGCCGCCCGTCACGCCCGCCGACCGGCTGGGCGTCTCCCTCCTCGAACTGGACGTCCCGGACGATCCGGTGGAGATGGGGATGACGACCGACCCGCCGGTCCTCGACGTGAAGGTGCTGAACCGCGGCGGCGAGACGGCGGTCATCTCGGAGATGGCCGTGGAGATCACCTGGGCGCGGCGCTTCGCGGTGCTGGACCGGCTGACCCCGTACGTCGACTACAGCGGCTTCGTCGCGCTGCCGCCGTCGGCGACGTACGAGGTGGGGCTTCCCGACCCGGGCGGCGCGGCGGGCACACAGGTGCGGCGCGGGATCTCGCACACGATCGCGCCCGGCGAGGCGGATCGGATCAGGGTGCTCCTGCGGACGGAGTTCCCGCGCAGCGCGACCGAGGTCTACCTGATGCCCGGCGCCGTCTCCGTCTACCTGCTCCGCCTGCGCCTGGTGCACGGCTCGCGCGGCGCGGAACTGCGCACGCGCCCGATCGGCGTCGCCTGCCCGGGCAACCGGTTCTACGTACCGCGCGCCGATCGGCTGCGTACGGAGATCGGCGAGTTCGAGGAGAAGGTCCAGGAGGTCCGCAGGCGGCTCGAAGAGGCAATGGCGTACGACAAGGAACTTCGCGGGCGGCTCCCGCTCGACTGGGCCGCCGCGCCGCCGCGCCGCGAGGAGTTCCCCGACCGTATCGGCGACCTGAGGCTCACCGACCTGCACGACGCCTTCTGGATCCCGGACCAGGCCATCAACGCCCATCTGGAGAAAGCCGAGGCGCTCTGCCGGGACGCGGCCGAGTCCCTCTCCCCCGACATGCCCGACGGCCTGCACCAGTTCATCCCCCTGGCCCACACCCAGGCGACGGAGATCGCCGCCCTCCGCGAAGAACGGCGAACCCAGCGGCCACCAGACGACGACAGCCCGGTCGAGCCTTCTTCGCCGTAGGCACGCCCCGGAAGGGGCCCCCGGCCACCCCGACGGCGACGTGATCAGCGGCGGGCAGGTCCTCCGTTCGGATCGTCCTCAGGGCCTGACCCGAAGGGCCGCCGGTCACAGGAGGCCGGACTGGTGGTAGAGGGCGCGGAGGTAGCGGCGCATCTCGGTGGCGTCCGGCGGGTCGGGCTGGAGGACCCGGTACGTTACCGCCCCGGCCATCATGTCGATCAGGACCTCGACGTCGGTGTCGGACGGAATGGTGCCGTCGCGCTTGGCCTGCTCGAGCATCGTGGCGGTCGCCCGGCGGCGCGGGACGATGTAGTGGCGCCAGTAGGTCTCCATCAGCGACGGGTGGCTGACGCTGGAGCCGAAGACCTGGGAGACCAGGGCGCGGAACTCGGGGCTGGCGGCGGCTTCGGCCTGCTGGTCCAGCATGCGTTCGGCGAGTTCGCGTACGGGCATCGCGGCGAGCTCGTCGTTGGCCGGCCAGTTGCGGGTCTCGACAGCCGCCTCGATCGCCTGGGCGATCAGGTCGTCCTTCGACGACCAGCGGCGGTAGACCGTCAGCTTGCCGACGCCGGCGCGTTTGGCGATCCGCTCGATGCTGGCGCCGTCCGCGCCGCGCTCGACGAACAGCTCGTACGCCGCCCGGAGGATGGCCGCCTCGACGGCGGGGTCGCGCGGGCGGCCCCGGCTACGCGACCCCGGATCGGATCCCGCCCCGCTCATCGGGGCGCCCGCCCGTCGTGGAGCGCGCCGTCCAGCCACCGGCCGAGGGCGGCGGGGTCGCGCCCGCGCCAGCCCAGGTGCCCGTCCGGGCGGACCAGCCAGACCTCGTCCGTGCCCGCGTCCGTACGGCGGAGCGGCACGACGTACTCGCCCAGCCGCTGCCGGGCGGCGGTTACCCAGGTCTCCGCCTCGGCGCCCAGCAGCGCCCACCGGCCGCCGAGCGCCGCGTGCAGGCGCGTGCGCGTTCCGTCCGTACGGGCGCAGTCGAGGTCGGGGACCCGGTCGCCGGGGCGCGGCTTGTGCGCGGCCCGCCCGCCCAGTGGCCCTTTCCGGTAGCTCAGCCACAGTTGGGATGTCGTGTACGTGGTCCAGCGCTGGACCCAGGGCCGGTTGACCAGCGGTACGAGCACCCGGTCGCGCAGGAACCGCCCCGCGGCGTTGCGGGTGATGTTCACGCGGGTGACCGCGGTGGTGCCGCGCAGCACCTCGGTCGCCAGCGGCCGCCGTTCGGCTTCGTAGCTGTTCAGCAGGTGGTCGCTCGCCGCGCCGTGCACGACCAGGGCCAGCTTCCAGGCGAGGTTCTCCGCGTCGCCGAGGCCGGTGAGCATGCCCTGCCCGCCGAACGGCGCGTGCGCGTGCGCGGCGTCCCCGGCGATCAGGATCCGGCCCCGCCGATAGGAGGCGGCCAGCCTCCGGTGCACGGTGAACAGCGACAGCCACACCGCGTCGCGGACCCGTACGGACGGGTCGCCGGTGCGTTCGGGCAGGATCGCGGTGATCCGTGCGAGCAGGTCCTGTTCGGACGGCTTCTCCTCGGACGGGGCCGCGGGGTCGTAGGCGATCAGCCGCCACAGGTCGTCCCGGCCGTCCGGATCGGGCATCGGCATGGCGCCGAACAGGCCGGCGGGATCGATCCAGCCGGTCGTGCCGCTACGGTCCAGGTCCCAGTCCAGGTGCAGGTCCGCGAGCAGGAAACGCTCGCTGACCTTGACCCCCGGGAAGCCGATGCCCGCGCGCTCGCGGGTCGTACTCCTGGTGCCGTCGCAGCCGACCAGCCACCCGGCGTCAATGGTCCGGCCATCGCCGAGCACGGCGGTGACGCCCGATTCGCCGGGCTCCACGTCCACCAGCGGCGCGCCCCATTCCGGCGCGCCGCCCAGCGCGGCGAGCCGGTCCCGCAGCGCCTCCTCCACCCGCGCCTGGGAGATCAGCATGGGCGGCGCGGCGGTCCGCAGGCCCGGGTCGCCGAACCGCAGCCGCATGACCGGCCGGTCGCCCAGGTACGTCGTGATCTGCATGGCCCGCACGGACTCCTCCGGCAGGCCGCCCAGCGCCCCGAGCCGGTCCAGCACCTCCGACCCCCGCGCATGCAGGAAGTTCGCCCGCGACGTCACCGCCGGGCCCGGCGCCTTGTCCACCACCCGTACGCCCACGCCCTGCAGGAGCAGCCCGCAGGCCAGCGCCAGCCCCGTCGGCCCCGCCCCGACCACCAGCACATCCGTTCGCTCCACGGCGACCGCCTTAATTAACGGAACGGTACCGTAAACAATTTAGCTGAGACCGGCACCGACGTCCAGCTCGGCCCCGGCGCCTCCGTCCTCCGGGCGGGATCGGGGCCGGTGGATCGCGGTGAGAACGGCTTGGTGGGTGATCCAGCCGGTGAGGGCGGTGCCGGTGGCGTCGAGGACGGGCAGGCCGGTGCCGGGGGCGTCGATGAGCCGGTGGAGGGTGTCCGGCAGGGGCGTGTCGGCGGTGACGTGGGCGGGGAGTTCGGTGAGGGCCGAGATGGTGGCGGGGGGATGCTCGTCGTCGTTGAGGACCTCGGCGACGGCGCGGGCGGTGACAATGCCGCGGTAGGCGCCCGCGGCGTCGATGACGGGGAGCGCGCCGTGCCCGGTGAGCGCGAGCGTACGGGCGGCGGCGGCCACCGGTGTGGTGTCGGGCAGCGGGTCGGGGACGGCCTCCATGACCGTGCGAACGGTGCGCCCTGCCAGCGGGCCGCCCGGTTCGGGGGCGTCCAGGTCGACGCCGCGGCGCCGGAGTTTGAGCGTGTAGATCGTGTCCCGGCTGAGTACCCGGCTGACGAGGGTGGCCAGCACGATGGCGAGCATGAGCGGCAGGATGATCGAGTACTCGCCGGTCAGCTCGAACATGATCACCACGGCGGTGATCGGCGCGCGGGCCGCCCCGGCGAAGACGGCGCCCATGCCGACCAGCCCGTACGCGCCCGGGTCCGGCGCGAGGCCGGGATCGATGTGGTGCAGGACCAGGCCGAACGCGGTGCCGAGCATGGCGCCCATGAACAGGCTGGGCGCGAACACGCCGCCGGATCCGCCGATGCCGATGGTGAGGCTGGTCGCGATGACCTTCCCGGCGAGCAGCAGCAGGAGGAACCCGATGACGTAGCGCCCGTCGATCGCGTTCTCCAGCACCGGGTAGCCCACGCCGTACATCTGCGGCAGCGCCAGCAGCAGCCCGCCGAGCAGGACGCCGCCGACCGCGGGCCGCAGCCATTCGGGCCCGCGCCACGCCCAGTCGCAGGCGTCCTCGATCCAGTAGAGCACCCGGGTGAACCCGACGCCGACCGCGCCGGCGACCAGTCCGAGCGCCGCGTACAGCAGGAGTTCGGCGGGGTTGTGCACGTGGAACGCCGGCAGGTGCAGGAACGCGGCGTCACCGAACGCGGCCCGGCCGACCACGGACGCGGTGACCGACGAGAGGACGACCGCGCCGAACGACTCGGCGGTGAAGTCGCGCAGGATCAGCTCCATCGCGAAGAACACCCCGGCCAGCGGCGCGTTGAAGGTCGCCGCGATGCCGCCGGCGGCGCCGCAGGCCACCAGGACCCGCAGCCGTCCCTCGGTCAGCCGTACGGCCCGGCCGAGCGTCGAGCCGAGCGCCGCGCCGATCTGCACGATCGGCCCCTCGCGCCCGACCGATCCGCCGGCGCCGATGCACAGCGCCGAGGCCAGCGACTTCACCAGCGCCACCTGCGGGGCGATCCGCCCGCCGCGCTGCGCGACCGCGAGCATCACCTCCGGCACGCCATGGCCGCGCGCCTCGCGGGCGAACCGGTCCACCAGCGGCCCGTACAAAAGCCCGCCGACGACCGGTACGGCCAGGACGAACCACATGCCCAGGCCCGGCACGTGCGGGTTCGCCGCGTGCCCGGCCGCGGAGTAGTCGGCGTGGCCGGAGAAGATCTCGGTGAACGTCTGGATCAGCCAGCGGAACACGATCGCGCCCAGCCCGGCCCCCGCACCGATCGTCAGCGCCAGCAGGATCAGCCCCCACCGCCCGTCCCGCAGCCCCGTCGCCAGGCGGGCCGCCCCGCCGTACGTCCGGATCGCGTCACGTCCGGACCGCGTCAACCTGTGCACACCCCTCAGCCGCATCACCTTTGCATTATGCAATGGTCGCGATCGCGGCCGATGGCCGGGTAGAAAGTACGCATGCCCGAGCCCGCCACCGAGCCCGCCGCCGCTGCCGGCACCGACGACGTGAACGCGGTGACGACGGCGGTGCTGACGGCCTCGCGCCTGCTGGTGGCGGTCTCCGCCCGGTCCCTGGCGGCGGTGCAGGAGCACGTCACGCTGCCGCAGTTCCGGATGCTGGTGGTGCTCGCCGGCGAGGAGGAGCTGAAGCTCGTCGCCCTCGCCGAACGGCTCGCGGTGAACCCGTCCACCGCGATGCGCATGGTCGACCGGCTCACCGCGTCCGGGCTGGTCGACCGGCGGGTCAACCCCGCGAACCGCAGGGAGACGGCGCTGCGGCTGACCATCGCCGGACGCCGGATCGTCGACGACGTCACCGCGCGGCGGCGCGCGGAGATCGCGTCGATCGTCGCCCGCATGCCCGCCGAGCACCGCCACGATCTCGTACGAGCGCTGCGCGCCTTCACCGACGCCGGGGAAGAGCCGTCCGCCGCGGGGACCGGGCGCGACGCCATCCCGCTCGGCTGGGACTGACCGCGGCGGCCGGCTGACAGGCGGGCGTGCTGGTTCTGACAGGTCCGGGCGGCAGGGTCGCGGGCATGCGGATCGTGAACACACACCAGGCCGAGGCCTGGAACGGGTACGAGGGACGGCACTGGGCGGACAATCAGGCCCGGTACGACGCGATGGTCGGCGGCATGAACGCGTCGCTGTTCGCGGCGGCGGCCATCGAGGCGACGCACCGGGTGCTTGACGTCGGCTGTGGCGCGGGCCAGACGACGCGGATCGCCGCGCGGACCGCGTCCGAGGGCCACGCCGTGGGCATCGACCTGTCCGAGCCGATGCTGGAGCGCGCCCGGCGGACCACCGAGGCCGAGGGGATCGGCAACGTGACGTACGAGCAGGGGGACGCGCAGGCGTACCCGTTCCCCGGCGGGCACTTCGACGTGGCGATCAGCCGCGGCGGGATCATGTTCTTCGCCGACCCGGTCGCGGCGTTCGGCAACATCGGGGGCGCGCTGAAGCCCGGCGGGCGGCTGGTCTTCGGTTGCGGCCGCGACGACGGCGACGACGCGTTCGGGCCGCTGTGGGCGGCGATGGCGCGGCACGTGCCGCTGCCCGATCCGGCCGCCGACGACGCGCCGGGACCGGTGAACTTCACCGGCCGTGAGCACATCACCGGTGTGCTCACCGCGGCCGGTTTCCGCGACGTGGCCGCCACCCCGATCGAGGTCGAGATGATCGTCGGCCGGGACGCCGCCGACGCCGCCGGATTCCTGTTCGGCTGGGGCCCCGTACGGCACTGGCTCCGCGACGCCGATCCCGGCGCCGTGGCGGAGGCGAAGGACGCGGTCACGGCGGCATTGGGGGACTTCGCGGACGACGGCGGGGTGCGGCTGCGCAATGCGGGCTGGATGATCCACGCGGTCGCCGGGCGGTGAGCGATGCTGTTCATCGAGGTGCTCGCGCCCCCCGGCCTGCTGGACACGGGCGGCCGTGCCGACCTCGCCGGACGGCTGTCGGCGCGGAACCTGCTCGGCGGGTCCGCGGACGGTCCCGGCAGCACCGATCCCGGCGTACTCGACCTCTTCGCGTCGCTGTCGCACGTGGTGATCCGGGAACCGGAGGCATGGTTCGCCGACGGGGTCCCGGTGACGGCGGTGGACGGGCCGCGGTTCGTGGTGCGCGTGTACGCGGGTGCGTGGGCGAAGGAGATGGCCGACCACCTGGTCACGGCGATCACCCGGGCGCTCGCGGACGTCGCCGGTGACCGGGTGTACGCGGAGCCGCGCGCCGTGGTGCACGTCATCGGCGTGGCGGACGGCGGCTACGGCGTGTACGGGGTGCCGCACCGGCCCGCGGACCTGCTCGAACGCATCGAGAGCGCGCGTACCCGCGAGCCCGGGCAGGCGCCGGCCGGCACGTTCGTCGATCCGGTGTGCGGTGCGGTCGTCGTGGCCGGCGAGGCCGTCACGGTCGAGTTGGACGGTACGGCGTACGGCTTCTGCTGCGCGGGTTGCCGTGGCCGTTACGTCAAGCGGCACCGCGCGCAGGCGCCGTCGTCATGAGGCGAACCGCGCCGCGATCAGCGTCAGCGCACGGTCGGGGTCGTGGTCGCGGCCGCGCGTGTAGGCGGTGAGGTAGGCGGGTTCGCCGAGGTCGCCGCGCAGGCCGACGGTGAACCGCGTGACCTCGGCGTCCAGCGCGCCCGGTGAGCCGATCACCGCGTGCGCGGCGCCGAGGGTCTCCGCGGCCGTCTCGGCGTCGCCGCGCAGCCACGCCAGACGGGCGAGCCGGATCGCCGCGATCGCCGCGAACGCCGGATCGGACACCGCGCGGGCCAGGTCGAACGCCGCCGCCAGGTGCCGCCGCGCCCGGTCGAGGTCGTGGCGGTCCAGGAACAGGTCGGCGTACGCGCATTCGAGCTGGAGGCGGTGGTCCGGTTCCGGGTCGTGCGCCTGGTCGAGCGTCCGCCGGGCGCGGTCCAGGTTCCGGACGGCGGTGGACGGGTCGCCGTCGCGGCGGGCCAGGTCGCCCAGGGTGATCCAGGCGAAGCACAGGTCGCGGCTCGAACGCGCCGCGCCGCTCCGCACGATGCCGAGGAGCTCGGTACGGGCCCGCTCCGTGTCGCCGTCGCGGGCGCGCACCTCGGCGATCCACAGCCGCTGCACCGGCGCCGGGTCGTCCGGGTCGAGCTCGCGCAGCAGCCGTACGGCCTCTTCCAAGCCGGCGATCGCCGCGGTGTTCTCCCCGCGAACGGTCCGCAGGTCGGCGAGCGCGGTCAGCGACCACGCCAGGCCGCCGCGCTCGCCGGCCGCCCGGAACCCGGCGACCGCGGTCTCCAGGTCCTCCCGCATGCCGTCGACGGCGCCGGCCCGGCCGCGGTGCGCCGCGCGCAGCAGCCGTACGACGGCGCGCGCCCATCCGTCCGGGTGATCCAGTCGACGCTCGATCGCCTCGACCGGCCCGCCGTCGAGCAGCGCGAGGACCGGTTCGACCAGTGCCGCCACCGGGTGCGCCGTGGACAGGCGCGGCAGCAGGCGGCGCACCTCCGCGAGCGTGGCCGGATCGGCCGCCTCCGGCCCGGCCGACGCCGACGCCAGCAGCCGCAGCGTGCCGCAGATCGCCGTGGCGTCGGAGGGCGCCGGGCCGCCGGTCTCCAACGCGGCGCGTGTCCACGCCGACATGCCGTCCTGGTCGCCGGTGAGCAGCCAGAACACGGCGAGCGCCGCGCACAGCCGGCGTGCGGTCTCCGCGTCGCCGGACTCGGTCGCGTGCCGCAGCGCCGCGCGGAGGTTGTCGCGCTCGGCGGCGAGGCGGGCCAGCCAGGGGATCTGACCGGGGCCGCGCAGGTACGGTCCGGCGGTCTCGGCCAGGTCGAGGACGTACGCGGCGTGGGCGGCGCGCGCCGCGGCGAGTTCCCCGGCCCGTACCAGCTCGCCGTGGGCGTACGCGCGGATCGTCTCCAGCATCCGGTACGCGTCGCCGTCGAACTGGAGCAGCGACCGGTCGGCCAGGCTCGTCAGCGTGCGCAGATCGCCGCCCGCCACCGCCTCGGCGCCCTCGACGGTGATCGGCCCGCGGAACACCGACAACCGCCGGGCGAGACGCCGCTCGCCGTCGTCCAGCAGGTTCCAGCTCCAGTCGACGACCGCGCGCAGCGCCCGGTGCCGCCGGTCGGGCGCCCGGGAGGCGCTGTCGAGCAGCGCGAAGCGGTCGTCGAGCCGGACGGCCAGCTCGTCGAGCGGCAGCGACCGGAGCCGGGCGGCGGCCAGCTCGATGGCGAGCGGCAGCCCGTCCAGCCGCGCGCAGATCTCCGTGACGACCGCGGAGTTCCCCGGCGTCAAGGCGAAGCCCGTACGGGCGGCGGCCGCGCGCGCGGCGAACAGCCGCACCGCGGATTCCGGGGCGAGCGGCGGCACCGGGTACACCGTCTCCTCCGGCAACCGCAGCGGTTCCCGGCTCGTGACGAGGATCCGCAGGTCCGGGCAACGGCGGAGGAGGTCGGCGGCGACCCGCGCCGCCGCCTCCGCGAGGTGCTCGCAGTTGTCGAGCACGAGCAGCCCGCCGTCGCCGCCCACCGCCTCGGCGATCCGCGTCATGAGATCGGTCGGCCCGTCCAACGGCACCACCCGCCGCACCCGCACCGCCTCGGCGACCGCACGCACCACGGTCCCGGGCCAGGCGTCCTCGTCCGGCCCCGGCCCTCCGGCGACGGCCACGAGGTCCGCCCACCACACCCGGCATGTGTGGCCGGCGACCAGCGCGGCGGCGAGCCGCGTCTTGCCGACGCCGCCGGGGCCGGTCAGCGCGACCAGCCGCCCGGCCGCCACCGCCGCCCGCGCGCCGGCGAGCTGCGCCTCGCGCCCCACCAGGCCGCCCGCCGCCCGCGCGCTCGGCACGGAGGCCACACCGCCCGCCCGTACGCCGGCCGCGCGGTCCCGCGGCCCGCCCGCCGCGCCGCCGTCCCGCAGCGTGGCCAGATGCTCTTCCCGCAGCTCCGCCCCCGGGTCGGCGCCCAGCTCCTCGGCCAGGAACGCGCGCGCCCGTTCGTACGCCGCCAGCGCCTCGGCCTGCCGCCCGAGCACGCGCAACGCCCGGATGTAGAGCACGCGCAGGCGTTCACGGAACGGATGCGCGGCGATCACCGGCTCCAGCCCGCCCACCAGATCGTCCGCACGGCCGGTGGCCAGCGCCGCCGCCGCGTGATCCTCGATCACCGTGAGCCGTGCCTCGTCCAGGCCGCGCCGCCGCGCCTCGGGCAGTTCGTCGACCGGCTCACCGCGCCACAAGGCGAGCGCCTCGCCCAGCACCCGCTCCGCGACCTCGGGCATCCCGTCGTCCAGCGCCAGCCGGCCCTCCGCGGACAACCGCCGGAACCGGTGCGCATCGACCGCGTCCACCGGTACGTCCAGCCGGTAGCCGCCCGGCACCGAGACCACACAGCCCGCCGGCAGAAGCCGCCGCAACCGCGACACCAGCGTCTGCAGCGCGTTCACCCGGTCCACCGGCCCGCCCTCCGGCCACACCGCGTCCGCCAGCACCGGCGCCGTGACCGTACGCCCCACGTCGAGCGCGAGCCGCACGACCAGCGCCCGCAACCGCGCACCCCCAGCCGCCACGGCCACCCCGTCGACCGAGATCTCCAACGGCCCCAGGATCCCTACGCGCATGCCGCAAATATACCCCTACCCGGCATCTGTACGGCGGGCGGTGGCGGCGTTCGCCCGGCGCGGCGGACAGGGCCGTTCGCACGTGGGACCGTGGCCAGGTGGCGGTCAACCGTACCCAGGCACTCGTGCTCGGTTTCCTCGCCGCGGTCCTGATCATCCTGACGATGATCCGCCTGACCGCGCCCGGCACCTACTTCCGCGCACTCGGCCTCGCTCCCGGCGACGCGTTGGCCGAGGCCGGCTTCCTGACCGCGCTCGTCGTGTTCATCGGGGTGCTCGCGGTCGGGGTGGTGCGCCGGTGGCGGTGGCTGTTCTGGCTGTTCATGGCGGCGCTCCTGGCCGGTGTCCTCCGGGTGCCCTTCGCGGCGGCACAACTGGCCGGCCGGCTGCGTACGGACGTGCCTGCCTGGTACGTCGTTATCCAGGGCCTGCTCGGCCTGACCCAGTTCACCATCGGCGTCGCACTGCTCACGGCCTACCGAAAGCACGGCGTCTGGGGCCGGCCGGCCGGTCAGGCGAGGACGAAGTAGCGGAGCCAGAGGTACGGCGCGGCGAGGACGACGGAGATGGCCGCGACCAGCGCTCCGTAGCGGGTGAATTGCCAGAAGGTGATCTCGTGGCCGTTGCGCCTGGCCAGGCCGAGCACGACGACGTTGGCGCTGGCGCCGACGGCGGTGGCGTTCCCGCCGAGGTCCGCGCCGAGCGCGAGCGCCCACCACAGGGCGCGGCCCTGCGGGCCGTGGCCCTCGGCGGCGACCAGGCCGGCGACGACCGGGGTCATCGTGGCGACGAACGGGATGTTGTCCACGATCCCCGACATCACGGCCGACAGGACGAGCAGCCCCAGCACCGCGACCAGCAGGTGCCCGCCGGTGGAGGCGGCGAGCGCGTGCGAGACCACGTCGATGACGCCGGTCTTGACCAGCGCGCCGACCATGACGAACAGGCCCATGAAGAAGACCAGGGTCTCCCATTCGACGTCCGCGAGCGCCTGCTCCGTGCTGATGCGCGAGATGAGCACGAGCAGGCCGGCGCCGAGCAGCGCCACGATGGACGGTTGCACGTCCAGCGTGGTGTGCAGCACGAATCCGGCCAGCACCAGGACGAGCACGCCGAGGCTCTGGACGAGCAGCCGCCGGTCGGAGATCGCCGCACGTTCGGACAGCGCCATGACCTCGGCCACCCGGTCGGCGTCCGCGTGGAACGCGTCACGGAACATCCACCGGCAGACCCCGACGAACACCGCCAGCAGGATGACGATGAACGGCGCGAGGTCGAGCACGAAGTCGTTGAACGACAGGCCCGCGCGGCTGCCGATGATGATGTTCGGCGGGTCGCCGATGAGCGTGGCCGTGCCGCCGATGTTGGACGCCAGCACCTCCGCGATCAGGTACGGCACCGGGTTCAGCGCCAGCCGGTCGCACACCAGGAAGGTGACCGGCGCGATCAGCAGCACCGTCGTCACGTTGTCCAGCAGCGCCGACGCGCTCGCCGTGATCACCACGAAGATCGCCAGGACGAGGAACGGCCGGCCCCGTGCGCGCTTCACCGCGAAGATCGCCAGGAACTCGAACAGCCCGGTCTGCCTGAGCACCCCGACGATGACCATCATGCCGACCAGCAGGAAGATCACGTTCCAGTCGACCCCGGCCGCCTCGGAGTGGTACACGGTGGGCCCGTCGGTGAAGCCGAGGACCAGCATCACCGCGGCCCCGCCGAGCGCCGCCGCCACCCGGTGCACCCGCTCGGTCGCGATCAGCACGTACGTGCCCACGAACACCGCCACCGCGAGGATCTGTGTGACGGCCATGCGGGCCACCTTACGATCACGGTCTCCCGCGCCTGATCGCCCGCCCTCCTTGCCTCCACCGCGAGCGCCCGATGCAGTCTCCGTGGCCGGCCTCGCCGAGCGGCGGCTCAGGTACTGGGGGGACATCGACACTCACGGCTTCGCCATCCTCAACCGGCTCCGCCAGCGGTTCCCCTCCGCAGGCTCACTGCTCATGGACCGGCGAACCCTGTTCGCGCACCAGGAACACTGGACGGTGGAGAAGGACCCCGCATTGGAGACGCTCCCCGATCTCACCGAAGAAGAGCAGCAGTTGTATCGCGGCCTTCTCGATGACACCTACGGCCGCTCCGTGCGGCTGGAGCAGGAACGCGTGCGCTTCTCCCTCATCCGGAGTGCGATCCAGAGCCTGACCGGCTGACGCTCGCTATGGCGGAGCGGGCGACGTCAATGAAGTTCTGGCTCGTGCGCTCGATGTCCTCGGATGAGGAAAACCCCTCGGCTCCGAGGCAGTCGACCAGCTCGCGCGCCGCGGCAGCGACATCGGCCGGTCCCTCCATCAAGACCGCGGCGAAGCTAGGTCGCAAGGCCGCATGGTCGTCTCCTCTGTCCTCGCCCCGAATACGGGCCTGCATGACGGTCTCGACGGCCTCGATGAAACGAGCGTAGGCCTGCCGGCGAAAATCCAGCACACGAACGGCTCGCTGCTCCTCATGGGTGCTCTGGACCGTCGCCAGCAGCGCATCTGCTTGCCGGCCGCCCGCTTCCCGTACCGCGTCCGCTTGCCGGACACCTGCGCCCCGCGCGAGCAAGCCGGTGAGCAGACTGGCCATAATCGCCGTGCCCCCGGTTATCAATGCGATTCCCAGTCCACTCATGAACTCATCTTCGTGTAGGACACGGCCGAGCACAGCACATACGGAGCTCGCCGAAAAAAGTCACGCTGCGACCATGCTCAACGGACAAAACACGCTACCGATACGATCGGCCCATGCCGCCGACCCACCCCACGAATCATTCCCTGATCTGTAAAAACGGCATACCCGGCAAAGACGCAGCCCGTAGGGTGGATATGAGCGACGAGCGACGAGCGACGAGCGACGAGCGACGAGCGACGAGCGACGAGCGACGAGCACATGAGGTCAGTCCTGTTCGCTGCCAGGTCGGCGGTTGCGCTGAACCGCCTCCTCGATGTTCTGCCGGTGTTCGCTGGTGATGATCGCATCGAGCGGCTGTTCACCCTCATGCCCGGCTCGGATTTTCATGTCGAGGCACTCGCGGCCGTCGAGCACGTCGGTGCGAAGACTCTTCCCTGGGAACATGCGCTGCACCGTCCTTTTGATCTTGTCCTAGCGGCCAATCCGAAGGGCATGCTCGGGCTCCTCCGTGGCACACGTGTGTTACTGCCACATGGGGCCGGCTTCAGCAAAAGAGTGCCCGGTGAGGGGTCTGCCGGGTCTGGTCTCGACCCGGCAAACCTCGTTCAAGACGGCCGGAGCGTGGCGTCCTTCCATGCCCTGGCCCATCCCAGCCACGTCGAGCGCCTGGCATCCCTCGCTCCCGAGGCGGCGGCACACGCGGCGGTCATCGGCGATCCCACCCTTGAACGGATTCTCGCCTCCCGCGCGCTTCGTGATCGCTACCGGGAGACACTGGGCACCGGTGCGCGACGCCTGATCGTCCTGATCTCCACCTGGGGCCCGGAATCCCTGCTGCGGCGGCGTCCGACGCTACCCGCGGAGTTGGCAGCCCGGCTACCTCATGACGCCTTCCAAATAGCCTTGATCGTGCATCCCAACGCGCGAAGCCAGATCGGCAGCTTCGATCTGGCCGAGCGGCTGGCCCCCGCGTTGGATGCGGGCATGATCCTTCCGGCGCCGTACGAAGAATGGGCCGCGGTCCTGATCGCCTCCGATGCGGTCATCACCGATCATGGGTCGACGGCACTGTATGCCGCCGCCCTCGACCTCCCGGTAATCGGTGCCTATGACGGCGGCGTCGAGCTGATATCCGGTAGCCCGATGGAGGAGTTGCTGACGCGTAGTCCGCATCTCGACGGCCCCGGCGATCTCGTCGCGGCGATCGATGGGAACATGCGCGGCAGCGGACCCCTGCTCGCAGAATCGGTGTTCGCCGAGCAGGGGCATGGGCTGGAGCGGCTGAGGGACGCGCTGTACAGCCTGCTCGGTCTCACCCCTCCGCCCGGTCCCGCGACGGCCCGTCTTCTGCGGGATCCCAGCGCGCCCACTCGGGCACCGGCCGCCTTCGCCGTACGCGCGTGGATCGACGGCGACCAGGTTCGGGTCGAGCGCCGTCCCGCCCACAGTGATCCACCGGCCGACCACCTTGCGGCCGAGTACGGGGCCGCCGGCGAGCGGCACATCCAAAGCGCCGGGCTGATCTACCGTCGCGCCGATCGCCGCTCTCCCAGCGTGTACGACCTGACCTGGACGGTGGACGCGTGGACGGCACACATTCTGGATGATCACCCAGGCTGCCGCCTCGCCGCGGTCATCGTGACGCCATCACTCGCCGTGGCACGCGCTCGCGGCGGAGCGCTCGTATCGGCCCGTCTCCGGGCCTGTACGGGCGACGGCCGGATCGTGCGTACAGATCCATCGGCGGTCCTGAGCGCGATCTACGCCTGGCTCGCCGCCCATCCTGATCTGCCCGCGGACATCGCGTGTGTGATCGCGGATCAGACCTTTCAGGTCCGGCTGTCCCGCGCCACGGCCTTCGAGGCCGCCCGGCCCGTCTAGGTAAGACCCGTGCCGCGATCGCGGAGGGCGTCGGCCATCTCACGGTGCAGGCGCGCATTCGCCGTGTCACCGGTCTCTGCCGCCAGCTCGGCGAGCTCGCCCAGGATCCGCGCCTGGTCGAAGGTCGACCCCCGCTCGCGTGCGCTGCTCAAGGCCGCCGTGTACAGCTCGTGGGCTTCGTCCATGCGCGCGAGGCGGCGCAGCACGCCCGCCAGGGCCACCCCGGTTCGCGCGGTCAGGCGCTCGCGGCCATCGTCACCGGCCATGGAGTGCGCCTGCTCGAGCAAGGTAAGGGCCCGCTCGGTCTCACCCAGCGCGGCGACAGCCTGCCCTAGCCGATAGGTCTGCAGCATGACGCCGTAAGCGTTGTCGATCTCCTGGTGAATCCGAAGAGCGGCCGAGAATTCGGTCGCCGCGCCCTCCCAGTCGCCCTGGACCGCACGCAACATGCCGTGGGACTCCCGGACCGACGCCCTGAGCTTGCGATTGTCGCCGCTCATGGTCTCCGATGCGGTCAACGCCTGGTCGAGCTCGCGTTCCGCCTCGTCGAACCGGCCCTGCTCCCAGCACGGGCGGGCGATCTGGCAGCGCATGCGCGCCACGGCTCGTACGTCTCCGCAGCGTTGGGCCGCCGCCAGCCCGGTGCGGAATCCGTCGAGGGCGTCGGCGTAGTGGGGATGGTCTAGGTAATGCGTCCACAAGGGCTCGCACAGTGCCCAGGCCGAGGAGTCGAGACCGAGCGCGTACGCCATCGCTATGCAGCCGTACAGCGTGTGCCGCTCGGACTCCAGCCATTGCAGTGCCTGCGCCTTGGTCTCCAGCGGTACGTCGGGCGCGCCGGGGATCGGGGGAACGCGCTCCGCGAAAGTCATCCGCTCGCCCGCCGCGAGCGCGTCGGCCGCCTGCGCCTGGCGCAGGTACCACCGGATGATCCGGCGCTTCCCGTCGAGCAGCCCCTCTTCCGCACCGTCTCGCCGGGACCGGCGCGACGCGTGCGCGCGCAGCAGCTCTGGCAGACGCGTGCGTTCGTTTCCCACCTCGAGCAGTCCGGCGCCCTCCAGCTCCTCCAGCGCGTCGTTCGCGGTCACCGGACCTCGGCCGAGGAGCGCCGTGGCGGCGTCCACGGTGAAGGATGGACCGGGGAAGCCGCCGAGCAGCCGGTACAGACAGGCGGCGTCCGGGCCGAGGTCGTCATAGGCGGCGTCCCACACCTTCTCGACCACGGGCAGGCCCCTTTCGCGCACCTCGGCGGTGAGGTCGGTCAGCAGGCGCGACAGGGGGCGGCGATGATGTCTGCGCAGCAGTTGACCGGCGACGCGTATCGCCGCGGGCAGGCCGGAGCACAAGCGGAGCAGGCCGGCGGCCGCTTCGGGTTCGGCCTCCAGACGCGGGTCCGCGGTGATCCCTTCCAGTAACCGCATGGCGTCCGCGTTGTCCAGCGGGTCCACCGCCAGCTCGATCGCCGTTCCGGCATCCAGGTCGGACAGCCTCCCTTGGCTGGTGACGATCACCACGGCGGCGCTGGACGCCGGAAGCAACGGCAGGACCTCGGATCCGTACCGCGCGTTGTCGATGACGACGATCAGCCTCTTGCCGTCGGTCTTGGCCAGGTACTGCCGATGACGAGCCGTGAACGTGCCCTCGAGCCACTCCTGCTCCATGTCGAGTGCACGAAGCAGCTCGCCCAGCGCGTCGTTGAGGGACACCGCCCCGTCGCGCCGCAGGTCGTCAAGGTCGATATGGCAAATCGCGACAAAGCCAGGGAACTGGTCGCGCAGCTTGCGGGTGATCTGGAAGGCCAGCTCCGTCTTTCCCGACCCCGCTGGTCCGCTCAGCGCGAGACACACCGGCCGGGAGTGTTCGCGCCATTCCTTGACCGTACGAAGAGCCAGCGCCTGCTCCTCGTCCCGATCGACGAAGTTCGCCAACTCCGGCCGAACGTGAAAAGCCATCGCGACCAACTCCGGATCTCGACCAACGCCGCACGAGCAACACGGGAACCGCCTCGACGGTTTTCACATAGCCCATCGGCTCGGGGTCCAACCCTACGTGGATCCGACGGCCGCAAATGGCCGATCACGCGCAACCGCCGATAGGGGCGCGAGCGGAATTGTAGAACTTAATACTAGAATTTGAGGGCTGAGCGGTGATGGACGGTCGATGAGGAGGACGCATGGTGGCTGAGCCCGCAGTTGGGGCCGAATCCGTCGGGCCGGATCCGGGCGCATTGGGCGCTGAGGGGTTCTTCCGTGTGGATGGGGAGCTGCTGGTGCCCGCGGAGTTCGCCACCAGCCCGTGGGGGCGGGTGCTGCACGGGCGGCTGATCGGTGGGCTGACCGCGCGGGCGACCGAGGGGGTTCGGGCGGGGGATCCGGAGCTGGCCTGTGGGCGGCTCACGATCGACATGTTCCGGTCGGCGCGGGTGGCGCCCGTACGGGTCGAATCAAGGACGGTCCGTGCGGGGCGGCGCATCGTCGTACTCGAGGTCACCGTGGAGCAGGAGGACGGGCCGATCGGGCAGGGCCGGGCCGTGCTGCTGCGCCGCTCCGAGCAGCCGGACGCGCCCCTCCTGCGGACGCCGCGGTGGGACGTCCCGGCGCCGGCGGAGCTCGGGCCGCCGCGTCCGCCGCGTCCGGGGAGGACGTGGACCGCGCCCTGGCACACGTGGGGCGCCGGCGGGTCGCCGGGCGGCATGTGGATCCGGGAGACCCATCCCCTGATCACCGGCGAGGAGCTGACGCCCCTCGTACGGCTGGCGCTCGCCGCCGACCTGGCCAGTCCCGCCGCGAACTCCTCCGCCGACGGCCTGCACTTCATCAACGCCGACTACACCGTCTACCTCGGCCGCGAGCCCCGCGGCGCGTACACCGGCATCCAGCCGTCCGGCCACATCAGCGAGCACGGTGTCGCCGCAGGCCAGTGCGTGGTGCACGATCTCGACGGCCCCGTCGGCTTCGTCGCGACCACCGCCGTCGCCAATCCCCGGCCCCACTAGCCGACCGCTCCCCGCACCGCCGAACGCCGGCCGCGGATGTGAGCCGCTCCACGCCGTCCGCACCTAGCCCCGATCTATTGGCGACCGTATACTGCATACACTCACGGGGTGCATGCAGAGAACGATCGGCATCTAGGGAGGATCCGGATGACGGACGCCGGCGCACAGGCCACGGAAGCGGCGGACGGTGGCACGGCCGACCTGACGGACGGGATCCATCTGGTCGTCGACGCGCTGAAGCTGAACAAGGTCGAGACGATCTACGGTGTCGTCGGTATCCCCATCACGGACCTGGCGCGCCTGGCCCAGGCCTCCGGGATCCGCTACATCGGGTTCCGGCACGAGAGCGCGGCGGCGCACGCGGCCGCGGCCGCCGGGTTCCTGACACAGCGCGCGGGGATCTGCCTGACGGTCTCCGCGCCGGGCTTCCTCAACGGCCTGGTCGGGCTGGCGAACGCCACCACGAACTGCTTCCCGATGGTGCAGATCTCCGGCTCCAGCGAGCGGCACATCGTGGACCTGCAGCGCGGCGACTACGAGGAGATGGACCAGCTCTCGGTCGCCAAGCAGCTCTGCAAGGCGGCGTACCGGGTGTCGCGGGCGGAGGACATCGGCCGCGGCATCGCCCGGGCCATCCGTACGGCGGTGAGCGGCCGGCCGGGCGGGGTCTACCTGGACATCCCGGCGGCGGTGCTGGGCGAGGTCCTCGACAAGGAGAAGGGCGACCGGTCCCTGTGGGAGGTCGTCGATCCGGCGCCGAAGCAGCTCCCCGACGCGGGCGCCGTCGACCGGGCGATCGAGCTGCTGGCCGGCGCCGAGCGGCCGCTGGTCGTGCTCGGCAAGGGCGCGGCGTACGCGCGGGCCGATGAGACGATCCGGCAGTTCGTGGAGTCGAGCGGGATCCCGTACGTCCCGATGTCGATGGCCAAGGGCCTGCTGCCGGACGACCATCCGCAGTCGGCGGCGACCGCGCGGTCGCTGGCCCTGAAGCGGGCCGACGTCGTGCTGCTGGTCGGGGCGCGGCTGAACTGGCTGCTGGGGCACGGCGACGCGCCGCAGTGGAACCCTGACGCGAAGTTCATCCAGGTCGACATCGCGGCGAACGAGATGGACTCCAACCAGCCGATCGCCGCCCCGCTGGTCGGCGACATCGGATCCGTGATGGACGCGCTGGCGGAGCGGACGAAGCCCGGACGGATCACGGCGCCGTCCGCGTGGCGCGACGAGCTCGCCGAGAAGTCCGGCGCGAACGTGGCGAAGATGGCCAAGCGGCTGGAGGCGGCGACGGCCGCGCGGCCGATGAAGTTCCTGGGCGCGCTCCAGGCCGTACGCGACGTGCTCGCCGAGCACCCGGAGGCGTACGTCGTCAACGAGGGCGCCAACGCCCTGGACATGGCCCGCAACACGATCCCGATGGCCGTGCCGCGGCACCGGATCGACTCCGGCACGTGGGGCGTGATGGGCATCGGGATGGGCTACGCCATCGCGGCCGCGGTGGAGTCGGGGCAGCCGGTGGTCGCCATCGAGGGCGACTCGGCGTTCGGCTTCTCCGGCATGGAGGCCGAGACCATCGCCCGCTACGACCTGCCGGTGATCACGGTGGTGCTCAACAACGGCGGCGTGTACCACGGCGACGAAACGTCGGAGTCCGGCGACCCGGCGCCGACGAACCTGCGGGCGCGGCACGACGTGATCATGCAGGCGTTCGGCGCGACGGGATACCAGGCCACGACCCCCGACCAGGTCGGCGAGATGCTGCGGAAGGCCCTCGCGGAGGGCCGTCCGGCGCTGATCGACTGCGTCATCGACCCGGCGGACGGCACCGAGTCCGGCAACATCAAGCACCTCAACCCGAAGGGCCTCTCCGCGAAGAAGTGACCGTCCCGGCTTGACGGCACCGCCCATCGGATCTATGTATGTGGCACATACATTCCGGATCCGGGAGCGTGGTGCCATGACGGACGCCGATGGGCGGGACTGGACGGCGGCCGACGTCCCGGACCAGCGCGGGCGGACGGTCGTCGTCACCGGCGGCAACGCGGGCATCGGCTTCGAGGCCGCGCGGGTGCTCGCCGGGCGCGCCGCCACGGTCGTGCTGGCCTGCCGCGACGAGGCGCGGATGCGTGACGCGGTCGCGCGGCTGTCCGCGGGCGGCGCGGCCGTCACCGGCGTACGGCTGGACCTCGGATCACTCGCCTCGGTCCGGCGCGCCGCCGCGGAGCTGCGCGACCGGTACGACCGGATCGACCTGCTGATCAACAACGCCGGCGTGATGGACGTCCCGTACGGCACCACCGAGGACGGCTTCGAGCGCCAGCTCGGCGTCAACCACCTCGGCCACTTCGCGCTGACCGGGCTGCTGCTCGACCGGCTGGCCGGCGCCCCGGGCGCGCGGGTGGTGACGGTCGCGAGCCTCAACCACGTCGACGGGCGGATCGACTTCGACGACCTCGCGTACGCGCACGGCTACCGCAAGCAGGCCGCGTACGCCCGGTCGAAGCTGGCCAACCTGCTGTTCACGTACGAGCTGCACCACCGGCTCGCCGCGGCCGGCGTCCCGACGGCGGCGGTGGCCGCGCATCCGGGGTTCGCGCGCACCGAGCTGTTCCGCAACCTGCCCGCGCCCGTACGGCTGGGGTACCGGCTCGCGCTGCCGATGCTGGCGCAGACCGCGGCGATGGGCGCGCTGCCGGTGCTGCGCGCGGCCACCGACCCCGCGGTGCGCGGCGGCGAGTACTACGGGCCCGCCAGGCGCACCGAGACCATGGGCCCGCCGGTGCGGGTGGAGTCCTCGGAACGGTCGCACGACCGCGACGCGCAGCGGCGGCTGTGGCTTGAGTCCGAACGGCTGACCGGTGTCGCCTACCCCGGCTGAGCGGCGCGCCGCCACCGGCCGCTACCACCATGGCGACCTGCGGACCGCGCTGACCGACGCCGCCGCCGAGCTGGTCGCCGAGCGCGGCGTGCGCGGCTTCTCGCTCGCCGAGGTCAGCCGCAGGCTCGGGGTGTCGCCGCGCGCGCCGTACCGGCACTTCGCCGACCGGGAGGCGCTGCTCGCCACCGTCGTGGTCCGCGCGTACACCGAGCTGGCGGCGATGCTGCCGGCGGGCACCGCGGACGACCCGGGCGAGCGGCTGGCCGCGATCGCCGGCGCCTACGTCCGGTTCGCCGCCGAGCGGCGCGCCCTGTTCGAGGCGGTGTTCGCCGCGTCGGTGGACAAGGCGCGGTTCCCGGAGATCGCCGCGGCGGCCGAGCCGGTGGACACCGCGGTACGCCGCTGCGTCCAGGAGCTGTGCCCCGGCGACCCGGCCGCCGCCGCGGCCCTGGAGGACGCCGTCACCGCCGGCGCGCACGGGCACGCCACGCTGCTGCTCGACGGCGCGTACGGCACCGGGCCCGCGGCCGCGCGGCGGGCCGCGCGCAAGGCGGCCGGTGCGGCACGGGCGCTGGTCATCGGGCGGGCCGCGCTCGCCGAGTGAGCGCGCGCGACCGGACGGGAAATGATCGGCGTGTGCCCGTCGGAGAACCGGTGCGCCGGACGACGATAAGGGTGTGGAAGGCGGACCGGCTCGGAGCATGCCGCGGCGCGGGTTGCTGGAGTTGTACGACGAGGCGCTGCCGCACGTGTACGGCTACCTGCTCGCGCGCTGCGGTGGCCGCGTGCTGGCCGAGGACCTGACCGCCGAGACGTTCCTGGCCGCCGTCGACGCCGCACGGCGGGCCGACGCGCCGCAGGTGACCACGGCCTGGCTGATCGGCGTGGCCCGGCACAAGCTGGTCGACCACTGGCGCCGGGTCGCGCGGGAGGAGCGCGGGCTGCGCGCGGTGGGTGAGCCGCCGGCGGCCGAGGACCCCTGGGACGAGCGGCTCGACGCGCTGCGGGCGCGGTCGACGCTGGAACGGCTCGCCCCGCACCACCGGGCGGCGCTGACGCTGCGCTACCTCGACGACCTGCCGGTTCCGCAGGTCGCGGCGTTGCTCGGCCGCACCCTGCACGCCACCGAGGCGCTGCTCGTACGCGCACGGGCGGCATTCCGCCGTGCGTACGACGAGACGGGAGGGGAGAACGGCCATGGCTGACCCGCTGGACGTGCTGCGGGCGCCGGACGCGCCCGTCGGACCCGACCCGGAATTCGCCGCCCGGCTGCGCGCGCGGATCGAGCGCGCGCTGTCCCTGCCGAAAGGAGTCGCCATGATCACGGACGAACGCGAAGAGTCCAGGGAGGCCGCCACCGTGGGTAACGCGCTGACGCCGTACCTCGCCGTCGCCGGCGCCCCGGCCGCGATCGACTGGTACCGGGCCAATCTCGGCGCGCGCCTGATCGGCGAGCCGATCGTGATGCCGGACGGCCGGATCGGCCACGCCGAGCTGGAGATCGCCGGCGCGCGGGTGTTCCTGGCCGACGAGCACCCGGAGATCGGGGTCGCCGCGCCGGCGGCCGGCGCCGGGGCCGCCGTGTCCCTGCACCTGGAGGTCGCCGACGTCGACGCGGTCACGGCCGCCGCGGCGGGCGCCGGCGCCGTCGTGGAGCGTGAGCCGTCCGACAACCCGTACGGCCGCGTCGGCGTCATCCGCGACCCGTTCGGCCACCGGTGGATGCTCAACTCGGCGCCCGCCGCACCGGGCGAACCGGCGCGCGACGGCGACATCGGCTACTTCTCGCTGTGGACGCCGGACGTCGACCGGGCGGCGGACTTCTACGCGACGGTCCTCGGCTGGAGCTACACCGACGCCGGCGGACCGAGCCGGATGGCCGAGGGCGGCCCGATCCCGCACGGCATCGTCGCGCTCGACGCGGCCCGCCGGGAGTGGGCGCCGTGGTCCGGCCTGACGCACCCGACGCTGTTCTGCTCCTACGGCGTGGCCGACCTCGACGCCGCCGTCGAACGGGTGCGCACCGCGGGCGGCCAGGCGAGCGACCCGGGCGAGACACCGTACGGCCGCATCGCCAACTGCGCCGACGACCAGGGCGCGCCGTTCGCGCTGCACGAGAACGGCCCCGAGGCGCGGCGCCCGCCGCTGAACGGCGGCGGCCAGGGCGACATCGCCTACCTGACCATGCAGGTCGTCGACGCGCGGCGGGCACGCGACTTCTACGGCTCGCTGTTCGGCTGGACGTTCACCCCGGGCCGCGTCGAGGAGGGCTGGGAGCCGCACGACCCGGCCCCGATGACCGGCATGCACGGCGGCCACGACCACGCGGCCCAGGTGCCGATGTACCTGGTCGACGACGTGGCCGCGGCGGTCGGCCGGGTGCGCGCGTCCGGCGGCACGTCCACCGAGCCGTCGCGGCAGCCGTACGGCCTGACCGCCGAATGCACCGACGACCAGGGCATGCCGTTCTCCCTCGGCGCGCTCTGAACGGATCCGCGGGCCCGACGGCATCAATCCGGACACGGGGGAACCGCGGGGCGCCGGGTCCGGCGAGAATGCGGGCGTGACTGAGGCGATGCCCCGTTCCGTGCCCGTTCGCGACCCGAATCCCGGCTGGGGGTTGCTGCTGGCGGCGCCGGCGTTCCTGCTCTGGCTGTTCGGGCTCGTGCCGCCGGTCGTGTCGACCCTGTACCTGAGCCTGACCAGCACCGGGGGCATCAGCGGGCGCGGAAGGTTCGTGGGGGCGGCGAACTACGGGCAGTTGTTCGACGACGGGGTGTTCGGGCGGGCCGCCGGGTTCACGGTGCTGGTCGTCGTCGTACGGGTGGTGGCCGTGGCCGTGGTGCCGCCGCTGCTGGCCTGGGGCACCGTGGCGCTCGGCCGGCGGGTCGCGATCCCGCTGGCCGTGGTGTTCGCGGTGCCACTGGCGTTCGCGACGCCCGCGTTCGCGGCCATCGCGAACCAGGTGGGGGCCGCGCCGGGGGCGCTGGCCTCGACGGGCGGCGCGCGGGCCACGGTGCTCGGCACCGGCGGCACGTACGCGCTGCTGTACGCCTGCGGGATCGGCCTGGTCGTGCTGACGGCGGCGTTGCGCGCCGAGACGCGGCCGGGACGCAGCGGACTGCTCGGCCGTCCGTTCGTCACCGCGTGGGCGGTGGGCGTGCTGGCCGCCGCGGCGTACGGGCTTCAGGCGTTCACCGGGGTCAACGTCATGACCGGCGGCGGCCCGGCGAACGCCACCGAAACGCTCGGGTCGCACGCGCTCGCCGTGGGCCTCCAGGACGCACAGTTCGGCTACTCCGCCGCCGTCGAGGTGACGTTCCTGCTGCCCGTTCTGCTGCTCGGCCTGTGCGCCGGGGCGCTCGTGATCGCGAATCGGGCCGCGCTCGACCCGCGCCCGGACCTCGGGCCGCGGCGTCCCGCAGGGAACCCCGCGGCCTGGGTGGCCGGCGGCGTCGCGCTGCTGGTCGCGCTCGTCGTGTGGGGCCGCGGCCTGTGGCCGGTCGCCGCGGGCTGGAGCGGCCGGCCGGTCCAGGGCGTCAGCGCCGGCGGCGCCGTGTTCCGCGTGCTCCTGCACGACCTCCCGTCCACGCTCCTCGTGGTCGTGGTGGCGCTGGCCGCCGCGTTCGGCATCGTCGCGTTCCGCCCGCTCGGCCGTGGCGGCTTGTGGCTGCTGCTGCCGTTCGCGCCGTGGCTGTTCCTCACGACGGTCGCGCAGGCGCCCGCCCTGTTCCTGGCGTACGCGCACGGCACGGTGCAGCGCCCGTTCGCGCACCTCCAGCCGGCGCTCGGCCTGCTGCCGATCCTGCTGTTCGCCTTCGTCATCCTGCTGCGCGGCCTGGAACCCCGCTGGCGCGCGGCCCGCGCACGCCGGGAACCGGGCGCCTTCGCCCGGCACGTACTGGCGCCGGGCTGGCTCGCCGCGCTCGGCGTGTCCGCGGGCGCCTTCCTCGCCGTGACGCACGAGTACGTGACCGCCTGGATGACCGTCCCCGACCCGCAGGACCAGCCGCTCCCCCTCGCCGTGGTCCGCGCCGGCCAGACGGTCTTCGCGTCACGCGGCGCCGCCGTCACCCGCCCCGACCTGCCGCTCGCCGTCCTCACGTTCGCGGTGATCGCCGTGGTCGCGGCGTGGCTCGCCGGACGCGCCGTGCTCCGCGACGGCACCGCCGAACCGCGCTGATCAGGCCGTGACGAGGTGGTCGGCGGGCGTACGGGCGGTGTGGAAGTCCCAGTACAGGCGGGCGATGTCGGCGGGGTCCTTCAGCGTGGCGCCTTCGGGGGCGCCCGGCGTGCCGGCGATCCACGCGCCGATCGCGACGTGGCCGGCGTAGATCCCCTTGTCGGCCAGTGCGGCGTTGAGGGTGAGGGCCCATTTGCGCAGGGCCGCGCCCGCCATTCCGGCGCTGACGAAGACCGGCGCGGGGGTGACCGAGGAGGCGCCGGTGGTGTACAGCAGCGTTCCGGTCCCGGCGGCCAGCATCGCCGGGAGCACCGCGCGGGTCGCGGTGATCGCGCCGTAGCAGATGCTCTCGATCTGCGGACCGAGGTTGTCCGCGGTGACGTCGAGCGCGCCGGTGCCGCGTACGCCCTCGCCGCTCCCGGCGGCCGGCGCGGAGTAGTGGAGCACGTCGACCCGGCCGAACCGGGCCGCGGCGCCGTCCAGGGCGGCGGCCAGTGCGGACGGGTCGGCGGCGTCGGCGGGGAAGCCGGCCGCGTTGACGCCCTCGGTGGCGAGCTCCCCGGTGAGCTCGCCGAGCCGCCGCTTCGAGCGGGCGATCAGCGCGACGTCGAAGCCGTGGCGGCCGAAGATCCTCCCGAGGGACAGGCCGAGGCGGGGCCCGGCGGCGACGAGTGCGATTGCGGGCATGGCGGTCTCCCTGGTTGACGGGTGCCGTGCGGGCGGGACGGCCTCACCTCATCACCGGTGTTCGCGGCGCGTCCAAGACCGGCCGGGCCGCGATCGATAACCTGGCGGAATGGATCGGTTGGAGACACGGGAGCTGGCGTACTTCCTGGCGGCGGCCGACGAACTGCACTTCGGCCGCGCCGCGGCCCGGCTGGGCATCGCGCAGCCCGCGCTGTCCAAGACGATCCGTCAACTGGAACGCCGGCTGGGCGTCACGCTGCTCGAACGGACCAGCCGCACGGTCGCGCTGACCGAGGCCGGCCGGGTGCTCGCCCGCGAGGCACGTGTCGTCCTGGACGCGGTGTCCGCCGCGGCGCTCCGTACCCGGCGGGCCGGCACCCGCGACCCGCGCCTGATGCTGGCCATGAAGCCCGGCGGCGACGCGGGCCTGCTCCCGGCGATCCTGGCCGCGTTCGAACGCGAGCCCGAGGCGATGCCGGTCGAGGTGGCCTTCGGCGCCGACAGCGCGCGCATGCTGCGCGAAGGCCAGGCGGACGCGGCCCTGCTGTACGCCCCGCCCGACGATCTGCGCGGCCTGGACACCGAGACCCTGCTGACCGAGCCCCCGGTAGCCGTGCTGCCCACGACCCACCCCCTCGCGCACCGCCCGACCCTCCGAATGACCGACCTGGCAGCCGAGCGCCTCCACCGAAAGCCCGCCGATCCCGGCGAGATGACGAGCATCACCGAACTGATGCACCTGATCGCCCTGGGCCGCACGATAGCCGTACTCCCCCGGGTGCTGACCACACCCCTACGCGACGACCTGACCACCATCCCGATGGCCGACCTCCAGCCGGTCACCCTCCTCCTCGCCTGGCCCGCCCACAGCACCTCCCCGTCCGTAGCGGCCCTCGCCCGCGCCGCCGCGGCCGCCGTACGCCCCACCGCGGCTCCTCCCGGACGGTCGGCGGACTAGCGGCGGAGCGTTCGGGTCAGGGCCGCCTCCGCCTGGGCGGCCATGGCGGTGAGCAGGTCTTCCGCTGAGGGCCGGTCGGTGATGAGGTCGACGGCCTCGCCTGCCCAGACCGGTAGCGGGGGGACGGCGCCCCGTGCGACGTCGTCCTGGTAGTCGCGGCGGGCTTGCGGGTCGGCGGCGAGTTCGGGCTCGCGGTCGCGCCAGCGGTCCAGGTAGGGGTGGGGGAGGGTGCGGGCGGGGTACTTCGACGGCCACGGGGAGCCGCGGGCGATGTCCAGTACGGTGCTGCGCTCGGTGTCCTGGCCCCGGCCCTCGAGGATCGCCTTGGTGATCGAGGGGTCGACCAGGGCCTCGGTGGTGGCCTGGAAACGGGTGCCGACGAGCGCTCCGGCGGCACCCAGTACGAGCGCCGCGGCCACACCGCGCCCATCGGCGATCCCGCCCGCCGCCAGCACCGGCACCGGCGCGACGAGGTCCACCACCGCGGGCACGAACGGCAGCGTGGACCGCCCGCGCGCGGCTCCGTGCCCACCGCTCTCGGTCCCCTGGGCCACGATCACGTCGGCGCCGAGGTCCGCCGCGTGCCTGGCCTCGTCCAGATCCGTGACCTGGACGATCAGCCGGGCCCCCGACCGGCGGATGAGCCGCGCGTACGGGCTCGGATCGCCGAAGGACAGCATCACCGCGCTGGGGCCGTAGCCCAGCGCCAGCTCCACCGCGGCGCGATCGATCCCCCAGGTCTGGAACCCCACGCCCCACGGCCCCCCGGTGCCCGCGACGATCGCCACCTCACGGGCCAGCCACTCCGGATCCCCGCGCGCGCCGCCCAGAATCCCGAACCCGCCGCCACGGGAGACGGCCGCGGCCAGCGCGCCGCCGGCCGATCCGCCCATCGGCGCCAGCGCGATCGGGTACCGCACGCCGAACATCTCCGTGAACACCGTCGACAACGCCATGGCCCCATCATCGCCGCCCGTACGGCGGACGGTGTAGCTGGACGTTGGCCGGTGGTTCGTCCCGTTCATGCCGGGGCGTCGACTGGTGGTCGGGGCGCGGCGGCACACTGGGGCACCCGATGAGGAATCGAGTTGCCGGACGTGGACGTCACGATTCTGGGTTGCCGGTCGGGCATGCCGGCCGACGGCCAAGCCAGTTCCGGATATCTGGTCGCGCTGGGCGATGACGCGCGGCCGACGCGGCTGCTGCTGGACTGCGGGCCGGGTACGGCGACCGCGTTGAGCGCGCTGGTCGAGCCGCGCGCCCTGGACGCCGTCGTGATCAGCCACGCGCACCTCGACCACTGCTACGACCTGCTGCCGATCGGCAAGACGCTGCTCGCGGGGGCACTGGGCTATCCCGCGGCCGGGGAGCGGCCGCAGACCGACGTACGGCTGCCGCGCGTCCCCCTGTACGTCCCGGCGGGTTCGGCGGACGTCTTCCATCGGCTCGCCGCGCTCTTCCCCGTGACCACAATGCCGGCGCTGGACCGGGCGTTCGAGCTGGCCTTCGACATGCGCGAGTACCGGCCGGGCGACCTGCTCACGGTCGGCCCCGCCGAGGTGCGGCTGGAGCTGCTGGCGCACGCGTCACCGAACTGCGGCATGCGGATCCGCTGCGGCGACCAGACGCTCGCGTACACCGGCGACACCGGCCGCACCCCCGCGCTGCGCACCCTGGCCGACGGCGTGGACCTGCTGCTCGCCGAGTGCACGCTGAGCGAACCCGACACCGGCCCGCACGGCCACCTGTGCGCCGACGACGCCGCCGAGGTCGCGGCCGGCGCGGCGGCCGGGCAGCTCGTGCTCACGCACTTCAGCTCGGCCGACCCTGACTGGCTGGAGGAGAGCCGGAGGCGTGCCGCCGCGCGCTTCGGCGGCCCCGTGCACCTCGCGGCTCCGGGCGCCCGCTTCCCTGTACGGCCCACGTGCGGTGCAGGATCGTCCACCACAGGTAGAGGGTGACCGCGAACAGCGGCCAGCCAAGGACCTGCACGATCGCCAGCCCGACCAGGTTGCCGGTGACGTAGAACCCCACCTGGGCCACCGATACGAGGACGTCACGGCCGGCCCACACCGCCGTGCACGCCTGGTACGCGCGCATGCTCCGGCGGTCCCCGCGCCAGGCGAGCCGCTGCCCGAGAAGGGGCCCGACGAGCATCCCCACCAGTGGCCACCGGATCACGATCGTGGTCAGCAGCGCCACGCTCAGCGCGACACTGCGGATGATGGCCGGCAGGAAGAAGCCCTCGGGCGTACCGGTCGCCGCGGCGAGCAGGCCCGACGCCACGATGGTGCCGAGCCCGGTGACCGCCTGCCAGAACGGCTGCCGGCGCGCCAGCCGGTAGACCGTGACGAGCGCGGCGGGCACCACCGCGGACCCGATCGCGGTCGGCAGGCTGCCGGTGATCGCGTAGGCGGCGACGTACAGCACGTGCGGGAGCACCATGTCCCCCGCGCCGCGCCAGCTCCCGATGAGCCGGAACGGCGGCCGGTCCGGCTCGGCCAGCAGCCGCAGCAGCGTGCCGCGCAGCCGGTCGACGCGGGACCGCCCGGCCCGTACGGACCGCGGGCCGCCGGCCATCACCAGGTCACCGGCAGCGCGTGCAGCCCGTACACGCCGGTGGCGGGCTTGAACGGCAGGCGGTCGACGGACTCGGCCAGCCGCAGCGCGGGGACGCGCTCGAACAGCGTACGGAGGACGATCTCCAGCTCGGCGTGGGCGAGATGCTGCCCGACGCACTGGTGCGGCCCGTAGCCGAACGCGACGTGCGGGCGGGCGTTCCGGTGGATGTCGAGCCGGTCGGGGTCCGCGAAGACGCCGCCGTCGCGGTCGGCGGAGCCGAGGACGAGGATCATCCCCTCGCCCTCGCGGATGCGCTCGCCGCCGATCTCGATGTCGGCGGTGGCGACGCGGGTCGTGCCGTGGTCGACGATGCTGAAGAACCGCAGCAGCTCGTCGACGGCCCGCGGCCAGAGCTCGGGCGCGCCGCGGAGCGCCTCGAGCTGGCCGGGATTCTCCAGCAGGCCCACGACGCCCAGGGAGATCATGTTGGCCGTGGTCTCGTGGCCGGCCATGAGCAGCACGCGGCCGAGCCGGACCAGCCAGTCGTGGTCGTAGCAGCCTGCTTCGCGGTACTTCACGATCAGCCGCCCCAGCAGGTCCTCGCCCGGGTCGGCCTCGTGCCCGGCCACCAGATGATCAAGATAGGCGTCCAGCGCCTCGCTCGCCGCACGCCTCGCTTCGACGCCGTCCCCCTGGCCGCTCAGCGCCGTCGTGTTCCGCTGGAACACCGCGCGATCGGCGTACGGCACGCCGAGCAGTTCGCAGATCGCCAGGGACGGCACCGGTAAGGCCAGCGCACGCACCAGGTCGGCGGGGCGGTCGCCGGCGAGCAGGGCGTCGACGTGCGTATCGACGATCTCCTGGATGCGCGGCCGCATCCGGGCGACCCGCTTGACCGTGAAGTCCCCGAGCACCATGCGCCGGTGCCACGTGTGCTCGGGCGGGTCCGTCCCGAGCAGGACGGGGTTGGTGCGGTCGGCGGCCGGCCGCAGCAGCGGGAACCCCGGCTGCGTACGGTCGGTGCTCACGTGCGGGTCGGCGAGCAGCCGCCGTACGTGGTCGTGCCGGGTGACCAGCCAGGCGGACACGCCCGTCGGGAGCGTCACCCGGCAGATCGGCCGCCGGTCGCGCAGTTCGGCGTATTCGCGCGGCGGATGCAGCGGGCACGTTTTCCGCATCGGGAATTCCGGGCCGCTTTCGGTCATCGCGTCGGCCATGCGGGCTCTCCGATCTCGTCCTGAATGATGTCCACGTCGGCACGATGACCTGGCCGGCTGGAAGAACCCTGGGAAACGCTGAGCATTTTCCAAGAAGACCGAACCCTCGCCCACCTGGCCTGACGTGGAAAAGCGCGCACCGCATCGCCGCGCGATCGAGTGGACGATCTCCCAATTCCAGGAATGTTCACAGGTCCCATCCGGCCGTCGCGTGCAAGGGTGGGAATTCGAATTCCACCGGTTAATACGTCCGGCGAATCCTGCGCACCACCGCCCCGTACCGGGGCCGACCGGTAAGGAGACACCGCATGAACGCACGGAAGAGGCGCGGCTTGACGTCGCTCGCCATGATGCTCGTCGCGATCGCGACGCTGATCGGCCTGGCGTCCGCCGGGAACGCGGCCACGATCACCCCGCCACCGCAGCCCGCCAGCGGACCGGGCGGCGCGGGCTACCCGTGGTCGGGCTACACCGAGAAGAGCGTCACGTTCACCGACGCGACGAAGGACTACTGGACGTTCGACCCGTCCGGCTGGCAGGGCACCGGCGCCGCGCCGGCGAAGGCGCCGCTGGTCGTGTTCGTGCACGGCTGGCTCGGCGACGACCCGGCGTACTACATGGACTGGATCACGCACCTGGTGCGCAAGGGCAACGTCGTCGTCTTCCCCCGCTACCAGACCAGCGCGGCCACCCCGCCGTCCACCTTCACCGGCAACGCCATTTACTCCCTCCACGACGCGCTCCCCAAGCTCGCCGACGCCCCCGTCGCCCCCGACACCGCCGCGGGCATGACCCTGGTCAGCCACTCCTGGGGCGGCCCGGTCTCCGCGAACATCGCGAACCGGTGGTCCGCGGAGAACCTCCCGAAGCCGAAGGCCGTCCTCTTCGCCGAGCCGTACGACCAGACCATCGACGCCTCGCTCGCCGGCATCCCGGCCACCACCAAGATCGACTGCGTCGTCGGCGACGCCGACACCACCGTCGGCCGTACCGGCTGCGACGCCATCTGGGACCTGACCGGCCAGGTCCCCGCCGCCAACCGGAACTACATCTGGATGTACGGCGACGCGCACGGCACCCCCGCCCTGGTCGCCGACCACCGCACCCCCACCAGCAACACCAGCGCCAGCAGCCTCGACGCCCTCGACTGGTACGGCCTGTGGAAGCTCGGCGACGGCATCCGCGACTGCGGCGTCTACGGCACCGACTGCGCGTACGCCCTGGGCGACACCCCGAAGCAGACCTTCATGGGCGACTGGAGCGACGGCACACCGGTCGCCCCCCTGACCGTGACCACCGCCAAGCCCGCCTGCCCGGTGGGCACCACCGCCAAGGGCTGCTGAGCCATGGACCCCGACGGCATCGACGCCGACCTCTCGTGGCTGACCGCCAATGGCGTCCGGCGGCCCGATCGCGCACAATTCCGACGGGCGGGCGCGTATGCTCACCGCCGGCCATCGCCAAGACGCTCGACGTCACGGCGGTCAAGCAGTGCTCGTGACGGTGCGGGAGCGCCGCGGGCGGCATCGGGAGCAGGCCATGGAAGGGACGGACGTGATCCGGCTCCTCGTCGTGGACGACGAGCCGGTCGTCCGGGAGCTGCTGTCCGCGGGGCTGCGGTTCGCGGGCTTCGCCGTGACGTCCGCGGCGACCGGGGCGGAGGCGGTGACCGCCGCCGTACGGGAGCCGCCGGACCTGATCGTGCTCGACGTGATGCTGCCCGACCTGGACGGCTTCGAGGTGGTCCGGCGGCTGCGCGGGCACGGCCCGCGCGCCGGCGGCCCGTCCCCTCCCGTACCGGTGCTGTTCCTCACCGCGCGCGACGCCACGCAGGACAAGATCGACGGGCTGGCCGCCGGCGGGGACGACTACGTCACCAAGCCGTTCAGCGTCGAGGAGCTGATCGCCCGCATCCACGCCATCCTCCGCCGTACAGCCGGGCGCGACGACGACACGCTGACCGTGGCCGATCTGGTGCTGGAGCGCGACGGGCGGCAGGTGCGCAGGTCCGGTCGCCCGATCCGGCTGTCGCCGACGGAGTTCCGGCTGCTGCTCTGCCTGATGGACAACGCCGACCGGGTGCTGTCGAAGGCGCAGATCCTGGAGCACGTGTGGCGGTACGACTTCGGCGGCGACGCGAGCATCGTCGAGACCTACATCAGCTACCTGCGCCGCAAGATCGACACCACGGGGCCCAAGCTGATCCACACGGTCTGGGGCACCGGCTACGTCCTGCGCACGCCGGGACGGCGCGCCGGGTGAAGGGCGCCGCCGCGCTGACGCGGCTCCCCCGCCGCCTGGCGCGGATGTCCCTGCGCGCCCGGCTGCTGCTGATCGCGCTGGCGCTACTGGTCGCCGGGCTCGCGGCGTCCAACGTGCTCGTCATCGGCCTGCTGCGCGGCCACCTGGTGGGCCGGGCCGACGACCAGACGCGCCTGCTAGCCGAGACGCTCTCGCGCCTCCCGCCGCGCGGCCTGGCGAGCGTGCTCCCCCGGCGCATGGCCGCGCGCTCGGACGTCGTCGGCGAGTTCGCCGTCGTCTACCTGACGCCCGGCGGCCGTACGGAGAGGGAGCTGCGCTCGCCCGCGTCGACGGGCACGCCCGGGCCGCGCCTGCCCCGTCTGGACGCGTCCACCGTGTCCGCGCGCGGCGGCCGCGTCTTCGAGGTGCCGGCCGTCCGCCGTGGCAGCGCCTGGCGGGTGGTCGTCGTGCCGCGCGACGGGGGCGGCAGCGTGGCCGTCGCCGCGTCGCTGAGCGTGGTGGGCGCCACCATCGGCCGGCTGCGCGCCGAATGCCTCCTCATCGGCGTCGCCCTGCTGGGCCTGCTCACCGCGGCGGGCTGGTTCGCCGTACGGGCGGGGCTGCGTCCCCTGCACCGGATCGAGGGGACCGCGGCGGCCATCGCGTCCGGCGACCTGTCGCACCGCGTCCCCGATCTCGCCGCCCCGAATACGGAGGTCGGACGGCTGACGGCGGCGCTGAACGGCATGCTGGCCCAGCTCCAGACGGCCTTCGCCGCCCGCGTCGAGTCCGAGGCCAAGATGCGCCGTTTCGTCGCCGACGCCAGCCACGAACTGCGCACCCCGCTGTTCGGGATCCGGGGCTCCGCCGAGCTCTACCGCATCGGCGGCCTCAGCGAACGCGCGGACGTCGACCGCACCATGGACCGCATCGAGACCGAGGCGACCCGGCTGACCCACCTGGTCGAGGACCTGCTCCTCCTCGCCCGCCTGGACGGCCACCACGGCACCGGCGACCTCCCCCTGCAACCGGCCCCCATGGACCTGCGCACGCTCGCCGCCGAGGCCCTCCACGACCTGCGCGCCCTCGACCCCGCCCGTCCGGTCGACCTCACCGGCCCGGACGGCGGCCGCCCCGCCGCCGCGCCCGTCCTCGCGGACGAGTCGCGCCTCCGCCAAGCCGTGTCCAACCTGGTCGGCAACGCCGTCGCCCACACCCCGCCCGGCACGCCCGTGCGGATCACGGTCGGCACCGAGAACTCCGACGCCGTCCTCGCGATCGCGGACGAGGGCCCCGGCCTCACCGAAGAGCAGGCCGCCTTGGTCTTCGAGCGCTTCTACCGCGCCGACGACTCCCGCAGCCCCACCACCGGCGGCGCCGGCCTCGGCCTCGCCATCGTCCATTCGATCATCGCCGCCCACAACGGCCGCGTCGAACTGCGCACCGCCCCGGGCACCGGCGCCACCTTCCGCATCGTCCTCCCCGCCGCCGCGCCGCCCCGCTCATCCTGAGGTGGACGGGGCCAGGCGGTTCTCCTGCTGTTCCAGGACCTGGGGCCAGGCTTGTTCGTGGCCGTCGCGGGACTCGGCGTTCGGGAATCCGTCGTGGGTGAGGTGCACCCGGGTCATCTCGCCCTCGGGCAGGAACTCGACGGTGACGACGGTCTCGGCGCCTTCGGTTCCGCTGGTGACCCAGCTCAGCTCGACGAGGTGGTCCGTGTCGAGGCGCTGTCATGAGCACCGAGCCCGGTACGGCGAACCACCGGTCGAACCCCCGCGTCCACGCGCGGAAGAGCGCGCTCGGCGCGATGGGCATGGTGCGCTGGACGCTCAGCCGGAACGCCTGCGCCACCTGGGCGGGCCGGTGTGCGGTCTGATTCAACGGAACCTCCTGCGTACGGCGTTGTGACACCGGATAATATGCCGCCATTAGTATATAACTGTCAAGGCATATTGATCGTGGCCGAGGACGCGTCCGGTGCGCCGCTACGGTGTGGGTGTGCGCATGGGGCTCGCTGTTCCGCAGTACGGACGCTTCGCCGATCCCGGGCTCGCCGCGTCCGTGGCCGCCGCGGCCGAGGAGATCGGATACGACGGCCTGTGGGTGGGCGACCGGCTCCTCACGCCGACCGCGCCGCGCGACCCGTACCCCGGCGGCGACGGGACGATCCCGGCCGCGCACCGAGTGTTCCTCGACCCGTTGACGATGCTCGTCCACGTGGCGGGGGCCACGCGCCGGGTGCGGCTGGGGACCAGCACGCTGAACGCGTTCTGGATGCCGCCGGTCGTGCTCGCCCGCGCGCTGACCGGGGTGGACGTGGTCAGCGGCGGGCGGCTCGACGTCGGGCTCGGGCTCGGGTGGTCCGCCGACGAGTACCAGGCCGCGGGCGTTCCGTGGGAGGGGCGCGGCGCGCGGCTGGAGGAGACGCTCGACGTCCTCGACGCGGTGTGGGCGGACGGCGAGACCGTACGGCACGACGGGCGGCTGTGGACGGTGCCGGAGTCGGTCGTGCTGCCCAAGCCGGTGCAGCGGCCGCGGCCGCCGGTGCTGCTCGGCGGGTTCAGCGCGGCGGCGCTGGAGCGGGCCGGGCGCCGCGGCGACGGCTGGCTGGCCGGCGGCGCGCCGCTGCCGGTGCTCCACGACGCCTGGACCGCGGTGCGCCACCATGCCGAGCGGGCCGGACGCGACCCGGACACCTTGCGCCTCGTCCTGCGCGCCAACCCCGTCATCACCGGCGAGCCGGCCGCGCCCGGACGCGTACCCGGCCGGGGCACCCTGGACCAGCTCGCGGACTATTTCGCCGAGGCCGCCGCCACCCTCGGCGCCGAGGCCCTGTTCGACCCCCACCTCGCCGCCCGCGACGCCGCCCACTACCGCGAGCTGGCCGCCGACCTGCACGCCCGGCTCACCGAGCGCACCCCCTGACCGCGACCCGCGGGGTCAGCCGGCCATCCGGCGGCTGAGCCAAGCCAGGGCGAGGGGGTAGCGGTGCTCGATGCCGCCGTGGCCGCCGTCGAAGAGCTCGAAGGAGACCCGCTCCGGCGACACGCCGGCGGTCTCCAGGGCCCGCCGGAACGCGGTCGCGCCGAAGTCCAGGTAGTACTCGTCCTTGTCGCCCGCGTCGATCCAGACCGCGCGGAGCGAGCGCAACGCCTCGGCGTACGGGGGCCGGCCCGCCATCACCACCGGATCCCAGGCCAGCCAGCGGTTCCACACCTCAGGCACCATCGCGCCGGTGTCGTCGAACGGGATCCGCACGGTGCCGTCCTCGTCCGCGGAGTACGCAGACGCGTAGGCGTACACCTCGATCAGGTCGAGGTCGCCCGCCTTCGTCCCGGGGAGCCGGGTCCGGAGGTCGGCGAGGAACCGCTCGTACGACCCGTCGTACAGGTCGCGCAGCAGCCGGGCGCGCCGGGTCAGCTCGGTCCGGTAGCCGACCTCGAACAACGCGTCCCCCGCGTGGGTGGCGAGCGCGCCGAACAGGTCGGGCCGCAGCATCGAGGTGACCATCGCGCAGTAGCCGCCGGTGCTCTTCCCGGCCAGCGCCCGGTGGTCGCGGTCGGCGAGCGTACGGTAGCGGGCGTCGATCCACGGCACGATCTCCTCGCAGAGGTAGGAGTGGTACCTGCCGGTGGCCGGCGAGTCCAGGAACTGGCTGCCGCCGTAGGCCGTCCACCCGTCCGCGAAGACCACGATCGCGGGCGGCACCTCGCCGCCCGCGAACAGCGCGTCGACCAGCTCCGGGTACGACCGCCGGAACGGGGCCCGGTTGAACCACATGCCCGCGTGCCCGCCGTATCCCGGCGTCACGTAGACCACCGGGTACCGCCGGCCGCGGTCCTCGTCGTACGCCGGCGGTACGTACACCAGCAGCGGCAGCCGATGCGGATCTCCGAGCGGGTTGCCCCGCAGCAGCACGCTGTCGATCACGACATGGTCGAAACGCCCGGCGGGCTCGGCGGACCAGGGCGGCATCTCCGGCCCGCTCAGCCGACGGCTTCGATGGTGCGGACGATCTGGTTGAGATGGGCGAGGTCGTGGCCGGCCATCTTCTGCGGCAGCCGGATGGCCGGCTCCTCGCCCTGCTCCGGGTGGAGGCCGGTACGTGCCCGCTGCTCCGGATCCATCGAGCGGAACAGCACGACGTTGGCCCGGCGCAGCGCCTCCCACGCGTCGAGCAGCTCGGTGAAGGGCGGCTTCGGCAGCGCCACCAGGCGCTTCTCGTCGTAGGCCGGGTAGCTCGGCCGGTCCTCGGTGAGGATCAGCCGGATCCGGAAGCCGTAGCAGACGTCCACGTCGAACAGGTGGCCGACGTTCTGCTCGACGGACCACTCGCCGTCCGGCCGGGCGCTCCACTGCTCCTCGCGCAGGCCGGAGACGAGCCGGCGCACCTCGGCCGGGGTCGCGGCGAGCTGGTCGATCGGGCTGCGATCGCCGAGCACCTCAAGCAGCGACGCGACGTAGGAGTCGGGATCGCCTGTGGCGTCCGGTATCTCGATGGGGCGGGTCCTGGCCATGACGCGACCTCCCTGGGTGCGGCCGTTCGGTCGACCCGAACCTAGGCCGCGCGGCCGCCGGCACCGGCGGCGTGCGGGGAACCGCGACGTTCCGTCGGCCCGTCGGCACCGCGCCGGACGGATCTGCCCTGGCGGCCCGACGAATCGTCGGTGCCGTCAGGTGCGGGGCGCGGCCTCGACCGAGGTGAGCACGATGGTGGTGACCACCTGCCGGACGCCCTCGACCGACATGACGTCGTCGAGCAACTGCTGCAGGGCCGCCGTGGACGCGGCACGGACCTTCAGCAGCGCGCACCACTGGCCGGTCACCCGATGGCACTCCTCCACCATCGCCTCCGGGGTGTGCGCCTCGAACAGCCGGTCGATCACCGCGGCCAGATGGCCGTGGTCGGCCTGCACCGAGACGAAGGCGCACAGCCCGAGGTCGACGGCGGCCCAGTCGACCACCGCACGGTAGCCGCGGATCACGCCGTCGCGTTCGAGCCGCTTGACCCGCTCGTGCACGGCCGGACGGGACACGTGCACCCGCCGCGCGATCTCCTCGTGGCTGATCCTCCCCTGGGCGGATACCAGCCGGACGATCTCCCGGTCCACCTGGTCCAGGTCCCTGGCCATCGGTCTCCGTCCGGTCACGCCGGCCGTGCTCCGCCGGCCGCGTCGAGCTGTGCCTTCATGGCCTCGGCCAGCGCGAGGACGCCGGACATCGGGCGGATCATCACGAACAGCTCGTCGATGGCGCCGGAGGCGTTCAGGTGGAGGAAGTCGCAGCCCTCGAGCTGCCTGTCGCCGATGCGGGCGCGGAAGACCAGGGCGTGCTGTCGTTCGTCCGCCGAGCCGACGTCCCAGGTGTAGCGGAAGTCGCTGAACACGACCGCGACCGCGTGCAGCAGCGGGGCGACCGCGTCCGGGCCGTGGTACGGCGCGAACACGACGGGGCTGCGGAATTCGACGTCGTCCGCGAGCAACGCCACCGCGGCGTCGACGTCGCCGCGCGTCATTGCGGCACCGAACGGATGCATGACACCTCCAGGGTCGAGTGCACGTTTCTCCGCCCAAGGACGAATCGCGTGCGGCGTTTGTGACGGCGGCGCGCCTCCGCGGCTACCGGCCGGTGGCGAGCCGTTCGATCGTGTGGAGCTCCTGGTCGATCCGGGCGAGGGCGGCGCTGTCGTGGTCCGGTTCCCGTACGGGCGCCTGGGTCCGCGCGCGCCGGTGTTCGAGGTGCGCGAGCAGGGTCGCGCCGTCCAGGCGGCGCGCGGCGAACGCGACGACGATGGTGGCGGACTGCATGACGCACCAGCCCGGCCGGAGCCGGGCGTCCATCATGTCCTCGCGGCCCGCGGTGTCCCGTACGAACACGCGCAGGAACTCGCCCCGCCGCTCGGTGACGCGGACGTCCGCCACACCGGGTTCGTAGCGGGGCAGGCCGCCTTCGAGGTCCGCGATGATCGGCCACACGGCGTCGAACGGCGCGGCGATGCGGCGTTGCCGTACGGCCGCGCCGGGAAGGGCGGCGGCGAGGACGGCCAGGCGGTCGATCGGATCCATCTCGGGGACCGCCGCGTGGTCGGTCACGATTCCCACCCCTCACGGAACGCGGCCCTGGCCCGGTGCAGCCGCGATTTCACCGTGCCCGCCGGGATGCCCAGAGCGGCGGCGATCTCCTGCTCGCTGAGGCCTTCCCGCGCGCGCAGGACCAGCACGGCGCGCTGGGCGACCGGCAGGCGCGCCAGGGCGTCGTCGATGTCCACCAGCCCTTCGAGGGAGGAGGTCGTACGGCCGATTGCCGTGTCGTCGGCGGCGATCTCGATGTCGTGCCGGCGGGCGAGCCGGATCGCCGTCCGCACGGCGATCGATCGTGCCCAGGTCATGATCGCCTCCGGGGCGTCAAGCGCGGACAGGCCGCGGAAGACCGCCAGCAGGGCCTCCTGCGCGGCGTCGTCGGCCGTCGCGGGGGCGATCCGTGCGCACAGCCGGCGTACGTACGGGGCCAGCTCGTCAAGAAGCCGGTCCAGCGCGAGCGCGTCGCCCTGCTGAGCGGCCGCGACGATCTCCGGGTCCACGCCAGGAAGGTTAACCGGAACCTTCCAAAGGTTCCCGGCCACTTTGCGGCAAGGAGGACACACACAGAAAGGCCTGACTCGTGAACCCAGACCTGATGATCGTCGGCGCGGGCCTCACCGGGCTCACCGCCGCCATCGAAGCGGCCGAGCGCGGCTGGCGGGTGACCGTCGCCGAGGCGCATTCCCGGCCCGGCGGGCGCGCGCGCTCGCTGGAAGGCCCCTTCCGGGCCAACGACGGCCCCCACGCGATCTACGTGGACGGCCCCTGGTGGGCGTGGCTGGAGCGCCGCGGCCTCACGCCGCCCATCGTGGAGGCGCCGCGCCTGCCCGGCCTCGTACGGGCCGGGGGCCGGCTCGGACCGTGGCCGTCCGGGCTCAGCGAGGCCGCCGATGCGCTGCCCGCCGAGGCGCCGGCGGCGGAGTCGTTCCGCGCGTGGCTGCTCCGGCACGTCGACGCGGAGACGGCGGAGGCGATCGTCGGAATGACGTTCATCGCCACGTTCGACCACGACCCGGGACGGCTCTCGGCCGCGTTCGTCCACGAGCGCCTCCGCCGCTCCTTCGCCGGCGGCGCCCGGTACGTGGCCGGCGGCTGGTCCACAATGGTCGATCTCCTCGCCGAGCGGGCCGCCGGCCTCGGCGTGCGGATCCGCACGGGGACGCGGGTGCCCGGCCTGTCCGCGGGCCCGACGATCCTGGCCACGAGCCTCGCCACGGCGCGGCAACTGACCGGCGACGACGCCCTCACCTGGACCGGCGCCCGTACGGCAACGTTCGACCTCGGAGTACGGGCCGACGCCGATCCCGGCTGGTTCCGCGTCATGGACCTGGACGACCGGATCTACGCCGCCCGCTACAGCCACGCCGACCCCGGCCTGGCCCCGCCCGGGCACGGCCTCCTCCAGATCTCCGCCGCCTGCGCCCCCCACGAGCGCAAGGCCGACGCCGAGCGCCGCGTACGGCACCTTCTCGACGAGGCCTGGCCCGGCTGGCGCGCCGCGGTGGTGTGGCACCGCGGCAGCCTGCGCGCGTCCTGCACCGGGGCCGTCGACCTGCCCGGGACGACCTGGCACGACCGCCCGGCCGTCGGCCGCGGCGCGCACCTCGCCGTGGCCACGGACCAGTCCGCCGCGCCCGGGCTGCTCGCCGAGGTCGGGATCGCCGCCGCGCAGCTCGCCCTCGACCACCTCGGCGAGGCCCCCGCCCCGATCCCCGTATCGGTCCCCTAGGCGGCTCAGCCGCGTCGCTGCGGCGGGACCGCGCGCCGGGCCAGGTGGACGAGGAACGACCTCGGCGGCTGCCAGACGTCGCGGTCCTCGAAGGACCACGCGTACGTCAGGGCTCCGTCGCGGATGCAGTCCAGCAGGCCCGGCGCCGCGAGCTCGGCGGCCGACCACTCGTAGAGCTGCCGCAGCCTCGGGGTGATCACCCCGTAGTCGACGAGCTGGCCGAATCCGAGCTCGTCGCCGAGGTAGAACCGGGCGCCGCCGCGCAGCGGGTACTCGTCCGGGAGCACGCGGGACAGTTGCAGGAAGACGCTGGTCATGCCCAGCCGCGGGTCGCCCAGGAAGGGGGCGAGCGGGCGGAGCCAGCCCAGCGAGATCCGCGGGGCCGCGACGAGGGCGTGGGCGTACAGCACCCGGCAGAGCACGACGTTCATGAAGAACCGCTCGGCCTCGTTCTCCGCCTCCGCCAGGTCGCGGTGTTCGAGGTACGCGGCGACCACGCTCCCGTTGTGCGCCCGGTACCAGGCGCGGGCGGTCGGGCGGTCGGTGAACGACAGCCAGAGGTCGACGGTCCGCGAGGAGGCCGGCCCGGTGTGGTCGCCGCTCAGCGCCATCGCCTCGCAGCCGTCGCGGACGATGCGCTCGTTCACCGCGCGCCACCACGGGCTGCCGGGACGGTCGCTGGACGGCGGCCGCAGCAGGCCCCGGCGGAGCTGCCATCGCATGAACGACATCGCCGCCCGCCGGAACGGCAGATGCCGCGGCGCGTTGCCGGAGGGCCCGTGGTAGCAGCGCCGCATCAGGGCGATCCGGCCGACCGGGTCGTCGCGGACCGCGGCGATCTGCCGTTCAGCCCAGGCGGCGGCCGTACCCGAAGGCCTCATGGCGCCAGGATCGCACGGGGCCGACAATGTCACAGCGGGGGCCGGGAACCGCAACTAGGGGACATGAGCACTGAGGCGAGGGCACGCGTGAGGTCGGCGCGGGAGCGGCCGGCCGCGGCACGGGCGCGAGCGCCGAGCTCGCCGCTCGCGGAGTTCGAGCAGGTGTACCGGCGCAATGTCGACGCCCTCATGGCGTACTTCGCGCGCCGGTGCCGCGAGCCGCAGACGGTCGCCGATCTCACCTCCGAGACGTTCGTACGGGCCGTGGACGGCTTCGCCGGGTTCGACCCGCGCCGGGGATCGGACCGCGCGTGGCTGTTCGGCATCGCCGCCCGCGTGTTCGCCCGCCACTGCGCGCAGTCGGCGGACGGCCGCGACGCGGTCGCGCGCCTCGGCGGCCACCGGCAGCTCGACGAGGACGAGATCGAGGAGCTCGCCGGGCGGATCGACGCCGAGCGTGCGGGCGCCGCGCTGATCCGGCGGTGCGCGCTGCTGCCCGCGGTCGAGCGCGCCGCGATCGAGCTCGTCGACCTGGAGGGGCTCACCCCGAAGGAGGCCGCCCTGGCGCTCGGCGTCTCCCGCGCCGCGTTCCGGAAGCGGCTGTCCCGAGCGAGGTCCCGGTTGCGGAAGGAGCATCGAAGCGATGAGTAGGTTCACCGATCGGCTATGGAGCGACCTCGTACGCGAGCACGGCGGGACGCTCGCGCACACCGAACGGCCCGAACGGGCCCGGGTCCCGCGCCCGCGCGTCCTCGCGGGCGGCACGCTGGCGCTGGCGGGCGGCGGCGCGGTGCTCGCGCTGGTCCTGAGCGCGACGGCCGGGCCCCCGGCGTACGCGGTGACCCGCCACCATGACGGGTCGGTGTCCGTGCAGATCAACCGCAGGTCGGGCGTTGACGACGCGAACCGCGAGCTGGCCGCGATGGGCGTCCGCGAGCGTGTGATGGCCGTCAGTGACAACGCGCCGCTGCCGCTCAACTGTGTGGCGCACGGGCCGGGACCGGACGGGAGGTCCCTGGTCATCAAGGGGTATCCGACGGTCTCGACGGGCCCGGTGTCCAAGCCGTCGAGCACGCCGGGCCGTACGGGCGCGCGCCGTACGCCGCCGGGCGCGCCGCGTGTGGGCTCCACCTGGCACGTGGTCGCCTGCTCCTCAGCCGGGCGGGGCGGTGGTTGATCCGCCGGGGTCGGCGCTGATGGAGCGGACGGCGCCGAGGAGGCCCTCGAAGTCCTCCGAGCAGGGGCCGCAGGCGTGGAGGTGGGCCTCGACGCCGGCGTAGCGGGCGTCCGGTGCCGCGCCTGAGGCCTTCAGCTCGGCGTAGACGTGGAGGATCTCCAGGGCCTGCTCGCATCCCACATCGCGCGGGTCGGTCCGCAGGAACCGGTCGAGCTCCGCCCGTCCCTTCATGGCTGCCTCGTTCGTGGTGCGTCGTTGTCCAGGTATCCGTTGGCGACCAGGAACGCGCGGAGCTTACGCCGCGCGTCGAAGACGGTCTTGTAGATCGCGTTGCGGCTGGCGCCGGTCTCGGCCACGAGGACCTCGAGCGGCTCGTGGTCGATGACGATCGCCTGGAAGATCCGCCGCTGGTGCGCGGTGAGCGTCTCCTCGATGCCGCGGCGCAGCGCCCGCATCAGGTCGGCCCACTCGTTCTCCTCGGCCGGGTCGAATCCGAAGGCGTCCGGCAGCCGCTCCCAGTCGTCGGCCTCCATCGGTACGTCCTGCCGGCGCCAGTGGTGCCGGCTGATCTTGCTCGCCACCTCGAGGATCACGAACTTCGCCGCCCAGGTGGTGAAGCGGCTCTCCCCCCGGAACTCGCCGAGCTTGCGGAGGACGGCGACCAGCGCGTCGTCGGCGGCCTGGTCGGCGATGTCGTCGAGCTCCGGGCCGAACAGCGCGAGCCGGGGCGCCCGGCGGTGGGTCTCCGCGCGCCCGATCCGTACGAGCAGCTCGTGCAGGCGCTTGACCGCGTCGTCCCGCTCCCCGGCGTGGCCGCCCAGAGCCGCGACCCACTCGGCGGACTCCTCGTCGCGGAGGGGCCGCCGTCGACCGGTCTCCATGAACGCCGATCGTAGTACCGCCCGGCCGGTAAGAAATGGGTCCCGCGCGCCGCGTAAGGGATGTGGGTGCCCGCCCACCGGCATCGGAACGGAGACAACGTCCATGGCACTGCTCAACCCGGGTGACGCCTTCCCTGAGGTACCGCTGACCACCACCGACGGCGTGAAGCGGCCGGTCACCGCGGCGCTCGCCGGATCGTACGGCGTGGTGCTGTTCTACCGCGGCTCCTGGTGCCCGTACTGCATGGCCCAGTTGCGGGCGTTCCAGCGCGCCTCGGCGGCGTTCGCCGAGACGGGCGTCAAGGTCGTCGCGCTGTCCGTGGACGACGCGGAGACCACGGCCGAGACGGTCGCCAAGCACAACCTGGACTTCCCGGTCGGCCACAGCGCCGACGCCCACGCCGTCGCGGCCGCCACCGGCGCGTTCGTCAACGCGGACCCGCTGTACGTCCAGTCGAGCGGCTTCGTCCTCGACCCGGAGGGACGGGTGGTCGTGAGCGTGTACTCCAGCGGCGCGATCGGCCGCCTGGTACCCGACGACGTGCTCGGGCTCGTGAAGTACGTCAAGGAACACGCCTGAGACCGGGGGGTCCTGCGATGACGAACGCACAACTGGACGGCAGGAGCGCGGTGGTCACCGGGGCCGGGCGCGGCATCGGCCGGGCGCTGGCCGAACGGCTGGCCGCGCTCGGTGTCCGCGTGCTGCTGGTGGCCCGTACGGCGGACGAGCTGGACGCCGCCGCCACGGCGATCCGGGAGACCGGCGGCACGGCGGAGACGCTGCGCGCCGACCTCGCGGCGGACGGCGCGCCGGCCGAGGTCGCCGCCGCCGCGACCGAGCGGCTCGGCGGCGTCGACATCCTGGTCAACAACGCCGCCGTCGTGGCGCCGCTGGCGAGCAAGAGCTCCACGGTGGGCGTCGAGGAGTGGACGCGGTCGATGACGCTCAACGTCACCGCGCCGGTGATGCTGACGTTCGCGCTGCTGCCCGGGATGCTCGACCGGGGCTGGGGCCGGGTGGTCAACGTCTCCACCGGCGCCGTCGCCCGGCCGGGGTCCATGATCGGCGGCAACTCCTACATCACGACCAAGGCGGCGCTTGAGGGCCACACCCTCAACCTCGCCGCCGAGCTGGACGGCAGCGGTGTCACCGCGAACGTCTACCGTCCGGGCCTCGTCGACACCGCGATGCAGGCGTGGATCCGCGACCAGGACCCGGACCGGATCGGGACGGCGATGCACGACCGGTTCATCCGCAACCACGAGGACGGCCGCCTGCTCACCGCGGACGCGTCCGCCCGTGTGCTCATCGGGCGGATCGCCGGGGACGAGACGGGCCGGGTGTGGTCGGTCGACGACCCGGCGCCCGTCAGCGGCGCGGGGTGAAGCGGACGAACGGGATGCGGGCGCCGACCTCGCGGTAGTCGGCCGCGCTGCCGTCGACGCGGAAGCCCATGACGCGGCACAGGTGCCGGGCGAGCGCGGGGTGGCGCGGCGCGTACGCCGCCATCAGGTCGGCGCCCTCGTCGCTGGTCAGCGGGCGCGCCGTCGCGGGGATGACGCGGCTGCCGACGGTGAGCGTGACGTCCGGGGTCCGCTGGACGTTGCGGTACCAGTCGGCGCGCGGACCGAATCCGGACGCGGAGACGTAGCCGTCGGCGTCGTGCTGGACGACCTCGATGACGGCGGTGCGCGGGAGCCCGGTGGCCCGGCCGGTGTGGCGGAGCAGCATCAGCCGGCCGCCGGTGAGCCATCCGAGGCGCAGCCGGTAGAGCTGCACGGGCAGCCGCCACAGCCGCCGGCGGATGCCGGTCGGCGGACCCGGCCGATCGATGATCTCCATGCCCACACCTCACGATTGGTCGATAGCCCAATTTGGTCGTACGCCCAAAGTAGCACATGCGATAAGGTATTGGACGATCGACCAATACCTTGGCTGACGGAGGGACCGGATGGCGCGCGGCGCGGCGCAGGGCACGCTGGACCGGGGCAGGGCGACCCGCGACCGGCTCGTGGCCGCCGCGCTCGAACTGGTCGGCGAGGTCGGCTGGAGCCGGGTGACGACCCGGCTCGTCGCCGAGCGGGCCGGAGCGCGGCCGGGGCTCGTGCACTACCACTTCGCGTCCGTGGAGGACCTCCTGGTCACCGCCGCCACGGGCGTCGTACGGCAAATGCTCGGCGACGTGCTCGGCGAGCTGACCGCGCACCGCGATCTGGACACCGGCCTGGCCTGGCTGCTCGGCGAGCTCGGCCGCTACACCGGCACCGACCCGGCGTCACTGCTGCTGACCGAGGCGTTCCTGGCCGCCAGCCGCATCCCCCGCCTGCACACCGACCTGGGCGCCGCCATCAGCGGGTTCCGCGCCGGCGTGGCCGACTGGCTCCGCGGGCTCGGGCACACCGCCGACGCCGACGCGGCCGCGACGGTGCTCGCCGCCACCATCGACGGCCTCGTCCTGCACCGCGCCCTCGACCCGGATCTCGACCCGGCCGCGCTCGCCGGCCCGCTCCACCGCCTGCTCGCCTCCGGCGGCGGCCGCACTACGACGTGAGCGCGCCGCGCACCGTCTCCCGGTGCTCCCGCATCGTCTCGGTGCCGTCGCTGCCGGGCTGCCGGCCGAATCCGCAGTACATCGCCACCCCGAAGTCGCCGAGGTAGCGCGACGCCGTGGCGTGCCGGCGCCGCAGGCCCGCGACCCCGTCGATCGGCAGCACGATCCCGAGGAACACCCGGGTGTCGCCGACGTCGAGGTCGGCGAGCGGACGGAAGAACCGCCGGTCCTCGCTGCGCAGGTAGCGCGGGCCCGCGAGGTGCAGCCAGTCGACGGTGCGCCCCGACTCCGCGACGGCGAAGTTCGCCATCCGCACCAGGACGCTCATGTCGGCGGCCTCGTACATCGGCCACTCGGGGAACGTGCCGTAGCAGAAGTGGTAGCCGACGAGCACGTCCTCGGGGATCAGCCGGGTGAGCCGGGTGACCGGCCCGGCGAAGCGCTCCCAGGCGCCTTCCGGTGTCCAGGCCAGCACGCGTTCGATGTCCTGCGTCTCGTACGCCATGTCCCACTGGACGGCCAGGTCGCCCGGCGGGATCGCCTCGGTCAGCCGGACGAGCTCGCGGCGGACGAGGTCCTCGAACCCGCGCGCGGCGATCGGGTAGTCGCGCGCGAAGTCCGCCTTGAACGCGTTCAGCGCGCTCGACGGGAACGGCAGCCCCACCTGGAAGCGCAGCCCGGACGGGATGACGCCCTGATCGCGCAGGTCGCGGAACACGGCGTACGACGCGATCGCGTCGTCGACCCGCGGCCAGCTCTCCCAGCGCAGCTCCTCGACGCCCGGCCGCACGGCGAACACCGGCGTCTCGTAGGCGTGGCGCGGGATGCCGGTCGGCGAGGCGGTCTCCTCGACGACCTCCACGCCGGGGTTCGGGCGTGCTAGGCGCTCGCGCTCGTAGCCGACCCACGCCGCACGCGCGCCCGTCTCGCCGTCGGGCAGCGCGAACACCAGGTCGCCGAAGAACTCCGCGCCGGCGCGGAACGCCGCCTCGGTCGAACCGGCCGGCAGGCTCCCGACGAGCAGCAGGTCGCTGTGCACACGTCCGCCCATCGCGGGCTCCTCCCGGTCGGTGGCTCAGATCTGGCCGATGGGCTCGCGCTTCTCGGCCTGGAACCGGTTCTCGGTGCGACCGTATGCCCAGTAGCCGGACAGCGATAGCCGACCGCCGCCGAGGTCGCGGTTCTTCAGCGCGCCGCGGATCGCCTTCATGGACTCGCGCTCGCCGTGGGCGAAGACGCCGGCGCGCCCGGGGAGCCAGGGGCCGGCCTCCAGGGCCTCGGCGAGCAGCCCCGGCTTGGTGCCGGGGTGCGGACGGTCGAGCCAGGTGAGCCGGACGCCGTCCGGCGCGGCCTTCTCGATCGCGTCGTCGTGGTACTGCGCCTCCAGGTAGGCGAGGCCGCGCGCGTCGCGCGGGAGGGCCTCCAGGGCGGAGCCGATCGCCGGCAGCGCGGACTCGTCGCCGAGGAACAGGTGCCAGTCGTCGGCCGGGTCGGGCGCGTAGCCGCCGCCGGCGCCGGACAGCGCGATCGCGTCGCCGGGCTGGGCGGCGGCCGCCCAGGGCGCGGCGATCCCCTCGTCGCCGTGCACGACGAAGTCGATCGCGAGCTGCTGCCGATCGGCGTCGACCCGGCGCACGGTGTAGGTGCGCGTGACGGGCAGCCGTTCCGGCGGCAGCGTCTCGCGCAGCGCCGCGAGGTCGTACGGCGGCCGCAACCCGAGCCCCGGGTCGACGAAAATGATCTTGACGTACTTGTCGGTGAAGTCGTTGCCGCGGAATTCGGCGAAGCCGGGCCCGCCCGCGGTGACGCGCACCATGGCCGGGCTGATCCACTCGCTCTCCCGCACGGTGAGCACCGCTTGCGGACGCGGTGCCCGTGGCTTGCCGGTCGGTTCTGCCATCGTGTTCCTCTCACGGCCGGTCCGTGACCGCCGCTCCCGTCGTCCATTATCAACTTAGGCATACCTAACCTAGTCGACGGCGTCCAGTCGATTTCCGGACGGGGCGGCGGGGACGGGCCGGGCCGCCCGTCAGATCGGCGGCTTCTCGCCGAGGATGTCGACCGGCTCGATGACCGGCGCCTCGAACAGCGTGCCGACGTTGCCCGCCAGCGCCTGCGCCACCTGGCCGGACAGGTGCTCCTGCCGGCCGGAGTCGTCGGGGAACGCGTCGTAGATGCCGAACGACGACGGGCCGAACCGGAGGGCGAACCACCGGATCGTGTTCCGCTCCTCGCCGGCGAGGGTCAGCGCGTGCTGCAGGAAGTCCTCGACGTCCTTCTCCCGTCCGGGGAGTGCCTCGATACGGACGAGCAGCCCGGCGGTCACAGGTTCTGCCATCGCGTTCCTCCAAGGGTTTCCGATGCGCGTGCCGGATGTTCCCGCCCCGCGCCCGGATACTCCCCCCGGCCGAACACACCGAGGTCACGGGGCGACGGCCGCCGCGCGCCGCTCGCCGCGCTGCCCGTACCACGCGGCCCAGCCGAGGCAGGCGGCGATGGCCGCGCCGAGCAGGGCGTAGGAGGCGGGGACGGCGGCGTCGGGCGGCAGCAGGTAGATCAGCGGGATCCGGACGACCGACTCCAGCAGCATGACGGCGGCCCAGACCGCGGTCATCACGGTGTAGACGCGGCGGAAGGCCGGCGCCGTACGGTACAGCCGGTCCCAGCGCTCGCGTTCGTCGTCGTCCGCGGCGCCGAACCGCATGGCCATGCCGAACGCGGCCGGCCGCCCTGCGGCGAGGCTGACGAACAGGGCGACGGCGATCGCGAGCGTGGTCGCCGACTTCGCGGCCAGGACGAGCCGGTCGTCGCCGGTGACGTACGACAGCCCGAGCCCGATCGCGAACACCAGGCAGGTGAGGCCGGCGATCACGTCGAGCCGCCGTTCGCGCGCCAGGGCCCAGCCGACGCGCAGCAGCGCCGTGCCCGCGGCGGCGATCAGCGCCACCGATTCGTCCGCGCCGGCCAGCCGGAGTCCGTAGTAGGCGACGACGGGGATGCCGATGTCCCAGAGCCCGACCGACATCAGCAGGTGCGTCTTCATGCCGAGGTGTCCCTTCGTGGTGGGGCGCGGCCGCTTGCGCGACCGCTTAATGCGAAACTCTTCGCTTCTAGGCGTGGACGGTAGCCGTCTGGAATCCCTAATGCAAGAGGATTCGCGATAGCATGCCGGCATGGGTACGACAGACCCCGCCGCCAAGCGGCGGCCCGGCGGGCGGACGGCCCGCGTGCGCGCCGCGGTGCACCAGGCCGTTACGGAGCTGCTCGCCGAGCACCCGCCCGAGGACGTCACGATCGCGGCTGTCGCGCAGCGCTCCGGCGTGCACCAGGCGACGGTCTACCGGCGCTGGCGCACGATGCCCGCGCTGGTCGACGACGTGGTGGCCGGGGTGCTCGAACAGGGGTCGCCGGTGCCGGACACCGGTTCGCTGCGCGGCGACCTGACGGCGTTCGCGGTGAAGGCCGCGCACGACCTCGGCACCCCGATGGGCGCGGTGTACGTACGGGCCGTCGCGTACGGCGTCGCCGCGCCGGACGTGGACACCGAGCGGCCGGAGATACGCGGCCGCGGACGCGACCTCCAGGAGATGCTCGACCGCGCGGCGCGGCGCGGCGAGCCAGCCCCCGAGCTGGAAGAACTCCTCGAGGTCGTGCTCGCGCCGATGTACTACCGGGTGCTGCTGACCACCGAGCCGCCGGACGAGGCGCTGGCGCTCCGCCTCGTCGAACGCCAGCTCGCCCTCTGCGCCCGGTGACGCCCACGGACCGTACCGACATGGGCGAGTTGGGTGTTCGGCGGATCTGCTGTGAGAATGCGTCTCGCTAAGGCGACCGCTGCTCGGGGTGAGCAGGCGCGGGTTCGCCGGGCGGGAGGAGCCATGTCCGACGCAAGCGTGCCGCACTCGGCCCGCGTCTGGAACTACTGGCTGGGCGGCAAGGACAACTACGCCGTGGACCGCGAGGCCGGCGACCGCTACGCCGCGGTGTTCCCGGGGATCATCGACGCGGCCCGCGCCAGCCGCGCCTGCCTGGGCCGCGTCATCGCCTACCTCGTCCAGGAGGCCGGCATCCGGCAGTTCCTCGACATCGGGACGGGGCTGCCCACGGCGGACAACACCCACCAGGTGGCGCAGCGCCACGACCCCGAGGCACGGATCGTGTACGTCGACAACGACCCGCTGGTGCTGGCGCACGCGCGGGCGCTGCTGACCAGCAGCCCGGAGGGCGAGACCGCGTACCTGCACGCCGACATGCACGACCCGGGCACCGTCCTCGCGAAGGCCGCCGAGACGCTGGACTTCCAGCGGCCCATCGCGCTGCTGATGTTCGGCGTCCTCGGCCACGTCGCCGACCAGGCCGAGGCCCGCACACTGGTGCGCACCCTCGTGGCCGGGCTCCCGTCCGGCAGCTACCTGGCCGTGTTCGACGGCGCCAACACCGACCCCGCGCGCGCCGAGGCCGACCAGCGCTACAACGACACCACCGGCGGCGTCCCGTACACCACGCGCAGCCCCGAGCAGATCGCCGAGTTCTTCACCGGCCTCGACCTCGTCGAACCCGGCCTGGTGCCCCGCGCGAGCTGGCGCCCCGCGGTCGCCGGCACCCGCGCCACCGACACCGCCTCACTCGGCGGGGTGGCCCGCAAGCCGTGACGTACGGGGGCGCCGCCCGCCGCGGACGACCGCCCGTCAGGCGCCGAGGAGGTCCGTCGGGAAGTCGGTGTTCTTGGAGAGGGTCCAGTTGGGCGTGCGCTTCTCCGTGAACGCGGCCACGCCCTCCTGGGCGTCGGCGTGCTGCCCGGCCCAGCGGAAGAGGCGGCGTTCCAGGTCGAGCGCGGCCTGCTGGTCGGTCTCCTGGAGGAAGCGGCGCGCGACGAGCTTGGTGATGGCGGCGGAGACGGGGGCGACGTTGTCGGCGATGTCGTGCGCGGCGGCGACCGCGGCGGGGAGGACGTCCTCGGCGGGGAGCGAACGGGCGGCCAGGCCGGCGCGCTCGGCTTCCGCGCCGCTGAAGATGCGGCCGGTGAGCAGGAGGTCGAGGGCCCGGGAGTAGCCGATCAGGCGGGGCAGGCTCCACAGCAGGTCGGCGTCGGGGATGACGCCGCGGCGGTTGAAGACGAACCCGAGCTTGGCGTTCTCGGCGGCGTAGATGATGTCGCAGCGCAGCGCCATGGTGATGCCGGCGCCGACGGCGGCGCCGTTGACGGCGGCGATGACCGGGGTGCGCAGCTTCTCGGCGCTGCGCTGCGGACCGGGGTACTTGGCCTTGGCGTCCTCCTGCGTCAGGGAGCCGTCGAACGTACGGCCCTTGGGGAGCAGACCGGCCCCGGCGCAGAAGGCGCGGCCGGCGCCGGTGAGGACGATCGCGCGGACGGAGTCGTCGCCGTCGAAGGCGCCGAACGCGTCGTTCATCTCGGCGGACATCAGCCAGTCCCAGGTGTTCAGGGTGTCCGGCCGGTTGAGCGTGACGATGCCGACCGGGCCGTCGCGGTCGACGAGGATGGACTCGTACGTCATGGTTCCTCCAGGGGTGGTCACAGGCCGATGCGGTCGGCCAGGCGGCGGCGGTACGCGCCGGTGTCGCCGAACATGAGCTGCGCGGTCTTGGCGCGCTTGAAGTACAGGTGGGCGTCGTGTTCCCAGGTGAAGCCGATGCCGCCGTGGATCTGGACGTTGTCGGCGGCGGCGCGGAAGTACGCCTCGCCGGCGGCCGCCTTGGCCAGCGTCGCGACGACCGGAAGCTCCGCGGGGTTCTCGGCGGCGGCCCATGCCGCGTAGCGCGCGGCGGCGCGGGCGCCCTCGATCTCGACGAGGATCTCCGCGCACTTGTGCTTGACCGCCTGGAACGAGCCGATCGGGCGGCCGAACTGCTCGCGGATCTTGGCGTAGGCGACGCTCATGTCCAGGCAGGCCTGGGCGCCGCCGACCATCTCCGCGGCCAGCAGCAGGTCGGCGTGGTCCAGCACGTTCGACAGCGCCCCGGCACCGCCGACCGGTACGGCGGGCGTGTCGTGCAGCTCGACCGTGCCGAGCGCGCGGGTCTGGTCGAGCGTGGGCACCGGGGCGCGCCGTACGGACGGGTCGCCGGGGTCGACGGCGACGACGCGCCGCTCCGTGCCGGTGCCCGCGACGACGAGCAGCAGCGTGGCGCTCATCAGGTCGGGGACGACCGCGGCCGCGCCTGATACGCGGCATCCGCCCGGCCCGGTACGCGCCTCGATAGCGCGGCCCCAGGAGTCCCATCCGCCGCCGGGCGCCAGGCCCGCGAGCGTGGCGACGACGGTCCCGTCGGCAATGCCGGGCAGGTACCGGGCCCGCGTGTCCGCGTCGCCGCACGCGAGCAGGGCGGGCAGCGCGAGGCCGAGCGTCGCGAGCAGCGGCCCGGGGAGCAGCGCGCGCCCGGTCTCCTCGAAGACGTACGCGAGCTCCTGGTACCCCGCGCCCGCGCCGCCGTACTCCGCCGGCACCGCCAGGCCCTGGATGCCCAGCTCGGCCAGGCGCCGCCACAGGCCGGGATCCGCGGCGTACGGCGCGGCGGCGATCTCCCGTACGCGGGACACCGGCGCCTCGTCGTCGAGGAAGCGCCGTACGGTCGCGCGGAGCTGGTCCTGTTCGGTGGTGGTCGCCAGGCTCATCGGGCCGCCCCCTGGACGCGCGGCTCCTTGGGCAGCCCGAGCACGCGCTCGCCGACGATGTTGCGCTGGACCTCGGCGGTGCCGCCCCAGATCGTGTGCGACCGGGTCACCAGGAACTCCTCCTGCCAGTAGCCGAGCTCGTAGCCGGGTCCGACGGTGAGGGCGTCGGGGCCCAGGACGTCCATCGCGATCTCGGCGAGCCGCCGTTCGTACTCCGACCAGCGGATCTTGGTGGTGGACCCGTTGCCGAGCCCCGTTCCGGTGCCGCCCGAGGCGAGGTCGGCGAGGAGCTGGAGGCCGGTGAACCGCAGGATCTCGACCTGGGTGTACGCCCAGGCGAGCTGCTCGCGTACGCGCGGGTCGCCGAGCAGGCCGCGCTCGCGCACCTCGTCGACCAGCCGCCGGAACTGCTCGGCGAACGCGAGGTGCTGGGTGGTGGCGCGGCCGCCGCGCTCGCTGCCCAGCGTCGTCATCGCGACCCGCCAGCCGTTGTCCAGCCCGCCGATCACGTGGTCGAGCGGCGCGCGTGCGTCGGTGAAGAAGGTCTCGGCGAAGTGCGCCTTGCCGGTCATCCGGGTGATGGGCCGGAACTCGATGCCGTTGGGGGCGTCGCCGTAGCGGATCGGGACGAGGACGTAGGAGATGCCGTGGTGCTTCGGCGCGTCCGGGTCGGTCCGGCACAGCGTGAAGATCATGTTGGCGCGGGCGTATCCGGACGTCCAGATCTTCTGGCCGTTGATGACCAGGTCGTCGCCGTCGACCACGCCGGACGTGCGCAGCCCGGCCAGGTCCGAACCGGCGCCCGGCTCGGAGAAGCCCTGGCAGTAGACGTGCTCGCCGGAGATGATCGCCGGGAGGAACGCGCGCTTCTGCTCCTCCGTACCGTGGCCGATGATCGCCGGGCCGACCAGCGACTCCCCCATGCCGCGGGTGAGCCGCGGCACGCCGGCGCGCGCGAACTCCTCGTTCATGATCGCGACCTCGACGCCGGTGAGCCCGCGCCCGCCGTAGTCGCGCGGCCAGGCCACGCACATGTACCCGGCCCCGGTGAGCGCGTCCGACCAGCGGGCCAGCGCGGCCTCCAGTCCGGGCTCCGGGTCGCGCGGCACCCGCACGCCGCGCAGATCGTCGGGGGCGTGCGCGGCGAGCCAGTCGCGCACCTCCGTACGGAACCCCTGGGCGGCCGGGCCGTAGTCGACCGGCGATGGCGGACTGCTCACGTACGTCTCCGTTCGGTGTTCGTCTCGGTGTCGGCGGTGGGGCGGTCGGCGACGGCCCCGGTACGGCGGAGCCGGGCGATACGGCCCGGGTCGTAGCCGAGGAGGTCGCGCAGGACGGCGTCGTTGTGCTCCCCGAACAGCGGCGCCGCGCGGCGGTGGCCGCCGGGCGTACGGCTGAGCCGGAAGCCGAGCGTGCTGTACGCGCGGCGGCCGACGCGGGGATGGTCGAGCTCGGCCACCATCCCGGCCGTCCACATGGCCGGGTCGGCGGCGATCCCGGCGCCGTCGAGGACGGGCGCGGCCGGCACCCCGGCCCGTTGCAGCAGGCCGGCGAGGTCGCGCTTGTCCTGTGGCCGGGTCCAGGCGCGGACGGCCTCGTCCAATCCCGTCCGGTGGTGGATGCGGGCCGCGGCCGTGGCGTACCGGGGGTCGGCGGCCAGGTCGGCGCGGCCCATCTGTCCGCACAGGACGCGCCATTGCCGGTCGTCGGTGACGGCGATGGCGATCCACTGGTCCGCGCCGCGGCAGGGGAACGCGTCGTGCGGCGCGGCGTACGCGACGTCGTTGCCGCCGGGCCGCCACGTACGGCCGGTGTCCACCTGTTCGAGGACGTGCTCGCCGATCCAGTGGGCGGCGGCCTCCACCTGGGCCACCTCGGCGCGGCAGCCGCGGCCGGTGCGTTCGCGCAGCTCAAGCGCGGACACGACGGCGGCTACCGCGTTCAGTCCCCCGGTCGGGTCCATGATCGCCGGGCCGGTGAGGACGGGTGTGCCGTCGCCGTAGCCCATCAGGCCCGTCATGCCCGCGGCCGGCTCCATGGTCTTGCCCATGCCCTGGTGGCCCGACAGCGGGCCGCCGGGCCCGAACGCCGGCATCTCGGCCACGATGACGCGCGGGTTGACCGCGCTCGCGGCGGCGTACCCGACGCCGAGGCGGTCCAGGACGCCCGGGGTGAAGTTGGCCAGGATGACGTCCGCGGACCGGATCAGGTCGCGCATGACGTCCGCCGATCCGGGGGCCTTCAGGTCCAGCGCGAGCGACCGCTTGTCGAGGTTCTGGGAGTTGAACAGGACGTCGCGGTTCTGCGGGTCGTCGCCGGGATCGAGGTCGGGGTAGTAGAACGGCGCGCCTCCGCGTGCGGCGCCGCGCCAGGAGTCGGGGTGTCCCGGCGCCTCGATCTTGATCACGTCGGCGCCGAGGTACGCCAGGCAGCGGCCGGCGAACGGGCCCGCCCAGGCGGTGGTGAACTCCAGCACCCGCACCCCGTCCAGCGGCCCGTTCACCGCGGCTCCCGTACGACCAGCGCGGCGATCCGGTCGGTGTCGGCCCCCGGATCGGGGCTGCCCGCGGTGATGCCGGCGGCCGCGCCGGAGAACGCGGCGATGCGGTGCAGCGCGGTCTCCTCGCGCGACCCGCCGGCGGAGGGGACCCGCCGGAGCACGGATCTGGCCTGCCAGTGCGGCGAGCCGACGAGGTCGGCCAGGCTGCTCACCTTCTCGGCGCTGACCCGCCCGGCCTGGCAGCCGGCGACGACGTCGTCGGCGCGCATGGCGCGGGCGCGCTCCTGCAGCAGGTCCACGGCGGCCGGCCAGTTCGCCATGCGGTCCGCGGCGGTCGCGAAACGCGGATCGTCGGCCAGCCCGGCGAGGCCGAAGGCGCGGCAGAGGCCCGGCCAGTTGCGGATGGCGAACAGCACGACCCACGCGTCCGCGCACCGCAGCACGGCGAGGAAGCCCGGGTAGCGCGCGCGGTTCTCGGCGGTGCCGTTGTAGCTGTACTGGCTGACGAGGTTCTGCCCCATCGCGGCGAGCGACTCGAACACGGTGGCGCGGACCCGCTGGCCGCGGCCGGAGCGGCGCCGCTCGTACAGGGCGGCGACGACCGTGATGTACGCGGTGGTGCCGGTCGCGTACGCGGCCCGGTGGCCGATCCCGTACAGCGGGGGCCGGCCGGCCGACCCGGTGGCGTTCATGGCGCCGCCCAGCGCCTGGTGCACCATCTCGGTGCCGCGCCAGCGCTCGTACGGGCCGGGCGGGAAGTCGCCGATCTCGCAGTCGACCAGCCGGTCGCCCGGCGCGCCGGCGGATCCCTGGTCGCGGAGCAGCACGTCGGCGCGGTCGAGGAGATCGCGGAGCAGGTCCGCGTGGTCCGGGCTGGAGCGGTCCACGACGACGGACGCCTTGCCCTGGTTGAGGTGGCGGAACAGGTACGAGTCCGGGCCGTCCGGCTGGCGCGGCGCCATGCGCCGGGTGGCGGTGCCCTCGGGCGGCTCGACCAGCACGACCGTGGCGCCGTGCATGGCCAGCAGCCGTCCGGCGTACTGCCCGGCGACGCTCTGCGTGGTGTCGGCGACGACCACCCCGTCCAGCGGTGTCGGGGCGGCGTGCTCAGGCGACGACGACGTCATTCTCGGCCCTTTCCGATGCCAGGACGGTGGAGCTCATCCGGTCGCGGAGCGCGTCGCCGAGCCGGTAGACGCACATGACGACGACGCCGAGCAGCACGCCGGGCGCGATGATCTGCATGGGTGCGGTGAGGATCTGCGTGTAGGCGTCCGACAGGTCGCTGCCCCAGCTCGGCTCCGGCCGCTGGATGCCCAGGCCGATGAACGACAGCACGCCCTGGATGACGAACCCGAGCCCGGTGTAGATCGTCACCTGCACGACCACCGGCCGCAGCGCCGTGGGCAGGACGTGCCGGGCCAGGATGAGCGGCGCCGGCACGCCGGACAATCGCGCGCTGAGCACGAACTGCTGCCCGCGCAGCGCCTGCACGCCGGTCTTGGTGAGCTGGGCGGTCTTCGGCGACAGCACGAGGCCCACGGCGACCATCGACGTGACCAGGCCCGCGCCGAGCGATCCCGTGATGGCCACGGCGAGGACCAGCATGGGGAACGCGATCAGGGTGTCGGCGACGCGCATCAGGACCGTGCCGGCGTACCGCGGCCAGTACCCCGCGACGGTCCCCCAAGGGATGCCGAGGCCGAGCGTGACCGCGACGGCGATCGCGACCCCGCCGTACGCGTTGCGGCCGCCCCAGATCAGCCGGCTGAGCACGTCGCGGCCGAACTTGTCCGTGCCGAGCAGGTGCGCCATGGACGGGTCGGCCAGGCGGGTGTTCAGGTTCTGCGCCAGCGGGTCGTACGGGGCCACCCACGGCGCGAGCAGCGCCGCGAGGAGCAGCCCGACGACGACCACCAGCGAGATGACCACGCCGATGCTGGGCAGGTGGCGTCCTCTCATGGCTCACTCGCCTCTCGTCGCGGGGTTGACGATGCCGCTGACGATGTCGACGGCCAGGTTGACCACGAGCGCGATGACGACGTACACGAGCACGATGCCGAGGATCAGCGTGTAGTCGCGGACCGCGATGCCGTTGACCAGCGCGCCGCCCATGCCCGGCAGCACGAAGATCTTCTCCAGGATGAGCGTGACGCCGAGCTGGCTCAGCGCCAGCAGGGCGACCACGTTCAGCACCGTGGGCAGCGCGGCTCGGAACGCGTACCGCCAGGTGACGACGCGTTCGGACAGGCCCATCGCGCGGGCCGTACGGGTGTGGTCGGTCGCCAGCGCGTCCACCATCGCCGCCGACACCTGGCGGATGACGATCGCGCTGCCGCCGAGGATCATCGGCAGCACCGGCAGGATCACGTGGTACAGGTTGTTCAGCGGCTCCTCGGTGAACCGGGGATATCCCAGGCGGGGCAGCACCCCGAGCCCGACCGAGAAGACCACGATCAGCACCAGCGCCAGGAAGAAGTCCGGCACGGCCAGTCCCAGGCCGGACAGGCCGCGGATCCAGCGCCCCGAGGCGCGTCCGGCGCGCTTGGCCGTGTAGACGCCGACCGGCACGGCGATGACGATCGTGCCGATGATCGCGAGGATCACCAGTTCGAGGGTCGCCGGGAGCCCGGCGGCGATCAGGTCGCTCACCGGCTGCCCGGTCTGGAACGACTCCCCGAGGTCGCCGGTGACCGCCCGGCCGAGCCAGCCGCCGAACTGCACGAGGAACGGGCGGTCCAGGCCGAGCTGGTGGTTCACCGTCGCGATCGCCTGCGGCGTGGCCTCCTCGCCGAGCCGCGCGTACGCCGGGCCGCCCGGGATGATCTTGACGAGCAGGAACGTCGCCAGCCCCGCGCCGATCGCGGTCGGGATGACCAGCAGCAGGCGCCGGACGATGAACCGGGGCAGCGAGCCCGGGGCGAACCAGTCGCTCATCGCGCCCGCCTCACTTCTGGACGCCCAGCGCGGTGAAGTCGACCTCGCCGTTGATGGCGAACGCCTTGGCCGCGCCGGTCACGTGATCGGTCCACGCGTTGACGATCGGCGAGAAGAACAGCGGGATGACGGGCAGTTGCTCCTGGTAGACGGTGTCCGCCTGGTGCAGCGCGGCGGTGAGCGCGGCCGGGGTGCCCGCCCGGTCCAGCTTCGCCAGCGCCGCCTCGCCGCCGGGGACGGGCGTGTTCCCGGCGTTTCCGCTGGAGTCCGCGGACAGCAGCCGCCGGTAGCTGCTCGCCCAGTCCGGGCCGGAGTTCTGCCCGGTGGAGAACAGGTCGTAGTCGTGGTCGAAGTAGAAGCTCTTGGACGCGTCCGGCACCGCCTTCGCGTCGAACTTCACCTTGATGCCGACCTTGGCGAGCTGCCCGGCGACGAGCACGCCGTTGTTGGCGAACTTGTCGGCGTCGAGGGTCACCCCGCGCAGCGTCAGGCCGTTCGGGTGGCCGGCCTGCGCGAGGAGCTGCCGCGCCTTGGCCGGGTTGTACGCGTACGTCGTGTCCAGCGCCGCCTCGTGGTAGCGGTGGCCCGGCGGGTAGGGCTGCACCGCCGCGGCGCTGCTCAGCCCGGAGGTCGCGGCCTTCGCCAGGGCCGTACGGTCCAGCGCGTAGCTGATCGCCTGGCGGACCCGCACGTCCTTCAGCGGGCCCTGGCTGCGGTCCACGTTGAGGTCGGTGAAGCCGATCCCAATCCTGCTGCTCACGGTCACGCCGGACCCGCCCAGGGACGCCTTGGCCGTCTCGTCCAGGCCGTAGCCGTAGTCGGCCTGGCCGCCGGTCAGCGCGGCGACCTCGGCGGAGGGGTCGCGGATGATCGACACCTGGATCGCGGCGGCCTTCGCGGCCGGCGGCCCGGCGGGCTTGTACCCGGCCCACCGCTGGAGCCGCACGGAGCTGCCGGGCACGAACTTCGCCAGCGTGTACGGGCCCGCGCCGACCGGCCGCGAACCGTACGCCGAACCGGACTTCTGCCGGGCGGTGGGCGAGGCGATCAGGCCGACCCGGCTGCTCAGCAGGCCGGGCAGCCCGGCGGAGGGATGCTTGAGCGCGAAGACGACGGTGCCGCCCTTCGCGGTGAGGTCCTTCAGCTCGGGGATCGTCTGGTTGCCGAGCTTGAGGCACTGCTTGACGCTCGCGACGACGGCCTTGGCGTCCAGCGGCGTGCCGTCCTGGAACGTCAGACCGGGCCGCAGCGTCAGCGTGAGCGTGGTGCCGCCGTCGGAGGTCGCCCACTTGGTGGCGATGCCCGGCGACAGGTCGCCGGTGGCCGGGTCGGCGCGGATCAGCGGCGCGTACAGCGCGGTCATGTAGCCGGTCTCGGACCCGTTGGCGCCGCCGCATGGATCGAACTGGTTGGGCGTGTGCCCGGAGACCACGTTGAGGGCGGCGCCCGCGTCGGCGGCGCCGCCCGCGGCGTCCTTGCCGGCCGACGAGCAGCCGGCCGCGGTCACGGCGAGCAGGGCGGCGCCGGCGAGGGCGCGCAGGGCATGGGGCGGTAGGGACAGGGCGTGCATGGTCGGTCTCCTTCTCAGCGCTCGGGCGTGCGGTCCGCGATCTCGCGCCAGAAGTGGCAGGCGGTCGTGTGCCCGGGTTCGGACGTGTCGAGTACGGGCGTCTCCTCGGCGCAGCGCTCCTGGGCGAAGCGGCAGCGGGTGCGGAACCGGCAGCCCGGCGGCGGGCGCCGGGCGTCGGGGATCTCGCCGGGCAGCAGCATGCGGTTCGGCCGCCTGGCCCGGCGTGATACGCGGGGAATGGCGCTGATCAGCGCCTGGGTGTACGGGTGCCGCGGTTCGCGCAGGACCCGGCGTACGGGGCCGACCTCGACCAGCCGCCCGAGGTACATGACGCCGACCTGGTCGGCGATCCGGGCGATCGAGGACATGTCGTGGGAGATGAACAGGTAGGTCAGGCCGTGCTCGGCGCGTACGTCGTCGAGCAGCGCGAGGACGCCGGCCTGCAGCGAGACGTCGAGCGCGGCCACCGGTTCGTCGCACATGACCACCGGTGCGCGGGCGGCGACGGCGCGGGCGATGGTGACCCGCTGCCGCTGCCCGCCGGACAGTTGCGCGGGCCGCCGCTCGGCCATGTCGGCGGCCAGCCCGACCTCGGCGAGCAGCTCGACGGCGGTGCCCTTCAGCCGGCGCGGTATCCCCCGCCACCCGGGCGCCAGCGGCTCGGCGATGCTCTTCCAGATCGGCAGGGACGGGCTCAGCGCGAGCATCGGGTCCTGGAACACCATCTGGACCTGGCCGCCCCGCCCGATGGACGCGGGCGCGTCGGTGAGCGCGGCCCCGCCGGGCGCGAGCCGGATCCGTCCCGACGTGACCGGGGTGAGCCCGGCGACGGCCATCGCCACGGTCGACTTGCCCGAGCCCGACTCGCCGATGATGCCCAGGGTCTGGCCGCGCGGGATCTCCAGGGACACGCCGTCCACCGCGCGGAGCCGGTCGTGGCCGCGGCCGTACGTGACGACCAGGTCCTCGACCCGCAGCGCGGTGTCGGTAGCGGTGAGGGCGGTCACGGGGCGGCTCCGGTCAGGGTCAGCTCGGCATGCCGTACGCAGCGGGTCAGCCCGCCGGACGCGGTGGCCGCGAGCGGCGGGACCGCGGCCTCGCAGGCGTCCGTACGGTGCGGGCAGCGGGGATGGAAGCGGCAGCCGTGCGGGGGCGTCGCGGGGTCGGCGGGGGTGCCGTCGATCGCCGTCCACTCCCCCTCCTCGACGTCCACGTCGGACGCCTGGAGGAGCGCCTGCGGATAGGGATGGCGCGGTTGTTCGAGCAGGGCGTCGGTGCGGTCGATGTTGACGACCTGGCCGCAGTACATGGTGATGACCCGGGAGCACAGCTCGCTGACCACGCCCAGGTTGTGGCTGATGAGCAGCACCGACAGCCCGAGGTCGGCGGCCATCCGGCGCAGCAGCGTGACGATCTGCGCCTGGATCGTGACGTCGAGCGCGGTGGTGGGCTCGTCGGCGATCAGCAGCCGCGGCCCGCACACCAGCGCCATCGCGATCATGATGCGCTGGCACATGCCGCCGGACAGCTCGTGGGTGTACGCCGCCATGGTGCGCACCGGGGACGGCAGGCCGACCTGGGCGAGCAGGTCGCAGGCGCGCTCGCGGGCCGCCGCCTTGGGCACGTCCTCGTGGGCGCGGACGACGTCGACGATCTGCTTCCCGATCGGCCGTGCCGGGTGCAGCGAGGCGCGGGGCTCCTGGAAGATCATGCTGAGCTCGTTGCCGCGCAGCCGCCGCAGCTCCTCCGGTCCCGCCGCCGTCAGGTCGGTGCCGCCGAAGGTGACCGTGCCGCGTACGGACGCCGCGGCGGGCAGCAGGCCCATCAGCGTCAGCCCGGTCAGCGTCTTCCCCGAACCGGACTCGCCGACCAGGCCGACGACCTCGCCCTCGTCCACGGTGAACGCGACCTCGGACAGCAGCGGGGTGCCGCCGATCGACACGTCGAGGTCCGCGACCGTCAGCAGGCCGCCGCTATCCGGCATCGCGCGGCTCCTTGGGCAGGCCGAGGACCCGCTCGGCGATGATGTTGCGCTGGATCTCGCTGGTGCCCGAGTAGATCGTCCCGGCGCGGCTGGACAGGAACACGTCCTGCCAGCGGTCGAGGGCGTATCCGGGGCCGTCCGGGCGGACCATCGCGGCGGCGCCCATCAGCTCCACCGCGATCTCGCCGAACCTGCGGTGGTACTCCGTCCGCATCACCTTGGCGATCGCCGCCTGCGGCCCGGGTTCGCGCCCGTCGGCCAGCGCTGCCGCCAGCCGCAGCCCCGCATACCGCATCAGCGAGATTTGCGTGTACAACCAGGCGAGCTTCCGCCGGACCGCCGGGTCGCGGTGGCGGCCGGCGGCGCGCACCTGGCGGACCAGCTCCCAGTACTCCAGCTCGAAGCCCAGGTGGGCGATGGTGGCCTTGCCGCCGCGCTCGTAGCCGAGCGTGGTCATGGCCGGCCGCCAGCCGTTGTTCAGGCCGCCGATCACGTTGAACAGCGGCGCGCGCGTCCCGTCGAAGAAGTCGTCGCAGAACCGCGCCGCGCCGGTCATCTGCCGGACCGGGCGGTACTCCACGTGGTTGTCCGGGTCGAACCGGGCCAGCACGTACGACAGGCCGCGGTGCCGGGGCGCGTCCGGGTCGGTCCGGCAGAGGATGAAGATCATGTTCGCGCGCTGGGCACCCGACGTCCACGTCTTCTGCCCGGTGATGACGACCTCGTCCCCGTCCACCACGCCGCGCGTCTCCACGCCGGCGAGGTCGGAGCCGTGGCCCGGTTCGGAGTAGCCCTGGCAGTAGACGTCCGTGCCGGAGACGATGCGCGGCAGGAAGTACGCCTTCTGCTCCTCGGTGCCGTGCACGAGGACGGCCGGGCCGACCAGCCGCTCCCCCATGCCGCGCTCGACCCGCGGCACCCCGGCGCGTACGAGCTCCTCCTCGAGCACCATCATCTCCAGCGGGCTCAGCCCGCGCCCGCCGTACGCCTCCGGCCAGTTCGGGCAGATCAGCCGCGCCTCGCCCAGCCGGCGCTCCCACTCCGCGTACGCCGGATGCCCCGCGGCGCGGGACCGCTGCTCCTCGCGGTTCACGCTGCCCACGGACGGCTCGTTCCACGGCGCGAGACCGGCGAGCTCGGCCGGCGCGTTCGCGGCGATCCACGCGCGCATCTCGGCGCGGAACCGGTCCGCCTCGGGGCCGAGATCGATCGCCGCGGCCGCTCCTGCGGTGCTCACTTGTCGGCGTACAGGGGCGAGGAGGCCTTCAGGCTGCGCAGCATCATCCGCATGCTGACGACGCGGCGGCCGTCGGCGTCGTGCGCGTGGCTGTCGTACCAGAACGCCTCGGTCTTCGGGGTCTCGCTGACCGCCACGATCTCCCCGGACACCGTGTACGCGCGGTCCAGGAACACCGGGCCCGCGAGGTAGCGGATCTCGATGGCGCCGAACAGGCCGACCCGGGTGCCGAGGCTCGCCTTCAGCGGCTTCAGCACCTCGGTGTACAGCAGGTCGACCGTCACCGACGGCGAGGCGATCGCCGCGCCCCACGGCGAGGCGTCCCCGTACCAGTCGAGCGGTTCCGTCAGGTAGCGCTCCCGCAGGGCGGTGCGCTGGCGCTCGGCGTTGACCGGCACCTCCACGGGGCCAAGCGGGTCGCCCGGGTGCACGTCCCTCAGCAGCCGCAGCCCGGCCGGGTCGACCGGGCGCAGGTCGCGGGCGAACAGCGCGGACGGCTCCTCAGGGGCGCCCGCCGACGCGGTGCCCTCGGCGACCGGCGTGCCGTCCGGCCGGGTCATCCACGCCCTGACCTGGGCGTCGCCGGGACCTGACGGTGCCTCCACGAACGCCTGTACGGGTTCGCCGTCGGTGGTCGCGTTGCGGAAGTACAGCGACAGGCTGCCGTCTTCGAACCAGCGGTCGCCGAACGCGCGGACGAGCAGCGGCGGGAACTGGTCCATGTGCACGGACCCGGCGACCGTGCCGCCCTTGAAGCCCAGCTTGGTCGCGGTCGCGTCCTCGTGGATGCTGCCGGCCGACCCGGCGTACAGGTTGCGCGGGCGGCGGATCTCTCCGGCGTACGTGGCGGTGGCATCGGTCATGGGGGTCTCCTTCGCAGGGGCCGGCTCATCGGTAGGCGCCGAACGCGCGGAGCACCATCGGCCCGCCCTGGCGTACGACGCCGCGTTCGCACAGGCCGGCGATCGCGGCGCCGTCCAGGCCGAGGTGGCGCAGGATCTCGGTGGTGTGCTCGCCGACGCCCGGCGGCAGCAGCACGCGGTCGTTCGGGGTACGGGAGAACCCCGCCCACCGGCCGGTCGCGTACAGGCTGGTGTCGCCGGGCCGCGGCAGCCGGTGGAACGCCTCCCAGCGGCGCAGTTGCGGGTCGTCGGGGAGCTCGGCGACCGGACGGGCCGGCGCGGCGGGCACGCCCGCGCCGATGAGCGCGGCCATCGCGTCGCGGCGCGTACGGGCGGCGAAGTACCGCTCCAGCTCCTGCTCGGTCGCCTCGCCGGGTGGACCGAGCAGCTTCTCCAGGGCGCGTACGTCCGCCTCGCCGGTCGCGTACAGCCGGATCCAGCCGTCGGCGGTGCGGTAGAAGCGGTCGAGGGGGCCGGGGCCGCGGAAGTCGCGGCCGCCCTGCGGCGCGGGCGGGCGTCCCGGCAGCCGTACGAGCTCCTCGGACTGCGCGAACGTCGCCGCGCCTGCCAGGGACGTCCAGCCCGACTGGCCCTCGCCCGTACGGTCGCGGTGCGCCAGCGCGACGCAGGCCGCAAGCGCGGTCAGCGCGGCGACCGTCACGTCGTTGACCGCCATCGTCAGCAGCACCGGTTCGTCCGCGCCGCCCTGCGCCGCCATGATCCCGCTCATCGCCTGCAGCAGCGGGTCGAACCCGGGCGCGTCGCTCATCGGGCCGCCCGCGCCGAAGGCGGTGATCGACAGCGCGACCAGGCGCGGGTTGGCCTCGAGGAGCCGGTCGTGGGCGATGCCGAGCCGGTCGAGCACGCCCGGGCGGAAGTTGTCGATCACGACGTCGGCGCCGCGGACGAGGCGGAGGAACAGGTCGCGCCCCTCGTCCGTGCGCAGGTCCACGGCCAGGCCGCGCTGGCCCCGGATGTAGATCAGGCCGCGCTCGCGCCAGCCGTCGCCGGACGGGATCTCCACCTTCACGACGTCCGCGCCGAGCTCGGCCAGCAGGGTGCCGGTGTACGGCCCGGCCAGCACCATGCCGAGGTCGAGCACCCGGTATCCGGCCAGCGGACCGGCCTGGCGCGGCGCCGGGCCTGCGGGCGCGGGCCGGGGCGTCCAGCGCACGTCGCCCGCGTCATCCGGCCGCGGGGCCGGACCGGTGATCGCCGCGGGCGTCGCGGCCAGGTGGATCGGGTTGCCGGGCATGGTCACCGGTCCGTGTACGGGGTCGTCCAGCGTGACGGCCATGCCGATGGCCCGCACCTGCGGGTGGTCGAGCCAGGCGTCGCGGGTGGCGACCGGCGCGGTGGGGCAGTCGGCGGCGGTGAACGCCCGATGCCAGTCCGCGCAGTCGCGGGTGGCGAAGATCTCCGCGATCCGCGTGCGCAGCGCGGGACGGTTCTCCGGGGCGAGCAGCCGGTCGAGGTCGCCGTCGGTCCCGGCCGCGTCGAGCAGGTGGTCGAGGCCGAGCACCCGCAGCGCGATGCGCTGGAACTTCGCCGTCAGGCCCGCGACGAACAGCCACTCGCCGTCCGCGCACCGGTAGCGGGAGTACAGGGGGCTCGGCCCGCCGGCGCCGACCGCGGTGTCCGTGGGCGCGGCGCCGGGCGTGCGCAGGAACTGCAGCGGCATGGCCACCATCGCGCCGTGCGCCCCGCCCGCCGTGACGCGCTGGCCGTGGCCGGAGCGGCGCCGCTCGACCAGCGCGGCGACCGCGGCGCACGCGCCCCAGACCGCCTGGACGTACAGGAAGTGCGGGTACACCGGGTCGACGGGGCCGCCCGCGAACGACGACTGGCGCAGCGACGTGCCGAGCGCGGCGGACAGCAGCGCGTTGGACTCCGCGCCGCCCGGCCACGGCGTGTCCTCCAGGTACGGCGGCATGTGCAGGTGGACGAGCCTCGGGAACCGTACGGTCAGCCGCTCCGGGTCGCCCGCGCACAGCCCGAGCGCCGCGCTGCCCGTCCCGGTGACGCAGATGTCCGCCCCGGCCAGCAGCGCGTCCAGCCTCCGCCGCCCGTCCCCGGTCCGCGGGTCGAGCACGCGGCTCCGCTTGTTCCGGTTGGCCATCGCGAACCCGGCCCGCGCACGTCCCGGATCCCCGCCCGGAGCCTCGACCTTCACGACATCGGCCCCGAAGTCGCCGAGCAGCATCGCGGCCAGCGGCCCGGCGGTACCCGTGGTCAGGTCGAGCACCCGCACCCCGCCCAAGGCCGCATCCATGTAGCTCCCCAACCACGAGAAAGTCGTCTACTAAATGCGTGTATAGCCCGTGGCCGACATGTCCGTCAATGCCAAAATCCCCTGACGCCAGCTCAGAGGGGACGAAAAATCGTCCACTATTAGCGCGGCGCCCCCCGAACGCCTCCCCGCCACACCCGCGCCCTCAGCCGAGCGCGCTCATGGTCGACCCGCGAGGCCGCCGCCCCATCCCAGTGCGTGCCCGGCCGTGGATTACTGGGCGAAGCCCGCCAGGGCGTGGAGGTGGACGCGCATGCGGCGCTGGGCCAGGGGGGCGTCGCCGTCCGCGATCGCCTGGACGATCTTCCGGTGGGCCAGGCGCACGTCGTCCGGGGAACCGGACGGCTCGCCGCGCTGGCGGCGCGCCTTGCGGAGGCGGCGGATGGTCAGCTCGGACAGGATCGACAGGAGCAGGGACAGCACGCGGTTGCCGCTCAGGTCGGCGATCACGGTGTGCAGGTCGTGGGAGACGGCGTTGAAGCCCGCGTCGGGCTGGTCGCGCTCGACGGCGACGGCCGCGTTCAGGCGCGCGGCGCCCGCGGGGGTCAGCCGCTCGATGGCCAGGCGCACGGTCGTCGCCTCGACCTCCTCGCGCAGCTCGTCCAGTTCCGCGGCGGTGATGCCGCGGTACTCCAGGTACAGCGACACGGCGCGGACGACGGCCTCGACGCTGGGCCGGTCCACCACCATGCCGCCGTTGCTGCCGCGCCGCATGCGGACGACCGACTGGCTCTCCAGCACCCGCACCGCCTCGCGGAACATCGCGCGGCTGACGTCGTAGTGCCGCAGCAGGTCCGGTTCGTAGCCGAGGTTCTCCCCGACCGGCCACCCCCGCCGTACGATGTCGCGGCGGATGCGGGCGGCCAGGACGTCGGCGGGCCGCAGGGCGGCGGACGCCTCGTCGTCCGTGGCCGGCGTCAGCCACGCGGCACCGCCGTCGGCGTCGTCGGCCAGCCGCAGCACCGACTGGTGCAACGCGTCGAGGTGGCGCAGCATCCGGTGGCGGGCGCCCAGCCCATCGCCGGCCACGATGGCCCGTACGACCGCCGCGTGCGCCCGGTGGGTCTCCCGCGCCGCCGTCGACGACCGCTGCCGGTCCTCCAGCACCGTACGGAAGAAGCGATAGCTCAGCGTGACGACCGTACGGACGAACAGCGACAGCGCAGCGTTGCCGGTCAGGTCGGCGATGACCTCGTGCATCCGGTGCCGCTGGCGGCCGGTGAACGAGCCGATGTTCGCCGCCTCCTCGGTGATCTCCTCGCGCAGCGCGAGGAGCTGCTCGTCGTCCAGCCGGTCCGCGGCCAGCCGCACGCTGAACAGCTCCAGGACGGTCCGCGCCTCGAACAGCTCCCGTGTGCTGACCCGGAGGTACTCCAGGTAGATCGACACGGCCTCGACCACGGCGGACGCGTCGGGCTCCACCACGACCAGGCCGCCGTTGCGCCCCCGCCGCATCCGCGCCACCTGGTCGTGCTCGACGAGCCGCGCCGCCTCGCGGAACACCGCACGGCTCACGCCGTACTGCTCGGCCAGCCGCAGCTCGCTGCCCAGCACCGTGCCGACCGGCCAGCCGGCCGCGACGACGTCCGCCTCGAGCCGCGCCGCGACGGCCTCCGCGCGCTTGCCCGACCCGCCCGGCGCGGCCTCCACCGCAGGTTCCCGCATGCCGCTACGCGGTGTGGTCGTGGTGGTCGGGGGTGGTCAGGTAGAGGGTGGCCATGTCGGTGATCTGGTCGCACCAGTCGGCCCAGGTGATGCCGTCGGGGGTGTTGCGGCCGATGACGGCGCGGTGGATGCAGGCGGCGGTGATCGTGCGGACGGTGATGGCCAGCGCGGTCGGCGGGTCGGAGCGGCGGATCTCCTCGAGGTGGGCGGTGGTGGCGTCGAGGAACAGCCGCTGGATGTGCTCCAGCGCCTTCCGGGACCGTTCGGAGGAGCCGATGGCGCGGGAGTTGCCGACGACGTGCGGGATGACGTGCGCGCCGGCGGAGAAGCCGTCGGCCATCGCGGCGGTGAACGCGCCGATGACCTCGCGCAGGCCGCCGTCGACGGCGTCGAGGGCCGCCGTGATGTCGTCCTCCACGCCGGTGAGCAGCCGGTCCTTGACCGCGTTCAGGAGCTGCTCCTTGCCCTCGAACCGGCGGTAGATCGCCCCGACCGACAGGCCGGCGCGCTCCGCGACGGCGACCATGGTGAGGTCGTCGAACCCGGTCTCGGCCAGCACCTGCTCCGCCGAGGCCAGGATCCGCTGCAACGCCGCGCGGCTGCGTGCCTGCCGCGGCGGGCGGAAGCCGAGCGGGGCGTTTCCCGAAGCCACGCGCCTGACGTTACCGGCAGGCCGCGCGAAGGAGGTAATGACCGGTAAAGACACGGCTACGCCCGCGACTACGTACGGCAACCCGTCTTGACAATCGGGTAGCGCCCTGATGGCATTGCGAACGGAAGTTCACATTCGCATTGGGGGCGTCCATGACGAAGACCGGTACGAGTGAACTCGGCGACCTGGAGCTCCCCGTCACGCGCGGCTGCCCGTTCGCCGCACCTGAGGGGTACGCGCGGCTGCGCGAGCAGGCGCCGATCAACCGGGTCCGCATGGCCGGCGGGGCCGAGGCGTGGTGCGTGTCCGGCCACGAGGAGGGCCGCGCCATCCTCGCCGATCGCCGGTTCTCCTCGGACCGGCGGAAGGAGAACTTCCCGCTCCCCGACCCTGATCCGTCGACCAGGCAGCGGTTCCGCAACCAGCCGCCGGCGATGATCAGCATGGACGGCGACGAGCACGCCGCCACCCGGCGCACGGTGATCGGCGAGTTCACCATGAAGCGGCTGAACGCGATGCAGCCGCGGATCCAGGCGATCGTCGACGGCTTCGTCGACGACATGCTCGCCGCCGACGAGCGCCCGGTCGACCTCGTCCAGGCGCTCTCCCTGCCGGTGCCGTCCCTGGTCATCTGCGAACTGCTCGGCGCCCCGTACACCGACCACGACTACTTCCAGAGCCGCACCGCCACGGCGATCCGCCGCAGCCTGCCCTCGGAAGACCGGCAGCGCGCATTCCTCGAGCTGCGCGCCTACATCGACGAGCTGGTCACCGCCAAGGAGTCCGCGCCCGGAGACGACCTGTTCAGCCGGCTCATCGCCAGGCAGCGCGCCGACGGCACCCTCGACCACGCGAGCCTCGTCAGCATGGCCTTCCTGCTGCTGCTCGCCGGCCACGAGACCACCGCGAACATGATCTCCCTCGGCGTCATCGGCCTGCTGGACCACCCCGACCAACTGGCCACGATCACCGCCGACCCCGCCAAGACGCCCATGGCCGTCGAGGAACTCCTGCGCTACTTCTCCATCGCCGACCTCGTCACCTCCCGCGTCGCCACCGAGGACGTCCAGATCGGCGACGTCACGATCAAGGCGGGCGAAGGGGTCGTCGTCTCCGGCCTGTCCGCCGACTGGGACCCCGACGTGTTCGCCAACCCCGAAGAGCTGGACGTCGAACGCGGCGCCCGCCACCACATCGCCTTCGGGTTCGGCCCGCACCAATGCCTCGGCCAGAACCTGGCCCGCATGGAACTGCGGATCGTCTTCGACACGCTGTTCCGCCGCATCCCGAACTTGCGCCTCGCCGCCCCCGTGGACGATCTTCCGTTCAAGACGGACGCGGGCCTGTACGGTGCTTACGAACTCCCGGTCACCTGGTAAGGGGTACGCGATGCGGATCAACGCCGACACCACCGTCTGCATCGGCTCCGGCCAGTGCGTCCTGACCGAACCGGCCGTGTTCGATCAGGACGACGACGGCATCGTGACGCTGCTGAACGACCGCCCCGAGGGCGAGGAGGCCGCGCACGCGCGTGACGCGGTCACCCTGTGCCCGTCCCGTGCCATCACCATCACGGAGGACTAGCCTCCCCGGCCGGCGGGTGCGTGCCCGCGGTCTGCCGTGACTCCTCGACGATGCGCTGGAGCCGCGCGACGTGGTCCTCCAGGGCGGCGCGGCCGTGCGCGCTGAGGCTGACCCAGGTGCGCGGCCGCTTGCCGACGTAGCCCTTCTCCACGGTCACGTAGTCGTGCGACTCAAGGGTGCTGATCTGCTTGGACAGCGCCGAGGCGGTCAGGCCGGCCGTTTCGCGGACCCAGGTGAACTCCGCCCATTGCACCCCGGCGAGCAGCGACACGACGGTCAGGCGTGTCGGGTCGAGCAGGACGGGGTCGAATTCAGCGGGTGCCACCGGCGCCTTCCCCGTCGGGCGTGCGCGCGGCGCGGTCGCGCCGGGCGAAGGAGTTCATCGCCTTCTGGTAGCGGTCGCCGAAGACGACCAGCGCGAGGCCGGCGACGGCGCCGATGACCGTCCGCAGGTACGGGACGTCGAGCCGCCCGTGCGGGATGAACGCGACGACGATACCGACGGCCAGGACGACCATCAGCACCACCCGCCGGGTCGCGGCGAACCGGGGCGAGATCTCCTCGCCGCGCAGCCGCGCCGGCTGCCCGAGGACGGCCGACCCGCGGCGGGAGTTCAGCATGATCACGTACGCGACCGCGATGAGCGTGAGCGGCCAGGCCGACCACGTCGTGACCTGCGAGCCGAAGGAGTCCGGCGCCGCGAGCGCCACGAAGATCGCGATTCCGAAGACGATCCGCACCCACAGGGCGACGCCCACGGAGTTGACGGTCTGGTCCTTGCGCCGTTCGACGTCGCGCAGTGCTCGGGCGGCCTCTTCGGGCGTTGGGCGATCGGACATGAGAACCTCCGTACCGACTTCCTCCACCGAACTAATTTCCTGCAAGGAAACTAGTTGCCCAACGGAGACTCGTCAAACACGGGATGACGCCCAGGGCCCGCCGGGATTCCCGGCGGGCCCTGAGTGTGGTCACGGCGCTACGCGGTGGTCAGTCGACCTCCGGCGACGGAAGGTAGCCGGCGGGGACGTCGGACGGGGCGTAGATCTTGGTGTCGCCCGGGTACGGCGTCTTCCAGTCGTGGGTGCGGTACCAGGTCCACCGGTTCATCTGCGCGGGGTTCGCGTAGTCCGGGATGGCGTAGTTGCCGGTGAGGCGCTGGCTCTGGCTCCACTTCTCCCACTGCACGGCCAGGTTCCGCATCCCGCTGGGCACGGCGACCTTCTTGGCCACCGAGTCGTTCAGCGTCTTGGCCGCGGCGCCCTTCTTGCCGAGGGTGTCCAGGCCGCAGTCCGGCGCGGTGGCGATGCCCTCGGTGAGCGGGATCTGGTTCGGCTTGGCGTCGAACGGACGGTAGTCGGGCTTCCGGGTGAACGCGCCGTACATCGGCGTCGCCGCGGCGACCTTCTGGTTCAGCGGCTGGGCGCCGAGGATCTGCTCGATGGTGCGGACCATCGTGATCTGCGAGTAGTAGGTCGAGTCGACCTTCCCGTGCTGCGCCCAGGGGCTGATGACCTCGACCGGCGCGCGGTGGCCGTCCACGTGGTCGGCGCCGTCCTGGCTGTCGTCCTCGACCACGAAGATCGCGGAGTCCTTCCAGTACTTGCTGTGCGAGATCTCGTCGGTGATCCGGCCCACGGCGAGGTCGTTGTCCGCGACCTGCGCCTCGGGGTCGGGCGGGCCGCCGGTGTGGTCGCTGGACAGCCAGAACATGTTCAGGTTGGCCGGGCCGTTCTTCTCGAAGTTCTGCTTCCAGATCTGGTAGCGGTACGTGTCGGGGATGTCGGTGTCGAACTTCGGGAAGTCGTGGTCGGTGATCGCGTTCAGCGACGGGATCGGCGACTCGGTGTCCTGCTTGACGGACGGGTCCGTCAACTGGCTCGGGTCGCCGCCGTTCTCGACGCTCTTGGTGGTGCAGTAGTACTTCTGCCAGGTCGCGCCGGCCGGCTTGGTCTCGAACTGCGTGAACTCGCCGAAGTCGCGCGCGGTCCTGCCGGCGGCCTGCGCGGCCGTCCACAGGAAGCCCGACCGCTGGTGGCCGAGCACGTCGTCCTCGGTGTCGTAGCTGCGGAGGTACGCGCTGTTGGACTCGGTGTACTCGGGGTTGTCGCCCTGCATCACCCAGTTGTGGCCCTCGGCGGAGTTGGTGCCGACGTCGTAGAAGTTGTCGTACAGGCCGAACTGCTTCGCCAGCGCGTGCTGGTTCGGGGTCGCCTTCTCGCCGAACTGCGTCAGCGTCGGGTCGCCGTTGCCGCGGGGGTCGTCGCCGAACACCTGGTCGTACGTGCGGTTCTCCTTGACCAGCAGGAACACGTGCTTGATGGTCGACGGGTCGCCGACGCGCTGGGGAACGGCGACGGCCTTGGCCGGATGGCCCTTGGCCTTCTCGACGTCGTTCCCGCCCCAGCCGTTCTGCGCGAAGACCGTGCCGGTGTAGCGCGCGATCTGCTGGTCGCTCGGCAGGCCGAAGCGGGTCAGCGTGCCGGTGGTGGCGTGCGTGCCGTAGCCGGTCGCCGGCGTGGTGCCGGTGCCCTTGTCGAAGGTGAGCTTCGGGCCGCGCGCGTCGATGCCGCGGCGGTTCGTGACGACGACCTTGCCGCCGGCGGTCGTGATGTCCGACGGGTAGTAGTCGGTGGGCAGCAGGCCGACGAAGTTCACCGGGGCCTTGGCGTCGCCGTGGTAGCGGTACACCGCGACGGCGTTCGCGCGGCCGAGGGACACCAGCAGGTGGCCGTCGGAGGTCAGCGTGACGTCGTCGGGCTCGTAGCCCACCGTCGACGACGGCCACGGCTTGGTCTCGATGGTCTGCACGACCTTGTCCTTCGTCGTGTCGATCACCGAGACGCTGTCGTCGAAGGTGTTGGCGACGAACAGGGCGTGGCCGGCGGCGTGCATCGCGGTCGGGTGCAGCCCGACGGGCACGGACGCCACGGGCGCGGACGGGTCGGCGGTGTCGATGACGCTGACCGTGCCGGTCGTCGAGGTGCCGCGGACCGGATCGGCGGGCACGTTCGTGCCGTACGAGTTGATCGTCTTGTCGCCGGACTTCGCCTGCCGGCCGCCCTCGTTGCTGACGTAGAGCTTGTCGCCGACCCGCACGATGCCGCGCGGCGCGATCCCGACGTCCCAGCTCTGCTTGATCGCGCCGGACGCGGCGTCGATGGCCACGACGCGGTTCTGGCCGTTGACCGTGGCGTACACCGTGGAGCCGTCGGGTGAGAACGCCGCCTTCGACGGCAGCGCCTGCTTGGTGCCCTGCTTCGCGATGGCGACGGTCGTGGGGGCGCTGAGGGTGCCGTCGGCGTTCACCGTGAACTTGGCGTAGCCGTCGGTCTGCGGCAGCCACAGGGTCTTGCCGTCCGGGGAGTAGTCCGGCCCGTCCTGGCCCACGTTGCTGTTGCCGATCTTCAGGTCGGCGCTCGCGTCCGTGCCGACCGTCTGCTGCACCTTGTACGTGTCGAGGTCGACGATGATCAGCGCGATCGGCTTGGCCATCCCCCACGCGCTGACCATCACGGCCAGGTGCTTGCCGTCCGGGCTGGCGGTGGACCCCATGAACTTGCCGTACTGGGTGAGCAGCCGGTCGCCGATCGGCTTGATGATCTGGTCGCTTGAGACCTGGATTCCGTTCCGGTAGGCCGTGCCGACCTGGTTCTCGCCGAACGGTCGGGTGGAGCCGTAGGCACCGCCGCCGACGACGGTGAGCGCGGCGGTTCCGGCCGCGATGATGCGGACACGGCGGCCGGATCGTCCCCTAACGACCCGGTCGCGGACACCGGAGTCGCTCCGGCGTCGGCGCGTTACGCGCATTCGTCATCCCTTTCGCGTGGTGGACGACAGGTCGACGAGTCCGTCGAGCTGCCACAGGGGGTTGGGCACATCGCCCGCGGGGGTGTGCGCCACGAAGTAGCCGTTCACCTCTTTCGGGCCGTCGCCGTCGGCGACGTACTGCCCGTCGGGGAGGACCTCGAGCTGGTAGATCGCGGTGCCGGTGGCCGTCGCGCCGGGCAGGTGCCAGGTGACGACGCACCGCCAGTCGTTGCCCGGCCCCTCGTCCTCGACGAGGCTTCCGCCCTTGTCACAGGACGCGCTCGTACGCAGTTGCGCCTCGGTGACGTCCGGCCGGTGGAGCTGCCGCGACTGCACGCGGTACAGATGGGCGAACACCGTGGCGAGCGAGGCCTGCAGCTTCGGCTGCCCGATCCCCGAGCCGGTGGCCGGGGTGAACACGAAGGCGACGCCGATGCTGACCGCGAGCAGGGCGGCCAGCGGCGCCAGCCCCGCCGCGAGGACGCGCCGGCCCGACCCGTCGTACGTCACGTCGGTGAAGTCGCGGCGCAGGAACAGCAGGTACGCCAGCGCGGTGGCCACGACGGCCCACGCCAGGGCGACCAACACGCCGGTCAGCAGCGGGCCGGTCTGCGCCGGGTCGGTGAACAGGCCGCGCCAGGCCAGGAAACCGCTGCTCGGCAGGGCGACGCGCACGGCGACCGGGAGCGGGAGCAGTTGGGCCAGCTCCAGCACCAGCGCGAGCAGCGCGGGCGTCACCAGCCCCATCGGCGAACGGCCGAGCGCGACCGAGCCCAGCAGGCCGACCGCGGCGAACGCCAGCGTCGGCGCCAGGACGCACAACCAGGCGAGCAGCACGGTCGCGGCCGCGTCGCCGGGGGCGAGGAGATGGCCGTCGAGGCCGACGAGTGGCTGGTCGCCGATGGCGAGCAGGCCGCCGGCGATGCCGGAGACGGCCAGGCCGAGGACCATCAGCACGATCACCGTGAGGCTGGCGGCCGACTTCGCCAGGAAGATCCGCCGCGGCGAGCGGACCGCGACCATCAGGTGCCGCCAGGTGCCGAGCCGGTCCTCCGCGGCGAACACGTCCCCGGCCACCAGCGACACCAGCAGCGGCAGCGCCCAGGTGCACGCGAAGGCCAGGACGACCAGCGACCCGGCCCAGCCCGTCTGGTCCATCCAGCGGCCGAAGACGGTGTCGGACGGCAGCGAGCTCTGCTGGCCGACGCCCACCACGAAGACCGCGGGCGCCAGCCAGCAGGCCGCGATCAGCAGGATGACCCGCCACTGGGACAGCAGCTTGACCAGCTCGAAGCGGTAGCCGGGCCAGACCGGCGCCGGACGGGCGACGGGCCGGGACGCGGTGACGGCAGTCAACGTGGTTCTCCTCCGGATCCAGCTCAGGGTGCGGGTTCGCCGGACTCGGTCAGCGCCAGGAACGCCGCCTCAAGCGGCGGCACCACCGGCCCCAGTTCACGTACCGCGACCTTCGCCTCGGCCAGCCGTACGACCAGCGCGTCCAGCGCCGGCACGGGGCCCCGTACGACGAACGTGTCGTCGCCGCGCCGCAGGGCGGGCGCGGTGTCGGGCACGACGCGCAGGTCGGGCGTCTCGGCGGCGATCTCGCGCGCCGCGCCGGGATCGGAGGTGCGCAGCCGGTAGTCCAGGTCGCCGCTCTCCGCGGCGAGCTTGCGCACCGGTCCGGAGAACACGACCCGGCCGGTGGCCAGGATCGTGACCTCGGAGCACAGCGCCGCGAGGTCGTCCATCCGGTGGCTGGACATGACCACCGAGGCGCCGTCCGCCGCGAGCTTGGTGATCACCCGGTGCACGTCGTACTTGCCCGCGGGGTCCAGGCCGTTGGCGGGTTCGTCGAGGACCAGCAGGCGCGGCCGGGTGAGCAGCGCGGCGGCCAGCCCGAGCCGCTGCCGCATGCCGAGGGAGAAGCCGCGGACACGGTCGTCGGCGAGGTCGGTGAGGCCGACCTGGTCGAGGACGTCGTCCACGCCGGCGCGGCGGTCGTCGCCGCGCAGGGCCGCGAGCGCGGCGAGGTTCTGCCGCGCGGTGAGGGACGGGTACAGCCCCGGCCCGTCCACGAATCCCGCGACGCCGTCGGGCACCGCGAGCGTACGGCCCACCGGCGTACCGAGGATCTCCATGCGCCCGGCGTCCGCGACCGCCAAGCCGAGCAGCAGCCCGAGGAGCGTGGTCTTCCCCGCGCCGTTCGGCCCGACCAGGCCGTGCACCTGACCTGCCGCGACGTCTAAATCGACGCCGTCGAGTGCCACGACATCGCCGAAGTACCTGGTGATGCCGCGCGCCCGGACCGCGGGGGTCGCGTCCATGTCCGTCCCCTTTTGCGTTTTATGGAGCGTCGTGAACGTATGCGCCCCGGTTTGCGCTTTGGAGAAGGCAAGTAAAACGATCGGCGAACTGCCCGGCAGGCCTGTCTCGTCCCCCGCGTGAGCTACCCGCGAATGTCCGCCGTACGGGGACGACCGGCGGCGGCCGGATCCCTAGCGTGGTCAGCCCTGCTTCCGGCGTCACCGATCCCCATGGAGGACATCGTGTTCCGCACCGTCAGGACATCCGCGCTGGTCGCGCTCTGCTGCGTCGTCGGCGGGACGGTGGTCGCCGGCTGCGACGACTCCTCCAGCGGCGACAACCTGCTGTTCGGGTCGAAGTCGCGGCACGCCCCGATCTCCGGCACCAAGAAGATCAAGGTCGACGGCAGGTCGGTGAACGTGTCCTGTTCGGGCCGCCCGGCTAAGGGCAGGCCGGTCATCGTCCTGATGGCCGGGTACGGCGACGCGCTGACCAAGCTGGCCGGCATCCAGAAGACGCTGAGCGAAAAAGACCTCGTCTGCTCCTACGACCGGCTCGGCGAAGGCGCGAGCGACAAGCCCGCCGGACCGCAGACGTACGCGAGCACCGGCAAGATCCTCACCGGGGTCATCGCCCGCGTCGCCGGAGGCCGTCCGGTCGTCCTGGCCGGGCACTCCCTGGGCGGCGCGATCGCCGCCCGCTACGCCCCCGCCCACCGCGACCGGGTCACGGGCCTGGTCCTCCTGGACGCCACCTCACCGACCGCGGTGGCCGACACCACCCGGCTGATCCCGAAGTCCGCCAAGGGCCTGGCCGGCGAGGTCCGCGCCGAGCTGGCCGCGATCAACTCGGGCCAGAACCAGGAGAGGCTCAAGGCCACCGACAGCACGGTCCGCTCCGCCGGCGCCATCCCCGTCGAGGTCGTCAAGCACGGCAAGAAGTACCTCTCGGCCGTCCCCCACTACGGCCCCGTCCTCGAACGGATCTGGACGAAGGGCCAGCACGAATGGCTCCCCATTTCCACCCGCAGCCACTACACCGTGGCCGGGAGGAGCACCCACTACATCTACGTCGACCAGCCCGCCCTCACCGTCAAGACCATCCAGCACGTCACCACCCAGGCCGCGAAGTAGCCGCACGCGGAGGTCGGGCTAGGCGGCCGGGGGCTTGCCGGTGAAGGTGGTGCGGTAGCGGGCCGGGCTTACGCCGACCGTGCGGGTGAAGTGGTGGCGGAGGGATGCTCCTGTGCCGAAGCCGGTGCGGTGGGCGATGGCGTCGACGGGGAGGTCCGTTTGTTCCAGGAGGTGGCGGGCGCGGTTGAGGCGCTGGTGGGTGAGCCAGGTGCCGGGGGACTGACCGACCTCGCGGCGGAACCGGCGGGTGAAGGTGCGGGTGCTCATCGACGCGCGGGTGGCCAGGTCGGGGAGGGTGAGGGGCTGGTCGAGGTGGGACAGGGCCCAGGCGCGGGCGCGGGCGGTCGGGGACTCCGGTTCGGGGGGTATCGGGAGGTCGATGTACTGGGCCTGGCCGCCGTCGCGGTACGGGGGGACGACCGTGCGGCGGGCGACGTCGTTGGCGACCGCGGCGCCGTGGTCCGTACGGATCAGGTGCAGGCAGAGGTCGATCCCGGCGGCCTCGCCGGCTGAGGTGAAGACGCCGTCGTCCTCGGTGAACAGGACGTCCGGGTCCAGGCGTACGCGCGGGAACGCGGTGCGGAAGCTCGCGGCGGACATCCAGTGGGTCGTCGCCCGGCGCCCGTCCAGGAGCCCGGCGGCGGCGAGCACGAACGCGCCCGTGCAGATCGAGGCGATGCGCGTACCCGGGCGCACGGCCGCGAGCATCTCCGCGACGCCGTCCGCGCCCCCTGACGAATCCCCTGTGTCGTCGAACTCGTGGGAGGCGGGGACGAGGACGGTGTCCGCCCGGGTGATCGCCTCCGGGCCCGCGGTGACGTGCAGCGTGAAGTCGGCGTCCGTGCGCAGCTCGCCGGGGTGGGGCGCGCAGGTGACCACCTCGTACAGGGGGTCACCTGACGGGCCGCGGGCGGAACCGAAGAGCTGGTGGACGATGCCCAGTTCCAGCGGCATGACGCCGTCCCGGACGAGCACCGCGACCACATGGCGTACGGACATGGCTCAATCCTTGCACTCGTTGTCCTTCGGGCCACTCGTACCCCCGCGCTCCCCCGGCGAGGCTGGGGTCATCAGGATCCGTAAGGAAACGGAGGACGAGATGCGCGTGCTGTGGGTGATGGCCCATCCCGAACCGCGGTCGCTGACCGGGCGGATGCGCACCGAGGGCGTCGCCGCGCTGCGGCAGGCGGGCCACGCGGTGCGCGAGTCGGACCTGTACCGGATGGGCTGGAACCCGGTGGTCACGGCCGCCGACTTCGCCCACGACGGGCGGGACCGGCTGGACGTGGCGGCGGAGTCCGAACGCGCCCTGCGCAGCGGCGGCCTGGCGCCGGACATCCGCGCCGAGCACGACAAGCTCGCGTGGGCCGACACCGTCGTGCTGCACTTCCCGCTCTGGTGGTACGGCATGCCCGCGATCATGAAGGGCTGGCTGGACCGGGTCCTCGTGCAGGGCTACGCGTACGGGGTGCGCGACCCCGAGACGGGGCGCACCCGCCGCTACGGCGACGGCGGCCTGGCCGGGCGCCGCGCCCTCGCGGTCGTGACCGTCGGCGCGCACGCCGGGATCGGGCCGCGCGGCCTGCACGGCGACCTGTCCGAGGTGCTGTTCCCGCTGCTGCATGGCACCTTCTGGTACACGGGCATGAGCGTCGCCGAACCGGTGGTGATGTCCGGCGCCAACCGCGTCGAGCCGGCGCGGTACGACGCGCTCGCCGCCGACCTCAGGGAGCGCCTGCTGACCCTGCCGGACTCGCCGTCCATCCCGTACCGCTGCCAGGACGGCGGCGAGTACGACACGGACTGGAACCTCAGGCCGGGCATCGCCGCCGGGGAGAGCGGGCTCGGCATCCATCGCGCCGGGTGAGCGCGCGGCGGCGCCGCTCGGGTGTCCGCCCCACGGACCCTGGCGGCGCCGCCGCGCCCTCACGTCTGCCCCACCCGGGGCCGGCTACACGAGGGTGGGGCGGCCGGTTCACATCTTCGGCATCAGGACGGTGTCGATGATGTAGACGGTCGCGTTGGACGTCGGCACGTTGCCGCAGACGACCTTCGCGTCGTTGACCTGGTACGTGTCACCCATCTTGGACGGCGTGACCGTACCGCCCTCCAGCGTGGTGAGCTTGTCGCCCGAGGCCATCTGGCCGGGCGTGGTCTTCCCCTTGGCCACGTGGTACGTGAGGATCTTGGTGAGCGTCTTCTTGTCCTTCAGGACGGCGTCCAGCTTCTTCTTCGGGATCTTCGCGAACGCGTCGTTGGTGGGCGCGAACACGGTGATGTTCGACGCCGAGTTCAGCGTGTCCACGAGTCCCGCCTTCTTCACGGCGGTGACCAGCGTGGACAGCGCCGGGTTGTGGGACGCCGCGGTCGCGACCGGGTCCTGCGCCATGCCGGCGAAGCTGCCCTTGCCGGTCTTCGGCACGGTCGAGCACGCCGGGCCCATCGGCTGCATCCCGGCGGCCTTGGCCGGCGCGGACGACGCCGGGGCGGAGCTCGGCGGCTTGGAGCTCGACGCGTTGTCCGAGCCGCTCCCGCCGCAGGCGGTCGCGCCGATGGCGATCGTCGCGAAGACGGCGCCGACGGTCAGGAAACGAGCGTTCATGATCTTCTCCTTCGATGTGCCGTGATCACGCGACGGTGACCACGATCGACTGCCACCCCGACGCCCCATCTGGGATCGGGGGGACGCGCTGCTGGGTCTGGACAGCGCCCGTACCGTCGACGGCGCGGGCGGTGAGCGTGTGCTGCCCGGACGCGGCGGACCAGCGGTAGTGCCACTGCCGCCAGGTGTCGGTGCTCGGCACCGGCGCCAGCTCGGCGTCCCGCCACGGCCCGTCGTCGGCGCGTACCTGCACGCCGGTGATGCCGCGGTGCTGTGCCCACGCGACGCCCGCGACCGTGACCTCGCCGGCCGGCACCTTGGCCAGCGGGCGTGGCACGTCGATGCGGGACATCGTCTTGATCGGCGCGCGCAGCGCCCAGCCGCGCCGCGCCCAGTACGAGCGGTCGTCGGCGAACCGGGTGAGCTTGAGGTCGGTGACCCACTTGGTGGCCGACACGAACCCGTACAGGCCGGGGACGATCAGCCGCGCGGGGAATCCGCGGGCGACCGGCAGCGGCTGCCCGTCGAGGCCGACGGCGAGCAGCGCGTCGCGGCCGTCGAGCACGGTCGCGACGGGCGTGCCCGCGGTGAAGCCGTCCACGGACGTGCTGAGCAACTGGTCGGCGCCGGACCGTACGCCCGCGGCGCGCAGCAGGCGCGCCAGCGGCACGCCCAGCCACCGGCCGTTGCCCGCGTACGGGCCGCCGACCTGGTTGGACACGCACGTCAGCGTGATCCAGCGCTCGACGAGCGGGTACCGCAGCAGCTCGGCGAGGCTCAGCTCCATCGGCCGGTCGACCATGCCGTGGATCCGCAGCGTCCAGTCGCGCGGGTCGACCCGCGGCAGCACCAGGGCGGTGTCGACGCGGTAGAAGTCGCGCAGCGGCGTGACGTACGGGGTGAGGCCCGGTATCCGCAGGTCGGCGCCTGCCGGCAGCGCTTGTGCGGGGCTCGCCGGGCGCGGCAGCCGTACGGCCGCGCGGGTCGCCGCCGCGCCGCCGCGCAGCACCAGCCCGGTGCCGCCGGCCAGCCCGGCGAACACGACCGTGCCGGACGCGGCGAGCAGGAACGCGCGCCGGTCCGCCCCGGACGGGGAGGTCACTCGGTCACCGTCCGGGACGGGGCTTCCGGCCGTCTTGGCGCGCGGCGCGAGGCGGATCAGCATCAGCAGCGCGGCCACGCCGACGACCGCGGCCACCAGCGACGGCACCGCGTACGCCGGGGTCGCGGTCGGCCGGGCCAGCGCGGCGGCCACGCCGACCGCGCCGAAGGCCACGAGACCGGCCGCGCCCCAGGCGGGCCGCCGCCGCGCCACCAGCCCGATGGCGACGGCGATCAGCACCACCACGGCGCCGATGCCGGACAGCAGCACGAGCTTGTCGTTGGATCCGAACGCGGACACCGCGGCGTCCTTCAACCAGCTCGGCGTGAGATCGATCGCGCCCTCGCCCACCGCGATCACCGGCGCCGACTCGGCGCCGAACGCGAGCGCGCACACCTGCCCGGCGCCCAGTGCGGCGGCGGCGGCCAGCAGGCCGCTCACGGCGCCGGACAGGACGCCGACGGTCGCGGCGCGGCTACGTATCGTTCTCACACCGCTCATTCGGACCTGTCCGCGTACCGGATGGGTGCCGTCCGACACCGGTTCGGAACGGCGTGCGCCGCGCCCCGGGTATCGCTTGGATGGACGGAGGGCAGAACCGGCCCGCGGAACCCATCCGCCGGCGGCCGTGCGACGAATGCAGGGTGTGGAGCTGAGTCAGACCGATGACGCACGCGGCGGCGCGCCACGCGGCCTCGAAGGGCTGCTGGGCGACGTCGCGCGTGGCGATCAACAGGCGTTCGAGGCGGTGTACCGCCAGGTGGCGGCGCCGGTGTACGGGCTCGCGCGGCGTGTCGTACGCGATCCGGCGCTGGCCGAGGAGGTCAGCCAGGAGGTGCTCGTCACCGTGTGGCGCACCGCGGCGCGGTTCGACGCCGACCGCGGCAGCGCCCTCGCGTGGGTCATGACGCTCACGCATCGGCGCGCGGTCGACCGCGTACGGTCCGAGCAGGCCGCGACGGACCGGGAGGAGCGCGCGCGCCGCGCCGAGCCGCCGCCGTTCGACGAGGTCACCGAGCTGGTGGAGAACCGCATGCAGGCCGAGCGCGTCCGCCGCTGCCTCGGCACGCTCACCGACCTCCAGAACGAGGCGCTGCGGCTTTCGTACTACCAGGGCTACACCTACCGTGAGGTGTCGTCGCTGCTCGCGGTGCCGCTCGGCACGATCAAGTCCCGTATGCGCGACGGCCTCATCCGGCTGCGCGACTGCCTGGGGGTGGAGTGGTGAAGCGGCAGGACATCCACGCCCTGGCCGGGCCGTACGCGCTCGGCGCGCTGCCCGATGACGAGCGCCGCCTGTTCGAGGACCACCTGGAGGCCTGCGAGTCGTGCCGGCAGGAGGTGCGCGGGCTCACCGAGACCGCCGCCCGGCTCGGTTCCGCGGTCGCCGAGACGCCGCCCGCCGCGCTGCGCGACCGGGTCATGGCCGAGATCGAGCGCACCGCGCAGGTGCCGCCGGTCGCCGAGGGCGCCCCCGTACGCCGCATCCGCTGGAGCACCGCGGCCGCGTCCTGGGCCGCCGCCGCGTGCCTGGCCATCGCGGTGGCGGTCGGCGCGGTGGCCGTGCACGACCAGCGGCAGGCCGCGCAGCTCCGCGCCGAGCGCGCGCGGATCACCGCGGTCCTGTCCGCGCCCGACGCGCACATCACCACCACGGCCGCGACCTCGTACGGCCGCGGCACCGCCGTCGTCTCGCGCTCCCGCGACCGGCTGGTCTTCACCCTCGCCGGGTCGCGCCGCCTGCCCGTCGACCGCGCGTACCAGCTCTGGTACCTCACCCCCCAGGGCGCCGCGCGCTCGGCCGGCCTGCTCGACACCCACCCGGACACCACGCCCACCACCACGACCCTGCTCGCCGGCGCCCGCACGCTCGCCCTCACCGTCGAACCGGCGGGCGGCTCACGCCAGCCGACGAGCCAGCCGATCATGTCCCTGCCGATCCGGTAGGCCGGCCGTACGCCCGCGGTTACCTCGCGGGGAATCGACCGTACGACGCGTACGGCCGAGGATCAGCGGTGTTCGCATCCGTTCACGGTACTAAGGAGCACACCATGTCCGATCTGCGTGACCGCTACCTCGCCTGCTGGAACGCCGTCGACGCCGGGGAGCGCGCCGACCTGATCGCCGAGAGCTGGGCGCCCGGCGCGACGTACGTCGACCCGCTGGTCGACGTGGCCGGGACCGCCGACCTGTCCGCGACGATCGCCGGGGTGCACGAGCAGTTCCCCGGCTTCGTCTTCACCCCGGTCGGCGACGCCGACGCCCACCACGGGGTGACCCGGTTCCAGTGGGGCCTGGGCCCCGCCGGCGCCGAGCCCGTGGTGGTCGGCTTCGACGTGCTCACCGTCGGCGCCGACGGGAAGATCACCTCGGTCGCCGGCTTCCTCGACAAGGTGCCGGCCTGAGTCACCGGCCCAGCGCGGCGGCGATCTCGGCGACCAGTTCGTAGGACCTCCGCCGGTCCGCGTGGTCGTACACGGGCGTGGTCACCATCAGCTCGTCCGTGCCGGTGGCGGCGAGCAGGGCGCGCAGGTGCCCGCGCAGCGTGGCGGGCGACCCGGTGAGGACGCCGCCGGAGCGCGCGGCGATCTCCGTACGGTCGGCGGCGGTGTACGGGTACGCGGCGGCGTCCTCCGGGCTCGGCAGCAGGATCCGGTTGCCGCGCAGGCGGCTGAGCACCTTCAGCCGGGTGGGTCCGGCGAGCCATTCGGCGCGCTCGTCGGTGTCGGCCGCGATGACCGAGACGCTGACGAGGGTCGCGGGTGCGCCGCCGCCGGGGCGCGGCCGGTGTCCGGCGCGGTAGGCGCGCAGCGCGTCAGCGGCGTCGGCCGGGTTGAGGTGGTGCGCGTAGGCGTAGGCCAGGCCGAGCGACGCGGCCAGGTGCGCGCTGGCCGGGCTCGACCCGAGGATCCAGACCGGCGGCGCGTTCCCCGCGGCGGGCACGGCGCGCACGCGGTCGTCGTCGGGGTCGCCGGCCGGCGCGAAGTAGCCGAGCAGCTCGGCGACCTGCTGGTCGAAGCCCTTCGCCGTACGCTCGTGCGCGCTTCGTACGGCGTCCACCGCGCGCCGCGATCCGCCGGGCGCCCGCCCGAGCCCGAGGTCGATCCGCCCCGGGTGCAGCGCCTCCAGCGTGCCGAACTGCTCGGCCACCACGAGCGGCGCGTGGTTGGGCAGCAGCACGCCGCCCGCGCCGACCCGGATGCGGCCGGTCGCGTCGGCGAGCCGCCCCGCGACGACGGCCGGCGCGGCGCTCGCCACCCCGCGCATGCCGTGGTGCTCGGGCACCCAGTAGCGGTGGTAGCCGAGCGCGTCGGCCAGGACCGCGAGGTCGACGGTGTTCTCCAGCGCCGCGCGCGCCGTGGATCCGGCCACGATCGGCGAGGTGTCCAGTACCGAGACCCGCGGTCCGGTGCGGTCGATCCCGGCCATGCCCGTCTCCCCCCGATCGCGTTCGCCGCGCCGTTCTACCAGACCGGCGCGGCGAGGCGGGCATACGTACGGGCGCGCGCCGGTTGCGGATCATCGTGACGACCGATCAGGAGGTCCGGTCGGGCCTGCACCCGCTGCTCGCCGAGCGCTTCAGCCCGTACGGGTTCGACCCCTCGGTCGCGGTCGGCGACGACGCCCTCGACCTGCTGCTCGAGGCGGCCAGGTGGGCGCCGTCCGCCGGGAACTCCCAGCCGTGGGGGTTCCTCGCCGCCCGCCCCGGCGAGCCCGACCACGCGCGGGTGGCGCCCCATCTGGCGCCGAGCTCGGCGGTGTGGGCGCTGGACGCGGGGCTGCTGATCGTCACGCTCACCCGCAGGTACGTGGACGGCTCCGACATGCTCTATTCGGAGTTCGCCGACTACGACCTCGGGCAGGCCGTGGCCCACCTCACCGTGCAGGCGCAGGCGCTCGGGCTGGCCTGCCACCAGTTCCGCGGCTTCGACATGGACGGCCTCACCGCCGAGCTGCGCCCGGCGCCGGGCTGGGCCGTCGTGTCGATGATGGCCGTCGGCGCGCCGGCCGACCGCGGATGGCCCGACCGGCGCCGCCGGAGCACCGCCGACCTCCGTACGGCGCCGTGGCGCGACCCGGCGGAGTGAGTCACAGGGCGCGGTGGTACTGGCTCGGCCAGCGCTCCTTCTCGGATTCGGCGGTGCGCAGCGGGAGGTACGGGTCGCGCAGCAGGGCGCGGCCGATCAGCACGGCGTCGGCGGCGCCGTCGGCGATGACCTCACGGGCCAGCGCGGTGTCCGCGATCTGCCCGACCGGCGCGACCGGGAGGCCGGACGCCTCCTTGAGGGTGCGGGCGAAGCCGACGTTGAGCCCGGCGCGCTTGGGCGGCGCGACCCCGGCGACGAGGGCGCCCGAGGTGACGTCGAGGAGGTCGATGCCCACCGCGGCCAGCTCCTTGGCGAACACGGTGGCCTCGTCGAGGGTGATGCCGCCGTCGGCCCAGTCGGTCGCGGTGATCCGGACCAGCACGGGCTTGTCGTCGGGGAACGCGGCACGCACCGCCTCGGCGACCCGCAAAGGCAGCCGCATCCGGTTCGCCAGGCTCCCCCCGTACGCGTCGGTCCGCCGGTTCGACAGCGGCGACAGGAACTCGTGGAGCAGGTAGCCGTGCCCGGCGTGCACCTCCGCGACCTGGTAGCCGGCGAGGTCGGACATGCGCGCGGCATTGGCGTACGCCTCCACCACCTCGTCGATGTCCGCGAGCGTCGCCTCCTCGGGCGCGGCCAGGTCGCCGAACGGGATCGCCGACGGCCCGATCGTCGCCCAGCCCCCCGCCTCCGCCCCGACGGACCCGTTCTGCCCCGCCCCTTCCCACGGCCGGTGGTGCGAGCTCTTCCGCCCCGCGCACTGCAACTGCACCGCGGGCACCATGCCGCACCCCGCGATGAACCCGGTCAGCCGCCGGTGCGCCAGCGCCTGCCCCTCGTTCCAGATGCCCAGGTCGGCCCCTGTCGTCCGGTGCCGCGGCCCGACAGCCGTCGACTCCACCATCACCAGCCCGACCCCGCCCACCGCACGCGACCCGTAATGCACCAGATGCCAGTCCGTAGGCTCCCCGTCCGACCCGGCGGAGTACTGGCACATCGGCGACATCCAGATCCGGTTGGGCACCGAAACCCCCCGCAACCTCAACGCAGCCAACTCCGGCACCCCACCCTGAACAGCAGACACACGCCACCCCTTGAACGCTCACCTTAAATACGACCCGTCCCAAAATAGGCGCTTGGTCCGATTGCTCCGGAGGGCGGTCCGGGTCAGCGGCGCGTGCGGTGGCGGCGTACGGCGTCGCGGTTGGCGCAGGTGTGGGAGCAGTAGCGCTGGCGGCCGGGGCGGCTGAAGTCGGCATACGCGTTCGGGCATTCGGGGAGGGCGCAGCGGCCGAGGCGGTGCATGCCGTGGGCGGTGAGGTACTGGGCGGCGGCGACGATGGTGGCGCCGGTGAGGATGGCGCTGTGCCGGGCGTGTTCGGGGCGGTAGTGCATGTGCCAGCCCTCGCCGTCGTGGGCGCTGACCGTGGGGGGTGTGGCGTAGCGGGCGAGCAGGTCGTTGAGGTGGGCGACGCGGGCGTCCTCGGTGGGGGCGTCGATCAGCGCGGTCCAGCGGGCGAGGTAGTCGCGGACCGTGCGGAGGTCGGTGGCGTCGACGCGCGTGGCGGGCGGGGTGCAGACGGTGTTCCAGCGGGTGGCGAGCTCGTCGGGGCCGGCCGGCGGGGTGTTGACGAGGTCGATGACGTGCCGGAGCAGCAGCTCGTTGTAATGGTTCACCCGCATGGAGGCATTACACCGGCGCCGCGGCCGTCCGCACAAGGCCCGATGTAATGGTTTACGTGTACAAGACCCTTACCCGACAGTGGCCGCATGCGTGCTGAAACCACTGCCGCCACGGGGTCACGTACGACAGGCGCGGACGCGAGCTGGCTCCCGCTGGTGGCCTGCTGCCTGGGGACGTTCCTGCTGCTGCTCTACACGACGATCGTGAACGTCAGCCTGCCGCGCATCGGCGCCGGCCTGCACGCCGGATACGCCGGCACCCAGTGGATCATCGACGTCTACACGCTCGCGGTCGCCGGGCTGCTGCTCGGCGCGGGGGCGCTGAACGACGTCCTGGGCAGCAAGCGCGTGTACGTCACGGGGCTCGCGGTGTTCGGGCTGGCCACGCTGGGCTGCGGGCTCGCGGGGTCGGCCGTCGTGCTGATCGCGGCGCGCGCGGCGCAGGGGATCGCCGGCGCGGCGATGTTCGCGGCCATCCTGCCGCTGATCGGGCTGACCTACACCGGCCGTCAGCGCGCCACGGCGTTCGCGGTCTGGGGCGCGGTGGCCGGCGCCGCGGGCGCGGTGGGCACCGTGGCCGGCGGCGTGCTCACCGAGTACGCGGGATGGCGGTGGACGTTCCTCGGCGCGCTGCCGATCTGCGCGGCCGCGGTCGTCCTCGCAGCAACGACCCTGGCCGGGACGCCGCGCGGCGCCGAGCGATCCGGCCCTGTACGGATCGACTGGCCGGGGATCGCGGCGATCACGGCGGCGGTGACCGGGCTCGCGTACGCGCTGATCGTCGCCGGCGAGTCGGGCTCAGGCCCGTACGGCACCCTCGCCGGGCTCGCCGTGGCGGCCGTCGCGGGGACCGCGTTCGTCCTGGTGGAGCGGCGCAGCGCGCGGCCGATCCTGCCGCTCAAGCTGTTCGGCACGCGGACGTTCGTCGGCGTCCTGCTGGTCGCATTCGGCTACTACTTCGCCGCGTACGGCGCCCTCCCGGCCGTCTCCGTCTGGCTGCAGGACGGCCGCATGGGGTCGCTGGGCGCCTCGCTGGTGCTGACCGCGCAGCTCGTCGTGTTCGTCGCGGTGTCCGGGCTGGTCAGCGCCCGGCTGCACGGGCTGCCGCCGAGCCGTACCCTTGGCGGCGGCACGATCGCGATCGGCCTTGGCTGCCTGTCCGGCCTGGCCCTGCTCGCGTGGCCGCACTGGGCGGTGCTCGTGCCGTTCCTCATCCTCACCGGGCTCGGCGCGGGCGTGGTCTCGCCGGTGTTCCCGGCCGTCGCGGTCGCCTCCGTGCCGCCCGCGTACGCCGGGACGGCGGGCGCGGCGGCGAACAGCTCCCGGCAGCTCGGGCTGGCGCTCGGCATCGCCGTCTGCGGCACCGTCTACCACGCGTTGTCGCACGCCGCCGGCGGCGCCACGACCGGCCTGGCCGCCGCGCTCGCCGGCGCCGGGCTGCTGGCGCTGGTGTGCGGCGCGGTCGCCGTCCGGCTGCTGCGGGCCGGCCGCCGCGCCGTACGGGACGCGGCGGCCGGGTCCTGAGTCAGATCCGGTCGGCGACGATCATCAGGTAGTGGAAGCTGCCCTCGCGGTACGCCGTGAGGAACGGGTCCTCGATGCCGGTGGCCACCGAGGACTTCGCGCGCAGCTCCCAGTACGGGATGGTCTGGTCGGTCAGGTCGATGACGTTGATCGGCACGAGCCCGTTGGCGGCCATCGCCTTGAAGTACTCGCTGCGCGGATGGATGTTGCACGTGTAGTGCTCGTCGATGCGGCTGACCGCCTTGGAGCGGCCGCCGGTGACGTCGTTGTAGCAGCCGGTGACGCAGACGTAGCGGCCGCCGTGTTCCAGGAGCCGGGCGAACTCGGCGTACAGCTCGCCGAGGTCGACGTACATCGTGGTCTCGTTCGTCCAGATGGCCCGCCGCGAGCCGGTCTCGAACCCGGTGTCGAGCATGTTGCGGAAGTGGAACCGTACGTGGTCGGAGACGCCGCGCTCGACCGCCTGCCGGTTCGCGAAGTCGACCTGCGACCGGGAGATCGTCACGCCGTCGACGTAGCAGCCGAACCGCTCGTTGGCCATGAAGCTGGTGCCGCCGCGCCCCGAGCCGCCGTCCATGACGTGGTCCTTGGACGTGACCCGGCCGAGGTGGTCGAGGAGCACGTTGGCCTGGGCGGTCTCCAGGCGGTGCATCTCCTTGATGATCCGGTCGTCGCGGGTGGACTCGGGGCCTTCGAGCACCCCCGGGTCGTAGTCGCCGATGCCGTAATGGTGGTGGTAGTAGCCGTCGACGTCGCCGAGCCTGATGTTCACCGGGTCGCGTTCGTTGTCCCAGTACTCGGCGACGGACTTCTGGTAGTCGGTGCGCAGGACGTCGCTGGTGGTGGCGCTGGTCATCGTGGATCTCCCTAACTGTGGTAGCGGCCCGTACGGCTGTGCCATTCGCGGCTGCCGCCGAGCCAGGCCCAGGTGTCGGCGAGGAAACGCCGCAGGTTCGGCGTGCCGACGAGGCTCAGCGCGGCCGCCTCGGTGACGAAGGTGCGCATGAGCTCGTTGTGGATCTCGATGGTCCGCTTGATGGCCTCGCGGGGCGTGCAGCCGTCCTCGGCGGCGATCACCGAGGGCAGGTTGTGGTCGGTCTCGGACTCGAACTTGCTGGAGTGCAGGTCGTTGAGCAGCACGTTCGCGTCGCCGGCGAGCGTGAACGCGCGGCGGAAGCGCGGGTCGTAGAACTCCTCGGGCGTCAGCTCGTAGCCGCCGACCGCGTCGATGAGGATCATCGGCGGCAGGTAGCTGTTGAGGTGGCGCTGGACGAGGTACTCCCAGACCGGCGGGGTGCGCCGGTTGTTGTGCCAGTCGGCCTCCTGGTTCCAGGCGGTGAACAGGATGGCCATCTGGTGCTGGAACCGGCCCATCTGCGAGTTGGACGTGTAGCCGGCGAGATGCTCCATGGCCGTGCGGAACGCCGTCGCGATCGGGGTGTCGCGCCGCCATTCGTCCAGTTGGGGCTCGTACGCCGCGGGCAGCCGCGCCGGGTCGACGACCGCGTGGAGCTTCGCCATGCGCGACCCGACGATCATCGGGTCGGCGCCGAGGTCCACCTCGTCGACGAAGTAGTCGTCGGCCGCCCATTCGGCGACGACGCACTTCGCGGCGGCGAGCAGCCGGTCGGGGTCGTCGCAGGCGGGATGGGTGAGCATGATCAGGCTGCCGAAGTCGCACGAGCGGAGCCGGTCGAGCTGCCCCGGGTAGATGCCGACCTCCTCCGCCCAGGCCACGATCCCCTCGTTGACCGCCTCCCCCAGCGCCGGGTCGTCGCGTACGGGGCCGGGGCAGAACAGCTCCGGCAGGTCGTCGCCCGCGGGTTCCTCGGCCGTCGCCTCGGGCACCGCCGGCACGGGCGCCACCCGCGTCGCCGCGGTGCCGACCCCGGAGGCGAACCGGTGGACGAGCGACCGCGCCGGCCGTACGGCCTCCTCCACCGCGCCCGTTCCGGCGCCCGCGGCGGCCCCCTCGTCCGCCGCGAGCAGCCGGGCCAGGTCCGCCGGCGGCGCGGCCCCCATGTCGGCCAGCACCCGGTACGCCAGCCTCCCCAGCTCGGTGAGGCCCTCGGGCTCCGCCGGTCGCGCGGCGCCCACCGGCGCGCGCGGGCTGATGATCACCATTCGTTCCTCCGTACGTGGTCGCCTGCGGTCAGCGGTCGGATTGGAGTCCGGGAGGCGGGGCGAATCGGGTCGTCTCCTCGGCGGCCACGCGCTCGCGCACGGTGACCGGCTCGTGCCGGTCCAGCGCGGCCAGCACGTCGTCCACCAGGTGCGGCGGCGTGGACGCGCCCGCGGTCAGCCCGACCACCCGCACCCCGGCCAGCCAGCCGGGCGCGACGCCGCCGCCGTCCTCGACGAGGTGGCTCGGCGTGCCCCGGCGCCGCGCCACCTCCACGAGCCGCTGCGCGTTGGAGGAGTTCCGCGAGCCGACGACGAGCATCAGGTCGCATTCGGACGCGATCGCCGTCACCGCGTCCTGCCGGTTGGTCGTGGCGTAGCAGATGTCGTCGGACCCGGGCCCGCGCAGCGCGGGGAACCGCGCCTTCAGCGCCGCGATCACTTCGGCCGTCTCGTCGGCGGCGAGGGTGGTCTGCGTGAGGTACGAGACCCGTTCGGGGTCGGCCACCCGGAGGTCCGCCACATCCTCGACGGTCTCCACGAGGACCGTGCGCTCGGGCGCCTCGCCGAGCGTGCCGGCCACCTCGTCGTGCCCGTCGTGGCCGATCAGCACGACGGTGTCGCCGCGTCCCGCGAACCGGACCGCCTCCGCGTGCACCTTCGTGACCAGCGGGCACGTCGCGTCGATCGCGTCCAGGCCGCGCCGCTCGGCCTCGCGGCGTACGGCGGGCGCGACGCCGTGCGCGGAGAACACCACGGTCGCGCCGTCCGGCACGGCGTCGAGCTCCGCCACGAACACCGCGCCGCGCCCCTCCAGATCGGCCACGACGTGGCTGTTGTGCACGATCTGCCTGCGCACGTAGACCGGCCCGCCGCGCTGGTCGAGCAGCCGCTCGACGATGTCGACGGCGCGCTCCACGCCCGCGCAGAACGACCTCGGCGCCGCCAGGAGCACATCCATCTCCGGTGCCCCTTCAGTGGTCGCGGTCGGTGACGAGCCGGGCCAGGGCGTCCAGCTCCGCGGCGGCGCGCGGCTCCGGTCCGGCGGCGGCCAGCGCGTTGCGGGCGCGGGCGACCAGGTCGTCGGCCTGCCGGCCGCTCCAGGCGCGGCCGCCGGCCCGGTCGATCAGCTCGGCGGCGCGTACGGCCTCCTCCTGGGTCAGCGGCCCGTCGCCGCCGTAGAGCGCGGACAGCTCGCGCCCGGCGGCGGTCTCCGCGGCGAGCGCCGCCACCACGGGCAGCGTCTTCTTGCGGCTGAACAGGTCGGAGTGCACCGGCTTGCCCGTCGCCGCCGGGTCGCCCCAGATGCCGAGGAGGTCGTCGACGTGCTGGAACGCCAGGCCGAGCTCGCCGCCGAACCCGGCAAGCCGCGCGGCGCGCTCCGGCGCCGCCCCGCCGTACAGCGCGCCCAGCTCGCACGCCACGCGCAGCAGCGCGCTGGTCTTCGCCTGCGCCATCGTCACGCATTCGCCGACCCCGACGTCGCCGCGGCTCTCGAAGGAGACGTCGGCGCTCTGCCCGCCGAGGACGTCCTGCGTGGCGCCGCCGAGCAGCCGCACCGCCCGCCCGGCCAGGGGGTCGCCGGGGGACGCGAGCAGTTCAAGCGCGCGGGCCATCAGGGCGTCGCCGGCCAGGATCGCGGCCGCCTCGCCGAACACCGCCCACGCGGTGGCCCGGTGCCGCCGCTCGGCGTCGCCGTCGATGACGTCGTCGTGCAGCAGCGTGGAGTTGTGCACCAGCTCCACCGCGACCGCGGCCGGCACCGCGCGCTCCGGGTCGCCGCCCACCGCCTCGGCGGCGAGCAGCACCAGCGCGGGCCGCAGCGCCTTGCCGCCCGCGCGTGTGGGCGAGCCGCGCTCGTCCCACCAGCCCAGGTGGTAGCCGGCGACGTGGCGCAGCGGCTCGGACAGGCCGTCGACCGCCGTGCGCAGCGCCGGTTCGACGCGCGTACGGGTGCCGGCCAGGACCTCGGCCGCCGTACGGCAGCCCGGAAGGGCCTCTGTCGACATCCGGCTCACCGCCCGATCTCGACGTTCTCGAGCACGCCGAGGGCGTCGGGCACCAAGACCGCGGCCGAGTGGTAGAGGCTGACCTCGTACGACGTGATCGCTTTCGCGTTCACGCCCATCAGGCGGACGGACACGCCGGGCCGGTACTCGTCCGCGAGGCCCGCCGGCCGCAGCCCGACCACGCCCTGGTCGTCCTCGCCGGTGCGCATCGCCAGGATCGCGGTCGTGCCCGCCTCCGAGATCGGCACCTTGTCGCTGGGCAGCAGCGGCACACCGCGCCACGCGGCCACCGGCGTGCCGTCGATCTCCACCGGCTGTGGATACGTGCCGCGCCGGTTGCACTCCCGGCCGAACGCGGCGATCGCGCGCGGGTGCGCGAGGAACAGCCGCGTCTTGCGGCGCCGCGTGAGCAGGTCGTCCAGGTCGTCCGGCGTGGGCGGGCCCGAGCGTGTCGGGATCCGCTGCGCCGGGTGCGCGTTGTGCAGCAGGCCGAAGTCGGCGTTGTTGACGAGCTCGTGCTCCTGGCGCTCGCGCAGCGCCTCGATCGTCAGCCTGAGCTGCTGCTCGACCTGGTCCATCGGGTCGTTGAGCAGGTCGGCGACCCGGGTGTGCACGCGCAGCACGGTCTGCGCGACGCTCAGCGGATACTCGCGCGGCGCGGCCTCGTAGTCGGCGTACGTGCCGGGCAGGTCGGGCTCGCCCTCGTGGCCGGACGCCAGGTCGATGGCCGCCTCGCCGTGCTTGGTGCGCGGCCGGTCCGGCGCGCTCCGGTACGCGTCGAGGTGCCGCGCGAGGTCCGCCGACCGCCCGCTGACCTCCTGGAACGCGGTGACCGGCAGGGCCAGCACGGTGCCCGGCGTCGTCGCGGTGACCGTACGGTCCCAGGTGGCGGCGGGGTCGGCGAGCGCCGCCGCGCCGAGGTGGTCGCCGTCGGCGAGGACGCCGAGCGACGCGGTCTCGCCGTACGTTCCGGTACGGGTCACCGCCGCCTTGCCGTGCGCGATCAGCAGCACCGCGCCGATCGGCCGCCCGGGTTCGGCGAGCACGTCGCCGGCCGCGACCTCGCGCTGCTCGCAGCGGTCCGCCAGCTCGGTCAGGACGTCCTCGTCGTCGAACCCGCGCAGCGGCGCAAGCTCGCCCAGCTCGCGCGGTATCACCCGGAAGTCGGCGCCGACGGCGGTGAACGTGACCTTGCCGTCGCCCACTTCGTACGTGAGCCTGCGGTTCACGCGGTACGTGCCGCCCGGTACGTCCACCCACGGCAGCACCCGCAGCAGCCACCGCGGCGTGATGCCGCGCATCTGCGGGACCGACTTGGTGGTGGTCGCCAGGTTGCGGGCGGCCGCCGTGCTCAGGCTCTGACCGCGCTCGGTATCGGGGGGTCGCGGCTCGGTGACGGTCACGGCGCGTCAGCCCTCCCGCCCGATCTCGGCGTTCTCCAGGACCGCGAGCGCGTCGGGCACCAGCACGGCGCAGGAGTAGTACGCGCTGACCAGGTACGAGATGATCGCCTTCTCGTTGATCCCCATGAACCGCACGGAGACGCCCGGCTGGTACTCGTCCGGGATGCCGACCTGGTTCAGCCCGACCACGCCCTGGCGGTCCTCCCCGGTGCGCATCAGCAGGACCGAGCTGGTCCGCGTGTCGGAGACGGGGATCTTGCCGCACGGGAAGATCGGCACACCGCGCCACGCGGGCATCTGGTGGCCGCCGACGTCGACGCTCGACGGGTAGACGCCGCGGCGGCTGCACTCCCGTCCGAACGCCGCGATGGTGCGCGGGTGGGCCAGGAAGAACCCCGGGTCCTTCCACACGAGCGCGAGCAGCTCGTCGAAGTCGTCCGGCGTGGGCGGGCCCGTACGGGTCGGGATCCGCTGCCGGAGGTCGGCGTTGCTGAGCAGGCCGAAGTCGGCGTTGTTGACGATCTCGTGCTCCTGGCGCTCCTTCAGCGCCTCGATCGTCAGCCGGAGCTGCTGCTCGACCTGGTCCATCGGGTCGTTGAAGAGGTCGGCCACGCGGGTGTGCACGCGCAGCACGGTCTGCGCCACGCTCAGCGAGTACTCCCGCGGCGCGAGCTCGTAGTCGACGTACGTACCGGGGAGGTCCGGCTCGCCCTCGTGCCCGGCGGCCAGGTCGATCGTGGCCTCGCCGTGCTCGTCGTGGTCGCCCGTGCCGCCCGCGCGGAACCGCTCCACCTGCTCGCGCAGCTCCGGCGAGCGGTTCAGCACCTCGTCGAAGCCGCCCTGCGGGAGGACCAGCACGGTGCAGGGGGTGACGGCGCGTGCGGTGAACTCCCACAGGCTCCGCGGCTCCGCGAGGCCCTCGGCGCCGAAGTGGTCGCCGTCGGCGAGGGTGTCGAGCACGGTCTCGTCGCCGTACTGGCCGACGCCGATCCGCTGGACCTTGCCGTGCGCGATGAGCACCGCCTCGTCGGAGAGCTGGCCGAACTCGGTGATCACCTCGCCGGCGCGGTACTGGCGGCGCTCGCAGCGGTCGGCGAGCGCGTCGAGGACGGTGTCGTCGTCGAAGCCGCGCAGGATGGCCAGCTCGCCGAGCTCGCGCGGGATCACCCGGAGGTCGTCGCCGGAGCCGGTGAACGTGACCCGGCCGTCGCCGACCTCGTACGTGAGGCGGCGGTTCACCCGGTAGGTGCCGCCGGAGACGTTCACCCATGGGAGGTTCCGCAGCAGCCAGCGGGAGCTGATGCCCTGCATCTGGGGTACGGACTTCGTGGTCGTCGCCAGTTGGCGCGCGGCTTTCGTCGCCAAACTGAACTGGGGCTGCTCGTCCTGGGGGCCGCGGGTCGCCTGGGCGGGCTCGGTCACAGGGCACCACCAATCAAGGAATTGAGCCGTGGGAAATTGCGATTGAATTGCACGCAGGTATTGATCGCGCCGCGCTCCCTAATGCCGCGATGCGTCAATTCGTGAAAGGATTTCTCGATCGCTCGGCTGTTTGCGTTTTCATTTCACGTGACACAGAGTGACTTGTCAACCCCGTATCAGCGTCGCGGTTATGTGCCGAATGTCCCGACTTGACGGCGGGTTTCCGTACGAAAGACCCGGGCCGGGCGCGGCCATATCGCCCATTGATATGCGACTCGATCATATTGGGTTGCCGGTATGGATATTGGACAGCATTAGCCTTGCCGTGATCTGATCATTTCCGTTGGCGACCAAGATCAAGGAGTGTGAATGCGGCAAGCGCGCGCCCGGCGTTTCCCGGCACGGCTGGGGTTCTCCGCGCTGGCGATCTTTACAGCGCTCACCGGAGCCGCCTGCGGCACGGCGCCTTCCCCGTCCGACGCGAAGAGCGCCGCCTCGACGGTCCGCGGCACCCCCGGCGGCGGTCAGGCCGACATCCGGGGGCCGATGCGGAAGCTGGAGGCGGCGTACCACGGGCGCATCGGCGCGTACGCGGTCGACACGGGCACCGGCAGGACCGCCGGCTACCGGGCGTACGAGCGGTTCCCGTCCAACTCGTCCTTCAAGGCGGTGCTGTGCGCCGCGATCCTCCACAAGGCGCGCACCTCCGACCCGGGGCTGCTGGACCGCACGCTCCACTGGACGAAGGACGACGTGGTGGAGGGCTCGCCGACCACCGGCACGGCCGCGAACATCCGCGACGGCTTGAGCACCGCCAAGCTGTGCCGCGCGGCCATCACACTCAGCGACAACACCGCCGCGAACCTGCTGCTCGGCCAGGTCGGCGGCCCGCGCGCGGTGACCCGCTACTACCGCTCGCTCGGCGACCCGGTGGGCCGCCTGGACCGTACGGAGCCCACGCTCAACGACTGGCACCCGGGCCAGCGGCGCGACACGATCATGCCCGCGTACATGGCGCGCGACCTCCGCACGGTCACCCTGGGCCGGGCGCTCGTCCCCGCCGACCGCGCGCGCCTGACGGGCTGGCTGCGCGCCACCACCACCGGCGACAAGCGCATCCGCGCCGGCCTCCCCAAGGGCTGGACGGCCGGCGACAAGACCGGCACCGGCGGCATGTACGCCACGGCCGGCGACATCGCCATAGCCTGGCCTTCACCCGGCGCCGCCCCGGTCATCCTCTCGGTCTACACCAACCGCCCCTCCAAATCCGCCAAGCCGAACGACGCCGCCATAGCCCACACGGCCACCATCCTCATCCACGCCCTCGGCACGTCCTGACCCGGTGACCAGCCCCAACGCCCCACGCACCCGCCGCGCGCTGCTCACGGCCGGTGCGCTGCTACCGCTCGCGGCGTGCGGCGCACCCTCCGCCGCCCCCACCCACGCGCCCTCCCGTACGGGCGGCGCCACTCCCGTGCCCTCGCGGGACGACGCCGCGTACCGGGCACGGTTCGCGGCGCTCGAAAGCCGCTACGGTGCGCGGCTCGGGGTGTTCGCCGTGGCCACCGGCGGCGGCACCGCCCTCGCGTACCGCGCCGACGAGCGGTTCGCGTTCTGCTCCACCTTCAAGGCGCTCGCCGCCGCTGCCGTCCTGCACGGCAACCCGCTCGCCCACCTGGCCGAACGCGTCCCCATCACCAAGGCGGACGTCGACTCCATCTCCCCGGTCACCGGCCGCCGCATCGGCACCGAGATGACGATCAGGGAGCTCTGCGACGCCGCCATCCGCTTCAGCGACGGCACCGCGGGCAACCTGCTGATGCGCGACGCGGGCGGCCCGCGGCGGCTGACCGCGTACCTGCGCGGCCTCGGCGACCCGGTGAGCCGCATGGACGACTACGAACCGGCGCTGAACAAGATCCCGCCGGGCGACCCCCGCGACACCACCACCCCGCGCGCCATCGCCGCCGCCTACCGCGCCCTCGTCCTCGGCACCGCGCTCCCCCGGGACAAGCGCGCCCTGCTCACGAACTGGCTCCTGCGCGGCAGGACCGGCGCCACCCGCATCCGCGCCGGTGTCCCCAAGACCTGGCGCACCGCGGACAAGACCGGCAACGGCAACTGGGGCCGCGTCAACGACGTCGCCATCGTGTGGCCCCCGCACACCCCGCCCCTGGTGATCGCCGTCCTGACCGACCGCCCCGGCTTCCACACCCCGTACCGCGACGCCCTGATCGCGAAGGCCGCCCACCTGGCCGCCGCCGCCCTCACGTGACGGCGCCCCGCCCCGCCTTCCAGTACCCGCAGAACATGATGTGCCGCTTCGGCACGCCCGCCCGCACCCAGTGCCGCCGCACCCCCGCGACCAGGGCGGACTCCCCCACCACCCACCCGAAGAACGGCTCCTCGGGCAGGAGCGCCGCCTCGGCGGCCGCCCGTACGGCGACCCCCGGCGCGGCGTCCCCCGTACGGCACACCCAGCTCACCGCCACCCCCTCGGGCGCGTCGAGCTCGCGCCGGTCCGCCGCGTCCGGCACCTCCACGAACGCGTCGCCCCGCGCGTCCCGGGGCAGCGACGCGAGGATCCCGGCCAGCGCCGGGAGCCCGGTCTCGTCCGCGACCAGCCGCACCCGCGTGAGCCCGTCCGGCGGGTTGAACCCGATGCCCTCGTCGAGGAGCGCCACCACGTCGCCGGGCGCGCAGCTCTCCGCCCACCCGGTGGCCGGCCCCGCGGTGCCGTCCGCCGCGCTGCCGTGCAGCACGAAGTCCACGTCGATCTCCGGCCCGTCCGCCCCCGCGGCCCGGTACGCGCGTACGGAGTAGTTGCGCATCACCGGCCGCTCCGCCTTGGCGATCGTGAGGTACCGCACGTAGCTGACCGCGTCGAGCTTCCGCGGCACCCGCTCGACCCCGCCGCCCGCGACCGGGATGAACAGCCGGAACCACTGGTCGAACCCCATCGCCGCGAACCACCGCACGTCGCGCCGCCCCAGCGTCACCCGCATGAAGTGCGGCGACACCCGCTCCCGCCGCACCACCTCGAGCACGATCAGCCCCGGGTCCGCCGGCTTGACCCGCGTCGCGGACAGGTTCGTACGGGCCATCGCCTGGTTCCCTCCATCGCTCAATTAATTTAGGCAAGGCTAACCTAATATCATCTCGGCCACCAGGGCCCGGCCTGGCATGCTGGACGCCGGAGACGAGGCGAACGGGGACGGCCGGTTCCCCATGGAGGACGTGTGAAGTACGCGCTGATCATCTGTGACGACGAGTCCGTGCCGGAGAGCGCGGCGGAGATCAGCCGCCGCCCCGAGCACATCGCGTGGGCCGCATACCTGGAGAGCCGCGGCATCACGCAGCTCGGCGGCGCGCGGCTGCGGCCGAGCGGCGACGCCACGACCGTACGGTCCCGCGACGGCGAGGTGCTGGTCAGCGACGGCCCGTTCGTCGAGACCAAGGAGCAGGTCGGCGGTTTCGCGCTGATCGAGTGCGCCGACCTCGACGAGGCGATCGAGGCGGCCGCGCGCCACCCGTGGGCCGCGCACGGCCTGGTCGAGGTGCGGCCGGTCTGGGAGGAGTGAGCGGCGCGGCCGAGCGCGCGGTCGCGGAGGCGTTCCGCCGCGAGTGGGGGCAGATCGTCGCCACGCTGATCGGCGCGACCGGCGACTGGGACCTCGCCGAGGAGTGCGCGCAGGACGCCTTCGCGCGGGCGCTGGAGACCTGGCGCCGCGACGGCGTGCCCGACCGGCCGGGCGCCTGGCTCACCACCGCGGCCCGCAACCGCGCCACCGACCGGCTGCGCCGCGACGCGGCCGGCGCGGCGAAGCTGCGGGAGATCGCCGTCCTGGCACGCGGCGGCGCACCGGAACCGGCCGGTCCGGACGACGCGGCGGTCAGCGGCGTGCCGGACGACCGGCTGCGGCTGATCTTCACCTGCTGCCACCCGGCGCTGGCCCTGGACGCCCGGGTCGCGCTCACGCTGCGCACCCTCGCCGGGCTGACCACGCCCGAGATCGCCCGCGCGTTCCTGGTGCCCGAGTCCACGATGGCCCAGCGCATCGTCCGGGCCAAGCGCAAGATCCGCAACGCGGGCATCCCGTACCGCGTGCCGCCCGCCCGGCTCCTGCCGCGGCGGACGACCGGCGTCCTCGGCGTGCTCTACCTGCTGTTCAACGAGGGCTACGCGGCCACCGGCGGCGCCGGCCTCGTACGGCGGCGGCTCACCGACGAGGCCGTACGGCTGGCGCGCCTGCTGACCCGGCTCCTGCCCGACGACGCCGAGGCGGCCGGGCTGCTGGCGCTGATGCTGCTGCACGACGCGCGCCGCGACACCCGCCTGGACGCGAACGGCGACCTCGTGCCGCTGGAGGAGCAGGACCGCACCCGCTGGGACACCGCCGTCATCGCCGAGGCCACCGCCCTGCTCCAGGCGGCCATGCGCCGCGGGCGCCCCGGCCCGTACCAGGTGCAGGCGGCCATCGTCGCCTGCCATGCCGCCGCCGCGGACGCCGCCGACACCGACTGGCCGCAGATCGCCACGCTGTACGGCCACCTGGCGGAGCTGGCGCCGTCGCCGGTGGTGGAGCTGAACCGGGCGGTCGCGGTCGCCATGGCCGACGGCCCGGCGGCGGGCCTCGCGCTGGTCGACGCGCTGGCCGCGTCCGGCGCCCTGGCCGGCTACCACCTGCTGCCCGCCACCCGCGCCGACCTGCTCCGCCGCCTGGGCCGCGGCGCCGAGGCCGCGGCGGCGTACCGGGAGGCGCTCGCGCTGGCGGCGACCGACAGCGAGCGCCGCTACCTCCGGCGCCGGCTCGCCGAGACGACCGCCTGATACATCCGCCGCGACTTTTTTCCGTACGGCTGTCGATCCGCGTGTCCGCGTTCGTCGGTGGGGCGACGGACCACCGGAACGAAGGGACATGCCATGACCGAGGACCTGCGGATGCCCGAAGTGGCCGACCGCGCCGCCTGGCAGGCCGCGATCGACGAGCTGCGCGTACGGGAGAAGGAGCACACCCGCGCCGGCGACGCGATCGCCGCCGCGCGCCGCCGCCTGCCGATGGTGGAGGTCGACCCCGGCACCCCGCTGACCGGCCCGGACGGGCGGGTCACGCTGCTCGACGTGTTCGAGGGCCGCCGCCAGCTCATCGCGTACTTCCACATGTGGCACGACGGCCACCCGGCCGCGGAGCAGTGCGAGGGCTGCACGTACTTCAACGGCCAGGTCAGGGAGCTGGGGTACCTGCACGCGCTGGACATCACGTACGCCACGCTCTGCCAGGGCCCGTACGACGTGAGCGTCCGCTACCGCGACTTCATGGGCTGGGACGTCCCGTGGTACTCGGCGCGCGAGTCCCTGGACACCCTGATCGGCGACCGCGCCCCGTTCGTGCTGGCGTTCTACGTCCGCGACGGCGGCCGCGTCTTCGAGACGTACTGGACCACCGGACGCGGCGTCGAGGTCATGGCCCCGACGTACGGCCTGCTCGACATGACGGTGTACGGCAGGCAGGAGCCGTGGGAGGCGCCGTCGCCGGCCCGGCCGCGCCCCTGGGAGACCGGCACCGGCGGGTCCCGCACCGATGGCCGCCCCACCGCGCAGCTCTCCCGCCTCGCGGCCGGCCGCTCCGACGACCTCGGCGGCTGACCGCGAAGACGGGCGTGTACGTGACGACGGTGAACGCCCTGCCCGGCATCGGCCGGGCGGGCGTCACCGGGCCAGGCCGCGCATGAGCGTCTCGGCGAGCCCGGTCGCGAACGCGTCCAGTTCGGGGTCGGTGAGGTCGGTCCCGTCGTACGCGCAGAAGAAGCCGCGCTGGAAGCAGGCGCCGACGAACAGCGCCGCCGCGTGCTCCGTGTCGGTGTCCGCCCGGATCCGGCCGCGGTCGCGTTCGGTGCGCAGGTACGCGGTCAGGCGGTCGACCGGGCCGCGCGGGCCCGCGCCGAGTTCGAGCACGCTGGCGCGGTGCCGCTCCAGGAGCGCGCGCTCCAGGAACACCGACGACGCGATCGGGAACGACGCGGTGTAGAACCGCACGGCGGCGCGCGCGATCCCGGCCAGGTTCTCCGCGACACCGCTCGCGGCGGCGCGGTCCGGGTCGTCGAACACGGTCGCGCCGAAGCCGGGCAGCCGGTCGCGCAGCACCCGGATGAAGATCTCCTCCTTGCCGGAGAAGTGCTTATACAGCGCGGCCTCGGAGATCCCGGCGGCCCGCGCGATCTCCTTGGTCGTCGCGCGGCCGAGGCCGAGGTCGGCGAGCACGCCGGCCGCCGCGTCGATGATCCGCTCGCGTGTCCGCGCGCCGTCGGCTCGTGGCATCGGCCCTCCCGTTGTGACGTCGTCGGCTTGACAGGGTAGTGAACGCTCACCCACTATATCTGTGAGTGAGCGTTCACCAACCTTAGGAGGGTGCCGTATGCGGCTCACGATCCTCGGCGCGACCGGCGGAACCGGTCGCGAGCTGATCAGTCAGGGCCTCGCCGCGGGCCACGAGATCACCGCCGTGGTCCGCGACCCGGCCCGGCTCGGCATCACGGACGAACGGCTGGTCCCCGTCCGTGCGGACGTCTTCGACGCGGCCTCGCTGGAACCCGCGGTCAAGGACGCCGACGCGGTGCTGTCGGCGCTCGGCCACAAGTCGGCCGGCGACACCACGCCGCTGTGCGCGGAGGCGGCGCGCGCCACGATCGCCGCGATGCGCGCCACCGAGCGCCGCCGCCTGCTCGTGGTCAGCGCCGCGCCGGTGGCCCGCGGCGACAACGGCGACCGCCCGCTGTACGCGGCGACGATCCGGCCGATCCTGCGCTGGGCCCTGCGCCGCGGCTACGCGGACATGGCCGTCATGGAGGAGCGGGTCCGCAGCAGCGACCTGGACTGGACGATCCTCCGCCCGCCGCGCCTGACCAACGCCGCCCCGACCGGCCGCGCGCGTACGGCGCTGAACCGGAACGTGCCCGGCGGCTACCTGGTGTCGCGCGCCGACCTGGCCGCCGAGATGCTCCTGCGCATCGACGACACGCGCTCGTGCGGCGCGGCCGTGGGGATCGGGAACTGACGGGGACGGGGGTTCAGGTCGCGGCGGGCGCGCGCGCCCCCTCGACGGGCCGGTACCTGATCACGTCGCGCACCCGTACGGCCTCGAGGAAGCCGGTCGTGTCGGCAAGGTGCGTGAGCGCGCCGTCCAGCCGCTCGCGTCCGAGGCCGGGCAGCAGCCGGTGCAGATCCGCGGCGCTGGGCGCGTGGCCGCGCCCGTTCTCCTCGAGCACCGCCTCGTAGACGCGCTCGTCGGCGGGCGTCATCTCATGTGCGTCGCTGACGAAGTCGGGCATCAGGATCACCTCACCCCTCCGTCCTCCCCGCTGCGGCGCGGCCAAACGTCGGCGTCCGGTCAGGCTTGCGCGCGCGGCGGGGCCTGGCCGCCTGATACCGCCTGGTATCCGGCGATGATGGCGTCGAGCTCGGCCGGCTCGATGACGTCGGCCAGGTCGGTGAAGCCGTCAGGGGCGCGCCGTTCCACCTCGTCGATCACGCGTTCCGGCCCGCCCACGCGGTTGCGCAGCACCAGGTCGGCCGTCACCGGGCGGCGCGCCTCCTCGTACGCCCGCAGCGCGTCGCGCGGGCCGGCGGCGTCGCGCAGGGCCGCGCACAGGCTGACCGCGTCGAGGACCGCCTGGCCCGCGCCGTTGGAGCCCATCGGGTACATCGGGTGGGCGGCGTCGCCGAGCAGCGTCACCCGTCCGCGCGTCCACCCCGGCAGCGGGTCGCGGTCGCACATCGGGTACTCGTAGAACCGCTCCGTCGCGCCGACCAGGCCCGCGACGTCGACGTGCGGGCTGGCGAACCGCCTCAGGTGGGCCAGCGCCTCCGCCGGGTCGCCGGGCCGTGTCCAGTCGGCGCGCACCGGGGGCGGCGTGCCCGGCTTGGCGAGCTGGACGCACAGCGCCCAGTTGGTCAGCCGCGTCTCGGGCGTGCGGCCCGCGGCGATCGGGTACAGCACGAGCTTCGCCGCGTTGCCGCCCGCGACGATCATCGTCGACCCGCCGAGGAACGCCGGCCACTCGGCGGCCCCGCGCCACATCAGCACGCCGTTCCACCGCGGCGGCCCCTCGCCGGGGGCCAGCTCCGCCCGTACGGTCGAGTGGATGCCGTCCGCGCCCACCAGCACGTCGCCCTCGGCGGTGCCGGCCGTACGCCCCTCGGGATCGGCGAACTCCGCGCGCACCCCGGCGTCGTCCTGCGTGAACGCGGTGAGCCTGTGGCCGGTGCGTACGGCGTCCGCGCCGAGGCGCTCGCGCACCGCGTCGTACAGCACGTTCAGCAGCCGGCCGCGGTGGATCGAGAGCTGCGGCACCTCGCTGCCCGCCGCCAGCCCGCACGGCCGGCGCAGGATCTCCTGGCCGAGCCGGTGGGTGTAGCGCAGCTCGGCGGTGCGCACGGCCGCGCCGGCGAGCCGGTCGAGCAGCCCGATCCGCGCCAGCGGCGCGACGGCCTGCGGCAGCACGTTGATGCCGACGCCGAGCCCGCGGATCTGCGAACCGCGTTCGTACACCGCGCACTCGATGCCGGCGTCGTGCAGCAGCAGCGCGGTCACCAGTCCGGCGATGCCGCCGCCGGCGATCACGATCCTCATGCCGCCTCCCGCGTACGGGTCGGGTGCTCCATCATGCGATGCCGGCGCCGCCCCGGCCAGCGCCGGATCCGGCCAGGCCCGCGAGCATGCGGGGAAGGATGTGCGCGCGAATGTACGGCTCGGCCGGCGGCTTGCCGGTGGCGAGCATGTGCATGAAGATCAGCGCCGGGCCGCAGTCGGCGCGGTCGTCCAGGTCCGGAACGGGGCCGAGCACCCGGCGGAGGCGGTCGCGGTTGGCCGCGCGCGCCGGGTCGACCTTCGCCTCGCGTATGGCGGCGGCCAGCTCGGACGACGGGTCGGACAACAGGACCGAGAGCAGCGGGGCGGCGCGGTGGCAGAGGCTGTCGCAGATGGTCACGAGGCCCCTGACCAGGTCGGCCTCGGGGTCGTCGGTGGGGGTGAACGCGCGCTGACCGGCCATGGCCCGCAGCGCGGCGACGACCAGGGCGTACTTCGTCGGCCAGCGGCGGTACAGCGAGCCGAGGCCGATCCCGGCGTTGCGGGCGACGTCGGCCACGCGCAGCCCGGCGTAGCCGTGCGCGTCGAGCAGCGCCAGCGTCTCGCGCAGCGCCGCCTCGTCCACGGCGGGATCGCGCGGGCGCCCCCGGGTCCGGTCGTCGTCGCTCACGGGACCAGATTAACGGAAACGTTGACTTCCGGATCGAGCCGGTGCTATACCGATAATCGCTGTTATCGTAATTAGGAAACGGTCTGGAGCCGCGCCATGAGAGCCGTACGAACCGACCCCGCCACCGCCCCCCAATTGCGGATCTCCGAGGTGCCGCGGCCCGAGCCCGCGCCGCACCAGGCGCTCGTCAAGGTCGAGGCGTTCTCGCTGAACGCCGGCGAGACCCGTACGGCGCGCCAGGCCGCCGACGCGTACGTGCCGGGCTGGGACTTCGCCGGGGTGGTCGAGGAGCCCGCGGCCGACGGCGGCACACCGCCGAAGGGCACCCGCGTGTTCGGCTTCGTGCCGTACGGCGCCTGGGCGGAGTACGTGGTGGCCGGCCCCGAGATGATGGCGCCGATCCCCGACGAGGTCTCCGCCGCCGAGGCCGCCGCCATGCCGGTGGCCGGCGCGACCGCGCTGCTCAGCCTGGAGATGGCCGGCACGCTGCTCGGCCGCCGGGTGCTCGTGACCGGCGCCGCCGGCGGCGTGGGGCGGTACGCCTGCCAGCTCGCGAGCCTGGCCGGCGCGGAGGTCGTGGCGATCAGCCGCCGCCCCGCCCTGGCCGGCCACCTGCGCGAGGACGGGGTGCGCGAGCCGGTGATCTTCCCGACGATCGACGCCGCGAAGGAGGCCGGCCGCTACGACGTGATCCTCGACGGCGTGGGCGGCCACACGCTGGCCACCGCGCTGACGATCCTCGCGCCGAACGGCGTGTGCGTGACCTTCGGCAACGGCAGCGGCGAGCCGGCCGGCTTCGACGCCGGCGACTTCTATCACACGCCCGGCGCCCGGCTCGAGGGCCTCTGGCTGGGCAACCTCATCGTGACCGGCGCCGACTGCGCGCCGATGCTCGCCCGCCTGGCCGCGATGGTGGCCGACAAGCGGCTGCACGCGCCGATCGACGCGGTGCTGCCGTGGACGCGCGTGGACGAGGCCGCGACGCTGCTGCACGAGCAGTCGGTCAACGGGAAGATCGTCCTCACGGTCGGGTGACGGGCACCGCGGCGATCAGCGGGCGAGCGCGACCCACAGGTGGGCGAGCTGTTCGGCGGCGAGGGCCCCGACGACGAGCAGCCACAGCGCCGCCCGCGCCCGGCCGTTGCCCAGCCGGTTCCGCGTGGGGACCGGCAGCGTGAGCCGGGGCTCGCGATCGGGGGCCGGGGGGCGTACCGGTGAAACGGTCATTTCCGTTCGCCCCCTCTCGCGGGCTCAGTGGTATCTGATCGGATGGCCTCGGTCTGCGCTGCGTCGTCCCATGAGATAAACGGTACGAGCACGCCGCGCAGTGCCGCAATCGATTAATTCGCGCCACGAATCACCCGCCGTCCGTCACGTACGGTGCACGTACGTAGCATTGGGCGCATGGACGGCATGATCCGCGTACGCGACGCCCGCGAGCACAATTTGCGGCGTGTCGACGTCGACGCGCCGCGCGACCGGATCGTGGTGTTCACCGGCGTGTCCGGGTCGGGCAAGTCGTCGCTGGCCTTCGGCACGATCTACGCCGAGGCGCAGCGGCGCTACCTCGAATCGGTCACGCCGTACGCCCGGCGGCTGATCGAGCAGGTCGGCGCCCCCAAGGTCGGCGACATCACCGGCCTGCCGCCGGCCGTGGCGCTCCAGCAGGCGCGCGGCGGCGGCAGCGCCCGGTCGTCGGTCGGCACGGTGACGCAGGTGTCGAACGTGCTGCGCATGCTGTTCTCCCGGGCCGGCACGTACCCCGAGGGCGTGCCGCGGCTCGACTCCGACGCCTTCTCCCCGAACACCCCCGCCGGCGCCTGCCCCAACTGCCACGGCCTCGGCACCGTGCACACCGTCACGGAGGCGAGCCTCGTCCCCGACGACTCGCTGAGCATCCGCGAGGGCGCGGTGGCCGCCTGGCCCGGGGCGTTCCAGGGCAAGAACCTGCGCGACATCCTCGCCGAGCTCGGCGTCGACATCGAGCGGCCGTGGCGCGAGCTGCCCGCCGAGCAGCGCGAATGGATCCTGATGACCGACGAGCAGCCGGTCGTCACGATCCACCCGATCCGCGACCCCGAGCGGATCACCCGTCCGTACAAAGGCACGTACGTCAGCGCCAAGCGCTACGTCCTGCACACGTACGCCACCACCAAGTCCGCGACGCTGCGCGCCAAGGCCGCGCGCCACCTGGCGTCCTCGCCCTGCCCCGTCTGCCACGGGCGGCGGCTGCGCCCCGAGGCGCTGGCCGTACGGTTCGCCGGGCGGGACATCACGGCGCTCGCCGCGCTGCCGATGTCGGAGCTGGCCGGGGCGCTGGGCGGCGACCACGGCCTGACGGGCGTACGGGCCGAGGCGGCCGCCGCTCTGACCGCCAACCTGCGCGAGCGCATCGCCACGCTGGCCGACCTCGGGCTCGGCTACCTCAGCGTGGACCGGTCCACCACGACGCTGTCCGCGGGCGAGCTGCAACGGCTGCGGCTGGCCACGCAGCTACGCTCCGGCCTGTTCGGCGTCCTGTACGTCCTGGACGAGCCCTCCGCCGGGCTGCACCCCGCCGACACACAGGCGCTGGTCGCGGCCATGCACCGGCTCCGCGAGGCGGGCAACTCGCTGTTCGTGGTGGAGCACGACATGGACGTCGTACGGCAGGCCGAATGGATCGTCGACGTCGGGCCGGGCGCGGGCGCGCACGGCGGCCGGGTCCTGTACAGCGGCGAGGTCGCCGGCCTGGCCGCGGTCGACGAGTCCGTGACGCGCCGCTATCTGGACGGCGCCGCCCCCGTCGTACGCGAGCCGCGCACCCCGTCCGGCTGGATCGAGCTGCGCGGCGTGACGCGCCACAACCTCCGCAACGTCGACGTCAGCTTCCCGCTGGGCACCCTGACCGCGGTCACCGGCGTCTCAGGCTCCGGCAAGACCACCCTGGTCACCCACGTCCTGACCAGCCTCGTCGAGGAACACCTGGCGGGCGGCAAGGCCGACGGCCGCGCCGGTGGCGAGGGCGGCGACCCGTGGCCGGACGCCGCGCCGTGGGAGCCGGGGACCGACTCCGCTGAGGCGTCCGGCGCACCGTGCCGCCGCCCGAAGGCCGACGGCCTCGACCAGGTCTCCCGTCTGGTGCGCGTCGACCAGAAGCCGATCGGGCGTACGCCCAGGTCGAACCTTGCGACGTACACGGGCCTGTTCGACGCCGTGCGCAAGGTGTTCGCCGCCGCCCCCGAATCGCGTGCGCGCGGCTACGACGCGGGCCGCTTCTCCTTCAACGTGCCCGGTGGCCGCTGCGAGAACTGCCAGGGCGAGGGCGAGATCTCCATCGAGATGCTGTTCCTGCCCGGCGCCAGCGCCCCCTGCCCGGTCTGCCACGGCCGCCGCTACAACGACGAGACCCTGGAGATCACGGTCGACGGCCGTACGATCGCCGACGTCCTCGACCTGACCGTGGACTCCGCCCAGGAGGCCCTGTCCTCGATCCCGGCCGCCGCCCGCAGCCTGGCCACCCTCGCCGACGTCGGCCTCGGCTACCTCCGCCTGGGCCAGCCCGCCACGACCCTGTCCGGCGGCGAGGCCCAGCGCGTCAAGCTGGCCGCCGAACTCCAGCGCACCCACCGCCACCACACCCTGTACGTCCTGGACGAGCCCACCTCAGGCCTCCACCCCGCCGACACCGACCTCCTGATCACCCACCTGGACAACCTGGTGACGGCAGGCAACACGGTCATCCTGATCGAACACGACATGGCGGTCGTGGCCCGAGCCGACTGGGTAACCGACCTGGGCCCCGGAGGCGGCACCGCCGGCGGCCGAGTCCTGGAGTCCGGCCCCCCATCCCAGGTAGCCAAGTCCCCCACCAGCCCCACGTCCCCCTACCTCCGCCCCCACCTCCCGACCTGACCCCCACAACCCCTGCGCCACGTGCCTCCCCGCGGGCCTCGCAGCCCGTCGCCCCGCAACCCCTGCGCCACGTACCTCCCCCGCGGGCCTCGCAGCCCCGCGCCCCGCGCCCTACACCCCGTCGTCCCTACGTCACGTACCTCCCCCGCGGGCCTCGCAGCCGCTCACCCCGCGCCCTACACCCCATCGTCCCTACGGCCACGTGCCTCCGCCGCGGGCCTCGCAGCCCCGCACCCCGCGCCCTACACCCGTAGTCCCTACGGCCACGTGCCTCCGCCGCGGGCCTCGCAGCCCTTCGCATACCCCGGCCCCACACCCCGCGCAGTCCAGAACACGGGCCCCTCGTCTCGCGTCGTGCCGCCCCGGATGCAACGCCCTCTCCTCTCCCGCACCGCCTCCCGTGGACGGCGCTCAGCGCCGGAGCCGCCGGAGGGGACGGGGCACCTGTCCCGCGCGCGTCCTCCCCGGGACGGCACACCACTTCGGGGGCGGCTGGGATCCTGCGGCCACTCCAGGCGGGACGGGGTGAGGCCACCTGTCCCGCGCGGGAGGAGGCGCCCCCTCTCACCCGATCGCGGCGCACCACCCCGTGCAGCGCGGCGGCTTCCTGCACGGTGGCGTTGAGAAACCCTGCGCCGCAGCGGCTGCGGAGTCCAGGTGTGCGGCGGGGGTTGGGGATCACCCCTTCCTCCCACCCCGGTCGACAGCACTTGGCGCCGGGCCGCCACGGAACTGGCGCGCGGGGGGACGGGCGGGGCGGGGGCCTCTCTTGCCCCGTCTCGGACACGCGCATCGCGCCGGGAGCCGCCGTGGAAGCGCAGCTCGCCGCGCGTGGACGGGCGCGGTGAACCGAGACGCGGCAGCTTGGTCACGTGGTGCCGGGCGGCAGAGGCAGGGCGCGGAGGGAGGGCGGGAGGGCGGTAGGGCGGGGCGCAGGGCACAGGGCGAGGGGCCGCGAGGCCCGCGGCGGAGGCACGTGACGCGGAGGGCGGGGCGCAGGGGCACGGGGCGAGGGGCTGCGAGGCCCAAGGTGGAGGCACGGGGCGCGGAGGCAGGGCGGGGGGCGCGAGGCGAGGGGCTGCGAGGCCCGCGGCGGAGGCACGGGGCGATGGGGGTTACCGGGCGCGGAGGCAGGGCGCGAGGCGAGGGGCTGCGAGGCCCGCGGGGGAGGTACGGGGCGAGGGGGTTACCGGACGCCTCGGGGGCGGAACTGGATGCTGATGCGCGGGCCGGTGGGGCGGGTGGTCTTGGGGATGGCGTGTTCCCAGGTGCGCTGGCAGCTTCCGCCCATGACGATCAGGTCGCCGTGGCCGAGGTCGTGGCGCAGGGAGCGGCCGCCGCCGCGGGGGCGCAGCAGCAGGGAGCGCGGCATGCCGATGGAGATGATCGCGACCATGGTGTTCTCGCTGCGGCCGCGGCCGATGGTGTCGCCATGCCAGGCGACGCTGTCGCGGCCGTCGCGGTAGAGGCACAGGCCTGCCGTGCGGAACGGTTCGCGGAGCTCGGCGGCGTAGTGGGTGTTCAGGGCGCGGCGGGCCTCGGCGAGCACCGGGTCGGGCAGCGCCTCGCCCTCGTCGTAGAACTTCAGGAGCCGGGGGACGTCGATCATCCGGTCGTACATGACCCGGCGCTCGGCGTGCCACGGCACCGCATGGAACAGGCGGTCGAACAGGGCGTCGGCCCCGGTGATCCAACCGGGGCGCACGTCGATCCAGGCGCCGCGGGTCAGGACGGTGCGCCGGACGGTGGGGCCGAGGCGGCCGGGTGTGGTCTCGTCGCCACAATCCAGCAACGAGCCCTGGAATGCACTGGACATGAACCCGACCATACACGATATTCGAAGATATGTTCGATCTTGATCATCAACCTGTGGACAACCCGCCGCGCGGGCCCGTGGGCGGTCGCGGGCGGACCGCTCCTGCCTCGGGCCTTGACGGTCTGTCCTCTTCCGGCCACTCGGCCACGCGGCTTACCTGCGATCGGGCGTCCGCACCGGCATACGTTGGCAAGGTGCCCCATCACGCACCGCCGGATTTCCCCGGACCGCCGGATGACCTGCGGCCGGCTCAGCTCGGCGTGGTGCTCCTGGGGCGCGTGACCTCCGGTCAGCTCGCCGTCACCCTCGTCGATCTCGACCGCCGCGGCCACCTGCGCATCGACGAGATCATCGGTGTCCCGCCCGATTGGTCCCTGACGCGTACGGGCGGTGACGACGCGCTGCTCCCGTACGAACAGGCGCTGCTCGGCGGCGTCTGCGCGGACCACGAACGCCGCCTGTCCGAGCTCGGCGCCGGGCTCGCGCCCACGCTGAAACGCGTCCGCGCGCGCCTCCTGCGCGACGCCATACGCCGGGGCGACCTGCGCCGCTGGCGCCGCCGCCGCACCGAGTCCGGCGACCGGCTCGTGCCGGTGATCACCGCGTACCGCCGCGAGCTGCGGCGGCTGCGCAGCGTCCGGGGCGAGGCGGCGCTCGACCCGTACCTCCCGTACGCCCTGCTGTTCGGCATCGGCCCCGGCGCCGCCCGCTCGGCGCGGGCCCGCGCCGACCGCCACCGGCTCGCCGACTTCGCCGCCGCATGGGTCGCGGCCTGCGCGGGGATCGCCGGCTGGGCGGCCGAGCACGACACCGCGGGCGAGGTCGACACCTGGTCGCGCGACCAGTTCGGCGGCATGCCGAACGGCGGCGGATCGATCTGACCGCACCCCCGGGGCAGCGAGGCGATACGTACCGTCTCGCCGAAGCCCGAGGCACCGTAAGAGATCAGCCGAGCACGTTGAACGTCTCCTCGGCGCGGTCGCGGCGCTCGTACATCCCCCACGCGGCCTCGGCGAGGTCGTCCGGGTTGAGGGTGGCGTTCGAGAGGTCGCCGAACGTCCCGGGGTCCGCCGCGATGTGCGTGTGGATGTCGCCGCGCTCGATGAGGCCGCCGATGGTGAGCATCCCCGCGTACACGCCGTGCTCGGCCAGGCCGGCGTTCAGCGTCAGGGCGTAGTTGCGCAGGGCCGCGCTGGACACGGCGAGGTTGCCGAGGGCGGGCATCGGCAGGACGGCGCTGAGCCCGCCGCCGAACAGCAGCCCGCCGTCGCCGCGCGCGACCATCTCGGGCAGCACGCTCGTGACGACGTCGACGGCGGGATAGACCCAGCTCATCGCGTCTTCCACGGACGCGCGGCCGACCTCGGTGATCGGCACGGGGGAGCTGGACGGGTCCATGGCGGCGGGCCCGTAGTAGACGACGTCGATCCGGCCGTGGCGCTCGCGGATGGCGTCGAGCGCGGCATGGAGCTGGTCGGCAACGCGGACGTCGGCGGCGTGGGCGCTGGCCGTGACGCCCGCGTCCGCCAGGGACGACAGGTATCCGGCGTGGCGCGCGGCCGTACGGGACACCAGGGCCACGCGGTGGCCGGCGCGGCCGAAGCGGTGCGCGACGGACATGCCGAGGCCGGGGCCCGCGCCGATGACGACGGTGACGGGGGCGGACGTGGATGAGGGCATGGCTGCGCCTTTCGGGTCGCGGACAAGTTGAGGGTGAACCTCAATTTCGCTCCGACGCTAGCATGAAGTTGAGGGTGCTCTCGATTTCTCCGGGATCCGATGGGAAGGGCCATGCCCGCACGATCCACGTCCAGGTCCGCGCCACGCGCCGACCGTCCGCTGCGCGCCGACGCGGCGCGCAACCGCGACCGGTTGCTGGCCGCGGCGTCCGAGGTGTTCGCCGAGCGCGGCCTCGGCGCGCCGCTCGAGGAGATCGCGCGCCGCGCCGGGGTCAGCATCGGCACGCTCTACAACCACTTCCCGAGCCGCGACGCGTTCCTCGCCACGATCTTCCCGGACCGGATGACGGCGGTGGAGCGGCTGGCCGACACGGCCCTCGCCGCCGACGACCCCTGGCACGGGTTCGTCGCCTTCGTGACCGGCGTCTTCGACCTCCAGGCCCACGACCAGGGCCTCAACGACGCGTTGTCCCAGCGCATCCCGGTGCCGCCGGACGTCCGCACCGCCTGCGACCGCGGCTTCCGCCACCTCGAGGCGATCCTCCGCCGCGCCAAGAAGGCCGGCGCGCTCCGCCCGGATTTCACCGCCACCGACCTGGCCGTGCTCATCTGCACGATTTCACCGCTCATCCGCGAGACCAGGGGCACGGCGCCGGACGCCTGGCGCCGCTCCCTCGCCTTCCACCTCGACGGCCTCCGCGCCGGCGCCGCGCATCCCATCGACGTACCGCCGCTGACCGCCGACGAACTGGCCCGGATCCTGCCCGGCCAGGCGGGGTGAGCCGCAACCGGCGCCGACCCGGCGGTGTTCATGTGGGTGACACCGAAGGAGAGGAGCGCCGGCGATGAGCGCGTACACGATGATCGACACGCCGATGGGCGAGCTGCTGGTGACCGGGGAGCCGAACACGGCGGCGCCCGGCGGCCTGACCCTGACGTCCGTACGGTTCGCCGACCAGCCGGACGCCCGCCCGAGCGGCGACCGCGACGACCCGGCCTTCGCGTACGCCGCCGACCAGATCCGCGCGTACTTCGCGGGCGCCCGTACGGAGTTCGCGCCGGCCCTGGCACCGCGCGGCACCGCGTTCCAGGAGCGGGTGTGGGCCGCGCTCGACGCCATCCCGTACGGCACGACCACCACGTACGGCGCCCTGGCCGAGCGGGTCGGCGCGCCGCGCGACCGCATCCGCGCGGTGGGCGCGGCGGTGGGCGCGAACCCGCTGCTGATCATCCGCCCGTGCCACCGGGTGATCGGCGCGAGCGGCTCGCTGACCGGCTACGCGGGCGGCGTCGCGCGCAAGGAGGCGCTGCTCGTCCACGAGGGCGCGCTCCAGCCGCAGCTCGCATGAGCGCGTACACCCTGATCGGCCGCGACGGCCGGCCCTGCCCCAGCGCCTCGCCCGGGACGCTGGGCGGCCACCGTCGCGGCCGCATTTACGGGCGGCTCGACTGCCCGGCGGCGCTGCGCGCGATCGCCCGCGGCGGCTACGTACGCGAGCGCGTCTTCTTCGCCGACGAGCCCACCGCGGTCGCCGCCGGCTACCGCCCGTGCGCCGTCTGCCTGCCGGACCGCTACCGCGAATGGCGGCGTACCGCGGGCTGACCAGGGAGGCCGCGGCCGTCACAGATTGGTCACGACGTGCGCGAGGCATTGACCGCGCGTACCCGAACAAAAGAAACTTCCGTCTCAACTGAGAATTAATTCCAGATTGAGGACGGGATCCGCCATGCCCCCATTCGACCAGGACCGCATCCGTACGGCGCAGGACCTGACGCGCGCCACGCCCGAGCAGGCCGCGGAGTTCGCCGGCGTGCCGGTCGCGGTCATCGGGGACGCCATGGAGCGGATCGGCATGTGCGACGCCGGGATCGTGCCGATCACCGAGGGCCGCCCGGTCGTCGGGCCGGTGTTCCCGGTATTCGTACGGGGCGGCGACAACGCCGGCATCCACGCGTGCCTGGAGCACGTACGCCCCGGTGACGTCGTCGTCATCAACGGCCAGGGCGACATGTCGCGCGCCCTCGTCGGCGCGCTGCTCTCCCGGAGGTTCGCCGCCGCAGGCGCCGCGGGCGTGGTGATCGACGGCTGCGTACGCGACCGCGCCGAGCTGCGCGAGTTCGGGTTCCCGGTGTGGGCGCGGGGGGTCACGCCGGCCGGGCCGTACAAGAACGGACCCGCGGTCATCGGCGAGCCGGTGGCCGTCGGGGGCGTCGTGGCCGCGCCGGGCGACCTGGTGGCCGCCGACGACGACGGCGTGATCGTCATCCCGGGGGCGCGCGCGGCGGAGATCCGCGCGGAAGTCGAGCTCGTCCTGGAGAAGGAGGCGGCCATGCTCGCCGCCATCCCCGCCCCGTCCTCCGATCGCTGACCTGTCCCAGTTCCAGAAAGGCTCCCCCAATGCGCCTGCGCCACGCCACCGCGGTCACCGCGGTCCTCGCCGCCGCCTCCACGGCGCTCGTCGCCGGATGCTCCTCCGACACCGGGGTCGCGCCCGGCGCGGCCGGCACCGCCGCCGGTTCCGGCGGCAACGGGCTCGCGGCGTCATCGGCCGTCGGCAAGCTGCCGGTGGACGACGCGGCGCGCAAGCTGCTGCCCGCCGACATCAGGAAGTCCGGCGTCGTGAAGGTGGGCGGCTCGACGGACGTCGCCCCGTACCTCAGCGTCAACGGGCCGAACCTCGTCGGCGTCGAGGCCGACTTCATGACCGCGATCGGCCACACCCTCGGCGTGAAGTTCGAGGTCGGCAACACCAAGTTCGCCGCGATGGTGCCGGGCCTGCAGTCGAAGCGGTTCGACGTCGCCATGGCCGACTTCAGCGACACCAAGGAGCGCCAGCAGCAGGTCACGTTCGTCGACTACAGCCGGGCCGGCCAGATCCTGATCGTGCCGAAGGGCAACCCGCTGAAGCTGAAGAGCGTCCCCGACCTGTGCGGGCACGGCGCCGCGGGGCCGACGGGGAGCCTGTCCGTCGACATCGCCATGGCGCAGTCGAAGAAGTGCACGGACGCCGGGAAGCCCGCGGTGAAGGTGCAGCGCTACCCGACCGCCGCGGAGTCGGCGCTGGCCCTGCGCAGCGGCCGCGTCGACACCCTCGCCATCGACTACGGGATCGCGTCGTCGCTGGTCAAGCAGTCCGGCGGGAAGCTTCAGCTCGTCGGCGGGCTGTTCGGCAAGGGCTACCACGGCGCCGCGTTCCGCAAGGACGACACGAGCCTGCAGAAGGCGCTGGCCGCCGCGTTCACCACGATCATGAAGGACGGCACGTACGCGAAGATCCTGCGCCAGTGGAAGCTGCCGCAGATGTCCATGGACAAGGTCGTCACGAACGGCGCGACCGAATGACGACGGCCGCGCCCGCCGCGACCGGGCGGCTGCGCATCGAGCGGCGCAAGCACTACGGGCAGTACGTCGCGGCGGCCGTACTGATCATCGCGGCCGGGCTGCTCGCGCGGTCGCTCGCGGTCAACCCGCACATGCAGTGGCCCATCATGTGGCACTACCTGTGGAACACGCACGTGCTCTCCGGGCTGGTCGTCACGCTGGTCATGACGGTCGTCTGCCAGGCGGTCGGCACCGCGCTCGGCTGCCTGCTCGCGGTCATGCGGCTCTCGGACAACCGGGTGCTGAACTCCGCGGCCGGGCTGTACGTCTGGTTCTTCCGCGGCACGCCGCTGCTCGTCCAGCTCATCTTCTGGTACAACCTGGCCGCGCTGTTCCCGGCGCTCGGGCTCGGAATACCGTTCACCGGGATCGGTTTCAGCGTCGCCACGAACACCCTTATCACCGGGCTTGTCGCGGGCTTTCTCGGATTCACGCTGAACGAGGCCGCGTACATGGCGGAGATCGTCCGCAGCGGCATTTCCGCGGTCGACCCCGGCCAGCGCGAGGCGGCTCTTTCGGCGGGCATGACCGAGGCGCAGGCCATGCGGCGGATCGTGCTTCCGCAGGCCATGCGGGTGATCGTGCCGCCGACCGCGAACCAGGCGATCAACCTGCTGAAGGCGACCAGCATGGTGGCCTTCATTTCCGGCGGCGACCTGCTCACGAACATCCAGGACATTTACGCGAACAATTTCGCGGTCATTCCGCTGCTCGTCACCGCGAGCGTCTGGTACCTCATCGTCGTGACGGTCGCGACCGTCGGGCAGCGGTATCTGGAACGGCATGTCGGCCGCGGGTTCACCACGTTCAACGACGCGCCGGAACCGGCCGCGCCCAAGGAGGCCACGGCATGACCCCGGTCGTGGAGATCCGCAACGTGTCGAAGTCCTTCGGCCGCCTCCAGGTGCTGCGCGACGTGAGCCTGTCCGTACCGTCCGGCTCGGTCACCGCCGTGCTCGGGCCGTCCGGCTCGGGCAAGTCCACGCTGCTGCGCTGCGTCAACCACCTGGAGACGATCGACGACGGCGAGATCGTCGTCGACGGCGAGCACATCGGCTACGCGCGCCACGGCGACGTGCTGAAGGAGATCACCGGGCGGGCGCTGGCCCGGCAGCGCGCGTCCATCGGCATGGTCTTCCAGCGGTTCAACCTGTACGCGCACAAGACCGCGCTGGAGAACATCATGGAGGCGCCGGTCCACGTGCTCGGCACACCGGTGGCCGAGGCGCGGGAACGGGCGGTCGCGCTGCTCGACCGCGTGGGCCTCGCCGACCGGGCGCACGCCCACCCCGCGCAGCTCTCCGGCGGCCAGCAGCAGCGGGTGGCCATCGCCCGCGCCCTGGCCATGCGCCCCAAGGTGATGCTGTTCGACGAGCCCACCTCCGCGCTGGACCCGGAGCTCGTCGGCGACGTGCTGACCGTGATGCGCGAGGTCGCGGAGACCGGCATGGCCACGTTCGGATTGTCGGCTCCGCCAACGGTGGTGGTCGTCACCCACGAGATCGGCTTCGCGCGTGAGGTGTCGGACCAGGCGGTCTTCATGGCCGACGGCGTCGTCGTCGAGGCCGGGCACCCGGATGCCGTGCTGCGCGATCCCCAGCAGGAGCGGACGCGGGACTTCCTGAACCGCGTCCTGTGAACCACCCCGTACGGAAAGAAGCCCTCGTGACGGTACAGAACGACCTGGTCGGGCGGATCCGCGCGACCAGCCTGCGGACCCCGATGTCGCCCCCGGACGGCGACGTCGTCTCGCTGGCGATCGGCGAACCCGACTTCGCCACCCCGCCGTCCATCGTCGCCGCCATGACGCGGGCGCTGGACGCCGGGCACACGCACTACGCGAGCCCGCTCGGCCTGCCCGGCCTGCGCGCGGCGATCGGCGCGCGGCACGGCCGCGACCCGGACGACGTCACGATCACCCACGGCGGCTCCGCCGGGCTCGCCGCGGTGATCATGTCGACGGTCGACCCGGGCGCCACCGTGGTGGTCGACGACCCGACGTACTCCCTGTACGCGGACCTCGTCGCCGCCGCGGGCGGCACCACCGTACGGGTCGCGCGGCGGCCGGACGGGCGGCTTGACCTCGACCGGCTGCGCGCCGCGCTCGACGGCGCCGCGCTGCTGATCGTCTGCCAGCCGGGCAACCCGACCGGCCGCGTGCTGACCGCCGAGGAGTGGTCGGCGATCGCCGCGGCCACGCGCGGCACCGGCACGCGGGTGCTGTCCGACGAGGCGTACGGCGGCATTTTGTACGGCACCGAATTCGTCTCCGTCCTGGACGTTTCCGGGCTGCGCGACCGCGCCGTCCTGTGCCAGACGTTCTCCAAGACGTACGCCATGACGGGCTGGCGGCTCGGCTACCTGGTCGGTCCCGCGCCGCTGATCGCGGACGCCGCGCTGGTGCACCGTACGGTCAACGGCGCGGTCAACACCCCCGGCCAGTACGCCGCTTTGGCCGCTTTCGACCAAGGCGTGGAAAGCGACCTGGCGTACATGGTCGGCCAGTACCGTGAACGCCGTGAGGTCATGGGCGCGGCGCTGTCGGCGATCCCCCGGCTCGGCTTCGAACCACCGGACGGCGGGTTCTACTTCTACTGCGCGTACGACGACCCCCGCACCTCCGTGGAGATCCGCGACGCGGCGCGGGCGCGCGGCGTGCTGATCCGCCCCGGCCGCGAGTTCGGCCCGTCCGGCGAGGGCCACATCCGCCTCTCCTTCGCCACGTCGCCGTCCGCCATCGAACGCGGCGTCCACCGCCTCGCCACCGTCTTCACCCCATGACCCGCCGACCCGAGGCAGGAGGCGACTGATGCGCAGCGACACGGAGCGCAACTACCGCGCGCTGCTGGCGGTCGCCGAGGAGCTGTTCGCCACCTCCGACGAACCCGTGACGCTGACCCAGATCGCGAAGGAGGCGAACGTCGCCCCGGCGACCGCGTACCGCTACTTCGGCTCGGTCGACGGCCTCGTAACGGCGTTCCGCATCGAGGTCAACCGCGAGCTGATGGCGTTCAGCGACACCTGCCAGGCCGAGGGCACCGACCTCCTCGCGGCGGTGTGCCAACGCTGGGTCGAGCTCGTCGACGACCACGGCCACGCGATGGCCCAGGTCCGCTCCCGCCAGGGCTACCTGGCCCGCCTCCGCGCCGAGTCCCCCGACATCGCCTCCCAGGCCGCCGCCATGCGCCGCCCGCTGTCCGAGGCCTGCCGCGCCCTCGGCATCCCCGACCCCGGCGACGAGGCCATCCACTTCTGGAACGCCCTGTACGACCCCCGCGACATCCTCGACCTCCGAGCCACCCTCTCCCTCCCGGTGGAAACCCTCGCCAACCGCCTCTTCGCCGTCCTCTGCGCCGCCCTCACCGCCTGGACCACGTCCCGCACCGGTCAGTGACCCGGCCTGACCGGGCGGGGCGGGACCGGGGTGGAGACGATGATGGAGCTGGTGGTCTGGCCGTACGGGAGGAAGCCGTCGAGGACGGACTCGAGGTCCTCGATGGTCGGGACGTGGACCTTCATCAAGAAGCAGTCCTCGCCCGTGATGCGGTGGCATTCGACTACCGCGTCGGTCTTGGCGGCCAGGGCGGTGAGCTTGGGGAGCTGGCCGGGGGCGGGGCGGACGCGGACCCAGGCGGCTACCGGGAGGCCGGCCGCGGCGGGGTCGATGTCGAGGCGGTAGCCGCGGATGACGCCGGCGCGCTCCAGGCGGGCGACGCGCTCGGTCACCGCGGGGGCGGACATGCCGACCTGGCGGGCCAGCGCCGACATGCTGAGCCGCGGGTCGTCGCGCAGCGCGTCGAGCAGCCGTACGTTGACCTCGTCGAGCAAGTCGTTGGAGTTCTGAAAGCGATTACCGGCCCTAGCCGTCCGAACGGATGACATCTCGCCCTCGCCGCCTTTCGTCCGCCATAGTGCCGCCATCGGTCACATTGCAGACTCTAGGCCGTGCGAACCAATCGTGTCCCCCCGCAGGCGTACTTCGTCGGGAGCGCCGTCTTCCACTACCTCGGCCCGGCGTTCGCCGTGCTGCTTTTCCCGAGTGTCGGGCCGCTGGGCGCCGCGTGGCTGCGGATCGCCTCGGCGGCGGCGATCTTCGCAGGCTGGCGGCGGCCCTGGCGGTCATCCGGGGCCGCCGCCGCACGGTGGACGGTCGTCGGGCTCGGCGTCGTCCTCGCCGTCATGAACACCGTGTTCTACCTGGCCATCGCCCGGTTGCCGCTGGCGACCGTGGGCGCGATCGAGTTCCTCGGCCCGGTCGCGCTCGCCGCGTACGGGCTGCGCCCGGGGAAAAACTGCGCCGCGAAGCGGCACGATCAGGGTGGTGGTTGGGTGACGGGCGGGCGGAACCTGGCGGCGCTCGTGCTGGCCGTCGCCGGGGTGGTGCTGCTGACCGACGTACGGCTGACCGCGGAGCCGTTCGGCATGGCCATGGCGTTCGCGAACTGCGCGCTGTTCGTGCTGTACGTGGTGCTCGGCAAGCGGATCGCGTCCAGCGGCGCGGGCATCGACAGGCTCGGCCTCTCGATGCTGGTCGCGGCGGTCGCGGTCACGCCGCTGGGGCTGGCCGACGCCGTGCCCGCGTTCGACACGCCGCGGCTGCTCGGCGCGGGGCTCGCCGTCGGCGTGTGCTCGTCCGTACTGCCGTACGTGCTCGACCAGCTCGCGCTCGCCCGGTTGTCCCGCGCCGGGTTCGCGCTGATGCTGTCGCTGCTTCCGGCGACCGCCACGATCATCGGCCTGCTGGTGCTGCGGCAGGTGCCCGAGCCCGCCGAGCTGGCCGGGATCGCCCTGGTCATCGCCGGTGTGGCCATCCACCACGACCGGGAGGAGCACGCATGACCACGGAGACCGTACGGCTGGGCACCGGTGGCCCGCTCGTGTCGCGGCAGGGACTCGGCTGCATGGGGATGGGCGGCTCGTACGGGCCGGCCGACGACCGCGAGTCCGCCGCCGTGATCCGCCGCGCGATCGAGCTGGGCGTCACCCTGTTCGACACCGCCGACCTGTACGGGTCGAGCACGCGGCCGGGCAGCAACGAGGAGATGGTCGGCGCGGCGGTGCGCCCGTACCGGGACGCGATCGTGCTGGCCAGCAAGTTCGGCTTCGTGTTCGACCCGGTGACCGGTGCGCGCGGCCTGTGCGGCACCCCCGCGTACGCCGGGCGCGCCTGCGACGCCTCGCTGCGCCGCCTCGGCACGGACCGCATCGACCTCTACTACCTGCACCGCGTCGACCCGGAGGTGCCGATCGAGGAGACGGTCGGCGCCATGGCGGACCTCGTACGCGCCGGCAAGGTGCGCCACCTGGGCCTGTCGATGGTGACCGCCGCCGAGCTGCGCGCCGCGCACGCCGTCCACCCGATCGCGGCCGTGCAGTCGGAGTACTCCCTGTGGTGCCGCGGCATCGAGGCGGACGTGCTGCCCGCGGCGCGCGCCCTGGGCGTCGGCGTGGTCCCGTACGCGCCGCTCGGCCGGGGTTTCCTGGCCGGCTCGGTGCGCCCCGGCAGCGACGTGGGCCGCTTCCGCGCCACCATCCCGGCCTTCCAGCCCGCCGCTCTGGAGGCCAACGCGCACATCGCCGACGCCGTACGCGAGATCGCCGAACGCCACGACGCCACCGCCGCCCAGGTGGCGCTCGCCTGGGTGTACGCCCAGGGCCGCGACCTCGTCCCGATCCCCGGCACCCGGCGCCGCCGCTACCTGGAGGACAACGTCGCGGCGCTGGCCGTGCGGCTGACCGCGGACGAGCTCGCCCGGCTCTCCGGCCTGCGCGTACGGCTCAGTCCCGAGGGCGGACCGGCATCGCGAGCGTCGTGAACGTGCCCTGGTCGGCGGAGCGGACGACCACGGGCCCCACCGGAGACGCGATCTCCAGGAGCACGTCCGGGCCCACGCCCGCGGACAGCGCGGCGGCGAGGACGGCCGGGGCGAAGGCGATGTCGAGCGGCGCGCCGGTCTGGACGGCGGGGAGCGCGGCGTCGGGGTGCCCGTCCGCGCGTATGCGCAGCTCGTCCGGTGTGCCGCCGAGCCGTGCGTACGCGGCTTCGGCGCGGGCCTCCAGTGCCGCGCCGAGCGCCGTACGGTCGGTGATCACCCGGGTGCGCGGCGCGCCCAGGCCGTCGAGCACCATCGTGTAGTCGGGGAACGCGCCCGCGATGCCCGCGATCCGCCGCTCCTCCGCGCCGTCCGCGAGAACGAGCGCGCCCTCCGGGATCTCCAGCGCGATCTCGCCGGACCGTACCGCCCAGGCGGCGAGTTCCCGCAGGTCCGGGACGGGCACGACGATGCGCGCCGGTCCCCCGGTGGTCGCGGACGGGCGGAGCACCCGTACGGACAGCCGGTAGCGGTCAGTCGCGACCACCCGCACCTCGCCGTCCGCGATCTCCACGAGCACGCCCCGCAGCACCTCGGACCCGGGCGGCCCCTCGCCGTGCAGCGCGGCCGGGGCGACCTGGCGGATGGCGCTGGCGAATTCTGGACCGTCCAGTCTCATCCGCGGGGGCCGCGGCGCGGGGAGGTCGCCGAGGAGCCTCTCGATCGCCGTACGGGTGGCCGCGGCGGTCGCGCTCGTACGGGCGAGGTGGGACTCCAGGATGTCGCGCGCCTCCGGGCCCGGCGCGTCGAGGACGACGCGGGCCTCCGGCAGCGGCAGCGCCGCGCGGCGGAGGCCGGCCAGCAGGCGGGCGCGCGGCTCCTGGCCGGCCGCGTAGTACCGGTAGCCGGTCGCGGGGTCGACGCGGCGCGGACGCAGCACGCCGCAGTCGTCGTAGAAGCGCAGCGCGCTCGGCGTCAGCCCCACGCGGCGCGCGAACGCGCTGATGCTCAGCTCATCGGATTCCGCCACGACCGCGATTGTGGCCCTTCGACCTGCCTGAAGGTCAACGCGCCCGGGTCAGCCGAGCGCGTTCATCGTCTCCGGGTCGGGACCGAACCGCTCGTTCCGGTTGAGCGCGCTGATGGCGTCCATGTCGCCCCGCTCCAGGCTGAACCCGAAGACGTCCAGGTTCTCCTCGATGCGCGACGGCGTCACCGACTTCGGGATGACGATGTTGCCGAGCTGGAGGTGCCAGCGGAGCACCACCTGGGCGGGCGTCCTGCCGTACGTCTCGGCGATGTGCGCGAGGACCGGGTCGGACAGCAGGCCCTTGCCCTGGCCGAGCGGGCTCCACGCCTCGGTGGCGATGCCGTAGCCGGAGTCGACGGCGCGCATCTCGGCCTGCGTGAGGTACGGGTGCAGCTCGATCTGGTTCAGCACCGGGATCGTGCGCGCCTCCTTGACCAACCGGTCCAGATGCGCGGCGGGGAAGTTGCAGACGCCGATCGCGCGCGCCAGGCCCTCCTCGTGGAGGCGTTCCATGGCCCGCCACGTCTCGATGTACAGGTCGCGCTCGGGCATCGGCCAGTGCATGAGGTACAGGTCGACGTATTCGAGGCCGAGCCGTTCCAGACTGTCGACGCAGGCCCGCATCGTCTTGTCCCAGCCCTGGTCGCTGTTCCACAGCTTCGTGGCGATGAACAGGTCGTCGCGCGGCACACCGGAGTCGCGTACGGCACGGCCCACGCCGTCCTCGTTCCCGTACGCGGCCGCGGTGTCGACGCTGCGATAGCCGGTGTCCAGCGCCCGCGCGACCGCGGTGTACGCCTCGTCGTCCGGCACCTGCCAGACGCCGAAGCCGAGCTGGGGCATGTTGACGCCGTTGTTCAAGGTCACGTACCGCATCGCTGTCGACCCCCCGGTCGGTTCTCCGTACGGCGGCGGTGGACATGATCCGCGGCGCCGCCCGTACGGTCATACCCGAGCGCCGCCGGGCATCACGCCCCGTCCGGCTCAGGGGTGCCGGCTGCTGACCGACACGACCTCGCCCGTCATGTACGACGACATGCCGCTGGCCAGGAACACCACGACGTTGGCGACCTCCTCGGGGGTCGCGCCGCGGCCGAACGCCTCGCGGCCCGCCAGGTCGTCGAGGAGCTCGCGGCTGACGGTCCTCTCCAGGAACGGGTGCATCGCCAGGCTGGGCGCGACCGCGTTCACGCGTATTCCGGACCGGGCGGTCTCCATCGCCACGCAGCGGGTGAACGCCATGACCCCGGCCTTCGCGGCGGCGTAGTGCGCCTGCCGCTCCTGGGCGCGCCAGCCGGAGACCGAGGCCATGTTGACGATCGTGCCGGCGCGGCGCGGCAGCATGGCGCGCAGCATCGCCCGGGTCACGCGGAACACGCTGGTCAGGCTGACGTCGATGACGAGGTCCCACTCGTCGTCGGTCATCTCGGCGACGGCCTGGTCGCCGCCCATGCCGGCGTTGTTCACGAGGACGTCGACACCGCCGGACGCCTCCTCCGCGGCCCGCACCAGCGCGTCCACCTGCCCGGTGTCGCGTACGTCGCAGGGGATGGCGGCCACCGGCCGGGCGCCTGTCTCCTCGGCGAGCCGCCCCGCCGCCTCCCCGAGCCGCCGCTCGTGAACGTCGCTGATCACGACCCGCGCGCCCTCCTCGGCGCACCGCTTGGCCGTGGCGTACCCGATCCCGGCCCCGGCCGCCGCCGTGACCAGGACCGTCCGGTCGTCGAGCAGGCCCACCGGCCCACCTCCCTCGTACGGGCCACCGGCGCGACCGCACCCGCCAGCGAACCGCCCTCTTTCTTCTAGAAGATAACCATCTTCCGGTTCCCGGCCGCAGGGCAATGCCGTCAGCGGCTCGCCGTCGTGAAGTCGAGCAGGAGCTTCGCCGTGGTCCCGGGGGCTTCGAGTATGGGGAGGTGGCCGACGTCCGGGAGCACCTCGACCCGGGCGTTCGGCACCGCGTCGTACTGGTGTGCCGACGACGGCTCCCAGCGGCGGTCGGCCGCGCCGAAGACCACCAGTACGGGGACGTCGAGGGCGGCCAGACGATCCGGGATGCTCCGCTCGGCGATGTACGCGGTGTTGCGGCGCAGCACCGTCCGCATCGTGCGGTACGTGATGGCGCGGACACCGGCGACCAACTCGTCCGGGATGTCCACCGGGTGGGCGGCCGTCGCGCCGAACCCGCCGCGGATCATCGCGTCGGAGCGCCGCAGCCACAGGAGCGGGCCGAGCGGCGGCGCCAGCAGGATCCGGATGAGGACCGGCTGCGGCAGCAGCGCGTCGAGGCGCGGACCGGCGCTGATCAGGACGAGCGGGCCCGCGAGGTCGGGGCGTCGCTCGGCGAGCGCGGTGGCGACGTAGCAGCCGCTGGAGTGCCCGGCCACCGCGACGCGCCGCAGGACGAGCCCGTCGAGCAGCGCGGCCACGCGTCCCGCCTGGTCGGGCACGTCGTACGTCGGGGCGGGCGGCGACTGGCCGCAGCCCGGGAGGTCGACCCTGATGACGTGGTGGCGGGCGGCGAGCGCCGGGACCATCGGGCCCCAGGTGCCGCCGGAGGCCCCCGACCCGTGGATGAGCAACAGCGGCGGCGCCTCCCGCGGGCCGTCGTGCACCACGTGCATCCCGTACGCGCGCCCAGCCTCGAACTCGGTCATGCGGCGACTATGCGTGACGGGCGGCCGCCGGTCTTGGACGAATGTTCCCGTGAGTCCGCCGCCGTACGGCCCGGCCGCGCCGCGATGTCCGGCCGCGTTGGCAGGATGGCGGGATGCGCTACTCGGTGAACGTGCCCAACTTCGGCGACTTCCAGGATCCGCGCGTCGTCGCGGACCTCGCCCGTACGGCGGAACAGGCCGGGTGGGACGGCCTGTGGGTGTGGGACCACGTGCTGCACGAGCGGGCGCGGGCGCGCGAGATCGCCGATCCGTGGGTGCTGCTGACCGCCGCCGCGCTGGCCACGGAGCGCATCCGGCTGGGGGCGATGGTCACGCCGGTCGCGCGGCGCCGGCCGATCAAGCTGGCCAGGGAGCTGACGACCCTGGACCGGCTCACCGGCGGCCGGATGGTCTGCGGCGTGGGCCTCGGCGCGCCCATCGCCGACGAGTACGGCCGGTTCGGCGAGACGACCGACGCCAAGCGGATCGCCGCCGCCCTCGACGAGGGCCTCGACGCGCTGACGCTGCTGTGGTCGGGCGAGCCGGTGAGCTACCACGGCGCGTACGTCACGCTCGACGACGTGCTCTGCCTGCCCACGCCGGTGCAGCGCCCGCGCATCCCGGTCTGGGTGGCGGGCCGCTGGCCGAACAAGCCCCCGATGCGCCGCGCGGCCCGCTGGGACGGGGTGATCCCGCTGATCGCCGGCGCCGACGGAGGCCAGGTGCCACCGGCCTCCGAGGTACGCCGCCTGGTGGAATACGTGTCGGCGCACCGCGCGGAGGCGGGTCTGACCGACCGTCCGTACGACGTCGTGATCGGCGGCACCACACCGCCGACCCCGGCCGCCGCCGCCCTGGTAGCCCCCCTGGCCGAGGCCGGCGCCACCTGGTGGGACGAACAAATGCCCTTCGACGAGACCATCGACCGCCTGGAGCCGATCCTCCGCCGCATCGAGTACGGCCCACCCCGCCCCGCGTAGCCGTTCACGCGGCTCGACACCAAGCTCGCCGCGAGCCCAGGCCGCGCCGGACCCCGGACACCCCGCCAACCAGTCCCCCCGCTATCCCGCAAGATCGCCCCCCGGAGCCCGAGCGGCGTCTGAGGCGAGAGCCCCCGCACCCGAGACCCCCGTAATCCCCCCGGCCAGAGGCGAAGCCCTGCGCCCCAACCACGAGACCGCGCACCCAAGGTCGCAGGAAATCAGTCGCGCGCAGCGCGGCCTTTTCCAGACGCCCCACACCCCCTGCCCACCGCAAGCCCCGGCCACGACACAACCCCGACCACGCGGCCCCCGGCCAGAACCATCACCCAGAGCCACCGGGTTCAGGGAGACCCCACGAGCCCATCCCGCCACGCCTCCAAGCCCGGCGTCCCCCGCAAGCCGCGAGCCTGCCCCCGGAGCCGAACCGGTCCCTGGAGCCGAAGCCCCCCACCCAAGACCCCCGACCCCCCCAGCCAGAGGCGAAGCCCTGCGGCCCAACCACGAGACCGCACACCCAAGGTCGCAGGCAATCAGTCGCGCGCAGCGCGGCCTTTATCCACCGCCACACCCCCACCCACCGCAACCCGCGGCCACAACACGACCCCGCGCTCCCCAGCCGAAACGCGAGCCGTCACCGGAAACCGCTCGGGCTAGGGAGTGGGAGGCCCCGTACCCCCAACCCGGCGCACTTCGCAGCCAGGCAACGCGCCTGGTGCCCGCCGCCGACGGATCCGGGACGGGAGCCACCGCACCCCCGAAATCCCCCCGGCCAGAGGCGAAGCCCCGCGGCCCAACCAAGAGACCGCGCAGCCAAGGTCGCAGGCAATCAGTCGCGCGCAGCGCGGCCTTTCCACGCGCCCACACCCCCTGCCCACCGCGAGCCCCGGCCACGACACAACCCCCGCGCTCTCCGGCGCGGGGCGGCGCGGGGCGCGGGGCGGAGCGGGGCAGAGCGCGGGGTGCGGGCGCGAGGCGCGGGGCCTGGGTGCGGGGGGCGCAAGGCGGGCGCGGAGCGCGGGGCTGCGAGGCCCGCGGGGGAGGTACATGGCGCAAAAGGGTTACGGGGCACGGGGCGCGGAGCGCGGGGCTACGAGGCCCGCGGGGGAGGTACGTGGCGCAAGGGGTGCGGGGCGCGGGGCGGGCGCGGGAGCAGGGTGCGGGTTTAGAGAGAAAGGGGGGTGGTGTGGGGTCTGGGGGGTGGGGCTACCTCTACTGGCCTTGGGGTTGTTCCGTGGTGGAGGGTGTTTTCCAAATGGGAGCGGGCGAACTGCTCTAGGGATTCGGGGTCGCCGTCGGATATCAGGCGCATGATTCTGGCGTGGGCCTTGATGCCTGTCTCGCGGTGTTTGACCTCGGGGAAGGCGCCGGACTCGGTGGCGGTGGCGGCCCATGCCTGTTCCCGGGTGGACCACAGGGATTCCAGGGTGCCGGTGATCAGGATGAGGGTCTGGTTGCCGCAGAGGTTCACGAGTTCCTGGTGGAAGGCGCGGGTCACGCGGGTGAACTCGACCTCGTCGTCGACCGCGGCGAGGGTCTGCTCGTGGATGAGGTTGAGCTGGGGAAGGACGGTCTTCTTCCGGTCCTCCCGCGTGGCGCACAGGGCGACGCAGACGGGTTCGAGGCGTTTCAGGGCCTCGGCGACGTCGTCGTACGGCACCTGGCGGTACTGCATGACCAACCCGATCATGTACGCCGCCCCGGCCGCGGTGGGCACGTGGACGAGGGCGCCGCCGCGGTTGCCGCGCTGGACGGTGACCAGCCCCTCGGCCTCGAGGATGCCGAGCGCCTCACGCAGCGACGGCTTGCTGACCTGGAACTCGTGCAGCAGTTCGTCCTGGTTGGGCAGCGCGTCGCCGTCCTTCAGCTCGCCCCGCAGGATGCGGTCGCGGAGGATCGACGCGACCATCTCGGCCAGCCGTGGTTGGCGGAGCCGCACCTCGGACACCTCCGAACCCGGGGATGGACGAAACACCACAAGAATTTTATCTTATAGAAAATAGACCGAGGAGCTCACGTGGAGCGGACATCGAGTGGCGCCATCGCGTGGGCCCTGCACGGCGACGGCGCGGACCACGGCATCGCCGAGGTCGTCATCGACCGTCCGCCGGTCAACGCGCTACCGGTCGCGGGCTGGTTCGACCTCGCCCGTACGCTGTGCACGCTGGGCGACGACCCCGCCGTACGCGCGGTGGTGCTGCGCGCCGAGGGCCGCGGCTTCAACGCCGGCGTGGACATCAAGGAGATGGCCGCCGACCCCGGCTACGAGGCGTTGATCGGCGCGAACCACGGCTGCTTCGCCGCGTTCGCCGCCGTGTACGAGTGCCGGGTCCCGGTGGTCGCGGCCGTCCACGGCTTCTGCCTGGGCGGCGGCGTCGGCCTGGCCGGGAACGCCGACGTCATCGTGGCCGCCGACGACGCGGTGTTCGGCCTGCCCGAGGTGGACCGCGGCGCGCTCGGCGCGGCCACCCACCTGGCCCGCCTCGTCCCGCAGCACAAGATGCGCGCCATGGTCTACACCGCGGCCACCGCGACCGCGCATGAGCTGCACGCCTGGGGCTCCGTCCTCACCGTCACCCCGCCCGGCGAGCTGCGTACGACCGCGTTCGAGGTGGCCCGCGCCATCGCGGCCAAGAACCCCCGGGTGATCCGCGCGGCCAAGCAGGCGCTGAACGGCATCGACCCGCAGGACGTGCACCGCAGCTACCGCTACGAACAGGGCTTCACCTTCGAGCTCAACCTCTCCGGCGTGTCCGGCGAGGCCCGGTCCGCCTTCGTCGAGGACCGCGGCACGGAGCACCGATGACGGCCACGGGCGGCAAGCGGATGACCGAGGCGGACGTCGTCGCCCGCCTGTCCGACGGCATGACGCTCGGCATCGGCGGCTGGGGCGCGCGCCGCAAGCCCATGTCGCTGGTCCGCGCGATCTGCCGGTCCGCCCTCACGGACCTCACCGTGGTCGCGTACGGCGGACCGGACGTCGGCCTGCTCTGCGCGGCCGGCAAGGTGCGCGAGGTCGTGTTCGCGTTCGTGTCGCTCGACGCCATCGCCCTCGAACCGCACTTCCGTCGCGCCCGCGAGTCCGGCACGGTCGCCGCGCGCGAGATGGACGAGGGCATGATGCTGCTCGGCCTCCAGGCGGCGGCGTGGCGGGTGCCGTTCCTGCCCACCCGCGCGGGCCTCGGCTCCGACCTGCCGCGCCTCGACCCGGGCCTGCGCACCGTGCGCTCCCCGTACCCGGGCCCGGACGGCACGGGCGAGGAGCTGATCGCGGTGCCCGCGCTGACGCTGGACGCCGCGCTCGTCCACGTGAACCTGGCCGACGCGGGCGGCAACGGCCGCATCTCGGGCCCCGACCCGTACTTCGACGACCTGTTCCTGCAGGCCGCGCGCGACCGCTACGTCTCCTGCGAGCGGGTCGTGCCGACCGCGGAGCTGGCCGCCGCCGGGCCCGTGCAGGAGCTGCGGGTCAACCGGCTGATGGTCGACGGCGTGGTCGAGGCGCCGCGTGGCGCGCACCCGACGTCCTGCGCCCCTGACTACCCCGCCGACGAACGGGCCGTGGCCGCGTACGCCGCCGCGGCGAAGGAGCCGGACGGCTGGCGCGTCTACGCCGAGGAGGCCCGATGACCGCGGTGCGCCGCGCCGACGTGTGCGCGGCCGCGATCGCCGACTGCTTCCGGCACGACGGGGAGATCCTGGCCAACCCCATCGGCACGCTCCCGGTGATCGGCGCGCGGCTGGCCCGCGAGCTGTACGAACCGCGCCTGGTGATCACCGACGGCGCGGCGATGCTGGCCGGCGACACCCCCGCGTACGGCGCCGCGCCCGCGTACGTGGAGGGGTGGAACCCGTACCGGCGGATGTTCGACGTGCTGTGGAACGGGCGGCGGCACGTGATGATGGGCGCGAGCCAGATCGACCGCCACGGCAACCAGAACCTCGCGGCCATCGGCGATCCCGTACGCCCGAAGGTGCAGCTCATCGGGTTCCGCGGCGCCCCGGGCAACACGATCAACAACCCCACGTCGTACTGGATCGCCCGGCACACGCCGCGGGTGTTCGTCGAGCGCGTCGACGTCGTGTGCGGCATCGGCTACGACCGGGCCGCCGAGCTGGGGCCGGTCGCCGCGCGGTTCCACGACCTGCGCGCGGTGGTCACGGACCTCGCGGTGCTCGACTTCGCCACCGCGGACCGGCGGATGCGGCTGCGGTCCGTGCACCCGGGCGTACGCGTCGGCGACGTGGTGGCCGCGACCGGGTTCGAGCTGGCCATCGGCGCGGACGTTCCGGAAACGCGGCCGCCCACCGCGGGCGAGCTGGCCGCCCTCGACCGGCTCGACCCCGCGGACCTGCGCGGACGCGAGGTGCCGGGGTGACCGCCGAACCGCATCCGGCGCTGGCCACGCGGGCGTGCGGGCTGCTCGGGGTGCGCTACCCGATCGTGCAGACCGGCATGGGCTGGGTGTCCGGGGTCCACCTCACGGCGGCGACGGCCGCGGCGGGCGGGTTCGGCATCCTCGCCGCCGTCACGATGGGCGACGCCGCGATGCTGGCCGCCGTACGGGAGCTGCGCGCGCGTACGGACGCGCCGTTCGGCGTGAACCTCCGCCCCGACCAGCCGGATCTCGACCGGCGGGTGCGCGCGCTGGCCCGCGAGGGCGTACGTGCCGTGTCGTTCGCGGGCGCGCCGACGGCGAGGACCGTGGCGCTGCTGCACGACGCGGGGGTGACGTGCCTGGTCACGGTGGGACGGGTGCGGCATGCGGAGAAGGTGGTCGCGCTCGGGGTCGACGCGGTGATCGCGCAGGGCGGCGAGGGCGGCGGCCACACCGGCACCGTGCCGACGTCGCTGCTGGTCGCGCAGGTCGTGGACGCGGTCGGCGCGGAGGTGCCGGTGCTGGCGGCGGGCGGATTCCACGACGGGCGCGGCCTGGTGGCGGCGCTCGCGTACGGCGCCGACGGCGTGGCGATGGGCACCCGCTTCCTGCTCACCGAGGAGAGCCGGGTGCCGGCGGCGACGAAGCGGCGGTACCTGGACGCCGACGTGGGCGGGACGGTGGTGACCAAGGCGGTGGACGGCCGCCCGCAGCGGGTGATCGCCACGCCGTTCGTGGCCGGCCTGGCGCGGCGGTCGCCGCTGCGGCGGGGCGTACGGCTGCTCGGCGCGGCCGTCCGCAGCCGGGAGCTGACCGGGCAGTCGCTGCCGAAATCCGTGCGCGAGGGGGTGGCGATGCGGCGGGCGGGCGCGTCCTGGTCCGAGGTCGTCAACGCGGTCAACGTGCCGCTGCTGATCAGGGCCGGGCTGGTGGACGGCCGTACGGACGCGGGCGTGCTGCCGTCCGGCCAGGTCGCGGGCGCGATCACCGACCTGCCCCCGGTGGCCGACCTGATCGACCGGATCGTCACCGAGGCCACCGAGACGCTGAACCGGCTCGGCGGCCCGGCTCAGGTGTAGTCGGCGAAGGCCGGGGTGCCGGGTTCGGGGGGCAGGCGGAGGGCGCGGGCGACGAACGCGATGGCGTGGTACCAGCCGCAGACCAGGAGGAGGTCGACGGCGCCCTCCTCGCCGACCGCGGCGACCAGGTCGCGCCAGTGGCCGTCCGGGAGGTCACTCGTGTCGCACAGGGTGTCCACGGCGTGGAGGACGGCGCGGTCGGCCGGGTCGGTCCAGCAGGGGTCGTCCGGGGAACCGGTCGTGATGGAGCGGACCTGGTCGGCGTCGAGGCCGGCCTTCTCGGCGAAGACGGCGGTGTGGACGCCCCATTCGTACTCGGCGCCGCGGCGTGCGGTTGTGCGGTCGATGACGAGCTCGCGGTGGCGCAGGGACAGCGCGGTCCGCCGGGACAGGTAGTAGCTCCCCCAGCCATGGATGCCCCGCGCCCGCTCCGGCCGCCGCGCGAAGACCCGGAACAGCGCGAGGGGCGGTCCGAGCTCGTCCAGCGCGGCGGCGGTCTCGGCGTCGTACGGCGCCTCAACGGGCGCGATGCGTGGAGGCATGCCACGGACGCTAACACGCCCGCTTCGAAAACAGAAGCACTCAGTTCGCCGGAGAACGAACGCCCGAGGACGGAGGGGTGCAGGCGCGATGCAGAGCAGAGGCGGGGCGCGGGCGGAGACGCGGTGGGCGGGGAGGGGACGGGGCGCGGAGGCGGGATGGAGCCGGGCGGGGGGCGAGGCCGGGCCGGGCGGGGTGCGGGGCGGGGTGGGACGGGGCCGGGGGTGGGTGGGGTGGGTGGGGTGGGTGGTCGTTATGGGGTGAGGAAGGTTGTCCAGTCTGGGTCGGAGAGGGATAGGCGGGCGGCTGATTCCGCGATTGTGGCGGCGGCCGTGTCGATGAGCCAGGATGCGGTGCGTAGCATCTCGGACGCTACGGCGGGGGCGGCGCGGATGCCTGACGGGGTGAGGTCCTGGTTGCCCAGGGTCTCGGCGGCGGCGGTCAGGAGGCGGGCCGCGAGGGCGTACGCGTTTCCTGCGGCGGTCGTCCGGGTCAGCGCCATGAAGCGGGGGCGCGCCGAGGCGATCAGCGCGGGCGTCAGCAGCGGCGCGAGCCGCGGCCACTCCTGCCCCATCTCCCGGCCGAGCCACTCCGAGATCCGCCGGTAGCGGGCCGCGGCGTCGCCGAGCCTGCCCTTCATCGCGGTGAGCTCGGCCGGTTCCGACCCGCCCTCCATGAACAGCACGCCCGTGGCCGCGACGGACGCGAGCACGTTGAGGTCCGGGCAGCCGACGGCGCCGTGCGCGGGGTCCGCCGCCTCCGCACGCGCGGCGTCGGGGTCCGCCCAGCGGTCGGCGAGGATCTTCAGCGCGTTGGAGTCGCGCCGCAGCCCGGCGGCCTCCTCCAGCTTGGCCATCGAGTGGAACCGCTCGTGCTCGCGGTGGGCGCGGGCGATGTCGCGCATCCCCGGCACCCCCTCGCGTACGGCATCGGCGCTCACGACCGCCTCCAGTTAGTTCGTGCACGTATGATTCGTGTACGACATGCTACGCCGACCCCGGGAGCGCCGATGGGCACAGGGACGGGCCCCGACTGGCCCGCGTTCTACCTGATGCGCCTGATCATGCAGGAGCACGGCGCGCGCTGGCAGGAGCGCCTCCCCGAGCTCACCCGGGCGCAGTACGCCGTGCTGCGGGTCATCGCCGCCCACCCCGGCGCGGAGCAGTCGGCGGTCGCCGCCGCGGCCGCCACCGACCACGCCACCCTCGCGGCCATGCTCCTGCGCCTGGAGCGCCGCGGCCTGGTCACCCGCGCGCCCGACCCCGCCGACCGCCGCCGGCGCCTCGTACGGCTGACCCCCGCCGGCTCCCGCACCCTCCGCGCCACCGCCGACCACGCGGAGACGCTGAACGCCGAGCTCCTCCGCCGCCTCACCCCGGCGGAGCGCACGCGCCTCCACGCCCTCCTCGCCAAGCTCGCCGGGACACCGGACGCGCCGTGACCCACATCCCAAAACCCATAATTCCTACCATTTCAGTTGACTATTGATCCCTCCCCTGCCTACCGTCGCAAGCGGCGAACCGGACGGGCTGGGAGGAACGGGATGGCGGAGAACCGAGACGCGAACGAGAGAAGGGGCGCCCCCAGAGGGGGCGTCGAGTTCGTCGGCATGATCCGTACGGCCGACGGTTCGGAGATCCGGCCGTCGCAGGGTCCGCCGATCGATCCCGACTTCACCACCCGGTTCGCCGTCGCGCACGAGGAGGCGGGGTTCGACCGGGTGCTGATCGGCTACCACTCGTGGGACGCGGACGGCTTCGGCGTCGCCTACCACGCGGCCGCGCACACCGGCAGGCTCGGCTTCCTCCTCGCGCACCGGCCCGGGTTCGTCGCGCCGACGCTGGCCGCGCGGAAGCTGGCCACGCTCGACCGGTTCACCGGCGGGCGGCTCGCGCTGCACGTCATCTCCGGCGCCAGCGCCACCGAGCAGGCCCGCGACGGCGACCACGTCGACAAGCCGGGCCGCTACCGCCGTACGGACGAGTACCTGGACGTCCTCACCCGCGTCTGGGCGGCCGACGAGCCGTTCGACCACCGCGGCGAGTTCTACCGGTTCGAGGGCGCCTACTCGGCGGTGCGGCCGGTGGGCGGGCGGGTGCCGATCTACTTCGGCGGCTCCTCCGCTGACGCGTACCGCGTGGGCGGCCGGCACGCCGACGTGTACGCGCTGTGGGGCGAGCCGCTGCGCGAGACCGCCGACCAGATCGCCGCCGTGCGCGCGTCCGCGGCGGTGCACGGCCGCGACCCGGACGACGTGCGCATCTCGGTGTCGTTCCGGCCGATCATCGCGCCCACGGACGAGCAGGCCTGGGACCGCGCGCACGCCATCCTCGCCACCATCAAGGGCGGCGGCGCGGGCGCCGGGCGTCCGGTCGGCCGGCCGTACATCCCCGACACCGAACGCGGTGTGGGCGCCCGCCGCCTGCTGGACGCCGCCGCCGCGGGCGAACGCCACGACCGCGCCCTGTGGACGGCCACCGCGGCCGCGACCGGCGCGGCCGGGAACTCCACGGCCCTGGTGGGCAGCCCGGAGACGGTGGCCGCGGCGATCCTCGACTACATCGACATCGGCGTCACCACGATCCTCATCCGCGGCTTCGAGCCCCTGGAGGACGTCGTCGACTGGGGCCGCCACCTGCTGCCCCTCGTACGGGACGAGGTCGCACGGCGCGAACGCGCCGCCGCCGCTACGGCCGCGCGGTGAACCGCCTCGCCACCGCGGTCGCCCTCGCCGTAGTCGCCGCGGGCGCGCTCGCCGCGTGCGGTACGGACGCCAACACCACCGAGGCCACCGGGCACGGCGACCTCAGCCAGGTCACGCTGCGGGTCGGCGACCAGACCGGGGAGACCCGGTCGAGGCTGACCGCCGCCGGGCTGCTGAAGGGCCTGCCGTACCGGATCCAGTGGTCGACGTTCCCGGCCGCGGTCAACCTGCACGAGGCGCTGCGCGCGGGCGCCATCGACGTGGGCGCCGCCGCCGACTCGCCGACGGTCACCGCGATCGTCGGCGGCTCGCGCATCGAGGTCGTCGCGGCCTGGAAGAACGGCGGCGTCGGCAACTACCTGCTCGTGCCGAAGGACAGCCCCATCCACAAGCTCGCCGACCTCAGGGGCAAGCGGATCTCGCCGAGCACCAAGGGCAGCGTCGCGCACTACCTGACGCTCGGCGTACTGAAGAAGGCCGGGCTGAAGCCGTCGGACGTGAAGCTGAACTTCCTGAACCCGCCGGACGCGAACGCGGCCTTCACCAACGGCGGCATCGACGCCTGGGCCACGTGGGGCATCTTCTCCGCGCGCGCCCGCGGCGCCGGCGCCCGCGTGCTGATCTCCGGCAAGGGCATCAACTCGGGCCTGAACGTGCTCAGCGCGACGCGCACGGCCTACGCGGACCCGAAGAAGAAGCGCGCCATCGCCGACTTCTCCGACCGCGTGACCAAGGGCTTCACCTGGGCACGCGACAAGCCGCAGGACTTCGACCGGTGGTACGCCGGGTTCGCGAAGCAGCCGGAGAACATCGCCGCGCAGGTGCGCCCCGACCAGGCCGCGTACCGCAGGGTGCCGCTGGACGGGAAGCTGGCCGCCGAGCTGCAGACGACGTACAAGACGTGGATCGCCGCGGGCGCGCTGCCCGCGGGCAGGAACATGGCCGACTACGTGGCGCCGGGCGGCTGACCGGCGTCGGCGGGTATCGCGCACCGCGCGGCGCTGCGCGACGTATCCGGCGTCGACCCGCACCGTGACTATGCGCGGGTTTCCGTTTTGGCAGCAGTCGATTTTCCGGTACGGAAACCGGCGGGCATGAGCAGGGCCGGGACGACCGCCAGTACGGTGAGCGCCACCGACAGGGCGAACGTGTGCGCGTACGCGGTGGCCGGCGCGGACGGGTGGGCGGTGAGCTGGCGCTGGAGGACGACGGCGAGGATCGCCGTGCCGAAGGAGCCGCCGAGCTGCTGGGCGATGCGGGTGATGCCGCTGGCGTGCGGCAGGCGCGCCCGGTCCAGGCCCTGGAACGCGCCGACCATCACGGCCATGTTCGCCGCGCTCAGCCCGAGGCCGCGGACCACGAGCGCGGCGGCGAGCAGCCCGCCGCCGGCCCGGTCGGCCATCGCGAACGGCACGGTGCCGGCCACGGTGGCCGCGATGGCCGCGAGCAGCACCGGACGCGGCCCGATGCGGTCGGTGAGCGCGCCCGCGCCCCGGGCCAGCAGGCTGCCGACGCCCTGCGGCACGAGCAGCAGCCCGGCCATGATCACCGACGCGCCGCGCACCTGCTGGTAGTACAGCGGGAGCAGCAGCATGGACGAGAACATGGCCAGCCCGGACAGCGCCAGCGACGCGGTGGCCGCGGCGAACCCGCGGTCGGCGAACAACCGCAGGTCGATCAGCGGCTCGGCGTCCCGTACGGCGTGCACCGCGAACGCGGCCACCAGCAGCGCGCCGCCGACCAGCGGCGCGAGCACCTGGACGTGGCCGAACCCGCCGAGGTCGCCGACGCGGGACAGCCCGTACACCAGCGCGGCCACGCCGGGCGACAGCAGCGCGAGGCCGGTCGCGTCGAGCCGCGGCCGCGAGCCGGGGCGGTCGGCCGGCAGCGCGCGCCAGGCCAGCGCGATGGCCGCGAGGCAGACCGGCACGTTGACGTAGAAGATCCACCGCCAGCTCAGATGGCCGACGATCAGCCCGCCGACGACCGGTCCGAAGATCGGGGCGACCAGCGCGGGCAGCGTGACCACCGCCATCAGCCGCCCCAGCCCGCGCCCGCCCGCCGCGCGCATGAGCACGGTCTGGAGGATCGGCAGCATCAGCCCGCCGCCGAACCCCTGCACCGCGCGGAACGCGACGAGCGCGCCGATGTTCCAGGCCAGCCCGCTGAGCACCGATCCGGCGAGGAACAGCCCGAGCGCGGCGAGCCACATGCGCCGCGCGCCGTACCGCTCGGCGGTCCACCCGGCGACCGGTACGGCGATGGCGAGCGCCAGCAGGTAGCCGGTGCTCACCCACTGCACGGACGCCACGGGCACGCGCAGGTCGTGGCCGAGCGTACGGATCGCCACGTTGACGATCGTGCTGTCGAGCAGCGGCGCCATCGCGCCGAGCACCAGGATCCCGGCGAGCTTGAGCAGTCCGGGGTCCAGTCGTTCCTTCGCCATGATCACCCTCTCGATAAGAGACGTATCGTCTCTAAGCCATCACGCTAGACTGGCCGCGTAAGAGACGCAAGGTCTCTTCTGGAGGTGGGCGGGTGACCGGGACGCGGCGGCGCGGCGCGGAGCTCGAGGCGACGATCCTCGACGCCGCGTGGGCGGAGCTCGCCGAGACCGGCTACGCCCGGCTGACCATGGAGAACGTCGCCGCGCGCGCCAAGACCGGCAAGCAGGTGCTGTACCGCAGGTGGGCCAACCGGGCCGAGCTGGTGATCGCGGCGATGCGCCACCACAGCGGGTCGATCGTCCAGGACGTGCCGGACACCGGCGACCTGCGCCGCGACGTCCTCACCGTGCTCCGCCACGGCGCCCGGCGCCAGCAGGAGCTCGGCACGGCCACCATCCGCGGGCTGATGGCCGACCTCCCCGAGCTCGACCCCGCGTTCTTCACGCAGATGCGCGACGTCATGGCCGCCGTCCTGCGGCGCGCCGCGGAGCGCGGCGAGGTGGACGCGGACGCGCTGCCCGACCGCGTCGTCTCGCTGCCCATGGACCTCTTGCGGCACGAGATGCTGATGGGCCGAGCGCCCGTGCCAGCCGGCGTGCTCACCAGCATCGCGGACGACGTCTTCCTGCCACTGGTCAGGCGCGCGACCTAGTCAGCATTGACTTACCTCGCGGCGAGCCGCCACCATGTCGCCATGTCGAGCGAGGGCCACCGCAGCACCGCCGTCCCCCGGCTGATGGGGCGCGGCATGACCATGGGCGACCAGCTCGCCCGGCACGCCCGCAAGATCCCCGACGCCGTCGCGTTCACCTTCGACGACGTGAGCCTGACGTACCGGCAGATGGACGACCGGGTGTCGCGGCTGGCCGGCGCGCTGCGCGACCGGGGCGTGGCGCCCGGGGAGCGGATCGCCGTGCTGGGGCTGAACGCCCTGGAGGTCATCGAGGCGTTCATCGCCGCCACCCGCCTCGGCGCCGTCTGCGTGCCGCTGAACTTCCGGCTGGTCGCCGACGAGATCGCGTACATGCTCGCGGACAGCGGCGCCGCCGCGGTCGTCGTCCACGCGCCGCTTGCCGCCACCATGACGAAGGCGCGCTCGCGGGTCGGCGGTGTGCGCACCAGCCTGGTGTTCGGCGCCGACGGACCGGTGGCCGCGGACGACGGCGAGGACTACGAGCGGGCGCTCGCCGAAGCGCCGCCGGAGTTCCCCGAGCGTGATGATGGGGGCACCTCCCACGGCCGTCCAGGCCGTGGGGGAGAGGGCGACGCCGCGTTCATCATGTACACCTCCGGCACGACCGGCCGCCCCAAGGGCGCCGTGCTCACCCACCACAACCTGCTGATGCACGCGTTCAGCAGCATGGTGCACAACGGTGTGCAGCCGGATGACCAGGTGTGGCTCGCCGCCGCGCCGCTGTTCCACATCGCCGGCCTGTCCGGAATGCTGCCCACGCTGCTGAACGGCGGCCGTACGGTGCTGCTGCCGTCCGGCCGGTTCGACCCGGCCGAGACGGTCGGGCTCATGGAGCGCGAGCGGGTGTCGAGCGTGTTCCTGGTGCCGGCGCAGTGGCAGGCGATCGTGTCCGTACCGGACATCGCCGCGCGCGACCTGTCCGCGCTGCACCGCCTGTCGTGGGGCGCGGCGCCCGCCCCGACGACGCTGCTGCGCACGATGATCGACATGTTCCCGCAGGCCGAGGTGGCGACGGCGTTCGGCCAGACGGAGTGCTCGCCGGTGACGTGCGTGCTGCGCGGCGAGGACTCCATCCGCAAGATCGGCTCGGTCGGCACGCCCATGCTGAACGTCGAGGCGCGGGTGGTCGACGACGACATGTCCGACGTGCCGCGCGGCGAGGTCGGCGAGATCGTCTACCGGGGCCCGACCGTGATGCGCGAGTACTGGAACAAGCCGGAGGCCACCGCCGAGGCGTTCCGCGGCGGCTGGTTCCACTCCGGCGATCTCGTACGCGAGGACGAGGACGGCTACTACTACGTCGTCGACCGCAAGAAGGACATGATCATCTCCGGCGGCGAGAACATCTACTGCGCCGAGGTGGAGGACGTCCTCGCCGCGCATCCGAAGGTCGGCGAGGTCGCGCTGATCGGCATGCCGGACGAGAAGTGGGGCGAGACGCCGCTGGCGGTGCTCGCGCCGCGCGACGCCGACGACCCGCCCACCCCGGCGGACATCGAGGCGTGGTGCCTGGACCGGCTGGCCCGCTACAAGCGCCCGCGCCGCATCGCCGTCCTCCCGATGCTGCCCCGCAACCCCGGCGGCAAGATCCTCAAGACCGACCTGCGTACGGCGCGGGCGGCGGGCGAACTGCCGATCGAACCCGCCTGAGCGGCCCTTTTCCCGGACGACCCGCGTTCACCTGGGCGTGGGCCGTCCGACAGGCCGCGGCCACATGGGCGCGCAATTCTTTCCGGGCCCCGGAGATCCGGTTATCACGCACACGCAACGGCGTCGAGATTCGGTCCGGAAACGGTCACGCATATCGACAGCGCGGTGTTACCGGAATTGACTCGCAATAAGACTCGGGGATGTCAGCGAAAGAGCACGTCAGGAAGGTGGACCGCGGCATGCCCGAGATCAACCGACGTCGTCTGCTCGGATCTGTCGCGGGAACCGCCGCGGCCTCGCTCATCGCCTCGTACCTGCCGCCCAACCTGCAGAAAGCCGCGGCCGCCACCACCAAACCCGGTTCCATGCGCGACATCGAGCACATCGTCGTGCTGACGCTGGAGAATCGTTCGTTCGACCATTACTTCGGCGCACTGCACGGCGTACGCGGATTCGACGATCCCGACGCGCTGAAGCTCCCGAACGGGCAAAGCGTTTTTTACCAGCCGGACGCGAAGAATCCCGATGGATACCTGCTGCCCTGGCACCTGGACACGCACCGTACGAGCGCGCAGGCCATCCCCTCGACCAGCCACGCGTGGTCGGTTCAGCACCAGGCTTGGAACAACGGGAAGATGGACAATTGGCTGCCCGCGCACCGGGCCGCCGACGGCGACGCCAACGGGCCGTACACAATGGGCTACTACGAATGGCAGGACATCCCATTCGACTACGCCCTGGCGCACGCGTTCACCCTGTGCGACGGATACCACTGCTCCCTGATGGGCCCCACCTGGCCGAACCGGCTGTACCTCATGAGCGGCACGATCGACCCGGACGGCGTGGCCGGCGGCCCGATCATCAGCAACGTGGTGCCGCAGCCGTACCGCTGGAAGACGTACGCCGAACAGCTCGAAGAGGCGGGGGTGAGCTGGCGCGTCTACCAGGAGGAGGACGACTACGGCTGCAACCCGCTCGAGTTCTTCCAGTCGTTCCAGGACGCCCGGCCCGGCTCGCCGCTGCACGCCAACGGCCTGCGCGTCGGCCCGCCCGACCAGTTCGAGTACGACGTCCAGCGCGGCAGGCTGCCCACGGTGTCGTGGATCATCCCGACGTCGGAGCAGTCGTCGCACCCGGCGTACCTCCCGGCCGCCGCGGCCGACTTCGTGGCGAGCAAGCTCGACGTGATCGCCGCCGACCCGAACCTGTTCGCCAAGACCGTCTTCATCATCAACTACGACGAGAACGACGGCCTGTTCGACCACGTGCCGCCGCCCGTGCCGCCCGCGGGCACGCCGCACGAGTTCGTCGGCGGGCTGCCGATCGGCGGCGGGTTCCGGGTGCCGTGCACGATCGTGTCGCCGTGGACGCGCGGCGGCTGGGTGGTCTCCGACCCGTTCGACCACACGTCCGTGCTGCAGTTCATGGAGCGGGTCACCGGCGTGCGCGCGGCCAACGTCTCCGACTGGCGCCGGCAGACGTTCGGCGACCTGACCTCCGCGCTCGGCGTGAAGATGGACAAGCGCTTCCCGCCGATGCCGCCCACGCTGCCGGAGTTCTGGCTGGCGGAGTACGAGGCGGCCAACCTGCCGAAGCCGGCCCTCCCCGGCGGCGACCAGACGCCGCCGCACCAGCAGAAGCCGCCGTTCCCGCTGCCCGCCAAGAAGAACCAGGGCGAGCGGCGCGGCGGGCCGCTGCTCGGCACCGCGAGCCGCCTCGACGAGGTCACCAAGAGCGCACGCGCCGACTTCCCGGACCGCGGCCTCGGCACGAACTTCCCCGGCATCCAGGAGGCCGTCTCCGATGCACGGCACCTGGACGCCGCCGCGGCCGTCAGCACACCGCTGGTCTACGTCGCGTCGCTCGGCGGCACCGTCTCCGCCATCGACCGCGCGTCCGGCACGCTGCTCGCGGTGGTAAAGGGCCTGACCAACCCGTACGGCATCGCCGCCGCGACGCTCCCGGGCGGCGCCGCGAAGCTGTACGCCACGAACTCCGGCGCGAACACGCTCTCGGTGATCGACCGGGCCACCAACAAGATCACGAACACCGTCACCGTCGGCGTCTACCCCCACGGCGTGGCCGCCTCCCCCGACGGCACCCGCGTGTACGTCGCCAACACCGGCCCGGACACCGGGCGCGGCGGCTCGCGCACGGTCTCCGTGCTGGACACCGCCAGTGAGAAGGTCGTGGCCACGTTCACCGCGGGCGAGGGCCCGCACCGTGTCGTGGTCTCCCCCGACGGCCACCGGTTGTACGTGACCTGCCACGACGGCCTCTACATCCTGGACGCGGCCGGCGGCGGGCAGGTGCACGCCGTACGCGAGCTGACCCGTGCGCAGGGCGTCGCGCTCACCCCGGACGGCAAGTCCTGCTACGTCACGCAGCCGCTGGACGGCAGGGTGTCGGTCGTCGACACCGCGCGGGGCACGGTCACCGCCCGCGTCACGGTGGGCCGCGCGCCCTGGGAGGTGGCGTTCACCGGCGACGGGACGCACGCGTACGTCAGCAACGCCAACGACGACACGCTCTCGGCCATCGACACGGCCACCCACAAGGTCGTCGCCACGGTGACGGTCGGCCACATCCCGACGGGGGTCGCCGGCGACGGCACGGCCATCTGGGTCGCGAACAACACGTCGAGCACGATCACCAAGATCGACACGACGACGAACACGGTCGCGGCCACCACGGCGCTCGGCCTGAGCACCGAGCCGGCCTCCGTCACGGTCGCGTGAACGCCCACGGGTCGTAGTCGGCCTCCAGCGGTTCCTGGGGCGGGCGCTCCGCCTCGGGGACGTGCTGGAGGTTGACGCGGATGCGGTACCACAGGGAGCTGCGGCCGCGCATGCCGTCGACCAGGACGTCCGCCGGTTCGAGGTAGCCGGTGACGTCCTGGTGGCGCGCCTTCCACCGGTCGAGGGCGGCCAGCGCCTCAGGCTTGGTCTTCGTACGGGCGATCTCGATCAGCGGCATGGTCTGCTGCCTGCGGCCGGTGCCCTTCGGGGGTTTCTCCGCCGGGCCGAGGCGTTTCGCCAGGTCGAGGAGCGGGTCCAGGGTGCCCGCCGCCGCGTCGATGCCGTCCCACGGGTCGCCCATCTCGGCGTACCGCGCGGGGACGGTCGCGATGGTGAACGCGGCGGGATCACAGCCGGGCACCTCGTCCCAGGTCAGCGGCGTGGAGACGCGGGCGTCGGGGGTGGGGCGCACGGAGTACTGCGAGGCGACGGTGCGGTCCTTGGCGTTCTGGTTGAAGTCGACGAAGACGCCGTTGCGCTCCTCTTTCCACCACCGGCTCGTGGCGAGGTCGGGTGCGCGGTTCTCGACCTCGCGGGCGACGGTCTCCGCGGCGAGCCTGACGTCCTTGTACGTCCAGTGCGGCAGGATGCGCGCGTTGATGTGGATGCCGCGCGAGCCGGACGTCTTCGGCCAGCCGGTGAGCCCGTGGTCGGCGAGGACGCCGCGGACGACCAGCGCCACCTCGACGATCTGCCCCCACGTGACGCCGGGCACCGGGTCGAGGTCGATGCGCAGCTCGTCCGGGTGGTCGAGGTCGCCGGCCTGGACGGGGTGCGGGTTGAGGTCGACGCAGCCGAGGTTGACCACCCATGCGAGCCCGGCCGCGTCGGCGATCACGACCTCCTCGGCGGAGCGCCCCGAGGCGTACTTCAGCTCGGCGACGGCGATCCAGTCGGGGCGCTTGGACGGCGCGCGCTTCTGGAAGAAGGCCTCCTGGTCGATGCCCTTGACGAACCGCTTGAGCACCATGGGCCGCCCGGCCACGCCGCGCAGCGCGCCGTCGGCGACGGAGAGGTAGTAGGTGACCAGGTCGAGCTTGGTCCAACCATCCGGGAAGATCACCTTGTCGGGATTGGTGACCGTGACGTCGCGCCCGCCGACGTCCAAGATCCGCGACTGGGACATGCATCCCACGATAAGCCGCGACGGCCCGCCGCCCCAGTACCTCTGACCAGGTCGTAGGTGACCGCGGCCCTGGTCCCGGAGGACCGGGGCCGCGTCCGCGCGAACGCGGAGACCGGAATCTCACCCCGAGACACCGGCCGCGCCCGAACAGTAGCCAAGTCAAGACCTTCCGGGAAACCCCCCCGAGGGAGTGATTTCTTACCATCGCGGGACCGGCCCGCTGTCCGGCCCGTCATCATGGAGGCTCCGCCGAACCGCCGGGAGCCCCGATGCCCGTACCGCTCGTCATCGACACCGACACCGCGCAGGACGACTGCGTGGCGCTCCTCGTCGGCCTGCTCGACCCGGCCGCCGACCTGCGCGCGATCACCATGGTCGCCGGGAACGTCGGCTTCGCCCAGCAGGTGCGCAACGCCTTCCTCACGCTCAACATGGCCGGTCGGCTCGGCGAGGTCCCCGTCCACCTGGGCGGCCGCGCGCCGCTGTGCCGCCCGTGGGTGAGCGCGGAGAACGTCCACGGCGACGGGTCGGGCGGGCTGGCCATGGACGACTCCGGCTGCGCGCCGGACCCCGAGCGCGCCGTGGACGCGCTCGTACGGCTGGCCAGGGCGTACGCCGGCGAGCTCAACGTCGTGTGCATCGGGCCGCTGACGAACATCGCGATGGCCGCGCTGCTGGACCCGGAGTTCGCACGGAACGTCCGCACGCTCTACGTCATGGGCGGCTCGAACAACGCGCGCGGCAACATCACGGCGGCGGCCGAGTTCAACTTCTACGTCGACCCGGAGGCGGCGAAGGCGGTCTTCGCGGCCGGGTTCGACACCGTGGTCGTGCCGTGGGCGCCGCTGACCCTGCGCGATGCCGTGTTCGCCCAGCCGCGGCTCGACGAGATCGCCGCGCTCGGCACCCCCCTGTCGGCGTTCTTCACCCGCATCTGCGCCGCCACCCTGGACTTCGACCGGCGGGTCGGCATCGACGGCACCACCCACCCCGACTCCCTCACGGCGTCGGTGCTGCTCCACCCCGAGCTGGCCGTGCGTACCGGCCGCTACCACGTGGACGTCGAGACCGCCGGCGAGCTGACCCGCGGCTACGCGGCCATGTCGTGGGGCGTGCACGGGCAGGAGCCGAACGCGACCGTCGTGGAGGAGGCCGACGCGGACGGGTTCTTCGCATACCTGAAAGGACTGCTCGCCACGCCGGTGTCCCCCGTACGCGAAGTGTCCGGTTTGTACTAGTATCTCGAACAAAGGTTCGGATCGCCTTCCCCCGAGGATCCGCAATGGTCCCGATCGCCGGGGAGGCGGACATGCGGATGCGCGTGGTGCTCGACATCGATATCGATCTGGACGTCTGGCGGACGAAGTACGGCGAGCGGACGTCCGCCGACCTCGAGGTCGGCGAGTACGTCTACCGGCTCGTCGCGTTCTCCGACCGCCTGGCCGACTGCGGCGCGGACGTCCGCGCGAAGTAGCGCGCGAGGGTGCCGTGCGACACGGACACGCGCGCGGTACGGCTGGCATGCTGGGCGCGATGTCCGAGAACACCCCGTACGACCCGCCCGGCCGGCGGGGGCCGGTGCACGTCGGCTACCGCCGCGGCGCCGCGTCCCTGCGCCAGTTCGCGCTGGTGTGCCTGCTGTTCGCGGCCGCCACGGCGCTGATCGTCGACGACGGCCGCGACGACGGCATGGCCTACGTAGCCGTGGTGCCCGCAGCGGTCTTCGTGTACTTCACGGCGATGGCCGTGCGCGCGTACTGGCGGAGCGCGCGCGGGCGGCCGCTGCTCACGCTCGACGACGACGGCGTGACGCTGCACTCCGCGCGGGTGACGCTGCCGTGGGCGAACGTCGCCGAGGTCAAGATCGTCACGGCGCCGGCCGGCGTCCGTACGGTGATCTTCGTGGCCCGCGACGACGACGCCGTACTCGACGCGCTGCGCGGCCCGGCGCGGCAGTTCGCCAAGGACGGCATCGCCCGCGTGGGCGGGCCGGTCTTCGCCCGCGCCCACGACCTGGCCATGCCGTTGGAGGAGCTGCTCAGCGCCGTGCACCGGTTCACCGGGGTGCCGATCAACCAGCGGTACACCACCCCGCGCCTGAGCTAGCCGGGGCGGCCCGGGTGCGGGCGGTAGCGCGGCCGGGCGCGCAGGTGCGCGTTCGGGAGCGCGGGCGCGGGCAGCGGCGCGCCGTCGTAGCCGTGCACGACGCCGAACCGCGACGCCGGGTCGGCGGCCACGCGGTCGGCCTCCCAGTCGGCGCGCGCCGCCACGATCTCCTCGTGGGTGCGGCCCACCAGGTTCCACCACATGACCAGCGGCTCCTCGAACGGCTCGCCGCCGATCACCAGGGCGTGCGCGGGCGACTCGGCGGTGATCTCCAGCTCGCGGCCGCCGCGGCCGAGGTAGAGCATGGTGCCGGCGGTGATCCGGTGGCCGCGTACGGCAAGCGGTGCGTCGAGCGCGAGGACGGCGTGCTCGTACGCGGTGTCGAGCGGGAGCCGTACGCCCTCCGCACCGGTGAGCGCGACCTCCGCGCCCATCAGCGGCGTGTACGCGCGGGCGGGTGAGACGGCGTCGCCGACCCGGCCCATCAGGACCGTGGTCGTGCCGCCGGGCGCGGACAGCCGGGGCAGGTCCGCGTGGTGCGCGAACGCGGGCGCACCGTTCCGGTCGGACTCGGGGAGCGCCACCCAGAGCTGGACGCCGTGCAGGATCGGCGTGGCGTCGGGCGGCGACTCCTCGGAGTGGGCGATGCCGCGGCCCGCCGTCATGAGGTTCAGCTCGCCGGGGCGTACGACCTGGGCGTTCCCGAGGCTGTCGTGGTGGCGGACCTGGCCCTCGACGAGCCAGCTCACCGTCTGCAACCCGATGTGCGGATGCGGGGGGACGCGCATGCCGGCCCGCTCCGTGATGTCCGTCGGGCCGTACGTGTCGGCGAAGCACCACGCGCCGACCATGCGCCGGTCGCGGTTGGGCAGGCTGCGCAGGACGGGCATCGCGCGCGGACCGCCGAGCGGCACCTCGCGGGGGTCGAGCACCTCGGCGCGCGGCGTGTCGTCCGGCGCCGGACCGTCGCAGACGGCGCGCTCGACCGGCGCCTGTTCCAGATTGCTCACCGGACCACCGTACGTCGCGCGGTGCTGGACAATCGTTGCGTGTGGTTCGGTGTGCTCGGTCCGCTTGAGGTCCGCGACGCCGACGGCGCCGCGGTCGCCGTCGGCGGTTCGCGTGCGCGCGCTCTGCTGGTGGCGCTGGTCCTTGAGGCGGGCCGGGTGGTGCCGCTGGAGCGGCTGATCGACGCCCAGTACGGCGCGGCGCCCCCGGCGGGCGCCGCCAACGCCGTCCAGGCCCAGGTCTCGCGGCTGCGCCGCGTCCTGCCGCCGGACCTGATCACGTACGACGGCACCGGCTACCGCCTCGCGGCCGACCCGTCCGAGGTCGACGCCCACGCGTTCGAGCGCCTCGCCGCGACCGGCCGCCGCCTGCTGTCCGACGGCGCACCGTCCGCCGCGGTGGAGCCGCTGGCCGAGGCGCTGGCCCTCTGGCGCGGCCCCGCCCTGGCCGACCTCTCCGCCGACCCCGGCGCGGGCGACGACGGGGGCGTCGCGGCGCGGCTGGAGGAGCTGCGGCTCGGCGCCGTCGAGGACCTCGCCGAGGCGCGGCTGGCCACCGGCGACGGGCAGGCGCTGGCCGACCTGCGCCACCACGTGGCCGCGCACCCGCTGCGCGAGCGTCCGGTGGGGCTGCTCATGCGGGGCCTGCACACGGAGGGCCGCCGCGCGGAGGCGCTGGCCCTCTACGCGGAGACCCAGCGGATCCTCGGCGACGAGCTCGGCACGGACCCGTCACCGGAGCTGGCAGCCGTCCACCTGGACATCCTCACCGCCGGCGGCACCCGGGGGCCCGCCGCGCGGGAACCGCTCCGTACCGCGCCCGTGCCGCCGCCCGCGGCGCTCACCAGCTTCGTCGGCCGCGCGGACGAACTGGCCCGGCTTGCCGCCCTGGCCGGCGACGACGGCCCGCGCCTGGTCACCGTCCTCGGGCCGGGCGGCATGGGCAAGACCCGCCTGGCCGCCGAGGCCGCGACCCGCGTTCTCCGTCCCGGCGCGGAGGTCTGCTTCGCCGACCTCGCCCCCCTCGGCGCCACGTCGGAGGCGGAGGTGGCGCAGACGGTGCTGGGGGCGCTCGGCGTGCGCGACGGCGGCTACCGGCGCAGCCCGGATCCGCCCGCCGAGCGGCTGGTGTCCGCCCTGTCAGGACGCGACCTGCTGCTCATCCTCGACAACTGCGAGCACGTCCTCGGCGCCGCCGCGGCCCTGACCCGTACGCTGCTGGCCGCCTGCCCGGGGCTGCGCGTGCTGGCCACCAGCCGCGAGCCGCTCGGCATCACCGGCGAGACGCTGGTCCCGCTCGCGCCGCTCGCCGCGCCCACCGCGCCGGAGGCCGCGCTCGACGCGCCCGCGGTGCGGCTGTTCGCGGACCGGGCCGCCGCCGTACGCCCCGGGTTCACGGTGGACGCGGCGAACGCCGCCGCCGTCGCGCGGGTCTGCGCCGCGCTCGACGGGCTGCCGCTGGCGATCGAGCTCGCCGCGGCGCGGCTGCGCACCTACACCGTGGACGACCTCGCGGCCCGGCTCGCCGCGGACGACCGGTTCGCGCTGCTGTCGCGCGGCGACCGTACGGCCGCGGCGCGGCACCGCACGCTGCGCGCGGTCGTGGAGTGGAGCTGGGCGCCGCTCACACCGGAGGAGCAGGCGATGGCGCGGCGGTTCGCGGTGTTCACCGGGGGCGCCACCGGGGCGGCTGCCGAGGCGGTCTGCGGCGGCGACCCGGACGTCCTTGCGGACCTGGTGGACCGGTCGCTGGTGGAGTTCGACGGCCGCCGCTACCGCATGCTGTCCACGATCCGGCTGTTCTGCGCGGAGAAGCTGGCCGCCTCAGGCGAGGAGGAGCGCGTACGGGCCGCGCACGCCGCGTACGCCCTCGACCTGGCCCGCCGCGCCGACCCGCACCTGCGCCGCGCCGAGCAGCTCGACTGGCTGGCCGCGCTGTCCGCCGACCACGGCAACCTGCTCGGCGCGCTGCGCTGGGCCCGCGACGGCGACCCGGACACCGGGCTGCGGCTGATCGCCGCGCTGGCCACGTACCTGTGGCTGAGCGGCCACCGGGCGGACGCCGGGCCGGACGCCGCCGCGCTCCTCGACCACGCGCGCGCGTCCCTCGGCACCGGCGGCCGTACGGAGACGGGGCTGGCGGAGGAGTACCTCATGTGCGTGGTGCACGCGGTGCCGCGCGCGGCGCCCGAGCACTGGGCGCGCGGCATGGAGGTCGTCCAGACGATGGACGGGCCGCGCCGCTACCCGTTCGCCGTCGCGCTGTGGGGCATGGCCGCCGGACCTCCCGGCCCGCAGAGCCGCAACGCCGAGCAGATCTTCGGCCCCGACCCGTGGAACCGCGCCCTGATCCGCCTCAGCAACGCGCTGATGACCTGGTTCGACGGCATACCCGCCGCGACCGAGCCGGAGTTCGCGTCCGTCCTGACCGCCTTCCGCGACCTGGGCGAACGCTGGGGCATGGCCCAGTGCCTCGACTGGCTGGCCGTCCTCGCGAGCTGGCACGGCAAGTGGCAGGAGGCCGAGTCCCACTGGTCCAAGGCCCTCCACCTCCTCTCCGAATTGGGCTCCACCGAGGAGATGGTGGACGTCCTGGTCCGCCGCGCCCAGTCCCGCACCCGCACCACAGCGACGACGGGCCTCGACGACACGGAGGCGGGCGGCGACGGCACCGACCACCTCGGCGACGCCGAGGCGGACCTCGAGCGGGCCGGGGAACTGGCGCGGGCGGCGGGGCATCCGGGTACCCCCGCGGCCGTCGAGCTGGCGCTCGGGGAGGTCGCGCGGTTCCGGGGCGACCTCCCCGAGGCGGGGCGGCGCTACGCGGCGGCCGCGGACGGTGCCGAGAGCGGCGACTGGGGCGCGGACTCCCTGCGCGCGGAGATCGCGCTCGCGCGCGGGCGCCTCGCCGAGGCCAGCGGCGACCCGGACACGGCGCGGCGCCACTACGCGGACGCGGTCGCCGCCGCCGGGCGCACCACCATGGCCGACACCCTCGCGACCGCCGCCGAGGCCCTCGCCGCCGTCCACCTGAGCGACGGCGACGGCGAATCGGCCGCGTTCTGGCTCGGGGCCACCGTGGCGGTACGCGGAACCGCCCTCGCGGGCGACCGCGACACGGCCCGCACCTCCGCGGCCGTACGCGCCCGCATCGGCGAAGCCGCGTACGCCCGCCACCACACACGCGGCGCCACCCTCCCCCGCACGGCCGTAATCGAGGCCCTCGCGTCGACCTCCCTCTGACGCGCGCTGACCGCCCCGCCACCGCGCGTCAACGGTCCGTCTGCCGGTCGTCAGCGACGGGCGCGAATCTCGGGACATGGAGAACACGCGGCGAATTCGAGTACTGATCTCCGGCGCCAGCATCGGCGGGCCCGCCCTCGCGTACTGGCTCGGGCGGCAGGGGCACGAGGTGACCGTCGTCGAGCGCGCGCCCGCTCTGCGGCCGGGCGGGCAGGCGGTGGACTTCAAGGGCGCCACCCACCGCACCGTCCTCACCCGCATGGGCATCCTCGATGACGTGCGCAAGCACCAGACCGGCGGCACCGACCTCCCGATCGTCGACCACAACGGGCGGCGGATCACCGTCATGCCGGGCGAGTTCACCGGCGGCGAGATCGAGATCCAGCGCGGCGACCTCTCGCGGCTGCTGTACGAGCGGTCCTCCGCGACCTGCTCGTACGTCTTCGGCGACTCGATCGCCTCGATGACGGAGACCCCCAATGGCGTGGACGTCACCTTCGAGCACGCCGAACCCGCGACGTACGACCTGGTCGTGGGCGCGGACGGCATCCACTCCAACGTCCGCCGCCTCGCCTTCGGACCCGAGTCGGACTACGTGAAGCACCTCGGCTACTACTACGCCCTCGCCGACCTCGACGCCCAGGACGCGAACGGCATGTACAACGAGCCCGGCCGCATGGTGTCGGTGGGCGGCAGCAAGGCGGCGGCGATGTTCGTCTTCGCCTCCGGCCCGATCACCTACGACCGGTACGACACCGAACAGCAGAAGCGCATCGTGGCCGCGGCGTACGCGAACGGCGGCTGGCGGATCCCGCGCCTCGTCGCCGCCCTCCCCGACGCCCGCGACATGTACCTCGACTCCATCAGCCACGTGAAGATGGACGCGTACTCCAACGGCCGCGCGGTCCTGCTCGGCGACGCCGGCTACGGCAACACCCTCGGCGGCTTCGGCACCGGCCTGGCCGTCGTCGGCGCGTACGTCCTGGCCGGCGAGCTCGAACGGGAGCTGGCCCGCCCGGACGGCGACATCCGCGCGGCGCTGCGCCGCTACACCGAGGTGTTCCTGCCGTACGCGCGGAAGGTCGCGAACCAGGGCAGCGCGGGAAAGTTCCTGGCCCCGGCCACGCGCCGCGGCATCCGGGCGCGGAACTGGATGTTCAAGCGCCGCTTCATGATGGCCTGGATGCTGTGGATCACCGACCGGTTCGCGACGAACATCGAGCTGCCGGACTACCCGCTGCGCTGACCGGTGTCGGCGAGCACGGCGGCGGCGGCGTTGGCCCCGTTGAGGCCGATGACGCTGCCGCCCGGATGGGTGGCCGCGCCGCAGAGGTACACGCCGTCGATGCCCGTACGCGGGGCCAGCCGCCGGTCCCACATCTGCCCGGGGCGCACGTCGCCCTGGAAGATGTGCCCGCCGGTCAGGCCCACGCGGCGCTCGATGTCCGGCGTGCCGAGCACCTCGTAGTCTGTCACGCAGTCGGCGAAGTCGGGCGCGAAACGGCCGATGAGCTCGAAGAACCGCCGCGCCACCTCGGGCCGCCGCACCTCCCAGCCGCCCGCCATGGCGTACGGCGCGTACTGCCCGAACACGCTCAGCAGGTGCGTGCCCTCGGGGGCGGGCGTGGGGTCGTGCAGGGTCTGCACGTAGATCTCGCCGAACGCGACGTCCGGCTCGCCGCTCTGGCAGTTCACGAAGGCGCGCTGGGCGGCGTCGAGGCCGCGGGTGACGTCCACGGTGCCGCGCGCCATGAACGTCTCACCCGGCGCGGCGGTCCACGACGGCAGGCGGCGCAGCGCCGCGTTGAACTTCACGACCGGGCTGCGGACGTCCCACTCCTCGACCCGCCGCCGGTACGCGTCCGGCACGGCGCCGGGCTCGGTCAGCCGCAGCAGAGTTTTGGGGTCGGCGTTGCTGATGACCGTACGGGCGCGGACGAGCGTGCCGTCGTCCAGCCGTACGCCCTGACCTGGCAGCACCTCGGCGACCGGCACCCCCGTGGCCAGCGCGGCGCCCGCGTCGGCGGCGGCCTCGGCGATCAGGAAGCTGATCACGCCCATGCCGCCGCGCACGTAGCCCCACGCGCCGCCGTGGCCGTCCACCTCGCCGAGCGTGTGCATGAGCTTGACCATCGCGGTCCCGGGGTCGCGCGGCCCCGCGTACGTGCCGATGACGCCGGCGCCGAACAGCGCGTCCTTCAGCCGCTGGTCCTGGACGCAGTCGTCGAGCACGTCGGCGATGGACGCGTTCCGCACGACGTCCAGCAGGTACGCGTCGCCGCCGAGCAGGTCGCCGAGCTCCTCCGGGGTGGGCGCGGCGCCCGCCCAGGCGTCGCGCGGCCCGTTGCGGAGGCGGTCGCGCAGCGTGTCGAAGACGCCCTCGTACCGCAGGTAGCCGGCGATGTCGGCGGGGGCGTACCCCTGGTCGCGCATCCCGGCGACGGTGCGCTCGGGGTCGAGCCACTCGGTGAGCGCGGTGCCGTCGTCGAACGGGACCCACATCTGCGGGTCCGCGACGTACACCTCCAGGCCGCGGGCGCACAGCCCGAGGTCGGCGATGACCGTACGGTCGAGCAGGCCCACGACGTACGCGCACGGGCTGATCACGTAGCGGTCGTCGGCGAACGGCCGCTCCAGGGTGCAGGCGCCGCCGAGCCGGTCGCGCGCCTCCAGGACGAGCACCGAGCGGCCCGCGCGGGCGAGGTACGCCGCGCAGGTCAGGCCGTTGTGCCCGCCGCCGACGATGACGTGGTCCCAGGTCCGCGCGGCCAGGTCGGCCAGCGGTTCCGGCAGCCCGACCCGCCCGAGACGGTCGACGATCCCACCCATGGCACCTCCACCTCCGTACGCGGCCCCACCGCCCCCATGGTGAAGTGATCGCGCCGCCGCGCCAAGGGGCCGCCGCTACAGGCCGGCGGCGAAGTGGTACGCCGACGGCACGTGCGCGGGCGCGCCCGTCCCGTACACGACCGCGATCTCGTCGTGCTGCCGCAGCTTCACCGCGGCCGGGTCGCCCTTGACGCGGGTGCCGTTGACGTAGACGCCCAGCGTGTGGCCGCCGCCGGTGCGCAGGTCGCCCAGGCGCGTCGTGGTCAGCGGCACGTTCCACTCGGTGAGGAACTGGCCGAGGGTGAAGTCGCGTACCTCGGGCGACTCGATGTGCACGACGCCGGTCGTGTCGTGGGTGTGCAGCGGGCTGATGCGCTGGTCCGGCTCGTCGATGCCGACGCCGGCGGGCACGGTGACGGGGCGGCCGTTCACGATGACGTCGAGGTGCACGTGGTGGTGCAGGACGGTGCCCTCGGTGGTGAGCATCGGCAGCCCGGCGCGCTTGGTGGCCGCGGACGGGTCGGACGGCGCGGCCCACCGTACGGCGCCGGCGCCCGTGCTCGCGTGGCTCGGCTTGGCGGCGCTCGCGCCCGCGCTGTTGCCGCTGTGGAGCAGGCCGAACGCCGCGCCGCCAACGACGGCCACCGCGGCGGCCCCGGCACCGGCGCGCATCCACAGCCGCTTGCGCGCGGCGGCGCGCTCCGCGCGGGCGCGCCGTTCGGCCAGTTGCGCGCGCTTGCTCGGGCGGCCGGGGTGGCCGCTCTTCTGGCTCATGATCTGCTCCTCCGGTGGCGGGTCCGCTCGTACCGAACGTACTTGAGCATTCAAGTATTTCGCGATCGTACCCGCCGCGACTTATCCACAGGCTGGTGTTCTAGGACTTGCCGGATCGCGCGGCGGCGGCGAACCTCGATGTGATCGGTTCGATTGTCCGGCGCAGCCGTGCAGCGAAGGAGACCCGTAGATGACGATCACGAACCCCGCTCAGGACGCGTCCGGCATGGGCGTCCGCCATCCACTCGCGCCGCTGACCGCGGCCGAGGCCGGGGCCGCGTGCGCGACCGTGCTTGCGTCCGACGCGGTGGGCGCGGGCGCCCGGGTCGTCTACTGCGCGCTCGACGAACCGGCGAAGGAGGTCGTCCGCGGCTGGCCGGGCGCGGCCGTCCCGCGCCGCGCGACGGTCGTGATCTACGAGTCCGCCGCCCGGCGCACCTCCATGGTGACGGTCGAGCTGGCCGCCGAGCCGGGCGGCGGCGGTTCCGTCGTCGCGTTCGTGCCGCTGACCGACGCCGAGGCGCAGATCATCCCCGAGGAGTGGGACCGCAACGCCAATGAGGTCAAGGCCGACCCGCGGTTCCGCGAGGCGCTGGCCCGCCGCGGCGTGACCGACATGGCGCGCGTGCAGGTCGACCCCTGGCCCGCCAGCAACTTCGGGCTCGACATCGACGCCTCGGGCCGCCGCCTCGGCCGCGCGGTGGCCTACCTCCTGACCGGCCCGGGCGACAACGCGTACGCCCATCCGGTGGAGAACCTCGTCGCCATCGTCGACCGCGACACCGGCGAGGTGATCGAGATCCAGGAGGGCGAGGCCGTCCCGGTCCCCATGCGCCCGGGGAGGTACGACGCGGAGAGCCTGCGCGCCGAGGGCGAGCTGCGCGAGCTCGCCCCGCTGGAGATCATCCAGCCCGACGGCCCCGGCTTCACCGTCAACGACGGCGCGCTGCGCTGGGGCCCGTGGCAGATGCGCGTCTCACTGCACCCCATCGAGGGCCTGGTGCTGCACGAGATCGCCTACGTCGAGGGCGAGCGGGTGCGCCCGGTGGTCTACCGGGCCAGCATGTCCGAGATGGTGGTGCCGTACGGCTCGGTGTCGATGAACCACTGGTGGAAGAACGCCTTCGACGCCGGCGACATCGGCCTCGGCAAGACCGCCGGCTCGCTCACGCTCGGCTGCGACTGCCTCGGCGAGATCGTCTACCTCGACGGCGTCCGCGTCGACGAGAACGGCACGGCGAGCGTGCTCCCGCAGGCCATCTGCCTCCACGAGGAGGACTACGGCATCCTCTGGAAGCACAGCGACTCCGGTGGCGGCGTCAACGAGGTGCGCAGGTCGCGGCGCATGGTCGTGTCGTCCATCTCCACCGTCGGCAACTACGAGTACGGCTTCTTCTGGTACTTCTACCTCGACGGCACGATCCAGGCCGAGGTGAAGCTGACCGGCATCATCCAGACCCAGGCCGTCCAGCCCGGCGACCGCGTGGCCTACGCGAACCCGGTCACGCCCGAGCTCGCCGGCCCCCACCACCAGCACATGTTCGCCTTCCGGCTCGACATGTCCGTCGACGGCACGGCCAACTCGGTCTACGAGGTCGACGCGGTCCCGGTTCCGGCCGGCCCGGAGAACCCGTACGGCAACGCCTTCGACCAGCGCGCCACCCTCCTGGAGACCGAGTCGGCCGCGCAGCGCATGGCCGCGCCCGAGCACGGCCGCTACTGGAAGATCGTCAACCCGTCGTCCCGCAACGCCTGCGGCGACCCCGTGGCGTACAAACTGGTCCCCAGCCACGCGGGCGCGCCGCTGCTGGCCCAGCCGGAGGCGGCGATCACCGGCCGCGCCGCGTTCGCCACCCGCCACCTCTGGGTCACGCCGTACCACCCGGAGGAGCGCCGCGCGGCGGGCGACTTCCCGAACCAGCACCCGGGCGGCGCCGGCCTCCCGGAGTGGACCGCCGCCGACCGCCCCATCGTCGACACCGACCTCGTCGTGTGGCACACCGTCGGCGCCACCCACTTCTGCCGCCCCGAGGACTTCCCCGTCATGCCGGTGGAGTACGTCGGCTTCACCCTCAAGCCGCACGGCTTCTTCGACCGCAACCCCGCCATCGACCTGGCCCCGTCCGGCGGCCACTGCCATACGTGAGCGGCCGCCGGGCCGGGCGCCTCAGGCCGTGCTCACCAGGTCAGCGCCACGTCATGGGTGGTGAGCCAGGTGTTGAGCTGGAGCGCCATCTCCAGCCCGAAGCGGTTCCGCTGGTCGCTGACCTCCCCCAGCGGCTTGTCCAGCACGGCCCGCAGCGGCTCGGGGTCGAGCAGGTTCATCGCGGGCGCGGCGGGGTCGTCGAGCAGCGCGGCGACCTCGGCGCGCAGCGCCCGTTCGTACTCCGGGTCCTGCGTCGCCGGATACGGGCTCTTCACCCGCTCGGCAACCGAGTCGGGGAGCACGTCACGCGCGGCGGCGCGCAGCAGGCTCTTCTCCCGCCCGTCGAACGTCTTCATCGCCCACGGCGTGTTGAAGACGTACTCCACGAGCCGGTGGTCGCAGAACGGCACCCGCACCTCCAGGCCCACCGCCATGCTCATGCGGTCCTTGCGGTCCAGCAGGAGCTGCACGAACCGCGTCAGGTGCAGGTAGCAGACCTCCCGCATGCGCCGTTCCAGGCCGGTCTCCCCGGGCAGCCGCGGCACCTCCGCGATCGCCTCGGCGTAGCGCTGCCGCCGGTAGCCGTCGAGGTCCAGCTTGGCCTCCAGCGCCGGCGACACCACGCCGCCGTTCGCCCGCCCCCGCAGGCCCTGCATCATCCACGGGAACGTGTCGGCGCGGATCGCCTCCGGGTCGTGGAACCAGCGGTAGCCGCCGAACACCTCGTCCGCCGACTCGCCCGACAACGCGACCGTCGACCGCTGCCGGATCGACCGGAACAGCAGATACAGCGAGGTGTCCATGTCGCCCATGCCGACGGGCAGGTCGCGCGCGTGCAGCACGGCCTCGCGCAGCCCCGGCGCCAGCAGCTCCGCCGGGCTGAGCACGATGTCCTGGTGCTCGGGCCCCACGTGCGCCACGAGGTCGTGGACGTACGGCGCGTCCGGGGTCTCGCGCATCTCGTCGGCCTGGAACCGGTCCTCCTGGCCCTCGTAGTCGACCGCGAACGACCTGATCCGCTCGCCGGTGCGCGCCGCGCCCAGCGTGCCGTCCCGCAGCGCGCCCGCCGCCAGCGCCGTCACGATGCTGGAGTCCAGCCCGCCGGACAACAGCGTGCACAGCGGCACGTCCGAGACGAGCTGCCGGGCCACGATGTCGTCGAGCAGGCCGCGTACGTTCGCGATCGTGGTGTCCAGGTCGTCGGTGTGCTCGCGCGCCTCGAGCCGCCAGTACTGCCGGGTGTGCAGCCCGCCGCGGCCGACCCGCACGATCGTCCCCGGCCGCACCTCCCGCATGTCGCGGAACACGCCGTGGCCCGGCGTCTTGGTGAACGACAGGAGCTCGCGCATCCCGTCCAGGTCGATCTCCGCCCGCACACCCGGCGCGGCCAGGATGGCCTTCGGCTCCGACCCGAACAGCACGCCGTCGCTCGTCTGCCGGTAGTACAGCGGCTTGATGCCCATCCGGTCGCGGACGAGCAGCAGCTCCTGCCGCCGCGCGTCCCACAGCGCGAACGCGTACATCCCGTTCAGCCGCTCGGCGAACCCGTCCCCCCACTCCAGATACGCGTGCAGCACCACCTCGGTGTCGCTGCGCGTACGGAACCTGTGGCCGTGCGCCTCCAGCTCGGCGCGCAGCTCGGTGAAGTTGTAGACCTCGCCGCTGTACGTCAGCGCGGCGAGCACCGGCCCGTCGCCGTCGGCCACGGTCATCGGCTGCGTACCGCCCTCGATGTCGATCACCGCGAGCCGCCGGTGGCCGAGCGCGACGAAGGTGTCCGACCACAACCCGCCGGCATCCGGCCCGCGGTCGGCCATCGTCGCGGCCATCGCGGCCGCGCCCGTACGAAGCTCACCCGGATCACGCTCGTAACCGACCCACCCGGCGATACCGCACATACGCCCGAATCACTCCTCGCATCGACAACGTCACGACGAGCACAGGCTAAGGAGCTTTATATGTACAATGCAAGTATTAATCTCCGCGTAATGCGGCCATTCGCGAACTTGACCTCCGTCCCCCCGCTGAGCCGTCCGGCCGGTTTCGGACCGCTCCAAGATCTATGCGCGCGGGTGCCGTTATGTCACCGTGTCGGCGGAACCATCCGATGCGCGTGAGGCGGTGGGCTGTGGCGGCGACAGGACCCGGCGGAGCGGTGGTCGGCACGGCGCCCGCGCAACTGCGGCGGGTGGCGCTGGCCAGCGCCATCGGCACCACCATCGAGTGGTACGACTACTTCATCTACTCCACGGCCGCGGCGCTGATCTTCGGCCCGCAGTTCTTCGCGTCGACGTCCGCGGCCGGCACACTCGCCGCGTTCGCCACCCTCGGCGTCGGGCTCGTGGCCCGGCCGGTCGGCGGCGTGCTGTGGGGCCACCTCGGCGACGTCCTCGGGCGCAAGGCCATGCTGATCGCTTCGCTGCTGCTCATGGGCGTCGCGACGGTCGGCGTCGGGCTGCTGCCGACGTACACCTCGATCGGCGTGGCCGCGCCGATACTCCTCGTCGCGCTGCGGCTGCTCCAGGGGCTGAGCGCGGGCGGCGAGTGGGGCGGCGCCGCGCTGATGGCCGTCGAGCACGCGCCGCTCGGCCGCCGCGGCCGCTACGGCGTGTACTCCCAGATCGGCGTGCCGATCGGGCTGATCTTCGCGCAGCTCGTCTACTTCGTCGTCGGCAACACCCTCACCGACGCGCAGTTCGCCTCGTGGGGCTGGCGGCTGCCGTTCTGGATCAGCATCGTGCTGGTCGTCGTCGGGCTGTTCGTCCGGCTGCGCGTCGAGGAGAGCCCGGTGTTCCGCGAGCTGCGGGAGACCAGCGCGCGCAGCTCGCGGCCGCTGATCGAGGTGTTCCGCAACCGGCCGCGCGAGCTGGCCGTCGCGGCGCTCGGCTTCATCGGCAACACCACGATGGGCTACATCATCCTGGCGTACCTCCTGTCGTACGGCACGACCGCGCTGAAGCTGGGCCGCGACCTCATGCTCACGGTGATCATCGTGGGCAGCCTGGTGTGGCTGGTCAGCGTGGTGGGCGCGGCGCTGTGGTCGGACCGCGTGGGCCGAAAGCGGCCGTACGTCTACGGCTCGATCCTGCTCGTCGTCTGGCCCGTGCCGTTCTTCCTGCTGCTCGACACCAAGTCGGTGGCGCTGATGCTCATCGCCGTGGCGCTGCTCGGCATCGGGCTCGGGCTGACGTACGGGCCGCAGTCGGCGTGGTTCAGCGAGCTGTTCGAGGCGCGCTACCGCTACAGCGGCGCGTCGTTCGCGTACGCCATCGGCGCGGTGCTCGGCGGCGGTTTCGCGCCGCTGATCGCCACCGCGCTGTTCGACGCGACGAAGACGTCCCTGTCGGTGTCGCTCTACATGGTGGTCCCGGCGCTGATCAGCCTGGTAGCCGTCATTCTGACCCGGGAGACGTCGCCCGTACGGGCATAATCGCGGGATGGCCTGGAGCGACTACGCGATCTTCTGGCACGTCTATCCGCTGGGGTTCACCGGCGCGCCGGTGCACGAGGGCGCGCCGGAGGGCGCGCCGGTCCACCGGCTGCGCCGGCTGATCGGCTGGCTCGACTACGCCGTCGAGCTCGGCTGCTCCGGGCTGCTGCTCGGCCCGATCTTCGCGTCCGAGACGCACGGCTACGACACCGTCGACTACTACCGCATCGACCCGCGCCTCGGCGACGACGGCGACTTCGCCGACCTGGTCGCGGCGGCGCGCGAACGCGGCCTGCGGATCGTGCTCGACGGCGTGTTCAACCACGTCGGGCGGGGGTTCCCGCGGTTCGCCGAGGCGGAGGCGGGCGGGCCGGGGTCCGCGGCGGCCTCCTGGTTCCGTCCGGACGTGGCCGCCGACGGCACCGTGACGTACGCCGCGTTCGAGGGCCACGACGGGCTCGTCGCGCTCAACCACGAGTCGCCCGAGGTGGCGGCGTTCGTGTCCGGCGTGATGGCGTACTGGCTGGACCGCGGCGCGTCCGGCTGGCGGCTGGACGCGGCGTACGCCGTGCCGCCGGCGTTCTGGCGCGCGACGCTGCCGGGCGTCCGCGAGAGCCACCCGGACGCCTGGTTTCTCGGCGAGATGATCCACGGCGACTACGCGGGATACGCGCAGGCGGCGGGGCTCGACGCGATCACCGCGTACGAGCTGTGGAAGGCCGTGTGGAGCTCGCTCAACGACGGCAACTTCTACGAGCTCGCGTGGGCGCTCGGGCGCCACGACGCGATGCTCGACGGCACCACGCCGCAGACGTTCGTCGGCAACCACGACGTGACGCGCCTGGCCACCCGCATTGAGGACACCCGCCACCTCGGCCACGCGCTGGCCGTGCTGTGCACCGTCGGCGGTGTGCCGAGCGTCTACTACGGCGACGAGCAGGCGTTCCGCGGCGTGAAGGAGGACCGCGCGGGCGGCGACGACGCCGTACGCCCGGCGTTCCCCGACGCGCCGTCCGGGCTCGCGCCGGACGGGTGGCCGACCTACCGCCTGCACCAGCGGCTGATCGGCTTCCGCCGCCGCCACCCGTGGCTGGTCCGCGCGCGGACGGAGGCGGTCCACCTGACGAACCGCGCCATGGCGCTGCGGTCGGTGGCCGCCGAGGCGGACACGCAGGTCATCACGGTGCTGAACGTGGGCGACGAGGCGTACCGCTTCCCGGTCGAGGCGCGCGAGATCGCCCTCGCGGAATGCGGCGACCCGGCCACGGACCCGGCCGACCCGCTGCTGGTGCCCGCGCACGGCTGGGCCGTCCTGACCGCCAAGCCGTAACCCTCCTCTCCGCCGCGGCCCTGCGGTCGTACGGCCGAAGATATCCGCTTGCGTTTATATACACCTAGGATAATATGTCGGTCGTGGACATGTTCACGGTGGTCGCCGACCCCACCCGCCGCGCCCTGCTCGACCTGCTGAGCGCGGGCGAGCGCTCGGCCGGCGAGCTGGTCATCGCGATGCCGCGGCTGACCCAGCCCGCCGTGTCGCGCCATCTGCGCGTGCTGCGCGAGGCCGGCCTGGTCGTCGTCCGGCCCGACGGCCAGCGCCGCGTCTACGCGCTGCATGCCGAGGGGCTGGTGGAGATCGACGAATGGATCGCCCGCTACCGCCGCTACTGGCCGCGCCACCTGAGCGCGCTGGAGGAGCACCTCGAGCGCCGGAACGACAAGAAAGGTCCGACATGACCGAGAACGGCGCCCCGCTGGGCGAGCTGACGATCGACGGCGAGGTGGCGACGCTGACGTACCACCGCCGCCTGCCGTACCCCATCGCCGACGTCTGGGCGGCGATCACCGAGCCTGAGCAGCGCGCGGACTGGTTCGGCGCGACCGCGATCGAGCCGCGGGCGGGCGGCGCGATCACCATGCTCCCCGACGACCCGCCCGCCGCCGATGACGCGAAGCGGATGACCGGCCGCATCCTCGTCTGGGACCCGCCGCACGTCTTCGAGCACGAATGGCGCCAGCGCATCATCGGCGACGGCGTCGTCCGCTACGAACTGGCCGAAGACGGCGGCGCCACCCTGCTCACCTTCGTCCACCGCGGCCTCAGCGTCCCCAACGCCAAGGGCTTCGCCCCCGGGGAGCACGCCTTCCTCGACCGCCTCGACGCCCATCTCGGCAGCCGCCCCCTCCCGGGTTGGTCCGAGCGTTACGCCGAGCTCACCCCGTCCTACCCGCCGATGCACGACACTGTCCGCTAAGTAGCGCCACACGATCGGGAGGCGGCCCCATGCGGGAGGACCCTACGCGCCGGTGGCTACTCGGCGCCGCGCTGCTCGGCGGCGGCGCGCTGGCGGCCGGCTGCGGCCCGGCGGCGGCCGCGTCGCCGGTGCGCGGGCGGAAGGTGCTGTGGCGGCAGCCGTTCCCGTTCGCGGGCGGCGCCGACGACTCCTTCGGCCTGAAACTGGTCACCGCCGCCCCGGGCCTCGTCCTCGCCGGCCACGGCGGAAACCTCTACGCCTTCGACCCGTCCACCGGCAAGCCCCGCTGGAACTCGCCCAACGGCCCATACGACTCGACAGGCACCGTCCGCGCCCCGGCCGCCATCGCGGGGCCGGTGGTCCTCACCCTCCGCACCACCCAGCAGAGCTCCACCCTCTTCGCCCTCAACGCCACAACCGGCCGCCCCCTCTGGCAAGCCACCGGCGCCCCCGACTCCCTACCCGCAGCCCCGGGCGCCACCGCAGGCGGGGGCTCCGGCGGGAATGGCGGCACGGGCTCGGGCGGGGGCGCGGGCAGCCTCGTCTTCTTTGCCGCCGACGGCCACCTGAACGCCTACGACACCCGCACCGGCCACATCCGCTGGCGCCACCGCGCCACCGGCCCGTCCACCGTACGACCGGTCGCCTCCGGGCCCACGGTCTACGCCACCGACGGCACCCACCTCACCGCGCTGCACGCCGCCAACGGCCACATCCTCTGGCGCCGCCCCCTAGGCCCCGCCCAAGTGCTAGCCGCCCCCACGGCGCTCTACACCCTGACCGACCGCCTAACCGTCCTCGACCCCCACACCGGCCACACCCGCCGCGAAAGCCACCCACTCGACGTCCTCCGCAAGGGCGCCCGCGACACCACCCTCGCCAACAACACCCTCTACCTGGCCAACACCGGCGGCGAACCCCCATACCTCTGGGCACTAGACGCCACCACAGGCCACACTCGCTGGACCTTCACCGCCGCCAAGGCCATCCAAGGCCCCGCCACCGCCACCCCCACCACCGTCTACACAGGCGACAGCTCCGGCAAGCTCTACGCCCTAGACGCAAAGACCGGCCACCCCCACTGGACACTGGACACCGCCAAGGCCCCCGTCAACGCCCCCACAGCCACCGCCACAACCGTCTACGCGATAATCGCCTCCGCCCCTGACGCCCCCGACCCCACCGACCACCTCTACGCCCTCCAGGCCTGACGAGCCCAGGCCAGCACCCAAGCATGCGGCCGGAGACCCGCACGGCCACCGACCCGACGTACCCGGGCCACCGCCCGCGCCCCCAGTCCGCGATGCGCCCGGGGCCCCGGCCGCGCCGAACCGGCAACGTGCCCGACCGCAGCCCTAACGTGCGCGGATCGACGGCCGGGCGTCGTATCGGCGATGTGGCCGGGTCAGGGGTCGAGTACCTGGTCGGCGATGTGCTCGGCGATGGCCATTGATGACGTGGCGGCTGGTGACGGGGCGTTGCGGACCACCGTTACCGGGCCGCGCCTGTTGATGCGGAAATCGTCGACCAAGGAACCGTCGGCGTCCACCGCCTGCGCGCGCACCCCCGCCGGGGCGGCCACCACGTCGCCCGGCGTCAGCTCGGGCACGTAGCGGCGGGCCTGCGCGATGAACGCCGCCTTCACCAGGGAGCCGTACATCTCGCGCACCCCGGCGCGCCAATGCCGGGCCGCGAGGCGGCGGGAACCCGGCCAGGTCAGCGTCTCCCAGAGGTCGCGGGCGCGGATGTCGCCCCAGCGGTAGCCCTCGCGCGACAGCGCCGTCACCGCGTTCGGCCCGATGTCCACACCGCCGCCCACCCGGCGGGTGAAGTGCACGCCGAGGAACGGGTAGCGCGGATCGGGCACCGGATAGATCAGCCCGCGCACCAGGTCGTCACGCTCCGCCCGCAGCCGGTAGTACTCCCCCCGGAACGGCACGATCGCCGGCCCCGCCGTATCCCCGGCAAGCCGCCCCAGCCGGTCCGCATGCAGCCCGCCGCACACAACGAGCCGGTCGAACTCCAACACCGTCACCTGCCCGCCAGCCGCATCCCTCGCGGCGCTCCCAGGCCCGTCGGCAACCTCTCGCGCGACGCCCTCGGCCCCGCCGGTCGCGTCCCGGGTTACGCATCCGATCCGTACGCGGTCGCCCCGGGTGCTCACCTGGGTGACCTCCATGCCCAGGCGCACTCGGCCGCCGGCGCGCATCACGTCGGCGGCGAATGCCTGGGCGACCCTTGTGAAGTCGGTGATCGCGGTGTGGGGGGAGTGCAGGGCGGCGACGCCCTCGGCGTGGGGCTCGATTTCGCGGAGGGCTGCGGCGTTGAGCCAGGTGAGGTCGGGGACGGCGTTCTCGGTGGCCTTGCGCTCGATCTCGCGCAGGCCGGGCACCTCATCTGCGGTGGCGGCGACTACCAGCTTGCCGCACTCGTTGTACGGCAGGCCGTGGTCGGTGCAGTAGTCGCGCAGCAGGCCCATGCCGCGGCGGCACAACCGCGCCTTCAGGGAGCCGGGCGTGTAGTAGAGGCCCGCGTGGACGACGCCGCTGTTATGGCCGGTCTGGTGCGCGGCCACCCGGTCCTCTTTGTCCACCACGGTGATCTCGGCGCCCGGCAGGCGGAGGCCGAGCTCGCGGGCGACCGCGAGGCCCACGATGCCCGCCCCGATGACCCCGACGCGCGTCACGCGCCGAACCCCGCGTCGTCGTACGCCAGGTCGCCGCCGACGACCGTGGCCAGCACCCCGACATCCTTGATCTTCGCGGCGTCGACCGTGGTCAGGTCGTCGGCCAGCACGCAGAAGTCGGCGAGCCTGCCCGCGGTGATGGCGCCCCGGTCGTTCTCCTGATGCGCGGCGTACGCCGAGCCGAGGGTGTAGACGCGCAGCGCCTGCGCGGCCGTCAGCGCCTCGGCCGGGTTGAACGCGTCGCCCTCGTCGGTCCGCTGGTTGACCATGTCGTGGATGGCGCGCAGCGGTGCGCCGTCGACGACCGGGCGGTCCGAGCTGCCCGCGAGCGGCACCCCGGCGTCGACGAAGCTGCGCTGCCGGTAGTACCACCCGGCGCGGCGCTCGCCCAGGATCGTGCGCACCCGGTCGCCGAGCGCGCCGATGAACCGCCCCTGCGGCACGGGCACCACGCCGAGCCGCCTGATCGCGTCGAACGCCTCCGGGCTGACCACACCGCAGTGCTCGATCCGCGGGCGGGCGTCCGTACGCGGGTGGTCGCGGAGCATGCCGGCGTAGATGCCGAGGATGACGTCGACCGCGCGGTCGCCGATGGCGTGGCTGGCGATCTGCCACCCGGAGCGGTGCGCCGCGGTGATCGTCGCGCGCAGCCACTCCTCGCTGTTCTGGAGGTAGCCGCGGTTGCCGGGGTCGTCGGCGAAGTCGTCGTGCATGGCGGCCGTACGCCCGCCGACCGCGCCGTCGGCGAACAGCTTCACCGCGCCGAGCGCCAGCCAGTCGTCGCCGAAGCCGGAGCGGATGCCGAGGTCGAGGCCGACGTCCATGTGGTCCTCGGCGCGGGCGGGCAGGGGGTGCAGCGCCTCGGCGACCGGCATGAGGGTCGTACGGACGCGCAGCTCGCCGCGGTCGCGCAGCCGGCGGTACGCCTCCACCTCGACCGGGCTCTCGCCCACCCAGCCGCCGCCGACCCCGGCCTCCTGGCAGCTCGTGATGCCCTCGGCGAGGTAGGTGCGGTGGGCGCGGGCGACCGCGTCGGTGAGTTCGTCGACCGGGCTGGGGTAGACGAGCGCCTGCACGAGGCCCTGCGCCTGCTCCTGGAGGAGGCCGGTCGGCTCGCCGTCGGCGTCGCGCTCCACGACGCCGCCGTCGGGCACGGGGGCGTCGCCGATCGCGGCCAGCACCCGGGAGTTCACCACCGCCATGTGGCCGGAGTAGTGCTTGAGCCAGACGAGGTGGGCGCCGGCGACGCGGTCGAGCTCGCGGCGGTGCGGGTGGCCGCCGCCGAGCTTCGTCTGTTCGTAGCCGCCGGCGATGATCCAGGTGCCGGGCGGCTGCTCGGCGGCGGCGCGCGCGATGCGGTCGTAGAGGTCGTCGAGGGTGCGCAGCGGCGGCGTGGCCAGCGGGATCTCGATCAGCGACTTGCCGTACCACGCGGTGTGGGCGTGGGCGTCGTTGAAGCCGGGGGCGACGAACGCGCCGCGGAGGTCGACCCGGCGGGCCGGGGTGAGGCCGCCGAGCTCGGCGGGGTCGTCGGCGACCGCGATGATGCGCCCGCGCTGGACGGCGACCGCGCCGGCCACCGGGTGGGCGGCATCCTGCGTCCAGAACCTGCCGCCGTGGTAAATCGCGTCGACCCGCACGCACCGCTCCCCTGGCTCCGATGGACCGTCCGCCCACCTTCTCCCGGGCGGTACTACCAGGGCATCGTACGAGGGGAGAACGCGGGCAAGTAATTTCGTGCCATGCCCGATCTCGTCCGCGCCCACCTCACGATCGGTGACCTTCTGGACCGGCCGGAACTGGGCCTGACCGCCCTGACGGCGGTGGAGACCGCGCCGCGGCGGCGGATCCTCGGCGCGCACGCCATCGAGATCGCCCAGCCCACGCGGTGGGTTCCGGCCGAGTGGATCATGTTCACCACGGGCCTGCGGCTGCGGGGACGCGCCGCCGAGCAGCGGGCGCTGGTCGCCGAGCTGGACGAGCACGGCATCGCGGCGCTGGTGTACTGCGAGGGCATCGCGACGAAGCGGGCTCCGGCCGCGCTGCTCGACGAGGCGCGCGCCCGGGACTTCCCGGTGCTGGCGCTGCCGCTGGAGCGCCCGACGCGGACCGTGCTGACGTGGATCCAGTACGAGCTCCTCTCCACCGACGCCGAACTGTTCCAGCGCGCGATGGCCACCCAGGAGCTCCTGGTGGGCGGCGCCCTCGACCTCCCCGACGCGACCCTCCCGGAGTGGGCGCTGGCCGCACGCCTGCGCGACCTCCTCCACGCGGACGTGGCCCTGGTCAGCGTCGACGGCCGGGTCCTGTTCCCCAAGACCGGCACGCACCCCGGCCTGGCGGACGCGGTGGCCGCCATCCCCGTCAGCGGCCCCACCGAGATCACCCTCGCCGGCCGCCCTCTGCTGGCCATGCCCGTACGCACCGGCCCCCGCGTGGAGTCGTGGCTGGTGGCCGCCATCCCCGAGGACCCCAAGACCCATGCCGTCACCTGGACGGCCACCCAGGCCACGGCCCGCCTCCTCACCCTGGTATCCGCAAGCCGCACCCAGAGCCCCGCCGCCCGGACGGCCCAGGCCGAAGACCTCCTCCACCGCGCCCTCAACCCCCCGAACGCGACCCACCCGAGCCCCGCGGAGCTTGACCGGGCCGCGCGGGTGCTGGGGTTCGACTTCGGGGCGGCGTGCCGGGGGTTCGTCGTACGGGACGGTGTCGCGATAGAGGACGTGCATGAGGGGATGCGCGGCTCGGGGGTGCCGTATCTGGCCGGGGTCGACCGGGGTGCGGGGGAGGTCGTGGGGTTCGCGCAGGGGGACGGGGACGAGCTGCGGAGGCGTCTGGCGGCGCTGCCCGGGGCCTGCGGCATTGGGCGGCCGGTGGGGAGCGTTGCGGACGCGGCGGTCTCCGTTGACGACGCGCGGTTCGCGCTGGATCGGATGGCACTGGACGGGGACGACGGGCGCGTGGCGGACTTCTCCGCGATGCGGACGGCGCACTGGCTCGTGGCGCGGGACCGCGCGGCGGTGCGCGAGCGGTGCGAGGACGTGATCGCGCCGTTGCGCGCGCACCCGCTGCTGCTGGAGGCGCTGGTCGCGTATCTGCGCGAGGACCAGGACATGGTGCGCGCGGCCGGGCGGCTGCGGCTGCACCCGAACTCGCTGCGCTACCGGATGGGCCGTGTGGAGGCGGTGCTCGGCGGATCGCTGCGCGATCCCGCGGTGCTGACCGGGGTGTACTCCGCGCTGGTCCTCGCGCGGCTCATCTGACCGCGCCGGGCGCCCGGTTCGTGCGATCTCCGAGGCGGTGGGCGCGACTTCGTGGGTCGTACGGTGGATTCGGGGGCGGCGGGCTTCGATCGTGGGTGGCACGCGAGGAGACAAGGAGACTTCATGGCTGAGTCGAGGCTGTGGCACCCGTTCGCCGACATGTCGGCCGTGCGGGCGAACGGGGAGTTCGTCATCGAGCGGGCCGAGGACGTGTGGGTGTGGGACTCCGATGGGCGGAGGTACCTCGATGCCACGGCGAGCCTGTGGTACTCCAACGTGGGCCACGGCCGGGCGGAGATCGTGGACGCCGCCGCCGCGCAGATGCGCCGCCTCGACGCGTATTCCGTCTTCAACGACTACGCCAACCCGCCCGCACGCGACCTGGCCGCCCGGCTCGCCGCGCTCGCCCCGATGGACGACGCGCGGATCTTCCTGACCAGCGGCGGCGGCGACTCCGTCGACACGGCGATCAAGCTGGCGCGGCTCTACTGGAACGCCAAGGGCGAGACCGACCGCGTGCACGTGATCAGCCGGTCGCGGTCGTACCACGGGACGCACGGCATCGGCACGGGCATCGCCGGCATCGAGACCAACCGGGTGGGCTTCGGCGAGGTGCTGCGCGAGGCCAGCCGGGTCGACTACGACTCGCCTGAGGCGCTGCGCGCGGAGATCGAGCGGCTCGGCCCCTCCCGTGTGGCCGCGTTCATCTTCGAGCCGGTCATCGGCGCCGGCGGGGTCTACGCGCCGCCCGAGGGCTACGTCACCGGCGTGGCCGAGGTGTGCAGGGAGTACGGCGTGCTGCTCATCTCCGACGAGGTGATCTGCGGTTTCGGCCGCCTCGGGCGGTGGTTCGGTGTGCAACGGTGGGGCGTCTCCCCGGACATGATCACCTTCGCGAAGGGCGTCACCAGCGGTTACGTGCCGCTCGGCGGCGTGGTGGTCTCCGACCGGGTGGCCGCGCCGTTCTGGGACGAGCCGGGTCGTACGGTGCGCCACGGCGCGACCTACTCGGGCCACCCGGTGGCCTGCGCGGCGGCGCTGGCGAACCTGGACCTGCTGGAGAAGGACGGCCTCTACAAGCAGGGCGAGAAGCTGGAGGGCACGCTCGCCGAGACGCTGAGCCCACTGGCGGCCGACCCGCGCATCGGGGAGATCCGCGCCGGCACGGGGCTGCTCGCCGGGGTGGACCTCGCGCCCGACGTGCTCGCCGCGGACCCCGGGGCGGTCGTGAAGTTCCAGATGGCGGTGCGGGCGCAGGGCGTGCTCGTACGCCCGCTGGGCACCGGGGTGGCGATCTCGCCGCCGCTGACGATCACGCCCGAGCACCTCGCGATCGTGCGCGACGCGCTGGCGGCGGCGCTCGACGCGCTCTGAGCGCACGCACGGCCACGGCGCCCGCGCCCGGTTTACGGACGCGGGCGCCGCTGTCGTACGGATCACGACCACGCCGCCGAGAGCTGCCAGACGCCGCGATCGCGGCGCAGTTCATAGACGCCGAGCCCCCCGTCAGGCCCGGTGGCCTGGACGCGCCACAGCGCGCTGTCGCCCTCAGGCGGCTCGGCCGGGCGGTACTCCTTGGCGCCGCGCACCAGGTACGTCTCGCCACGCCAGGTGAACAACGCGGGCCGACCCCGCTCGACCCGCATGTCGACGTGTTCTCCGGACACCGCACGCAGCATGTGCACCCCCTCTGAATCGAACAACAGTTCGATCCTAGCGCGCGGAGTCCGCCCGCGTCCGGCGGTCCCGGGTTATCCACAGGCCGGGCCGGGACGTGCTGTGCGTTCGCTGAGAATCGGCGCCGGAACGCACGGATCTCGCGACATCGCTCGACATCCGTACACGACGGCTCTTAGCGTCACGGAAACCGCGGCCGATGGAGCCTGGAGGCGCGATGGACCGCACCGCCGCCTGCCCCGCCTGCGCGTGGGGCCCAGCGCCCTGCCCCGCCTGCGCCCCCGTGCTGCACGAACTCGCCCGCGTGGAGGCCGACCTCGGCGCGCTCGACCGGCAGCGCGCCGCCCTGGACGAGCACCGCACCCGGTTACAGGCCCGGCTCGTCCGCGAGCGCACCGCGCGTACGGCGCCGTCGCCGGAACCCGTACGGACGGCACAACCGGCGTGGCCGCCGCGGGCACCCGAGCCGCCGGAGGAGACGCCGGAACCGGCGGGACCGGCCGCGCGGCGTACGTTGTCGCGGCACGCGGTGCAGAACGTGCTGCTGCTGCTCGGCGGGGCGCTGCTCGCCGTGGCGGCCGTGGTGTTCATGGTCGTGAGCTGGGGGAACCTGAGCGTCCGCGCGGGCATCCTGATCGGCGCCACCGCGCTCGCGGTCGCCTCGGCGTGGCCGCTGGCGCGCCGCGGCCTGGACGCCACCGGGGAGACGATCGCGTTCATCGGCCTGGCGCTGGTGCCGCTCGACGCCATCGCGGTCGGCAACGCGCTGCACCCCCACCACCAGGCGCTGCACACCGCGACACGGCACGCGGTGACGTCCGTGGGCTCGGCGGCCCTCTGGGCGGGCGGCCTGGCGCTGCTGGCCATCGGATGGGCCCTGTACGGCCGCGCCGCGCCGCTGCGCCTCCCCCGTCCCACGGCCGTCGCCCTCGCCCAACTGCCCTTCCCCCTGGCCGCGATCGCCGTCGGCCCCACCCCCACGGGCCTGGCCCTGGCCCTCATCGCCACGTCCGGCCTGGACCTGGCGCTGGTCGCCGCCCGCCGTACGGCCAGGCTCCTGGACGACCCGGTGGAGCGCGCGGTAGCCGCGGTCGCCGGGCTGGTGGCCGCGCCCGCCGGCGTCGCGCTGGCGTTCGCGCATGCCCTGGACCCGGGCACGCTGGGCTCCGCGTGGCGTACGTCCGGAGTCCTCGTCGCGGCGGTGCCACTGGCCCTGCACGCGGCCCGGCGCACACCCGCGCACGCCTGGTGGCGGGCGGTACGCGGACCGCTCCCTGCGGGCCTGGTCGGGGGGATCGCGGCCATCGGGGCCCTGGCCGCGCCCGGGATCGCGTGGCTCGGCGGGCGGCCGGTGCCGCGGATCCCCCCGGCCACCGGCGCCGAGGTGGACGCCGCGCTGCTCGCACAGTCGCTGGCCACGCTGGTGCTCCCGGCGGGCGCGGCGGTGGTGGCCGCGGGCGCGTTACTGCTGCCGCGCCGCCTCCGGCCGGGCGCCATGGGGGCCGGGGTCGCGGTGCTCGTCGTCCTCGCCGTACGGGCGCTGCCGCATGTCGGCGTCGCGGCGTTCTTCCCCTGGTCGATGGTGTTCGAGCCGGAGCCGGTGATCAACGGGCTGAGCCTGGGCACGACATGGCGGCCGCCGGCCACGTGGTGGTATCCGGGCACGCCCGGGATGCTCCTCACGTGGGCGTCCGTCGCGGTCCTCGCCGCCGCCGGGGCGACCCGGCGGGTGAGCAGGCGGGTCACCGTCGCGGCCGTGCACCCGGCCATGGTGCGCGCCGTCTGCCGTCCGGCCGCGCTGGCCGCCGGGGCCGTCGCGGGGCTGTTCCTGGCGCCGGCGGCGGCGCTGCCGTACCCGTACATGATCGCCGCGATGACGGCCGTGCCCGCCGCGCTCGGCGTCGCCGTCGCCCGTACGCGCGACCCGCGGCTCGCCGGATTGGCCTCGACCCTGGCCACGTACGTCGCGGCGCTGACGCTCATCTGGGCGCGCGGCGAGCGGCCCGCGTTCATCGTGGTCACGGCGGTGCTCGCGGTCGTCTGCGGCGCCGCGGCCGTACGCGCGCGCACCACCGTGGGCCAGGTGTGCACGGGCGCGGGCGCCGTCCTCGCGACGGGGCTGCTCGCGACCGCGCGGTGGATGACCGGGGGCATGGACGGCCCGTCGTACTTCGCATACCTGCCGCTCGCCGTCACCGTGGCCGCCCTGTGGATCACCTGGCCGGCGGCGCGTACGGTCCTGGCACCCGGTGCCGTACTGCGCGCCAAGCGGCCCGCGCAGGCGCTCGCGATCACCGCGTCCGGGCTGGTGGTCGCGCTGCTCGCGGCGCCGCAGGCCGTATGGGACGCGTTCTCCTTCATCCCCGGCGGCCGCCTCCTGGTGAACCCGCATCCGGGGCGGGCGCTCGCCGTGGCCCTCGTCCTCGCGGCGCTGCTCACGGCGGTCGCCGCCGCCTCGGCCACGCGCATGCCGCGGGCGATCGCGTGGTGGCGGTCCACCACCGTGTACGGCGCGTACGCGCTGGCGCTCGCCGCTCTGCCGGTCCTCGGCCGCGCGTTCCCCACGGCGCTCGCCGGGCCGTACCTGTGGGTCGCCCACTCCTGGGCCGGGGCGCCCGAGTCCGCGCGGGCGGCGCTGTCACCGGGCATGGCGTGGGCGGTGGAGCCGCTGCTCGTCCCGGTGCTTGCGGTGGGCGCGGTCGCGGTGACCGTCGCGGCGGCGGCGCATCGCGGACGGTGGGCCGCGTACGGCGTGGCCCGCGCCGTCGCGCCGGTGGTGCTGGCCCCGCTGCCGCTGGCCGCGGACGTCCCGTACGCCGTAGCCGTCGGTTTCCTGGTCGCGCTGACCGCGGCGCTCGCGCTGTGGGCCGCGATGGCCCGCGGCCCGGCGGGCGGCGCCACGCTGTGGGTCGGGTCGCTGGCCGCCGGATGGGCCCTGGCCGAACGCCCGGCCACGTTCGCCGTGCTGGGCGCGTTCGCGGTGATCGGCGCGGTCTGCGCCGTACGCGGCCGCGGCACCCCGGCGGCGGCCACGTCCGCGGCGGTGACCGCCCTCGCGGTCGGCGCCGAGGGCGCGGCGATCGCCCTGGGCGGCGGGCTCCCCCGGCAGTACGCCGCGCTGATCGTCCTCGGCGTGGCGGTCCTGACCACCCGCGCGGCCGTGACGCTGGGCGCCGCGGCGGGGCGTGGGACCCGGGTGGCCTTGGGGCTGGTGGGGGCCGCTGCCGTGCTGTGGCTCGTGGCCGGGGGCATGGCGGTGGGGCATGAGGAGTTCGTGCTCGTGGGCGTGGTGGGCGGGGCGGCGGCGCTGTCGCTGGGGAGGCTCGTTCCCGTTGGGCGGCGGGGACTGCTGGTCGGCGCGGTGGTGGTGGTCGAGGCCTGCGGGGTGGTGCCGTACGGTACGGCGCTGCTGAACACCGCGTTCGGGCCGTACCACCTGCTGGCCACCGGGTGGCGCGGGGTGCCGCACGGGGTCGGGGCGGCGCTCGTGAACTGGGGGCCCGCGCTGCCGACGCGGCTCGCGATGCCGGTGGTGGCGATCGCCGTGGGCGCGGTGGTCGTGGCCGTACGGGCGGGCGGCGGGGCGCGGCGGGCGTACGCGGTGGCCTCGGTGCTGGTGCCGGTGGGGTTGACGCTGCTGCCGTACGCCGCGGGCCTGCCGTACCTCGCCGCGCCGGCGGTCATGGGGGCGGTGACCGCGGCGCTCGTCGTGCAGGCCGGGGCGGATCGGCGGTCGGGGCTGGTGCCGGGGGTGATGGCGCTGTGGGCGGCGACCGTCACCGTCGCGCTCGCCGTGGTCGCGGCGCCCGCGCTGCTGATCACGCTCGGAGCGCTCGCGGTGCTCGGGGTCGCGGCGGCGCGGTACGCGCGCACCGCGGCCGTACGCGGGGGCGCGGCCGCTACGGCGGCGCTGGCCTGCGGCGGGCTCGCCGTCGCGGGACCGCTCGCGGTGCGGGTGCCGCTCGCGGTCACCGGGTTCACCGTGCTGGTCGTCGCGGCGCTGGCGGCGTTCGCGGCCGCGGAGGCGCGGCACCGGCGGCGCGGCGTGGATCTTCCCGTGGAGGGCGCCGGCTACCTCATCGGCGTCGCCGGAACCGCGCTGACCTGTACGGACGGACGGTTCGCCGCGCTCGGGCTCGCGGCGGCGGCGATCGTGGCGTGCGGGACGGCGCTGCGCGCGGACCGGCGGGTCGCGGCGCTCGGCGCGGCCGCCCTGCTCGCGCACCTCGCGCTGTGGACGTGGCTGGCGCGCCTGCATATCCGCACCCCCGAGGCGTACACGCTCACGGTCACGGCCGGCGGCCTGGCGGCCGGGTGGCTGGCCCGGCGCCGGCGGCCGGCCGCGTCGTCCTGGTGGGCGTACGGACCGGCGCTGCTCGTCACCTTCGCGCCGAGCCTGGTGGCGGCATGGACCGGCGACGGCCTCGTCCGTCCGGTACTGCTCGCCGCGGCCGCGTTCGGCGTCACGATCGTGGGCGCGGTGTCCAGGCTCCAGGGCCCGCTGCTGCTCGGCGGCGGGATCCTGCTGGTCAACGCGGGCCACGAGCTCACCCCGGCGATCGTCGACCTGGTCGGCAACGGCCCGCGCTGGGTGCCCATCGCGATCACCGGGATGGCCCTGCTGTTCACCGGCGCGACGTACGAACACCGCCTGCGGGACGTACGCCGCGCCTACCGCGGCATCGCCCGCATGCGGTGACGGCCTACGATGCCGACACCACGACCCGGAGGCGACATGACCGAGACGGACACGGTGGAGACCGCGAAGCGGGAGGTCGCGGCCGCGGCGGGCGGCTCCGCGGTGGAGCGGCTGGCCCGGCACCTCGGTTCCGCGGCATCCGTGCGCACGGTCTTCGGCGAGCCGGTCGAGCGGGGCGGCATGACGATCATCCCGGTGGCCCGGGTACGCGTCGCGCTCGGCGGGGCGGACACCGCGGGCGACGCGGTGGGCGGCGGCGCGGACGCCCGGCCGTACGGCTACATCCGGATCACGCAGGGCAAGGCCGAGTTCACGCGGATCCGCGAACCCTGGGTGAGCGTCGTCGTACCGCTGGCCGCCGCCGCGACCGCCGCCGTCCTCCCCGAGCTGGCCAGGCGCGTGATGCGGGCGCGAAGGTCCGCCTGATCCGTACGTGACGTGATGGCCGATTCCCGCCAGCACGGCGGGCGCCCGGCGGCGAGACTGGCCGGGTCCGGACACCGACGTACGGGGGGCCCATGACCGCATCCGGCTGGCCGCTGGTGGAGAACCACCTGGCGTTCTTCGCCGCCCACCATGGCGCGGTGACCCGTACCGCCGACTCGGTGACGATGACGGCCCGCGCCGAGGCGCTGTCCTGCTGGCTGCCCCGCACGCCGGACGCGCGGCTGCCCCCGTCCGCGCACACCGTACGCGTCCTGCCCGGGGCCGGGCCTGACTGGGGCGACCGGCTCGCGGCGGCGGGCCTCCGCCCCGACGGGGCGCTGCTCTACCTGACGAGGCGGCCCGACCTGCCGATCCCCGGCGCGGCCACCCGTACGGCGGTGGACCGGGTGGTGGACGCCGCGGACGCCGAGGTGTTCGCGGGCGTGCAGGAGGCGGGGTTCCGGGAGCCGGAGGACGACGCGGAGGCGCAGGGCTGGTGGCGGCGCGCGTTCACCGATTCCGCGCGGCGCAACCGCGCGGCGCCCGGGCAGGCGCTGTTCCTGGCGCGCGTCGCGGGGGTGCCGGCGGCGGTGGCGCTCGGGGTGCACACCGGGGGCGTGTACGGCGTATACGCGGTCGCCACCCTGCCGGAGTTCCGCCGCCGCGGCCTGGCGACGGCGCTGCTGGAGCGGGCGCGGGCGGACGCCGTGGCGCGCGGCGCCGACCGCCTCGCGCTCCAGGTCGCCGAGGGCTCCGCCGCCGAACGCCTCTACCGCGGACTCGGCTTCACGCCCGCGTTCCGTACGCCGGGCTACACGCGGCGATGACGACCGAAAGCCGCCAGACATGACGGTGGCCCGCGCCGCTCCCGTCCGGGCCGGGTCGTGCCGTGACCGCCGTGGCGGGTTGGGGCGCCGCGGTGCCGGGGCAGGGCGAACGCCGGGTCAGGTGCCGACGGTGCCGTCGATGCCCTCGCGGAGGAAGTCGGCGTGGCCGTTGTGGCGGGCGTACTCCAGGAGCACGTGCACCACGACCATGCGCAGCGAGACCTCCTCGTCCCAGCGGGGCTGGTAGCCCGCGAGGTCGAGCGAGGGGGCGGCGCGCTCGATGCCGCGCGACACTTCGACCTCGGCCTCCCACGCCGCGAACGCCTCCGCCCTGTTGGAGGCGCTGTCGTCGTACGCCGCCTGGAAGTCGATCTCCTCCGACCACACCATGGGCGCGTCGTGGTCGGCGAACACCCGCCGGAACCACGCACGCTCCACCTCGGCCATGTGCCGTACGAGCCCCAGCAGCGACAGCCCCGACGGCGGCATCGACCGCCGCCGCAGCTCCGCGTCAGCGAGCCCGGCACACTTCACCGCCAGCGTCGCCCGCTGATAATCGAGAAACCCCCGCAGTGTCTCCCGCTCATCACCGAGATGCGGCGGCCCCACCCGCCCGTCCCCACTCACACCCTCACCGCCCTCTCGCACGCGCTCCCGCACGCCATGCTCACCGCTACGCCCTCACACGTACGGCGCGGGCTCAGCCATGCGCGCCGGGCCTCGTTACGCGAGGCCCGCTCTGCGGAGGGCCTCGGCCATCGCGCCGTCGGACTGGCCGCCGCCGCCCTGGCCGCGACCGCCGCCGTTGCCACTCCCGCCCTGACCGCCGCGGCCTCCCTGGCTACCGCGCCCGCCTTGCCCGTCGCGACCCCCTTGCCCGTCGCGCCCGCCCTGGCCGCGACCGCCGCCTTGACCTCGGCCGCCGCTCTGATCCGGGCCGCCGCTCTGGCCCCGGCCGCCTCGACCTCGGCCGCCCTGGCCGCTGCGGTTGCCTCCGCCGCTGCCGTCGCGTCCGCCGCGGCCGCGCTCGCCCCGGCCCTGGCCGCCGCGTTCGCCGCCGTCCGTACGCTCGGCGCGCGCTCCGCGCTCACCCCGGCCGCCGGACGCTGCGGGCTCGTCGTCGAGGCGCATCGTCAAGGAGATGCGCTTGCGGGGGATGTCGACCTCGAGGACGCGGACCCGGACGATGTCACCCGGCTTCGCTACGTCGCGCGGGTCCTTGACGAAGGTCTTGGACATGGCCGAGATGTGCACCAGGCCGTCTTGGTGGACGCCTACGTCGACGAACGCGCCGAACGCGGCGACGTTCGTGACCGTGCCCTCGAGCTCCATGCCGGGGGCCAGGTCGCTCAGCTTCTCCACGCCCTCGGCGAAGGTGGCGGTGCGGAACGCGGGACGGGGGTCGCGTCCGGGCTTCTCCAGCTCGGTGAGGATGTCGGTGATCGTGGGCAGGCCGAACGTGTCGTCGACGAACTCGGTGGGCCGGACGGAGCGCAGCGCGGCGCCGTTGCCGATCAGCTCCCCGATGCCCCCGCCGGTGGTCGCGAGAATGCGCCGCACCACGGGATAGGCCTCGGGGTGGACGGCGGAGGAGTCGAGCGGGTCGTCGCCGCCGGGGACGCGCAGGAACCCGGCGCACTGCTCGAACGCCTTCGGCCCCAGCCGCGGCACCTCGCGCAGCGCCTCGCGGCTGCGGAACGGGCCGCCGGAGTCGCGGTGGGCCACGATGTTCTCCGCCAGGCCCTCGCCGATGCCGGACACGCGGCGCAGCAGCGGCGCGGACGCGGTGTTGACGTCGACCCCCACGGCGTTCACGCAGTCTTCGACCACCGCGTCGAGCGAGCGCGACAGCTTCACCTCGGACAGGTCGTGCTGGTACTGCCCCACGCCGATGGACTTCGGGTCGATCTTGACGAGCTCCGCAAGCGGGTCCTGCAGGCGCCGGGCGATGGACACCGCGCCGCGCAGCGAGACGTCCAGCTCGGGCAGCTCGCGGGAGGCGTACGCCGAGGCCGAGTAGACCGAGGCGCCGGCCTCGGAGACGACCACCTTGGTCAGCTTCAGCTCGGGCCGCGCCGCGATGAGGTCGGCGGCGAGACGGTCGGTCTCACGGGAGGCGGTGCCGTTGCCGATCGCAATGAGGTCCACGTTGTGCTCGGCGGCGAGGGCGCCGAGCACGGCCAGCGACTCGTCCCACTTCCGGCGCGGCTCGTGGGGGTAGATCGTCGAGGTGGCGACGACCTTGCCGGTGGAGTCGGCCACGGCGACCTTCACGCCCGTACGCAGCCCGGGGTCGAGCCCCATGGTCGCGCGGGTGCCCGCGGGGGCGGCGAGCAGGAGGTCGCGCAGGTTGGCCGCGAACACCCGGACGGCCTCGTCTTCTGCCTCCGAGCGCAGCCGCATGCGGAGGTCGATGCCGAGGCGGACGAGCACCCGGGTGCGCCACGCCCAGCTCACCGTGTCGGCCAGCCAGCGGTCGCCCGGACGGCCGCGCCCCGCGATGCCGAACCTGGCCGCGATGGCCGATTCGTACGCCGACCCGTCGGTGTCGTCGTCGGCCTCGGGCTCCATGGTGAGGTCGAGGATCTCCTCGTTCTCACCGCGGAGCATCGCGAGCACGCGGTGGGACGGCAGTTTCGCGAACGGCTCGGCGAACGCGAAGTAGTCGGCGAACTTGGCGCCCGCCTCCTCCTTGCCCTCGCGCACCCGCGCCTTCAGCCGGCCCCGGCCCCACATGCGCTCCCGCAGCTCGCCGATCAGGTCGGCGTCCTCACCGAAGCGCTCGACGAGGATGGACCTTGCGCCGTCGAGCGCGGCGGCGACATCGACGACGCCCTTCTCCTCGTCGACGTACGCCCCCGCGACGTCTTCAGGGACGCCGGACGGGTCGCCGATCAGCGTCTCGGCCAGGGGCTCGAGCCCGGCCTCGCGCGCGATCTGCGCCTTGGTGCGCCGCTTCGGTTTGTACGGCAGGTAGATGTCCTCCAGGCGGGCCTTGGTGTCGGCCGCCCGGATGCGCGCCTCGAGCTCGTCGTCGAGCTTGCCCTGCTCGCGGATGGAGTCGAGCACCGCCGTACGCCGCTCTTCCAGCTCGCGCAGGTAGCGCAGGCGCTCCTCGAGCGTACGCAGTTGGGCGTCGTCGAGCGTGCCGGTGACCTCCTTGCGATACCGCGCGATGAACGGCACCGTGGCGCCCTCGTCGAGCAGCCCGACCGCAGCCGTAACCTGCCCCTCGCGCACACCGATCTCGTCGGCGATCATCTGCTCGATCGACTGAACCGTCACGTCTCGCCTCGTCCTCTCCGACAACGTCAAAGAGCATTCTCCCGGCAATCCCGGGTCGTTGTCGCCCCGATCTTCCGCACCTGTGGATAACCCGGGGTCGGGCGAGAAGGTGCGGCGCTAGACGGGCGGCGCCTCACCCGGGTACAGGTCACGCCACAGGCGGGCGAGGAACGCTGACTCTGAGCCGTCCGAGTACTGCGCGGCGTCGAAGAGCTCGCCGGGCGGCAGCCGGGCGGGGTCGCGGAGCGCATCGCGCAGTTCCTTCTTGAACCGGATCATGCGAGGGGTGTCCGGGTACTCCCGGGCGATGCGCTGGAGGTCCGCATACGCCTCCTCCCACGCCTCCGGGTGGCACGTGCCCGCGACGACGCTCAGAAGCGTCGCGTACGGCGCGTCGGGATCCTCCTGCCAGAACGGGATACTCACCGGCCACCTCCCGGCCGTGCGGGCTCGACGAACATCGTGGCGATCTCCAATCCGCTCCTGTCCCGTGTCGGGCACAGGAAGAGCCGCACCGCCGCCTGCCGGAAGTCGTCCGGGGCCAACCGAACCGATCGCGGCTCCGGTACGTCGGGCGCTTGCTGATTACGAAGTGCATACACCCAAGCGTCACGGCATTCAACGGCAACTTGCCTGTCGTTCCCGATCGCCTTGAGGCGGTGGCCATCGCAGTACCGGTAACCGTCCGCACCGAGCACCTCGGCCAGTGGGATGTCGATACGCCCTGCGGGATGGCTCGGATCGAGTGGCGCATCCAGCTCGGCCCGCACGCGTGGATGCTCGATCGCACGCGCGACACATACGGCGAAGGCGTCCGGGTCGGTAATCCGAGTCGCGGTGTCGCCGCAGCCATGCCACTTGCCAGGAGGCTTGTACGCGTCCACACCGGGGGTTCGCTCGGGCCCCGGAATCGCGGGATCGCACAAGAGCCTCACCCGAGCCTCCGTCTGCGCCGGGGTCACGGCGCCCTCGTGCCGCTCCAGCGCATGCCCTCGCCCCTGGTCCAGGGCAACGAGGATGCGGCGCACCTCAGGTGACGTGTACCGGGCGATCGCGAGCCAGGGCCGGGCGCCCGCGTACCGGATGACGTGGTCGTCGGCCTGGGACTGGGTGAGTGGGGCGAGGCCGATGCGTTCGGGGCGGAAGCGGCGTAACGCGGCATCGGGGGCCTCGCGGCCGGGGCCGTCCAGGCGGGGGAGGTCGGGGCGGTGGAGGTGGCGGGCGTACGGCTCCAGGACGGGTTCGTCGGCCAGCGGGCGGAGGCGGTGGCTCGGGTGGTCGCGTCCGGAGGGCCGCGGCGGCGGCTCCGGACGGTCCGCACCGCCGGGGCGTTCCATAGCGGTGGGCACCCTTCCGCGTGCGCAAGATCGAAAAACGTCTACGTCCGAATCCGGTCGCGCGGAGGACGATCACCGGCATATGGGGCGGAGGCGCGGGGGGTTTCCCGGGGGCGGGTTGCCGAATACGGTTCGGGGATGGGGTCTTACTTGGTTGAGCCGGTGGATGGGCTTGGGTTTGGTGGTGCCGAGAAGGCGCGGCGGTATGACACCGATCGGTATCACGGGGCCGTGGGGCTGAACTGGTACGACTGCGATCCGACCCTCCAGGGGCTGCTGCGGAGGCGGCTCGGGGAGGACGGGCTCGGCTGGGCGGGGCCGCATCTCGGGCGCGTGGGGGCGCTGATGGGCGGGGCGGTCGCGGCGTGGGCCGAGGAGACGGATCGGAATCCGCCGCGGCTGGAGAAGTACGACCGGTGGGGGCGCGACATCAGCCGCGTCGTCATGCCGCCGTCGTTCGAGGCGTCGCGCGCGGCCCTGGTCGCCGAGGGGTTCGGGGCGCCCGGCTTTCAGAAGGCGGCGCGCGAGGCCGGCGTGGATACCGCGCCGCTGTCCGCCGCCTGGAACTACCTGCTCTACCAGGCCGACATCGGCATGGGCTGCGCGCTCGGCACGGGCGCGGAGATGGTGGTCAACCTGGTCGAGCGGTTCGCGCCCGACGACGTACGCGAACGGGTGCGGGAGATCTTCGCCGCCGGGACCGCCTCGGGCGAGGCCGCGCAGATGCTCACCGAGCGCGCCGGCGGCTCGGACCTCGGCGCCATGGAGGCCACCGCCACACGCGACGATGGGGGCACCTCCCGCGGCCGTTCAGGCCGTGGGGGACGCTGGCGGCTGAGCGGGTTCAAGTGGTTCGCGTCGAACGCCAACGGGTCGGCGTTCGTGGTGCTGGCCAAGCCGGAGGGCGCGCCGGACGGCGTACGCGGCGTGGCGCCGTTCCTGGTGCTGTGGGAGCGGCGCGACGGCGGGCGCAATGGCGTGCGCGTACGCCGCCTGAAGGACAAGCTCGGGACGAAGTCGGTCGCCTCGGCGGAGATCGAGTTCACCGACGCCGAGGCGTTCCTGCTGGCCCCGGCGGACGAGGCGGCGGCCGGCGACGGACGCGGCCTGGGCCGCATGATGGAGCTGACCAACAGCGCGCGGCTCGGCACCGCGATGATGGGCCTCGGATGCGCGCGCCGCTCCCTGGTCGAGGCGCTGTGCTACACCCGTACGCGCGAGGCGTTCGGCGCCGCGCTGATCGACCACCCGCTGATGCGCCGCAAGCTCGCCGAGCTGATCGTCGAGGTGGAGGCCGCGCAGGCGCTGGTCTTCGACGCCCAGCTCGGCACACCGCGGCTGCGCATCGCGCCCGCGCTGGTCAAGCTCCGCGCCGCGCGGCTGGGCGTGGAGGCCGCGAGCGCGGCCATCGAGGCGCACGGCGGCAACGGCTACATCGAGCAGTGGCCGGTCGCCCGCATCCTCCGCGACGCCCAGGTCAACCCGGTCTGGGAGGGCGGCGACAACATCCTGTGCCTGGACGTGCGCCGCGCCATGCGCAAGGAGGACGCGCACGAACCGCTGCTGGACCGCATGACGGCCGCCGTCTCCGAGCCGCCGTCCGGCGACGCCGAGACCGCCGGCCTCGTCCGCGGCCGGATCACCGACCTGCGCGCGGCCATCGAGGCGTGGCGCGGCCTCGACGGCGAGGTCGCGGAGGCCAGGCTGTTCCCGCTCGCGCAGTTCATGGCCGACGTCTACGCCGCGTCCCTGCTGGTCGAGCAGGCGGCATGGGAGGAGCGCGCGTACGGCGGCGACCGCAAGGCCCTGGTCGCCCGCCTCTACGCGCGCGCCCACCTGGCGCCGGCCGACCCGCTGCGCGGCATCACCGGCCCGGCCGAGGACCTCGCGCGCTTCAAGGACCTCGCCGACGGCGCGCTCGTCGACCCCCGCAAGTAGCCGATCCGCAGGCGGACCCCCGCGGACCCCGGTCCGCGGGGGTTCGTTCTGGCCGCTAGGTGTACGCCGTAGACCGCAAGGTGTACGGTGTAGACATGGCACGGCAATCCAGTGTGGACCGGATCGCGGACGCCGCCCTGGCGATCCTGGTCTCCGAGGGCGCGGACGCGGTGACGATGCGGCGGGTCGCGGCGGAGGCGGGCGTCACCGCCATGGCGACGTACAAGCACTTCGCCAACCGCGACGCCCTCCTGCGCGCGGTAGCCGAGGTCGGCTACCAGGAGGTCGCCCGTACGTGGGACCGGCGTACGGGCGGGGCCGGCTTCGAGGCGCGGCTCCTGCGGCTCAGCGACGACCTGCTCGACTTCGCCCTCGGCAAGCCGCACCTCTACACGTTCCTCATCACCGACCGCAGGCCGGCCGCGAACCGCTTCCCCGAGGACTTCCGCGCGGGCGCCTCGCCGGCGTTCACCCCGGTCGTGGAGGTCATGGAGCAGGGCGTACGCGAGGGCGCGCTGCGCGACGACGACCCGCTCGAAATGGCCCTCGTGCTGACCTCGCTCGGCCAGGGCCTCATCCAGATGTACACGAGCGGCCGGGTCGCGCTGCCGGAGAAGGCGTTCCGCGACCTGTTCCGGCGCACCGTCACGCGCGCGCTCGACGGCCTGCGCGCCTAGGCGATCGGAGCCCCCCAATGGCATCGACGGACGACGAGCCGCGACGGCGCTGGCCCCGCGTCACCGCCTGGACGGCCGCCGCGCTCGTGGTCGTGCTGGCCGCCGGAATGCTCGGCCTGAGCTGGTACTTCAGCGGCATCGGCATCGTGCCGGACCACCCCGCCGCGGGCCCGGCCGACTACGTGATCTCCACCGGCGCGCGGACGGTCACGCTCACCTCGTCGCCGAACACCCTCCAGCCCGGCGAGCACGGCCTGGCCTGGGAGGGCGGCGCCGCCATGGTGGGCGGCGTCGTGGCGCGCGGGCCCGGCCGCGTCGAACGCCGGCTCGTACGGGGCACCGCGCCGCTGCCGGGCACCCGCGTCGGCCTGGCCTGGAACTACCCCGGCGACCCGCGCCCGCTGCTCGACACGCGGATCTCCACGGTGAACGTGGCGACCGAGCTCGGTCCGGCGCCCGCGTGGTACCTGCCGCCGCCCGCGCACGCACCGAGGGCGCGCAGGTCCACGTGGGTGATCGGGGTGCACGGGCAGAACGGCGCCCCCGGCTCGATCCTTCCGGCCGTCCTGCCCATGCACCGGCTCGGGCTGCCCGCCCTGGTGATCACGTACCGCAACGACATCGGCGCGCCCGCCTCCCCGGACGGCCTCATGCACCTCGGCGACACCGAATGGCGCGACCTCGACGCGGCCGTGCGCACGGCGCGGCGCATGGGCGCGAAGCGGGTCGTCCTGGCGGGCGGCTCGATGGGCGCGGCCACGATCTTCCAGTGGCTGCGGCACTCGTCGCAGACCGGCGCCGCGGCCGGGATCGTCGACGACGCGGGCGAGATCGACTGGCAGACGGTCATCGACTACCAGGCGGGCCAGTACCACGCGCCGCCCGGCTCCGGATGGCTGGTCGCGCGCATCATCGAGATGCGCACCGGCATGGACGTCGACGGCATGCGGATCCTCCGCCACCCGCCCGCGGCGCGCCCCCCGATGCTGGTCTTCCACGGCACCGCCGACAAGGAGGTGCCCGTACGGGAGTCGCGCGACCTCGCCGCCGCCGGGCCCCGCCTGCACTGGGACATCACGTACGACGAGTTCCCCGGAGCGGGCCACACCCAGTCGTGGAACCTGGATCCGGCCCGCTACGACGCCGCCGTCACCGCGTTCGCGCGCGGTGTGCTCAGCCGCTGACCGGGTCGGCCATCCAGTTGCCGTGGAACCCCGACGGCACCCGGCGCGGCAGGTGCACGGCGGCCTGGAACGTGAGGTCCTTGGCGTCGAGGACCAGGAGGTCCGAGCCGCCGTCGCCGTTGCCCGCGATGGACAGCAGCCAGCCCTCGTCCTCGGCGCGCGCGTCCGCGGCGGGCACGAACACCGCCTCGCCGGGGTCGCGGTGCTCGCCGATGGCGTACTCCGTGGCGCTCAGGCCGTCGCCGCCGGTGTCGTACTTGAGGATCGCGCCGCCGGTCACCGCGTACAGGTAGCGGCTCGCGCGGCCGATGCGGGCGTCGTTGAGCGTCGGGAACTCCGCGTCGCGGTCGTCGAGCGGCGCCTCGGTGCGGCGGCCGGACGCGGGGTCGAGCGTCCAGCGGTGCAGCCGGGCGCCGAGGTTGGCGGCCGCGTCGGCCACCGGGTCGGGGGTGCCGCCGATCGAGGACCAGATGCCGTTGATGGCGTCGCGGGTGTAGCGCATGGCGTCGAGGACCACACGGCCCTCGGCGTCCTCGTGCGCGTTGCCGACGTGGAAGACGTACGCCGGGTCGACGTCGAACCAGGTCACCTGCCCGGCGCGCGGACCGGTGTGCGGCATGACGCCGACGCGGGCGCCGTAGTCGTCGTCCCAGCGGTACGGCAGGCCGGCGCCGCCGAGTGCGAGGTCGAACACCATCGGGAGGTCGAGCCACACGGCGTTGTGCTCGGTGATCGCGAAGTCGTGCATCATCGTCGGCCCCGGCACGGCGACCTCGTACGACTCGGCGAGCTCGCCCGCGGCCGTCAGCCGGTGGTACGTCAGGTACGGCGGGAACGGGCTGTAGCCGAAGAAGTGCAGGTCGCCGGTGACCGGGTCCTCCTTGGGGTGCGCGGTCATCGCCGTGGTGAGCCGCCCCGCGAAGTCGACCGCGCCCACCGTGGCCAGCTCCGGGGTCACCTCGTACGGCAGGCCCGCCTCGCACAGCGCGAGGATCCGCTCGCCCTGCCGGATGACGTGCGTGTTCGCCGGGTTGGCCGCCAGGTCGAGGACGCCCTCGGGGCTGACGTACGGATCGCCGGCCAGTTCGCGGGTGCGCACCCAGCGGTTGCGGTACCACTCGGCGCGGCCGTCGCGCAGCCGCACGCCGTGCAGCATGCCGTGGCCGGTGAACCAGTGGCCGGAGTCCTCCCCGGGCAGCGGGTTCGGGCCGTTGCGCAGGTAGCGGCCGGTCAGCTCGGCGGGCAGCGCGCCGGTGACCTCCAGGTCGAATGCCTCGATCTCGTCGGGCACGGGCGCCATGTGCCCGTCGAGGTAGAGCGGCCGCGTGGCGTTCTCGGTCATGCTCCCGTCCCTTCTGCGACATTTCAGATGTGACATGTTGAAGCTAGATCCTTCACATATGACATGTCAATAATGGAAGGTACACTGATCCGCATGAGTCTTCGCCACGGCATCCTCGGCCTGCTGTCCAACCGCCCGGCCAGCGGCTACGACCTGCTCAGCACGTTCCAGGAAACGCTGGCCAACGTGTGGCCCGCGACGCAGAGCCAGCTCTACGGCGAACTCAACCGGCTCGCGAACGACGGCCTGATCCGGGTCACCTCGACCGGCGCGCGCGGCCGCAAGGAGTACGAGCTGACCGACGCCGGCGGCGACGAGCTGCACCGCTGGCTGGTCGACGTCGAGCCGAAGCGGGTCAACCGCAACGACATGCTGCTGCGCGTCTTCTTCCTGGGCCTGCTCACGCGCAAGGAGGCCGTCGCGTACATCGAGAACGAGCGCGCCGTCACCGAGCGCTACCGCGCCGAACTGAAGGCGATCGAGGACGGCAACGACTGGAGCCAGGGCGACTTCGCGGCCAACGGGCGCATCGCCTTGGAGTGGGGCCTGAGGTACACGGAAATGCAGCGGGAGTGGGCCGACTGGGCGCTCGACCGGCTCGCCCCGAAGAGGTCCAAGGACTGACCCGGAGCGCCCGAAGACCCCCTGACCTGCGGTGATCGTTTGTGTCCCGAGCGTGGTCTCGATTACATTGTCGCTTTTGGGGGTTTCGACGCACCGAACGGGGAGGGACCCATGACCGCCACGACACCGGCCATCGAGCTGGACGCGGGCACCTGGGAGATCGACACGGCGCACTCGGAGATCGCGTTCTCCGTACGCCACCTGATGACCACGGTCCGCGGCAGCTTCACCCGGTTCACGGGCCGGATCGAGGTCGCCGACGACCCACTGGAGTCGTCCGTGCGCGCGGAGATCGAGATGGCCTCGATCGAGACGCGCAACGCCGAGCGCGACGAGCACGTGCGCTCGTCGGAGATCCTCGACGTCGCGCACCATCCGGACATGACGTTCACCGCAACGGGGGTGGAGGAGGCCAGGCGGCGGCGCCACGCGGCGCAGCAGAACTACGTCGTGGCCGGCGAGCTGACCGTACGCGGCGTCACGCGGCCGATCACCTTGCTCACGGAGTACTTCGGCATCTCCGAGGACCCCTGGGGCGGCACCCGCGCCGGGTTCACCGCCACCGCGACGATCAACCGCAAGGACTTCGGCGTCGAGTTCAACATCCCGCTGACCGGCGACCGCGCCGTGCTCGGCGACGAGATCGACGTCCAACTGGAGATCCAGGCCGTACGCTCCGGCGACTGATCGGTACGCCCGCCCCATCAGGGCGGAAACCGGTATCGGTCACGAGCACGGGGTCCCACCCCCCGGACGGGACCCCGCGACCGGCGCGGGAAACAAGAGGGAACCTGGATCGGGCGCCGGCCCAATTAGTTTACGGCTGGACCGTTACTTTTCTACCGGGTCCTGTGAAGCGCTTTTTCACGACCGGATCCCCGTCAACGCGAGCCTTTTGCGGCCCGCGACGCCAGCAGCTCCGCCAAGTGTGCGCCGCCCCGGTCGGCCAGCCCGTCGAGCTGCGTACGGCAGGAGAACCCGTCGGCGAGCACCACCGCGTCGTCGGAGGCCGCGCGTACGGCGGGCAGCAGGGCCGTCTCCGCGACCGCGACCGACACCTCGTGGTGGCCGCGCTCGACGCCGAAGTTGCCGGCCAGGCCGCAGCAGCCGCCGACCGCGGAGACGTTCGCGCCCGCGGACTCCAGCAGCTTCCGGTCAGCGTCCCAGCCCATCACGGCGTGCTGGTGGCAGTGCGGCTGCGCGACGACGTCCACGCCGGTGAGGTCCGGCGGTGTCCAGGACGTACGGGAGTCGGCGAGCAGCTCCGACAGGGTGTACATGCCGCCGGACACGGTGGCCGCGTCCTCGCCGCCGAGCAGCTCGGTCGCGTCGCCGCGGAACACCGCCGTGCAGGACGGTTCGAGGCCGACGACCGGCGTGCCCTCGCGGACGTGCGGCGCCAGCGCGGCGACCGAGCGGCCGACGATGCGCCGCGCGGCGTCGAGCTGGCCGGTGGAGATCCAGGTCAGGCCGCAGCACAGGCCGGCCTCCGGCAGCTCGACGCGGTAGCCGGCGTCTTCGAGCACCTTCACCGCGGCGACGCCCACCTCGGGCGAGAAGTACTGCGTGAACGTGTCCACCCACAGCAGCACCGGCGGGCGCGACGCGGCGTCGGCCGGGTGGTTGGGGCGGTGCCGCCACAGGTCGCGGAACGTACGGCGGGCGAAGCGCGGCACGGAGCGGCGCTGGTCGATGCCGCCGACGCGCTTCACGAGCTGCGCCAGGCCGGGGGTGCGCAGCGCGCCGTTGGCCAGGCCGGGGGTGCGGCTCGCCAGCCTCGCCAGGCGCGGCAGCCAGCCGAGGGTGTAGTGCGACGCGGGCCGCAGCCGCCCCTTGTACGCCTGGTGCAGCACCTCCGCCTTGTACGTCGCCATGTCGACGCCGGCCGGGCAGTCGGTGGAGCAGCCCTTGCAGGACAGGCAAAGGTCGAGCGCCTCGTGCACCTCCGGCGACCGCCAGCCGTCGCGCACCAGCTCGCCGTTGACCATCTCCTGGAGCACCCGGGCGCGGCCGCGCGTGGAGTCCTTCTCGTCGCGCGTGGCCAGGTACGACGGGCACATGACGCCGCCGGAGGAGGTGGAGTCGGCGCGGCACTTGCCGACGCCGGTGCAGCGGTGCACGGCCGTGGTGAAGTCGCCGCGGTCCTCGTCGTACGCGAACGCCAGCTTCTTGCGCAGCGCCGGCGCGGCCGGCACCCGGAGGTCGGCGGACAGCGGCCGCGGCGCGACGATCACACCGGGGTTGAGCAGGTCGTCGCCGTCGAAGGCGGCCTTGACCGCGGCGAACGCCTCGATGGCGTCCGCGGAGTACATCAGCGGCAGCAGCTCGCCGCGCGCCCGGCCGTCGCCGTGCTCGCCGGACATCGAGCCGCCGTAGCGGGCCACCAGCTCGCCCGCCGCGAACATGAAGTCGCGGTAGACCGCCGTCCCGTTCTCGGCGGACAGCGGGAAGTCGATGCGGATGTGCATGCAGCCGTCGCCGAAGTGGCCGTACGGGATGCCCGTCAGGCCGTGGCGGGCCATCAGGTCGTCGAACTCGCGCAGGTAGGAGCCGAGCTGCTCGGGCGGCACCGCGGCGTCCTCGAGCCCGGCGTACGCGGGGTCGCCGGCCAGGGACCGCTGCGACAGCGCCGCGCCGTCCTCGCGGATGCGCCACAGCGTCGCGGTCTGCGCAGGGTCGGTCACGATCGTGGACCCGAGCGCGCCCGCGTCGGCCTCCAGCGCCTTCGCCGCCGCCGCGAGCTCGTCCTCCGACGCGCCGCCGAGCTCGACGAACAGCCAGCCGTCGCCCTGCGGCAGCGGCGGCACGGCGTCGGGGCCGCGCTTGTTGCGGACGGCGTTGACGATGCGGACGTCCATGCCCTCCATGGCCACCGGGTGGTGCGGCAGCAGGGCCGGCACGGCGTCGGCGGCGGCCGCGATGTCGGCGTAGCCGAGCACGATGAGCTGCGACTTCGGCGGCGACGCGACCAGGCGCACGGTCGCCTGGGTGACGATGCCGCACGTGCCCTCGGTGCCGACGAGCGCGCGCGCGACGTCGAAGCCGTTCTCGGGGAGCAGGTGCTCCAGGGAGAAGCCGGAGATCTGCCGGCCGAAGCGGCCGAGCTCCGTACGGATCATCGCCATGTTGGCGCGCATGATCTCGTCGAGGCGGGTCAGCGTGGGCGACGTGGCCGGGTCGGCGCCCTTCACGGCGCGCAGCAGCTCGCCGTTGCCGCAGATCACGTCGAGGTCGATGACGTTGTCCGCCGTGCGGCCGTACGCCAGGGCGCGGGAGCCGCAGGCGTTGTTGCCGATCATGCCGCCCAGGGTGCAGCGGCTGTGCGTGGACGGCTCGGGGCCGAACCGCAGGCCGTGCTTGCGGACGGCGCGCTGGAGGTCGTCGAGGATGACGCCGGGCTGCACGACGGCGGTGCGCATCACCGGGTCGACGTGCAGCACCTTGTTCATGTGCCGGGAGAAGTCGATGACGACGCCCGGCCCGACGGCGTTGCCCGCGATGGACGTGCCGGCGCCGCGCGACGTCAGCGGCACGCCGAGCGTCCTGCAGGTGTCGAGCACGGCGCGCACCTCGTCGGCGTCGTGCGGGAACACGACGGCGCGCGGCGGCACGCGGTACAGCGACGCGTCGGTGGAGTACTCCCCGCGCCGCCGGGTGGACGTGTCGACGTCCACGACCCCGGCCCGGCGCAGCGCGGCGGCGATCTCTTCGGCGGCGGCGGGCGGTGCGGCAGCGGTGACCTCAGGCACAGAAGGTGGCCCTTTCGTACGTTCGCGACGATCGACGGCCAGCCTACGGAACGCCGAGGGCCCCGGCCTAGCCAGGGGCCCTCGGCTTGATCAAGGTCAGAGGTAGCGCGCCCCCGACCCCCGCCTACTCCGTGTCGTCCCGGTGGGTCGACGCCACGTGGGTGTCCGTCGGCAGGACCGGCCGCTCGAACTCCGTGGTCGTGGTGTCCGGCGAGCCCGTACGGCCCGCGTGGTAGCCGGCCGTCTCCGCGGTGCGCGACGAACCGGTCGGTTCGGCCATGGTGCCCTCGGCCTCCGCCGCGGCGGCCTCACGTGCGCCGCGTACGGTGAAGCGGCCCAGGGACAGCGCGGCGAGGAACACGATCACCACGCCGAGGCCGGTGAAGATGCCGATCTGCTCGACCGCGCGCTGTGTCGCCGCGAGGCCGAGCGGTACGCCCGCGGGCGCGTTGCGCCCCGCCCAGATCGGCGAGAGCGGGCCGCCGACGACGAACCAGGCGCCGCCGAGCGCGGCCAGCCAGCCGCCGAACGCGGCGGTGGCGCGGTTGGCGCTGAGCAGCGCCATCAGCCCGCCGAGGAACGTGGCGGCGGCGGGCAGGATCACCATGTAGAGCCGGTCGGTGGAGTACGCCCACGTGCGGTCGGGCGTGTAGCCGTAGCCGAGGCTCGGGCCGACGAATATGACGAGACCGCCCCAGATCCCCAGGAGGACCAGGAGCAGCCCGCTGATCGCCCCGCGTGACCGGGGTACGCGCAGCATTCCCGCCATTTGGATCACTTCCTATGAATGACGGCAGGGACCACTTACATCCGGCCCGTACCCCGTTCGGGTGCGCTGTATCTCAGTACACCCGGTCACCGCCGACGTACGTGGCGCGCACGGGGATCGCCGCGATGGTCGACGGGTCCGCCGTCAGCGGGTTCGCGCCGAGGACCGTGAAGTCGGCCAGGTATCCCGGCGCGAGGCGGCCCTTGCGGCCGGCCTCGCCGCACGCCTCGGCCGAGCCGACGGTGAAGATCCGCAGCGCCTCGGCAGGCGACACGCGCTGCGCCGCGCCGACCGGCACGCCGTCGTCGGCGCCCGTACGGGTGATCATCGACTGGAGGCCGAGCAGCGGCTCGAACGGGCCGCACGGGTAGTCCGACGACCCGGCCACGGTCACCCCGGCGTCGAGGAACGCGCGGTGGGCGAACATCCGCGCGGCGCGGTCCTCGCCGTACCAGCCGTTCAGCGCGCCGCCGTGGTACGCCGCGTATCCGGCGAACGGCACCGCGATGGCGCCGGCCGCCTTCATGCGGGCCAGGATGGCGTCGTCGATCACCGAGCAGTGCTCGATGCGGTGCCGCAGTTCCGGACGGGGATCGGCGCGCTGGGCCGCCTCGAACGCGTCGAGCACGATCCGGATGGCCGCGTCGCCGTTGGCGTGCACGCCGATGCGGTTGCCGTCGCCGTGCACGGCGCGCACGTTCGCGTGCAGCTCCTCCGTCGACGTCGTCTGCAGGCCGTGGCACGTGGGGTCGGTGAAGGGCTCGGACAGCAGGCACGTACGGCCGCCGATGGCGCCGTCGCAGAACGCCTTCACGCCCACGAACCGCAGCAGGTCGTCGCCGAAACCGCTGCCCACGCCGAGCTCGCGCGCCTTGGCGTAGTGGTCGATGGACAGCAGCATGCCGGTGCGCAGCGTGAGGGCGCCCTCGGCGCGGGCGCGGCGCAGCAGGGCGACGTCGTCCGGGGAGATCAGCGCGTCGCAGATGGACGTCAGCCCGGCCGCGTGCCAGCGCCCGACGGCCATCCGCAGCCCGCGCAGCCGGTCGTCCTCGGACGCCGGCCGCAGCGGCGAGTCGCCGCGCGCCGTCGCGGACATCGAGAGGTTCATCAGGGCGCGCTCGATGAGCCGCCCGTCGAGGGTGCCGTCGGCGGCGCGGCCGTAGTCGCCGCCGGGCGGCGGCTCGCTGGACTCGTCGATGCCGAACGCGCGCAGCGCCGCCGAGTTCACCACGCCCCAGTGCCCGGCGACCTGCACGACCAGGACGGGGTTGTCCGGCGCGACGCGGTCCAGGTCGTGGCGGGTGAGCACGCCGGTCTTGGCGTCGTCGTACCGGCTGCCGCGCACCCACGCGCCGGGCCCGGCCTTCTCCGCCTCGGCCTTGACGGTCGCGAGCAGGTCGTCCGTACCGGTGACGGCGGCGGCCGACAGGTCGAGGTGCAGCAGGTCCTCGGCGGTGACGGCCAGGTGGATGTGCGCGTCGTGCAGGCCGGGGATCACGGTCGCGTCGCCGAGGTCGACGACCTCCGCATCGGGGAACCGGTCGCGCAGCCCGGCCAGGTCGCCGGTGGCCCGTACGCGGCCCCCGTCGACGGCGAGCGCCTCGGGCTCCGGCCCGTCGTCCTGCTGGGCGATGATCGCGGCGGCGCGGTAGATCGTCGGTGTGGTCTCGCGTACGGGCACGGTGGCCTCCAACCGTCAGGGGGTGGGCGTGGGCGCGGAGGTGCGGTCCGGTGACCGCGCCAGGGACACGGCGACGGTCACGACGACGTTCGGGACCAGCGCGATCAGGCCGCCGTTGATCCCCCAGAGCGGGTCGTTGCCGGTCATCGCGAGGGCGACCATCACGACCGAGCCGACCAGCATGCCGGAGACCGCGCCCGCCTTGCTCATGCGCCGCCAGAACAGCGCCACCAGCACGGTCGGGACGAGCTGCGCCAGGCCCTCGTACGACAGGACGGACAGGTTGACCAGCGCCTCCGGCTTCAGCAGGCTGCCCGCGAGCGCGATCAGCCCGGCGATCAGGCACACGAGCTGGGACAGCCGCTTGTTCCGCAGGTCGCGGCCGCGTTCGAGCACGGCGTCCGGCGCGACGCGCGAGCGCGGGTCGGCGCCGTTGCCGCCGCCCAGCACGGTCTTGCCCCAGAGCGTGCCGATGGCCAGCATGAACACGCTCATCGGCACGATCGCCGAAAGCGCGCCCGCCACGCCGATGACCGCCACGACCGGCGCCGGAAGGGAGTCCGTGACCAGGGTGAACAGCGCCAGGTCGGACTTGTCGCCGAGCCCCGGCGCCACGAACAGCGCCGCCGCGCCGATCATCATCGGGATGAACAGCAGGAGCTGGTACCACGGCAGCAGCATCGCGTTGCGGCGCAGCGCCGTCGGGTTCCGCGCGCTCAGGTAGCCGGCCACGGTGGTCGGGAAGATCGTGATCGTCACGCCGTTGAGGATCATCGTGCCGACGAACCAGGCGGCGCCGTAGCCGGGCACCTCGGGGGTGGGGTGGCCGGGGAACGTCAGCCACTGCGGCTTCTCCGCGATCAGCCGGTGCATGAGGTGGCCGAGGCCGCCGAAGTAGTGCAGCGGGATGTAGACGGCGAGGAACACCACGGCCGCGATCACCAGGACGTCCTTGAACACGCTCACCCAGGCCGACCCGCGCAGCCCGGAGACCAGGATGAACAGCTCGGCCACCACGAACGAGACGACCGCCGCGACGCCGAGGTCCACCGCGCCGTAGCTCATCGCGTTCACCACGGCGCCCATGCCCTGGAGCTGCACCTGGATGTACGGGATCAGGAAGATCGTCGCGATGACGGCCACCAGGATGCCGACCGGCCGCGACTTGAAGCGGTGCTCGGCCATGTCGGCGATCGACACCAGGTTGTGCCGCGCCGCGTAGGTCCACAGCAGCGGGCTGACGACGTACGCGACCGCGAAGCCGACGGTGAGGTACGCGACCAGGTAGAGGATCGGCACGCCGAACTCATACGACCACCCGGCGGTGCCGAGGAACGAGAAGCTCGTGTAGGTCTCCCCGGCCATCAGCAGCCAGATGAACACGATGCCCAGGCCGCGCCCGGACACCGACCACTCGGCCAGGCCCTTGTCCCGGCCGCGCGCGCTGAGCAGGCCGACGGCGATCGTGGCGAGCATCGCCACCCCGAAGATCGTCGTGGCGGTGATCGCGGACCCGCTCACCGGTCACCCCCGGCGTCCTCGCCGTGCGGGTCGTCGTCGGCGGGCACCGGCTCCACGGAGCCCGCGCGGAACACCGGGTCGAGCCGGGACGCCAGCCAGATCACCAGCGGGCTGACGACCGTCGCCGCGATGATCCAGAACAGCAGGAACGGGATGCCGAACACCCGCGGTTCGATGCGGTTCGCCACGAACGGCGCCACGCCGTACAGCACGACCGGCACGAGCAGCAGCCACAGGGCCGGGCGACGGGTCGCCGGCGGCGCGGGGAGGCCGTCCGTACGGCGGTCGGAGGGAGGCTGAGCCATGGGGTCCGCCTTGTCTTCGCGTGGGATCGAGTGGGGATCGGTGGAATCGGTAGCGGTCAGATGGACGGGTCGAAGCGGCCGTCGACGGCGGTCCAGCCGCCGTCCACGGTGAGCACGCTCCCGGTGACGAACGTCGCGGCGTCGGAGACGAGGTACGCGACGGCGCCGGCGATCTCGTCGGGGCGCGCCCAGCGGCGCAGCGCGGACGCCTCGGCGTACGCGTCGTACCACTTCGGGTCGGCGGCGATCTGGTCGGTCAGCGCGGTGCGCACCACGCCGGGCGCGACCGCGTTGAACCGCACGCCGTACGGGCCCCACTCGGCCGCGGCCGTCCGCAGGAACTGCACCAGGCCGGCTTTCGCGGCGGCGTAGACGCTCTGCCCCGGCTCGACCTGGACTGCGCGCATGGACGCGAAGCCGACGACGCTGCCGCGCCCGCGCCCGGCCATGCCCGGCGCCACCGCCTGCACGAGCGCGAGGTACGCCCGCAGGTTCAACCCGATGACCTTGTCGAACTCCGCGGCCGAGTAGTCGGCGATCCGCTTGCGGACGTTCACGCCCACGGTCACGACCAGCGCGTCCACCGCGCCCCAGCCCGCGGCGGCCTCCCGTACGGCGGCGGCGTCCAGGACGTCGAGCGTCTGCGCGCGTACGGAGCCGGGCGGCGCGAGGCGCGCGGTCTCCGCCGCGCCCGCGCCGTCGAGGTCGGCGGCGACCACGCCGGCGCCCTGGGCCGCGCAGGCCAGCGCGGCCTCGCGGCCGATGCCGCCGCCCCCGCCCACCACCACGACGGTGCGCCCGTCCAACCGGAAGAGGTTGGTGTAGTCCGTGCTCACGGCCTGATCACCGCCATTCGCGTCACGGTCATCTCCTCGATGGCGTACCGCGGGCCCTCGCGGCCGATGCCGGAGTCCTTGACCCCGCCGTACGGCATCACGTCCGAGCGGTAGCCGGGCACCTCGTTGACCACCACGCCCCCGACGTCGAGCTCCTCGATGGCGCGGAACGCGGTGCCCAGGTCGCGGGTGAACACCGCCGCGTGCAGCCCGTACCTGCTGGCGTTGACGGTCGCGATCGCGGCGTCGAGGTCCGGCACCTCGCGGACGGCGACGACCGGCCCGAAGATCTCCTCGTCCCACGCGGGACGGCCGTCCGGCACGTCCGCGAGCAGCGTCGGCGCCAGGCACCGGCCGGTGCGCACGCCCCCGGCCAGGACGGACGCGCCAGCGTCGCGCGCGTCGCCGATCCAGTCGAGCACCCGGACGGTGGCCTTCTCGTCGATCAGCGCGGCGACCCGGGTGGCCTCGTCGCGCGGGTCGCCCACCACGACCTCGGGCAGCCGCGCGGCGATCCGCTCCCGCAGGTCGCCGGCCACGGACGCGACCGCGATGACCCGCTGCACGGCGATGCACGCCTGGCCGGACGCGTAGTAGCCGCCGCGGATCACGGCGTCGGCCGCGGCGTCGAGGTCGGCGTCGGCGGCCACCACGAGCGCCGCGTTGGACCCCAGCTCAAGGACGGTCTTCCGGGGCGCGGCGTCGCGCGCGATGCGGTGGCCGACGGCCGCGGAGCCGGTGAACGAGACCAGCGCGACGTCCGGGTGGGTGGTGAGCGTACGGCCGACCTCGGCGTCCCCGGTGACGAGCTGGACCGTTCCCGCCGGGGCGCCCGCCTCCGCCAGTTGGACGCGGACCAGGTGCGCCAGCCACAGCGTGGCCAGCGGCGTCTGCGGCGCGGGCTTCACCACCACGGGGCAGCCCGCCGCGATGGCCGGGGCGATCTTGTGCGAGGCCAGCATCATCGGATAGTTGAACCCGGCGATGGCCGCGACCACGCCGATCGGCCGCCGCGTCCAGTAGCCGACCATGCCGTCGCCGGACGGCAGCAGGTCGAGCGGCACGGTCTCCCCGTGGATGTGCACGACCTCGTCCACGGCGGCGCGCCAGGTGGAGACCGCGCGGGTCACCTCCACCCGGCAGTCCACGCGCGGCTTGCCGGTCTCCAGGACGAGGAGGTCCTCCATCTCGGCGGCGACCGCGGCGAGCGCGTCCGCCACGCCGGCCAGCACCGCGCGGCGGGTCCTGGTGGGCAGCCGCGCCACCGCCGTGCGCAGCCCGGCCGCGTGCGCGACGGCGCGCGCGGCGAGGTCCGCGTCGCCCACCGGCGCGTCGCCGACGCGGCTGCCGTCGTACGGGAACCGCACCTCGGCGGACGCGGACGCGGGCACCCACCCGTCGCCCACGGGCAGGCCGTCCGGGTACGGCGCGGCCGAGCCGATCGCGGTCACCGGGCACCCCCCGAGGTCAGGAAGTGCCGGGCCGCGGCGGCGTACACGTGCGCGGACTCCGCGATCTCGTGCACCTCGACGTACTCGTCCTTCTGGTGCGCGATCCACTTGCCGCCCGGCCCGTAGACGACCGTCGGCAGGCCGGCGTCGCGGGTGAGGATCGTGCCGTCGGTCGTGCCGGGCACCGCGCCGATCGGCGGCGCCGCGCCGTGGATCTCCCGGTGGCCCGCGACCACCGCGGCCACCACGGGATGGTCCTCGGGGACCTCGATGGCCGGCCGGTCGTCGACCACCGTGGTGGTCACCGTGACGCCGTCCGCCGCCGCGGCCTCCCGCGCCGCCTCGCTCACCTTGGCGATCAGCGCGGCGTGGTCGGTGCCGGGGATCGTGCGCACGTCCACGCCGACGAGCGCATGCGCGGGGATCACGTTGAGCTGGTCCGGGTCGCCGCCGTGCAGGACGGTCGGCGTGACGGTGACGGCGCCCGCGTGCGGATGCGTGCCGTACGCGGCCACCGCCCAGTCCTGCACGTCCGAAAGCGCCGCGACCACCGCGGCGCCCGCGCGGACCGGGTTCCTGGCCTCCTGCGGCATCGCGCCGTGCGCCATCACCCCGGCGAGCTCCAGCCGGACGCGGATGCCGCCGCGCGCGGACGTGCACACCTCGTAGCCCTCGGGCTCGCAGACGATCACCGCGTCCACCTCGGCGGCGAGCGGCGACGCGGCGAACGCCTTGGCGCCGAGCATCAGCCCCTCCTCGTCGCACAGCACGCCCACGACGACCCGCCCCGGGAACGGCCCGGCCAGCTCCAGCGCCCGCACCCCGTGGATCATCGCGGCCACGCCGGACTTCATGTCCGCCGAACCGCGCCCCCACAGCCGGCCGTCGCGGATCTCCGCGGCGTACGGGTCCACGCTCCAGGACGCGGGGTCGCCCTCGGTGACGACGTCGGTATGGCCCTCGAACATCAGCGTCGGCCCGGCACCGCCGCCGCCGTCCACGGTGGCGATCACGCTGGGCCGCCCGGGCGCCACCTCGACCACGTCGTACGGCCAGCCGTACGCGGAGAACAGCGCCGCGACGCGTTCGGCGGCGGGCGCCTCGACGCGGTCGGCACCGGCGGCGTTCACCGTCCGCATCCGGACGAGCTCCTGGGTCAGCGCCACGACCGCGGCGGGGTCGACGTGGTCGGCGAACGGCGAGCCGGACAGGTCGGTCGAGGTCAACGGGCACCCTCCCAGAGCCGCACCGGATCACCGGCGTCCGCTATGCCGGTTTCCGAAGTACACCGCGCCCGACGATCATGTCAACGCCCCCCGTACCCGCCTCCACCCGCGTCTCCACCCGCGTCTCGTACCCGATCCCCACCTTTCGCAGGTGCCGCCCGGACGCGCGGATCCGCAGGCTGGGACGCATGAGAAAGAACATCGTGCTGGACCTCATCGCGTGGGTCTGGGAACGGAACGGGGGACGGATGAACGGAAAGACGATCGGCGGCCTCGCGGTCATCGCGGTCCTGGTCATACTCGGCTTCCTGGCCTACCGGTTCATGATGATGGAGATGATCATGAAAATGGCGCACCACTGACGCGGGGGACACTGGGGGCATGACGATGGTGGTCAGACGGGTGGGGGCGCGCGTGTCGGGATGGGCCGCGCGCCTTCAGCCGGTGGACGGGCGGACGTTCTCGGCCTGGGCCGTGAACGCCGTCGGCACCGGCATCCTGGCCGCGACGCTGCTGACCACGCGTACGAACCTCCCCTGGGTGTGGGCGGTGCTGGCGGCGGGGCTCGCGGGCTGGCTGGTGTTCGTGGTGTGCGAGCGCCGCGCGCCTCGGGTGGCGATGGCCGCGCTGGTCGGGTGCGCGCTGCTCGCGGCGTCCGCCGCCGGCCCCGGAGACGGCTCCGGCATCATGATCGTCGGCGTGCTGCTGTTCGCGTCGAGCGCGGTGCCGCCCGTACGCCTCATCGCCGCGCTGCTCGCCGCCACGATCGCGGTGGCCACGATCAGCGGCCTGACCTGGCGGCAGCCGGCCACGACGATCCTGCTCACGGTCGGCAGCCTGCTCGTCGTGGGGCTGGTCGGGCTGAACCGGCGGCAGCACGCCGTGCAGGCGCGGCAGACCGAGCTGCTGCTCGAACAGACCCGGCGGGCGCAGCACGAGCGGGCCCGCGCCGCCGCGCTCGACGAACGGGCCCGCATCGCGCGCGAGATGCACGACGTGCTCGCGCACTCCCTCGGCGCCCTCGGCATGCAGTTGGAGGTCGCCGAGGCGCTGCTCGACCGCGACGACCCGGACGCCCGCGAACAGGCCGCGGAACGCGTGCGCCGGTCGCGGCGGCTGGCCGTGGACGGGCTCGCGGAGGCGCGCCGCGCGGTCGCGGCGCTGCGCGGCGACGTGCCGCCGGTGCCCGACGCGCTGCGCGAGCTCGCCGACGCCTTCCGCCGCGACCACCACGCGCCCATCGCCTGCCGCGTCACCGGCGAAACGCGCCCGCTGCCGCCCGCTGCCGCCGACTCGCTCGTACGCGGCGCGCGCGAGGCGCTGACCAACGCGGCGCGCCACGCACCGGGCGCCGCCGTCACGATCCTGCTCGACTACCGTCCCGACACGGTCGCCCTGACCGTGCGCAACGACCGCACGCCCGGCGCCCCGGACCCCACGCCGAACGGCGGCTTCGGCCTGCCCGGCATGCGCGAACGGGTGGCGCTCGCGGGCGGCACGCTCACGGCCGGCGACGGGGCGGACGGCTGGGTCGTGCACGCGGAGGTGCCGGGATGAGCGAGCCGGTGGACGTACCGCCCGTACGGGTCATGGTCGTGGACGACCAGCAGGTCATGCGGGAGGGCCTGGTCGCGCTGCTCGGCCTGCTCGACGGCGTCACGGTCGTCGCGGACGCCGGCGACGGCGCGGCCGCCCTGGCGCTGCTCCCCGGCGCCGCGCCCGACGTCGTGCTCATGGACCTCCGGATGCCCGGCATGGACGGCGTCACCGCCACCGGCCGCATCACCGAGGAGCACCCGGACGTGGCCGTGCTCGTGCTCACCACGTACGACGACGACGCCTCGATCGCCGCCGCGCTGCACGCCGGCGCGCGCGGCTACCTCACCAAGGAGGCGGGCCGCGCGGAGATCGGCGCGGCGCTGCGCGCGGCCGCCGCCGGGCAGGCCACGTTCGCGCCGTCGGTGTCGCGGCGGCTGATCGCCGCGCTGCCGCGTCCGGACGCCCTGGCGGCGCGCGAGCAGCGCGGCCGCGACCTCCCCGACGCGCTGACGCCGCGCGAGGCCGAGGTGCTCGGGCTGATCGCCGAGGGGCTGCGCAACGCGGAGATCGCCGAGGCGCTGTTCATCGGCGAGACGACCGTGAAGACGCACATCAACAACGCGTTCGCCAAGATCGGCGCGCGCAACCGCACCGAGGCGAGCAGATACGCCCAGGCGAACGGCCTCGCCCGCCCGTCGTGACCGCGAGCGGCCCTCACGCCTTCCGGCGGCGTTCGCGGTCGGAGAGCACGCGCCGCGTCTCGGCCGACACCGGCGCCGCCAGCACCGCCGCGACCAGGTCGACCAGGTAGTTCGTGAACAGCCGGTGGTCCGCGCCCGGTTCGTCCTTCGCGCGGCGGCTCAGCTCCAGATGGGCGAAGTGCATCGCGGCGAAACGGCGGTGCAGCGGCGGGCCGACGGCCTCCGGCGGGAGCAGCGGCCCGACCAGCTCGATCCACCGCGCGGTGCTGCCGCCGGGGTCGTTCAGCACGATCGCGGCCGGCTCGCCGGGCTCGACGGACCTGTTCGTGAGGTTCAGCAGCTCCGCGGCGATGCGGAGGTACTCGCGGCCGCCGTCGGTGTCCGAGAGCTTCGCGATCAGCGGCAGCACCAGCGCCGAGGCCAGCGCCCGCAGGTCGTCGGTGCCGGTCATCTCGTACTGGTCGAGCAGCGTGTTGCGGCGCGCGGCGACGTCGCGGCCGTGCTTGACGAGCAGCGCGCGCAGCAGGCCGTCGCGGTCGCTGAAGTGGTACTGCAGCGCCGTCGTGTTGCGCTGGTCGGCGGCGCGGGTGATCTCCCGCAGCGACACCCCGTTGACGCCGCGCTCGGCGAACAGCCGCTCGGCGGCCTTGACCAGCGCGGTACGGGCGTCCGGCGCGCGTACGGCATCTCCGTCGGATGTCTTCACCACGTGCGCGAACCTACCATCGTGAAGGCATCTGCTTGAATCGCTGGAGCGGCACCGCCATTGCCGTACTAAGTCACTCGCATTAGCATCGCATTCGCACCGCTCACGTGAGGAGACGGCCGTGGCATGGGACTTCGAGACCGACCCGGACTTCCAGCAGGAACTGGACTGGATCGACACATTCGTCCGTGAGGAGATCGAACCGCTCGACTACGTCGTACGGAACCCGTACAAGATCGCCGACCCGCTGCGGGCCGAGCTGATCCCGCCCATGCAGCAGAAGGTCAAGGACCGCGGCCTGTGGGCCTGCCACCTCGGACCGGACCTCGGCGGCAAGGGGTACGGGCAGGTCAAGCTGGCGCTGATGAACGAGATCCTGGGCCGCGCCCACTGCGCGCCCATCATCTTCGGCGCGCAGGCCCCCGACTCGGGCAACAGCGAGATCCTCGCCCACTACGGCACCGACGACCAGAAGAAGCAGTACCTCGAACCGCTGCTGAACAACGAGATCACCTCGGCGTTCTCGATGACCGAGCCGCACGGCGGCGCCGACCCGAAGGTGTTCGTCACCAAGGCCGTACGCGACGGCGACGACTGGGTGATCAACGGCGCGAAGTGGTTCTCCTCCGGCGCCAAGCAGGCCACGTTCCTCATCGTCATGGCGGTGACCAACCCGGAGAACCCGCCGTACCAGCAGCAGTCCATGTTCATCGTGCCCAAGGAGACCCCCGGTGTGGAGATCGTCCGCAACGTGGGCCTCGGCCACGAGCCCGCGGGCGAGGGCGCGCACGCGTACATCACGTACACCGACGTACGGGTGCCCGCCGACGCGCTGCTCGGGCCGGAGGGCGGCGCGTTCGTCGTCGCCCAGACGCGCCTCGGCGGCGGCCGCATCCACCACGCCATGCGCACGGTCGGGCTGGTCCGCCGGTCGCTGGACATGATGTGCGAGCGCGCGCTCTCGCGGGAGACGCAGGGCGAGCAGCTCGGCCGCAAGCAGCTCGTCCAGGAGATGATCGCCGACTCCTGGCTGGACCTGGAGACGTACAAGCTGCTGGTCATGCGCACCGCCTGGCGCATCGACAAGTACCAGGACTACCGGAAGGTGCGCGGCGACATCTCCGCGGTCAAGGCCATGATGCCGCGCGTGCTGCGCGACGTTGCCTCGCGCGCGCTGCAGATCCACGGCTCGCTCGGCGTGTCCAACGAGATGCCGTTCATCGCCTACATCGCTCAGTCGTTCCACATGGGCCTCGCGGACGGCCCCACCGAGGTCCACAAGATCACCCTGGCCCGCCAGGTGCTGCGCGGCTACGAGCCGTCCGGCGACCTGTTCCCCACCCGCCACGAGCCGAAGCTGCGCGCCGCCGCCCTGGAGAAGTACGCGGACGTGCTGGCCCGCCACGGCGTGGAGGTGGAGTGACCCGCCTCACCAGGGCCTCCCGGTCGATCGCGGGCAGGACCGCGATCGTGACCGGGGCGGCTTCGGGGATGGGCCGCGCCACCGCGCACCTGCTCGCCGACGAGGGGGCGCGGGTGGCCGTCGCCGACGTCACCGACCCGAAGGACGTGGTGGAGGAGGTCCGCGGCGCGGGCGGCGACGCGGACGGCTGGGTGCTCGACGTGTCCGACCCGGCCGCCGTGGACACCGTCGTGGCGGAGGTCGTGGCGCGGTTCGGCGGCATCGACATCCTGGTCAACAACGCCGGCATCTCCATCCACACGCCGCTGGACGGCGACGGCTGGGCGGACGCCTGGCAGCGCACCCTGGCCGTCAACCTCACCGGCGAGGCGTACATGGCGCGCGCCTGCGTGCCGTACCTCCAGGCGACCGGCGCGGGCCGGATCGTGAACATCGCCAGTACGGAAGGGCTCGGCGCCACCGCGCAGATCTCCCCGTACACCGCGGCCAAGCACGGCGTCATCGGGCTCACCCGGAGCCTGGCCGTCGAGCTGGGCCGCACCGGCGTGACGGTCAACTGCGTCTGCCCCGGGCCGATCAGCACCGGCATGACCGCGCGCATCCCGGACGACGCGAAGGAGAAGTTCGCCCGCCGCCGGGTGCCCCTGCGCCGCTACGGCGACCCGGAGGAGGTCGCGCAGATGACCGTGTCGCTGTGCCTGCCCGCGGCGTCGTACTGCAACGGCGCGGTCCTGGTCGTGGACGGTGGCATGACGGCGCAGAACACGTGAAAGTGGGCCGGTGAACCTCGTACCCCAGCCGGATGCGGTGGACGGCTCGGTCGTCGACTTCGGCGTGCTGTCCTCGTGGATGGACGAACAGGGCCTGCCCGGCGGGCCGTTCGCGGACGTCGCGCCGCTGTCCGGCGGCACCCAGAACGTCATGCTGTCGTTCCGGCGCGGCGGCCGGTCCTACGTCCTGCGGCGACCGCCGGTGCACCTGCGGCGCAAGAGCAATGACGCGCTCGTACGGGAGATGCGGGTGCTGGCGGCGCTCGCGGACACCCCGGTCCCCGCGCCGGCGTACATCGCCGGGTGCGCCGACCCCGCGCCACTCGGCGGCGCCGTCTTCTACCTGATGGAGCTGGTGGACGGCTTCAACCCGTCCGTCGCGCTGCCGTCGCCGCACCGCGACGACCCGGCCGTGCGCCATGCGATGGGGCTCAACGCGGCGGCCGCGATCGCCGCGCTCGGCGCCGTCGACCACGCCGCCGTCGGGCTCGGCGACATCGGCCACCCCGACGGGTTCCTGGAACGGCAGGTCCGGCGGTGGCTGTCGGAGCTGGAGACGTACGCCGAGCTGCCCGGCTACCCCGGCCCGGACATCCCCGGCGTCGACCGGGTCGCCGACTGGCTGGAGCGCAACCGGCCCACGGCGTGGCGCCCCGGCCTCATGCACGGCGATTTCCACATGGCCAACATCATGTTCCGCCACGACGGCCCCGAGGTGGCCGCGATCATCGACTGGGAGATGACCACCGTCGGCGACCCGCTCCTCGACCTCGGCTGGATGCTGGCCACCCGTCCGGACCCGGACGACGGCACGATCGCCCGCACCAGCCCGCTCGCCGCCGCCGGCGGATTCCCGTCACGCACGGAGCTCGTCCGTGCGTACGGCGCGGCCTCCGACCGCGACCTGTCGTCCGCGACCTGGTACGAGGTGCTGGCCTGCTTCAAGCTCGGCATCGTCCTCGAGGGCTCCAACGCCCGCGCCGCCGCGGGCAAGGCGCCCAGGGAGATCGGCGACCGCCTCCACGCGCACACCCTCAACCTCTTCGACCGCGCCCTGTCCCTCATCTAAGGAGCCGCATGACCGACCCCCTGTTCGACCTGACCGGCAAGGTGGCCCTGGTGACCGGCGGCAGCCGCGGACTGGGCAAGGCCATCGTGGACGCGTACGCCGCGCACGGCGCCGACGTGATCATCGCGAGCCGGAAGGTCGAGGCGTGCGAGGCGCTGGCCATGGAGGTCATGGAGCGGTACGGGCGCAAGGCGCTGCCGGTGGCCTGCAACGTCAGCCACTGGGACGACTGCGGCGAGCTCGCCGAGCGCGCGTACGCCGAGTTCGGCCGGGTCGACATTCTCGTCAACAACGCGGGCCTGTCGCCGCTGTACCCGAGCCTGCCCGAGGTCACCGAGGCGCTGTGGGACAAGGTCATCGGCGTCAACCTCAAGGGCCCGTTCCGGCTCAGCGCGCTGATCGGCACGCGGATGTCCGAGGGCGACGGCGGCGCGATCGTCAACGTGTCGTCGTCCGCCGCGGTGCGCCCGTCGCCGCGGGAGATCCCGTACGCCGCGGCCAAGGCGGGCCTGAACACGCTGACCGACGGGCTGGCCCGCACGCTCGGCCCGAAGGTGCGGGTGAACGCCATCCAGGCGGGCCCGTTCCTCACCGACATCTCCACGGCGTGGGACATGGAGGCGTTCGCCGAGCGCGCCCGCACCATGATCGCGCTCGGCCGCGGCGGCGAACCCGAGGAGGTCGTCGGCGCCGCCCTGTACTTCGCCGCCCCGGCCTCGTCGTACTGCACGGGAGCGGTGCTGCGGCTGGACGGCGGTGCGCGGTGAAGGTCCGCTACGTCCGGGTGGGACCGGTCGCGCCGGGTTAGAGTGTCCCGGTGCCGAACGCGCAGTGGCCGCCCGCGGGCGTCGATCCCGCCAAGCCCAGTACCGCCCGCATGTACGACTACTACCTCGGCGGCACGGACAACTTCGAGTCCGACCGGGTGGCCGCGCGCGAGGTCATCGCGGCGAACCCCGAGGTCAAGGCGCTGGCGCGGGCGAACCGCGACTTCATGGTGCGGGCCGTGCGCTTCATGTCCGAGCAGGGCGTACGCCAGTTCATCGACCTCGGCACCGGCATCCCGACGTCACCGAACGTCCACGAGATCGCCGGGGAGACCCATCCCGCGCGGGTCGTCTACGTCGACCACGACCCGATCGTCATGGCGCACAACCGCGCGCTGCTGGAGACCCGCCCCGGTGTGCTGACCGTACAGGCGGACCTGCGGCGTCCGGCGAACATCCTGAACCACCCGGGCGTGCAGCGGCTCATCGACTTCGACGAGCCGTTCGGCCTGCTCATCGTCTCGGTGTTCCACTTCGTCAGCGACGCCGACGACCCCGTGGGCATCATCGGCCGGTTCCGCTCCGTCATGGCGCCGGGCAGCTACCTGGCGATGTCCGTGATCACCAACGAGGGCCTGTCCGCCGACGACATCGACCGCATCCAGGCGACGTACACCCGCACCGGCGCCTCCCCCACCGGCCGCAGCCGCGCCCGCATCCAGGAGATGTTCACCGGCTTCGACCTCGCCGAACCGGGCCTCACCACCGTCCAGTCCTGGCGCGCCAACACCCCGGAGACCCGCGCCAGACTTCTCGCCGGAGTCGGCCAAAAGGTTTAGCCGCACCCGTTCCCACCCCCCGCAGCGTCACCGCATAATCACCGAAGCGGTCCGGAGGTGGTCGGATGTCCCAGAGCCCACGCAGGTACGCCACGCTGCTCCTCGCGGCGACCCTGGCGGCAAGCCTCACCCTGTCCCCCGTCACGGCCCAGGCCGCGCCCGTACGCCTCGCCGCGGCGGCACGCCCGTCCGTGACCGCGCGTTCGGTCGCCGTCTACAACCGCTCCACGCACGCGTGGCTCTACCTCAAGCAGGCGCGCACCCGGAGGCCGATCGCCAGCGTCACGAAGCTCATGACCGCGTACGTCGTCCTGAAGCACGCCCGCTGGCGCACCCCCGTGACGATCAGCAAGGCCGCCGTCGCGTACGCGCACCGCCACGACGCCACCACCGCGAACCTCCGCCCCGGCGAACGCATCACCTTGGCGCAGGCGCTGTACGGCATGCTCCTCCCCAGCGGCGCCGACGTCGCGTACCAGCTCGCCAAGAACTACGGCCCCGGCCACGGGAAGTTCATCGCCAAGATGAACGCGTACGCCCGCGCCCTGCACATGACGAAGACCCACTACGCCAACCCCGACGGCCTCCCGTACAAGGACTCCCACGGCCGCTCCGGCTACTCCACCGCCGTGGACCAGCTCAAACTGGTCAACGCCCTCCTCCGCAGCACGTCCTTCCGCAAGGTGGTCCGCACCACCCGCTACCACCTGCACGCGGGCCACGGCCACCGAGCCCACACCTGGACCAACACCAACCGCCTATTGGGCGCCTACCGAGGCGCCCACGGCGTCAAAACCGGCACCACCAAAGCCGCCGGCGCCTGCCTGGCCTTCTCCGCCTACCGCGGCACCCGCAACATCATCGGCATAGTCCTCCACAGCACAACCCCCACCACCCGCTTCCGCGACGCCACCCACCTGCTCAACTACGCCTACGGCACCCACCCCACCCAAGTCCACCTCCGCTCCCTACCAGCGGGCACGAACCCGGACTAGGGGACGCGGCAGGCTAGCGGGACCCGCCCGCCTCACGCCTGTGCGCCTGCAGGGCAACCGCGGGGTACACCGACGGCTTGATGGAGTCCGCGATCTCCAGCGCCTCCTCGATCTCGTCGAGGTACGCCCAGATCTCCAGGTCGCGCGGGCAGAAGGTCGCCAGCAGACTGGCCGTCATCACGATGGGCCAGCTCGCCATCTCTTCCATCGTGGGGAATGCCCGGTCGAGTCCCTGGAATCCGATCGCGGTCTCCCGCAGGTACGTGTAGACCTGCGTTTCGTCCAGGTCGAGTTCGCTCTCGGCCTTGGCCGCGTTCTCGGCCATGCGGCGCAGCCCGGCGTCGGTGGGCCACTCAGGACCCAGAACATCGACGGCAATGTAGCCGGCGACGGCCACGCACAGGCCAAGGCACTCACGGAACCGCTGGTCGTCGCCGACGGCCCTGATCGCTTCGGTCAGTTCGTCAAGTTCACCGCGTACGGCATGGGCCAGCATCGTCCGGGTTGGGTCCTCAACCTGAGGATCGATCCGCATTCCTCGCCTCTCTCCGGTTCCGAATCCATGCCACGCCTGAGACCGCCATGCCGAACAGACCTGCGGACAATGTAGCGGTGTGCGCGGTGGGCGGCAGGTGGACCGCCAGCTCCGCGAGCCCGGTCGCGGCGGTTGACGACACGAAGCCGAGCGCTGCGTCGGATGGGCCGCGACGGCGCCACTTCGGTTCCGCCGTCTTCTCCCCGCGTGTGTCACCAGTGAGTGTGCGCGCGTCCGCCTTGCTCGCGGCCGCGGTGTCCGCCGCGTCCACGTGATCCGCGGATCGTGTACTCGCATCCGCACCGGGCCGCTCCTGCCGGGAGAGGTGCGCCTCGAAGCGCGACTCCAGGGCGTGGAGTCTGGCGGTGAACTCGGCCTTGTCGGCGGCGCGCTGGGATTTCAGGTCGGCGAGTTCGGCGCGGAGGTCGGCGTTCTCCTTGCGGAGGTCGGCGGGGTCGCGGGGGGTGTCGTCCGGGGGGACGCTCTCGACGCCGCGGAGGTCCGAGCGGGGCGTACGCGCGTGTCGCGTCTCGGATGGGGGTCCGTCCGGGTGCGGGCGCAGTCCCGTGACGGGGGCGGGGACGCGGGAATCGGTGGCGCGTCCCCGGTGGGCGGCGCGATCGGGGGCGGCGCGATCCGGGGTTCCGCGGTCGGGCGAGGATGGCGGGGCGGGGCGGTGGTGCAGTTCGCCCATGGTGGTTGCCGCATTTCGGTGGGGGTCGCCGCTGGTCAGGGACCATCGTGGCGAGGGGGGTGCTTACGGTCAACCGGGCGCCCGCAATCGGCCAGGCGGGTACCTGGTGTCGGGCGGGCCATCGGGCGACGATTGCCGTATGGAGTCGTTATTCGAGCATGCGGGTGGTGAGCCCGGGTTGCGCCGGTTGGAAGAGTTGTTCTATGCGTATGTGCTGGCGGATCCGGTGTTGAAGGTGTTGTTCCCGGTTCGGCGGGAGACGCATGTGCCGGCGTTGACGGCGTTCACGGCGGAGACGTTCGGGGGGCCGGATCGCTTTACGCGGGAGATGGGCGGCTTCCTGGGGCTCATCGCGGTGCACCGGGGGTTGAAGATCACCGAGGGGCAGCGGCGGCGGTTCTGCGAGCTGTACCTCAAGGCCGCCGATGACGCCGGTCTCCCCGATGACGCGCCGTTCCGGCAGGCGCTGCGCGAGCACGTCGAGTTCGGCTCGCAGGTCGCCATGCAGAACTCCAACGCCGAGACGGACGACCAGCTCCATCCCCTACGCGAGGTCCCCCACTGGACCTGGCCCGACCAGGGCTGAGCAAGAGCCCCCGAGCCCCTACTCGTACAGCGCCGCCGTCTCCGCCAGACGCCTTCGCACCGCTTCGCGGAGGTCCATCGGGGCCAGTACCTCCAGTTCCGGGCCGAGCTTCAGCAGATCGACGACCGCGTGGTGGACGGACTCGATCGGGACCGTGGCGTGGATCCAGCCGTCCGCGTCCGGTGCGGAGGCCGTCTCCTCCATGGCGCGGTGGACGGCGGGGGCCATCAGGTGGACGGCCTTGGCGCGGCCAACGGGCGACAGGCGGATCTCCGCTTGGGCGGTGTAGGAGTCGCGTTCGAAGCGTTCCGTCCAGTCCTGCCAGAACTTCGCGAGGTCGAAGTCGTCCGGGCGGGCGAACTCCTCCTCCAGGGGTTCGACCGCGCTGACCCGGGTCACGCGGTACGTACGGATCTTGTCGCCCGCCGCCGCCACGAGGTACCACAGGCCCGCCTTCAGGACGACGCCCAGTGGGTCGAGGGTGGTCCACTGCTCGCCGCGCCGCCACGAGCGGTAGCGGACGCGGAGGCGGCGGCGCGCCCACACGGCGTCGCCGATCTCGGTGAGGAACGGGATCGGCTCGGGGTCGCGGAACCAGCCCGGCGCGTCGAGGTGGAACAGCTCCCGCATGTGGGCGGCGCGTTCGCGCAGCTCGGGCGGCAGCGCGGCGAGCAGTTTGAGCTGCGCGCCCGCGAGCACCGCCCCCATGCCGAGCTCCGCGGCCGGCCCCGGCAGCCCCGCGAGGAACAGCGAGACGGCTTCGTCGCTGGTCAGCCCGGTGAGCTTCGTACGGTAGCCGTCGAGAAGCTGGTAGCCGCCCGCAGGACCGCGGTCGGCGTACACCGGGACGCCCGCCGCCGACAGCGACTCGACGTCCCGGTACACCGTGCGCACGGACACCTCGAGCTCGGCGGCGAGCTCCGGCGCGGTCATCCGCCCGCGCGTCTGCAACAGCAACAGCAACGACAACAACCTGCTCGCCCGCACCCGCCCATTCTCCCCGAATCCGGCGAACGCGCAGGCCTCAGCCGGTCGCGCGCGGGATCGGGACCTCGATCAGCGAGGGCCCGGTACGTCCGACGGCCTCCGCCAGGGCGGCGCGCAGCGCCTCCGGGGAGTCGGCGCGCGCCGCGGTCAGGCCGAACGACGTGGCCAGCGTCACGTAGTCGGGGGCGACCAGCTCGGTGGCGATGACGCGGCCGTCGTAGAAGCGGCGCTGGTTCTGGTGGACCGCGGAGTACGTGCGGTCGTTGAAGACCACCACGGTCACCGCGATGCCCTCCTGCGCGGCGGTCGCCAGCTCGCCGATGGTCTGGAGGATGCCGCCGTCGCCGCACAGCGCCACGACCGGCCGCTCCCCCACGCCCACGCGCGCGCCCAGCGCCACGGGCAGGCCGCAGCCGATCGAGCACAGCTCGTACGGGTGCAGGTACGCCCGCGGCCGGTCCACCGGGAACAGTTCGGCGGAGGCGTAGCCGAGCTGCGTCATGTCCGCGACCGTCACGCCGTCGGCGGGCAGCGCGGCGCGCACGGCGTCGAGGTACTCGGTGGGCACCTCGAACTCGGCGCGCGCGAACTCGGTGAACGCGGCGTTCACGGCCGCGACGGACGCCGCGGCGCGCGCGGAGTCCGCGGAGTCCGCGGTGGCGTCGCCCACCAGCGGGAGCAGCGCGTCGAGGAAGGCGCCCGCGTCGGCGTGGATGCCGAGGTCGACGGGGAAGCGGCGGGTGAGCTCCGCCGGGTCGAGGTCCACCCGTACGCGCGTGGCGGGCATCGGGAGCTCGCCCACGGCGGTGCGCTCGTCGCCCAGCTTCGTGCCGATGATCAGCGCGACGTCGCTGGCGCCGATCAGGTCGTGCAGCGCGCCCGGCACGATCGAGATGCGGCTCGCCACGGCCAGCGGGTGGCCGTCCGGCAGCACGCCCTTGCTTCCGGGGCCGAGCAGGACGGGTGCGCCGAGACGTTCGGCCAGCGTACGGAGCTGGTCGGCGCAGTCGGCGGTGCCCGCGCCCGCGAAGATCACCGGACGCTCGGCGCTCACGAGCAGCTCGGCGGCCTTGCGGACCTGGTCGCCGGACGGCGTGGGCCGCGCGGCCGGCAGCGGGTCGGCCGCGCCCGCCGGTACGGGCTCGGTCAGGAGGTCAAGCGGGATCTCCAGGTAGGCGCCGCGCGGCCGGCGCGCGGTCAGCGCCGCGAACGCCTCGGCGAGCGCGCCGGGCAGCTCGGCGGCGTCGGCCACCCGCCGCGACCAGCCGACCAGCGCGGCCATCGAGGCGTACTGGTCCTTCAGCTCGTGCAGCGCGCCGCGCTCGCGGCCGTCGTGGTCGCGCGGCAGCGTCGTGGCGATCGTCAGCACGGGCACGGAGTCGGAGTACGCGTTGGCCATCGGCGTGGCGATGTTCGTGACGCCGGGCCCGGAGATCACCACCGCCACGCCCACCCGCCCGGTCGCCCGCGCGTAGCCGTACGCCATGAACCCGGCGCCCTGCTCGTGCCGCGCCAGGACGTGCCGCATGCCGCTGTCGCGCAGCGCGTCGTACAGCGGCAGCGTGTGGACGCCCGGGATGCCGAAGACCGTGTCGACGCCGTGTCGCTCCAGTGTGGCGGTCAGCGCCTGCGCGCCGTTCAGAACGGTCAACTCACGTCCTCCTGAGGTGATGGCCGTACGGGACGAACGCGACGTTACCCGGCATCCCATCCGCACCGGTCGCGCGCACCCTTCCCGGCCCGGCCGCGGGACGGCGCGGAATACGCTGAGCCCCTGCGGGGGCGAGCGAGGGGAGGCGGCGGTGCGCATCGGCATCCTCGGCCCACTCGACGTGCGCGGCGAGGCGGCCGGCCCGGTCGGCGTGCCGGGCGCCCGGCTGCGCGCGCTGCTCATCCGGCTGGCCCGCGACCCCGGGCGTACGGTCGCCGCCGCGCGGCTGATCGACGACCTCTGGCACGACGCGCTGCAGGCCCAGGTGTCCCGGCTGCGCGCGCTGCTCGGCCGGGAGCTGGTCGAGTCGCGCGACGGCGGCCGCCGGGCGTACGGCGCTGGCCGCGGGTGAGCCGGCGAGCGCCGCGGAGCTGCCGCCCCCATGGAGCGCCGCACCTCGGACGCCGCGCCGCCGCGCGCCCGCGTCGCGTCGGCGACCACGTCGTGGCCGCACACCTCGGCGTGTCCGGTGTCCGGGCGCAACAGCGTGGCGAGCCCCCGCGTGGCGCCGAACCGCTTGTTCAGGCCCGCGGCCGTGATCGCGTACGGCGTATCCCGCATGTCCGTCCTCAGGTAGTCGTCACCGTTCCCGAGGACGGTCGCGCGGCCGCCTGACGGGGGCCTGACGCGACCTGACGCGGCGCTGATCCGGCGCGGCTACCGCGCGACCAGCGTCATCTCGAACGAGTATCGCTCGGCCAGGTACGCGTGGGTGCCGTACTCCAGGGCGCGGCCGGTGGAGTCGAAGGCCGTGCGGGTCATGGTGAGGACGGTCGCGGAGCGCGGTGTGTTCAGGAGGCGGGCCTCGCGGGGCGTGACCGTACGGGCGCCGATGGTCTGGCTGGCCACCTGGGGCTGGCGGCCGGCGGCGCGGAGCATTTCGTACAGGCCGCCGCGCTCCAGGGATTCGGCGGTGACGGGGAGCAGGCCGCCGGGCAGGTAGTTGTGCATGATCGCCAAAGGGGTCTCGTCGGCGAACCGCACCCGCTCCACGGACACCACGGGCGCGCCCTCGGCGACGCCCAGCGCCGCGGCGACGTGCGGGCTCGCGGGTTCGTCGTCGATGCCGAGCACGCGCGTGGCCGGGCCGCGGCCGGCCTCGGTGAGGTCGTCGTGGAGGCTGGTCAAGGCGATGGGGCGCTTCACCCGGCGCGGCACCACGACGGTGCCGACCCCGCGGCGGCGGACGACCAGGCCCTGCGCGACCAGCCGCTCGATGGCCTTGCGCAGCGTGGGGCGGCTGACGGCGAGGCGGTCGGCGAGCTCCACCTCGTTGTCGAGCCGGGCGCCGGGTTCCAGCTCGCCGCTGTCGATCACCCGCTCCAGTTGCTCGGCGATCTGGAAGTACAGCGGCACCGGGCTGTTCCGATCCACCGTCACGCCGAGCGGAGCACTCATGAACGTACCGTCCCACCACCCGGCGCCGGGTTCAACTTATGTCCGTATGTATTGACAAACTCAGGCGCCGCGTTGAGAGTGGCCGCGAGCGCGGCGCTGCCGGACTATCTCCTGGAGGACGGTCACGATGCGGATCGGCTTGATTGGCGCGGGACGGATCGGCGCCGTTCACGCGGATACGCTCGCCCGGCTGGAAGCCGTGTCGTCGCTGGTCATCACCGATGCCGACACCGAACGCGCGGCCGCGCTCGCCCGCCGCGTCGGCGCGCGTACGGCACCGGACACCGCCGCGCTGTTCGCCGGACCCGGCCGCGTCGACGGCGTCGTGATCGCCACGGGCACGGCCGCGCACGCCGAGCTGGTCGCCGCCGCGGCCGACGCGGGGCTCCCGGTGTTCTGCGAGAAGCCGATCGCCGCCGACGTCACCGGCACCCGCACCGTCCTCGAACGGGTCGCCCGCGCGGGCGTGCAGTTGCACGTCGGGTTCCAGCGCCGCTTCGACGCCGGATACCGCCGGCTGCGGCAGGCCGTACGCGGCGGCGAGCTGGGCCGGCTGCACACCCTGCGCGGCTGCACCAGCGACCCGGCGCCGCCCCCGGCCGGCTACATCGCGACGTCCGGCGGCCTGTTCCGCGACTGCTCAGTGCACGACTTCGACGCGATCCGCTGGATCACCGGCCGCCCGGTGGTCGGCGTGTACGCCACCGGCACCGACGCGGGCGAGCCGTTCTTCGCCGAGGCGGGCGACGTCGACACCGCCGCGGCCGTGCTCACCCTGGAGGACGGCGTGCTGGCCACCGTCACCGCGACCCGCTACAACGGCGCCGGCTACGACGTACGGCTCGAGGCATGCGGCTCGAAGACCACGCTGGTCGCCGGGCTCGACCGGCACACGCCGCTGGCCTCCGCCGACGACCTGGCCGCGGGCCCCGCCGGGCCGCCGTACGACGGGTTCATCGCGCGCTTCCACGACGCGTACGTCGCCGAACTGGAGGCGTTCACCGAGGTCGTGGCCGGCCGCCGGGCCAGCCCGTGCACCGGTGAGGAGGCCCTGGACGCCCTGCTCGTCGCGGAGGCCGCCGAACGCTCGCGGCTGCTCGGCCGCCCGGTGACGCTGGCGGAGGTGGCATGAGGATCGCGGGTGCGCCCATCTCGTGGGGCGTGTGCGAGGCGCCCGGGTGGGGCGTGCAGCTCCCGCCGGAGCGGGTGCTCGCCGAGATGCGCGGCGCCGGCATCACCGCGACGGAGTTCGGCCCCGACGGCTTCCTGCCCGACGCGCCCGCGGACAAGGCGGCGCTGCTGCGGTCGTACGGCCTGCACGCGGTCGGCGGGTTCGTCCCGGTCGTGCTGCACGACCCGGCCGGCGACCCGATGCCGGCCGTGGAGCGCGCGCTCGCGGCGTTCGCGGCCAGCGGCGCCACCGAGCTGGTCCTCGCCGCCGCGACGGGCCGCGACGGCTACGACGACCGTCCCGACCTGAACGCCGCCGCCTGGCGCCACCTGCTCGCCGCCCTCGACCGCATCTCCGAGCGGGCCGCACGCGCCGGCGTCACCGCCACCCTGCACCCGCATGTCGGCACGGTCATCGAGACCCCCGAGGAGGTCGACCGGGTGCTCGACGGCTCGGGGGTCGCGCTGTGCCTGGACACCGGCCACCTCCTGGTCGGCGGCGCGGACCCGGTGGCCCTCGCCGAGCGCGCGCCCGGCCGCGTCGCGCACGCGCACCTCAAGGACGTCGACGCGGCCGCCGCCGAGGCCGTGCGCGCGGGCCGCCGCGCGTACAGCGACGCCGTGCGCGACGGCATGTTCCGGCCGCTCGGCGCCGGCGACATCGACATCGCCCGGGTCGTGCGCGCCCTCGACGCCGCGGGGTACACCGGCTGGTACGTCCTAGAGCAGGACGTCATGCTGGCGGGCGCGGACGCCGACCCGCTCGCCGACGTCCGGGCGAGCATCCGCTACCTGGAGGCGCTGTGACCGGAGGCGACGCGCCGTACGACGTCCTGACCATGGGCCGCATCGGCGTGGACGTCTACCCGCACCAGATCGGCGTGGGCCTGGAGGACGTCGAGACGTTCGGCAAGTGGCTGGGCGGCACCGCCACGAACGTCGCGGTCGCCGCCGCGCGCCACGGCCGCCGCTCCGCGGTGGTCAGCCGGGTCGGCGCCGACCCGTTCGGCGTGTTCGTGCACAAGGCGCTGCGCGGCTACGGCGTGGACGACGGCTACGTCACCGCCGTGGCCGGCCTGCCGACCCCGGTGACGTTCTGCGAGATCTTCCCGCCGGACGACTTCCCGATCTACTTCTACCGCTTCCCGAAAGCCCCCGACCTGGAGATCCGCACGGACGAACTGGACCTCGACGCGATCGCGCGCGCCGAGGTCTTCTGGGTGACCGGAACCGGCCTGTGCGCCGAGCCGAGCCGTACGGCCACGCTCGACGCGCTCGAACACCGCGCCAAACGCGGCGTCACCGTCCTGGACCTCGACTACCGGCCGATGTTCTGGGGGTCGCGCGAGGAGGCGCGGGCGCAGTACGAACGCGCCCTGCCGTATGTCACCGTCGCGGTCGGCAACCTCGACGAGTGCGACACCGCCGTCGGCACCCGCGCCCCCATGGAGGCGGCCGGCCGGCTGCGCGCCGCGGGCGTACGGCTCGCCGTGGTGAAACGCGGTCCGGACGGCGTGCTGGCCGTCGACGACGACGGCGCGATCGCGGTGCCGCCGATGGACGTCGAGGTCGTCAACGGGCTCGGCGCCGGCGACGCGTTCGGCGGCGCGCTGTGCCACGGCCTGCTCGCCGGATGGCCGACCGCGGAGGTCATGCGGTTCGCCAACGCCGCCGGCGCGATCGTGGCGTCCCGGCTGGCCTGCTCGGACGCCATGCCGACGACGGCGGAGGTCGAGGAGCTGCTGGCCGCGCCGGACGGGGCGCGGCGGTGAACCCGGCCGGCCAGGCGTACGACGACGGGCCGGCCGACGCCGCCGCCATCGCGGCCGAGCTGACCGAGATCCGCGCCCGCGACCCGCACGCCATCGCCCGCGCCGCGCGCAACCGCCGCCACCGCGACTCGCCGCTGAACCCCAGCGGCCGTACGTTCATCGTCGCCGCCGACCATCCCGCGCGCGGCAGCCTGGCCATCGGCGGCCGGCGGATGGCCATGGCCGACCGCGCCGACCTGCTGGCCAGGCTGCGCGTCGCGCTGGCCCACCCCGGCGTTACGGGCGTGCTGGCCGCCGCCGACGTCGTCGAGGACCTCCTGCTGCTCGGCGCGCTCGACGACAAGACCGTGTTCGGCACGATGAACCGCGGCGGCCTCGCCGGGTCGTCGTTCGAGATCGACGACCGGTTCACCGCCTACGACGCGGACGGCATCGCCGCGTCCGGGCTCGACGGCGGCAAGATGCTGCTGCGCATCGACGTCGGCGACCCGGCCACCGCGGACACCCTGGAGGCCTGCGCGCGCGCCGTTTCAGAGCTGGCCGCGCGGCGCCGGCTGGCCATGGTCGAGCCGTTCATGTCCACACGTGTGGACGGCCGCGTGCGCAACGACCTCTCGCCGGACGCCGTCATCCACGCGATGTCCGTCGCGGCCGGGCTCGGCACGACGTCCGCGTACACCTGGCTGAAGGTGCCCGCGGTCGCCGACATGGCCCGGGTCGTGGCGGCCACCACGCTCCCGACGCTGGTCCTGGGCGGGGAGCTGGACGACGACTCCGGCGCCGTGTACGAACGCTGGCAGGCCGCGTTGCGGATGCCGACCGTACGCGGGCTGGTCGCGGGGCGCGCGCTGCTGTACCCGCCGGACGGCGACGTCGCGGGCCTCGTCGACCGGCTCGCGCGGCTGTGTTGAAGGGACGGGACATGGACGACCACCTGTACGTCAGGGCGGGTGCCACGGCGAACGGGCCGTGGGCGCTCGACGTGACACCCGAGCGCGCCGGATGGGACTTCTCCGGGCTGCGCGTCCTGCACCTCAGCCCCGGCCAGGCGCAGCGGGTGCGCACCGGCGGCGACGAGATGATCGTCCTGCCGCTGCACGGCTCCTGCGCGATCACCTGCGAGGGCCAGAAGATCGAGCTGGCCGGCCGCGAGGACGTCTTCTCCGGCCCGACCGACTTCGCGTACCTGCCGATCGGCGTCGAGGCCACGCTGACCGCGCAGGACGGGGGCAGCTTCGCGCTGCCGTCGGCGCGCGCCACCCGCGCGTTCCCCGTACGCCACGTCGCCGCCGACCAGGTGCCCGTCGAGCTGCGCGGCAGCGGGTCGTGCAGCCGCGAGGTGCACAACTTCGCCGCCGCCGACGTCTTCGAGGCGGACCGGCTGATCGCCGTGGAGGTGCTGACGCCCGGCGGCAACTGGTCGTCCTACCCGCCGCACAAGCACGACGAGGCGAGCGCCGACGAGACGGTTCTGGAGGAGATCTACTACTTCCAGGTGGCCCGCTCCGGACCGGCGTACCAGCGCGTGTACGGCACCAGCAGGCGGCCGCTGGACCTCCTGGCCGAGGTGCGCTCGGGCGACGTCGTGCTGATCCCGTACGGCTGGCACGGCCCGTCGATGGCCGCGCCCGGCTACGACCTGTACTACCTCAACGTCATGGCGGGACCGGGCGAGCGCGCCTGGCGGGTGCGGCACGACCCCGCGCACGACTGGGTCCGCGACACCTGGCCCGACGACATCATCGACCCGCGCCTGCCGCTGAACGGACACCCGCGATGACCCACGAGACGCGGCGGCTGACCGTCGGCCAGGCGCTCGCCGCCTTCCTCGCCGCCCAGTGGAGCCGCCGCGACGGCATCGAGCAGCGGCTGATCCCCGGCGTGCTCGGCATCTTCGGCCACGGCAACGTCGCCGGGTTCGGCCAGGCGCTGTACGAGACCAGCGCCGCCGACCCCGCCCTGCTGCGCTACCAGCAGGCGCGCAACGAGCAGGCCATGGTGCACACCGCCGTGGCGTACGCGCGCATGCGGGACCGGCTGGCCACGTACGCCTGCACCACCTCGATCGGACCCGGCGCCACGAACCTCGTCACCGGCGCCGCGCTGGCCACGATCAACCGGCTTCCGGTGCTGCTGCTGCCCGGCGACGTCTTCGCCACCCGCCCCGCCGACCCGGTGCTCCAGCAGCTCGAATCCCCGGACGCCGGCGACGTCTCGGTGAACGACTGCCTGCGTCCGGTGTCCCGCTACTGGGACCGGATCACCCGGCCCGAACGCCTCATCCCGGCCGCGCTCGAGGCCATGCGCGTGCTCACCGACCCGGCCGAGACGGGCGCGGTGACGCTCGCGCTGCCGCAGGACGTCCAGGCCGAGGCGTACGACTGGCCGATCGACTTCCTGGCCCGCCGCGTCTGGCAGGTGCGCCGCCCGCCGCCGGAGCCCGAGGCGCTCGCCACGGCGGTCGCGCTGATCCGCGGCGCCCGGCGGCCGCTGGTCATCGCCGGCGGCGGCGTGATCTACGCGGGGGCCACCGGCGCGCTCGCCGAGCTGGCCGCCGCGACCGGCATCCCGGTGGCCGAGACGCAGGCGGGCAAGGGCGCGCTGCCGTACGACCATCCCGGCGCGGTCGGCGCCGTCGGCGCGACCGGCACCACCGCGGCCAACGCGCTCGCCGCGCACGCCGACGTCGTGATCGGCGTCGGCACCCGGTTCAGCGACTTCACGACCGCCTCGCACACCCTGTTCGCCGCGCCGGACGTCCGCTTCGTGAACGTCAACGTCGCGCCCATGGACACCGCGAAGCTGGGCGGCCACGCAGTGGTCGCCGACGCCAGGACCACGCTCGAAGCGCTGACCGCGGAGCTGGCCGGATGGCGCGTGCCCGACGGCTACCGCGAGTCGGTGACCGCGCTGGCCACCGAGTGGGACCGGGTCGTGACGGCGGCGTACGCGCTCGGCCACGGGCCGCCGCCGGCGCAGAGCGAGGTCATCGGTGCCGTCAACGACGAGGCCGGCCCGTCCGACGTGGTGGTGTGCGCCGCCGGGTCGATGCCGGGTGATCTCCACAAGCTGTGGAGAACCCGCGACCCGAAGGGCTACCACGTCGAGTACGGCTACTCCTGCATGGGCTACGAGATCGCCGGCGGCCTCGGCGTGAAGATGGCCGACCCGGACCGCGAGGTGTTCGTCATGGTCGGCGACGGCTCGTACCTCATGATGGCCCAGGAGCTGGTCACGGCCGTCGCCGAGCGGGTGAAGCTGGTCGTGGTGCTGGTCGACAACCGCGGCTACCAGTCGATCGGCGGCCTGTCCGAGTCGGTCGGCGCGGGCCGGTTCGGCACCGCCTACCGCTACCGCGACCCCCGTACGGGCCGCCTCGACGACCGGGCCGACCTCCCCGTGGATCTCGCCGCCAACGCCGCCAGCCTCGGCGCGCACGTCATCCGTACGGAGACGGTCGCCGGCCTGCGCGAGGCGCTGAAACGCGCGCGCGCCGCCACGGAGACCACCGTCGTGTACATCCGCACCGACCCGACGGTCGCCGCGCCCGACTCCGCCGCCTGGTGGGACGTCCCCGTCGCGGAGACCTCGGGCCTGGACGAGACCCGCGCCGCGCGCACCGCCTACGACCAGGAGAAGCACCGCCGGCGCCGCTATCTCTGAAACGCTGCCGCAAGGAGGGGGCCACCAAGCCGGGGGACGGATCACATGAACCGGAGGTTCGGATGAAATGGTCCCGGCGGCCGAAGGCGGCCGCGCTCATCCTGCTGGCGGCGGCGCTGCTGCTGATATCCGGCTGCTCGAACGCGATCGACGCGGGCACCGGCGCGGCCGGCCCCGCCCCCGCGGCGACGGTCAAGCCCAAGGGCAAGCTCACGTTCGCGCTCATCTCGCACGGCACCGCGGGCGACCCGTTCTGGACGATCGTCAAGAACGGCGCCGAGCAGGCCGGACGCGACCTCGGCGTCCGCGTGCAGTACCAGAGCAGCGGCGACCCGCAGACCCAGTCGCAGTACATCGACGCGGCGACGAACCAGCACGTGGACGGCCTGATCGTGTCGATGGCCAACCCCGACGCGCTGAAGTCCTCGATCACCAACGCCGAGAAGGCGGGCATCCCGGTGATCACGATCAACGCGGGCGAGGACGTCTCCGCGAAGTTCGGCGCGCTGCTGCACGTCGGCCAGAACGAGACCATCGCCGGGCAGGCCGCCGGCACCCGGCTGAAGTCCCTCGGCCTGCACCACGTCGTCTGCGTGATCCACGAGGCCGGCAACACGTCGCTCGACCAGCGGTGCAACGGCGCGGCCAGCACGTTCGGCGGCAAGATGGACCGGCTCCAGGTGGACGTCAACGACCTCAACGGCGCCCAGTCCACGATCAGATCCAAGCTCCAGGAGGACAAGAGCATCGACGGCGTCCTCACGCTCAACCCGGCGGTCGCCACCGCGGCCGTCGCGGCGAAGGGCTCCTCGAAGGCGACGCTGGCCACGTTCGACGTCAGCGCGGACGTCATCCGCGACGTCCAGCAGGGCAAGCTCGCCTTCGCCGTCGACCAGCAGCCGTACCTCCAGGGCTACCTGCCGGTGAACTTCCTCTACCTGTACGCGACCAACGGCGACGTCACCGGCGGCGGCAAGCCGGTGCTCACCGGGCCCGGCTTCATCACCAAGCAGAACGCCGCGCAGATCGCCAAGTACGCCGCGAGGGGGACCCGATGACCACGACCACGACCCCGCCCGCGGAACGCGACGAGCGCGTCGCCGAGGTCGGCCGGCTGCGCCGCCTGCTCGTACGACCGGAGCTCGGCTCGCTGATCGGCGCCATCGTGGTGCTGGTCTTCTTCTCCGCGATGTCCGACGTCTTCCGGTCCATCGGCGGCGTCGCGAACTGGCTGGACCCCGCGTCCACGCTGGGCATCATGGCGGTCGCCGTGGCCATGCTGATGATCGGCGGCGAGTTCGACCTGTCCGCCGGCGTCATGACCGCCACGGTCGGCCTGATCATCGCGATCCTCACCAGCGTGTACGGGCTGAACGTCTGGCTGGCCATCCTGGTCGCCCTGGTGGTCGCGCTCGGCATCGGCTACTTCAACGGCTACGTCGTCGTCCGTACGGGCCTGCCCAGCTTCATCGTCACGCTCGGCACGTACCTCATGCTCCAGGGCCTCAACATCGGCGTCGCGAAGCTGATCACCGGAACCGTGCTGGTCGGCGGGGTGCAGCGGGGCGGCGGGTTCCTGTCCGCCCACTTCGTGTTCTCCTCGTCGGTGGTCATCGGCCACACGCTGTTCAAGGTGTCGATCGTGTGGTGGATCGTGCTCACCGCGATCGCCACGTACGTCCTGCTGCGCACCCGGTTCGGCAACTGGGTGTTCGCGGTCGGCGGCGACGCGGCCGCGGCGCGCAACGTCGGCGTTCCGGCCGCGCGCACCAAGATCAGCCTGTTCATGACGACGGCGGGCGCGGCCTGGCTGGTCGGCACGATCACCGTGCTGCGGCTGACGTCCGTGCAGGCCAACCAGGGCATCGGCAACGAGCTGATCTACATCGTGGCCGCGGTCATCGGCGGCTGCCTGCTGACCGGCGGCTTCGGCTCCGCGGTCGGTGCGTCACTGGGCGCGCTGATCTTCGGCATGACGTCGCAGGGCATCGTGTACGTCGGGTGGGACGCCGACTGGTTCAAGTTCTTCCTCGGCGCGATGCTGCTGCTCGCCGTGCTCGCCAACCGCTTCGTCCGCAGGTACGCCGAACAGTCACGGAAGAGAGGTGCGGCATGACGGCCACGGAAGCCGCGACGCCCGCGGACGGGGCCGCGCCGCTGCTCGAAGTGCGCGGCGTGTCCAAGTACTTCGGCAGCGTCATCGCGCTGCGCGACGTGTCCACGACCGTACGCGCGGGCCAGGTGACCTGCGTGCTCGGCGACAACGGCGCGGGCAAGTCCACGTTCATCAAGATCCTCTCGGGCGTGCACCCGCCGGACACCGGCGGCCTGCTGCTCGACGGCGCGCCCGCCGCGCTGTCCGGCCCGCGCGACGCGCTCGACCAGGGCATCGCCACGGTGTTCCAGGACCTCGCGATGATCCCGCTGATGTCGGTCTGGCGGAACTTCTTCCTCGGCTCGGAGCCCACCCGCGGCCGCGGCCCGCTCCAGCGGTTCGACGTCACGACGGCCCGGCGTACGGCGAGGGACGCGCTGCTGGAGATGGGCATCGACATCCGCGACCCCGACCAGCCGGTCGGCACGCTGTCCGGCGGCGAACGCCAGTCGGTGGCCATCGCGCGCGCCGTGTACCTCGGGGCGCGGGTGCTGATCCTCGACGAGCCCACGTCCGCGCTCGGCGTGAAGCAGGCGGCCACGGTGCTGCGCTACATCGTGCGGGCGCGCGACCGCGGCCTCGGCGTCGTGTTCATCACCCACAACCCGCACCACGCGTACCCGGTGGGCGACCGGTTCCTGCTGCTCAAGCGGGGCCGCAGCCTCGGCGACTACGCCCGCGACGAGATCACCCTCGACGAGCTGACCCGCCTCATGGCCGGCGGCGCCGAGCTCGACGAGCTCGCCCACGAGCTGCGCCGCGAACCGCCCGCCGCCGGGTCCGCGCCCGCCACGGGGTGACGTGCGCCTGCCCCCGATGGGACGATCGGGGGCAGATCGCCCCATCCTGCCGCTGGGTCGATTAATGGACGGATCGGCGTACGGCGCAAGCGGGCCACGTTACGCTGGGCCTCTGCCCAGAGAAACGTAAACGTGACCGCTATATGTCAGGACAACCCCCTGTCAGGGTCTCGCACGGGAGAAAGGGGCGGTGTTGCGTGGATCGCTGCGCGCTGTTCGTTGATGCCAGCTACCTCCTGGCCGACGGCGCGATGGCAGTCCACGGGACGCGTCATCGTGAGGCGGTCTCGTGGGACTACTCCGGTCTGCTCGACCTCCTCGGCGAGCTCGTCGCCGAGAGCACCGGACTACCGCTGTTGCGCTGCTACTGGTACGAGGCGACCGTCGAGGGCCGGCGTACGCCCGAGCACGAGGCGCTCGCCGACCTCGTCGGGCTGAAGCTGCGGCTCGGCCGGGTGCGCCCCGGCCGCCGTGAGGGCGTCGACTCGCAGGTCTACCGCGACCTCACGACGCTCGCCAAGAGCGGCAACATCTGCGACGCCGTCCTCGTCACCGGTGACGAGGACATGGTGCAGGCGGTCACCGACGTCCAGGACCTCGGCATGCGCGTGACGATCATCCACATCGCCGTCGACGGCAACTGGACGATCTCCCGCACGCTCCGCCAGGAGTGCGACGCCCTCATCGAGATCGGCGCGACCCAGCTACGCCCGCTCGTCAGCCTGCTGACCGGCGTCGACTCCCGGCCCGCCCAGTCCGACGTATCGCCCACCCCGTCGCCGCTGAGCAACGGCCACGGCCGCGCCCGCCGCGGAACGCACGCCGCCCACCAGCCGCTGCCCACCGGCCCGCACTCCGGTCCGCCGGCGATGTACAACCCGGCCCCGACCGGCCCGCAGCCACTGTCGGCGCCGGTCGAGATGCCGCAGATGCAGCCGATGCCGCAGATGCAACCGGTCGCCGACCGGCGCGAGGCCAACCGCCTCCAGGCGCCCGGGGGCCCTCCCGTCGGCCCGGCCCCGGTCCCACCTACCGGGCCGGGTATCGGCCCGGGCGGCCAGGGTGGACCTCCTGGGCCGAATGGGCCTGGTGGGCCTGGTGGCCCGATCGGTCCCAGTGGCCCTATCGGCGATGACCAGACCACCATCTCCGGCCCGGCGTCGTACATGCCGCAGCCCCAGCCCGCCGCCACGCCGTACACCGGGCCCCACATGCAGATGCCGCAGGCGCCGCAGCAGCAGCCCCAGCAGGCCGACGGCGGCTCACTGTCCGACGCCGTGCAGGCGGCCCACCGCGAGGGCCGCGACTTCGGCGACTCCGTCGCGCGCGACGCCCCCGCCCTGTGGCTGGAGGCCGTCCTGGCCCGCAAGCCGCGCATGCCGTCCGATCTCGAGGCCCGCCTCCTGCAGGGTTCCTCGCTGCCGATCGACTACCTGCTGCACGACGAAGTACGCCACGCCCTGCGCCGCGGCTTCTGGGACGCCCTGGAACACTCCCGCCGGTGACCGCCGCGTGGTGATCTCCGCCACGGGTAACAGGTCCGGCGTTCCCCGCACTTTTCCCCGCCCGTATGGGTAGCGTCGAGGACGTGGGTTACCTGACCGAGGACATCTTCGACGAGATCGAGTTCGAAGCGGCGCGCAGCGGTGATCACGCCTCGGCGGCGCGGCGCATGGCGGAGCTGGCCGATACGTATCCCCGTACCTACGCGATCACCCGGGCGGAGGCCCTCACCCGATCAGGCGAGCAATGGGAGCTGGCCGAACGCCCCGACCAGGCCGCGGCGATGTACCGCATGGCGATCGAGGACGGCGGCGAGACCTGGCTCGACGCCCGCGCCTTCCTCGTCGGCCCGCTGCTGCGCATGGGCAGCGAGCCCGAGGCGCGGCGCATCATCGCCGATCTCCGCGCCGACCGCCCCGCCAACCCGAAGGTCTACGAATGGGTGGCCGAGGCGCTGTTCGACGCCGGCGACATGGGCGAGGCCGAGGCGTGGGCGACCGACGGCGCGCGCCGCCTGATGGCCGCGATCGAACGATCAGGCCGTGCGGCCATGGACGCCATCAGCCACGAACCCGAATACGTCGACCTGCAGGACCTCCTGCGCATCCGCTACCGTGCGCGGGTCGACCTCGGCAGGTCCGAGGACGACCTCGACGCCCTGGTCGACTACAAGAGGCCGCCGACGGCCTGAGGGGGCCGCCGTGGCCGATCTCGTCCTCGGTCCGCTGCTGCGCCGGGTGGACGCGACGTCCGCGGTGGTGTGGGTCGAGACCGACGCGCCCTGCGACGTCCGCGTCCTGGACGCGCACGCGCCCACCTTCACCGTCCACGGCCACCACTACGCGCTCGTCGACGTCGGCGGCCTCACCCCCGGCACGTCCACCGCGTACACCGTGGCGCTCGACGACCATACGGTCTGGCCGGAGCCGGGCGCCCCGCCGAGCGTCATCCGCACCCCCGCGCCCGGCGGTCCGGTCGGCGTGCTCTTCGGCTCCTGCCGGGTCGCCGCCGGCCACGATCCGGCGGCGGTCGCGGCGCACGGCCCGGACGCGCTCCGCGCCTGCGCGCGCCGCCTGGCCGCCGACCCGTCGGCCGCGCCGACGGTGCTGCTGCTCGTCGGCGACCAGGTGTACGCCGACGCCGAGTCCCCGGAGATGACGGAGTTCATCCGCGCGCGGCGGGACATCACCCGCCCGCCCGGCACGGAGATCGCCGACTTCGAGGAGTACGCGCACCTCTACCACCTGGCCTTCGGCGACCCGGACGTCCGGTGGCTGCTGTCCACCGTCCCCACCTTGATGATCTTCGACGACCACGACATCCGCGACGACTGGAACACCTCGCAGGCCTGGCGCGACGACATCCGCGCCCAGCCCTGGTGGCGCGCCCGCGTCACCGCGGGCCTTGCCGCGTACGCCGTCTACCAGCACCTTGGCAACCTCCCGCGCGACGTACGCGCGGCCGACCCCATCTGGCGCCGCCTCCACGAGGGCGGGGACGCCGGCGACCGGCTCGACGCGTTCGCCTGGCACACCGACTCCGACCCCGAGGCGTACCGCTGGAGCTACCACCAGGACTACGGCGGAACCCGGCTGGTCGTCGTCGACTCCCGCTGCGCCCGTGTCCTCACCCCCGGCGCCCGCGCCATGCTCGACCCCGGAACGTCCGCCTGGCTGGACGGCCTGTGCACCGGCGACCGCGACCACCTGCTGATCGCGACGTCCCTGCCGTACCTCATGCCGCGCGCGGTGTACGACCTGGAGGCGTGGAACGAGGCGCTCGCCGACGGCCGCTGGGGCGCGTGGGCGCGCCGCACGTCCGAACGCCTGCGCCGGCGCTTCGACCTGGAGCACTGGGCGGCGTTCCACCGGTCGAGCACCGCCCTGGCCCGTACGGTCATGGAGGTGGCGGCGGGCCGCCGCGGCCGCGCCCCGGCGAGCGTGGTGTTCCTCTCCGGCGACGTCCACCACTCCTACCTCACGACGGTCACCCGCCCGCGCCTGACGTCCGAGGTCCACCAGGCCGTCTGCTCCCCCATCCGCAACCCGCTGCGCGGCCTCATGCGCACCGCCAACCAGGCCGCGGCCCACGCCCCGCCCCGCGTCGCCACCCGCCTCCTGACCCTCCTGGCCGGTGTACGCCCCCCGCCCTGGCGCTGGCGCCTGCGCTCCCGCCCCTGGTTCACCAACTCCCTGGCCACGCTCCGCCTGGACGCCCGCACGGCCACCATCACCTGGGAGTCACCGAACCCCGAGGCCACCACGCTGACCCCGGTCCGCCGCGCCGCGCTCACCGCGGATCGTCCGAGCCCGCCTCGGTCGTCATGTGGAGGACCTCGCGGGCCTGTTCGGCGGCGCGGGTGATGCCCTCGCTGACGAAGTCGAGGAAGCGGGCGATGTTCTCGAGGCGGACGGCGGCCGGGGTGCCGGCGCCGAAGATGGCGACGCCCTGCCGGGCGGTCTCGATGACCTGGTCGTTGGAGCGGGCGCTGGCGATCGTCGCCTGATACCAGAGTTCGTCGTCGACGACGTAGCGCTCGCGGCGGCCCTCGCCGGGTTCGCGGCGCACGAGGTTCTGGTCGGCGAGGAACGTGATCGCCTTGGAGACCGACGCCGGGCTGACCTGGAGGCGCTGGACGAGCTCGGCCGCGGTGAGGCTGCCCGCGTCGGTGCTGTAGAGGCAGCCGAGCACCCGGGACATCATCTTGGGCAGCCCCGACCGCATGAAGACGGTGGTGAACGTCTCCTGGTACTCGCGCACGGCCTCGGCGTCGCGCCCGTAGGCCGGCGGGGGCGCCTCGCCGCGGGGCGCGGCCGGCCGGCGCCGGCGGGTGCGGCGTTCGGTGGCGCGGTGGGCCAGGTCGGCGCGGTAGGCGGTGGGGCCGCCGTTCCGCATCACCTCACGCGTGATCGTCGAGGTCGGGCGGTCGACGCGCCGGGCGATCTCCGCGTAGGCGAGGCCGTCGGCCAGCCCCAGCGCGATCTGCTGGCGTTCCTGCTGGGTGAGCCTGCCTCCCGGCATTCGCGGCCTCCTCCGTGTTCGCCGAAGCCGCCACCATAGCGTTCACGCACATCTCATTGCAACACGCGATGCTCCACCGTTGCGTTACTCGACAGGACCATCGCAACGATTCTCCCGCGTTTACCTGCATAAACAAGAAACGTTCGCAACATCGATGTTGCCGCTCATCGGAAAGCAACGTAGCGTTTCCAATATCAGAAACACCGAATCACCGGAGAACATCATGCAGAAGTTCGCAACCCCCGCCCCGATCGCCGCCGTCCTCGACATCCCCGCCGGCCGCGTCCAGTTCATCGCCGCCGACCGGGACGACACCACGGTCGAGGTCCTGCCCGCGGACGCCGCCAAGGGCCGCGACGTGAAGGTCGCCGAGCAGACCACGGTGGAGTACGCCGACGGCGTCCTGCGGATCGCGGCGTCGGCGAAGAACCAGTACTTCGGCGCCACCGGATCCGTCGAGGTGACGGTCCAGCTCCCCGCCGGCTCCCGGGTCGAGGTGAAGGCGGCGAGCGCCGAGTTCCGCGGCGTCGGGCGGCTCGGCGACGTCGCCTTCACGGGCGCGCAGGGCCCGATCAAGATCGACGAGGCCGCGGGCGCCCGCCTCAGCATCGTCGACGGCGACGTCTCGGTAGGCCGCCTCAACGGCTCCGCGGAGATCACCACCGCGAAGGGCGACATCAGCGTCGCCGAGGCCGTGAGCGGCAAGCTCGTCCTGCGCACCCAGGCCGGCGGTGTGTCGGTCGCCGCCGCCGCCGGAGTCTCGGCCACCCTGGACGCTGGCACCTCCAACGGGCGGATCAGCAACGCGCTCAAGAACGCCGACGGCGCCGACGCCCCGCTCACCATCGAGGCGACCACCTCGTACGGCGACATCGACGCCCGCAGCCTCTGAGGAACATGAGCGGGCCGAACAGGGCCGTCAGACCACCCGGTCTGGCGGCCCTGAACATGTACGGGCCGGCGCCCCTGGCCGCGCTCCCCGCCCTCCCCGCCCTCCTGATCGTCCTGGTCGGCGGATGCGGCTCCGGCGCCATGGCCACGCCGGCCGTCTCGCCCAGCGGACACGAGCTGAGTGGCCAGGATCGAGGCCGGCCAGAAGTTCGGCGGGCTGGAACCGGCCACGAACGCGAAAGGCACTGGGGGGAGTCCATGAGCCTGCCGCCGCCGGCGGCAGGCTGTACGTCGCGTGGGAGAACACGTCCGTCGGAGGCGGCATCACCGGCTACGACCCGCCGGGCCCGCGCCCGGTCTGGCAGCGCCGTACCAGCGAGACGCTCGACGGGCTCGCCACGAGCGCCGATCCCACGGGCCGCGGTGACATCGTGACGCGCACGAGCAGCGACAGCCACACCGCCGTCGTCGCCCCCGACACGGGTGAGCCGGTCGGCGGCTGGTACGAAGAGACGCCCGTCGCCGCCTGTGCCGGACAGCTCTACCTGACGAGCGACGCGGACTCGACCAGGACGGACCGCACGACCGTGGTCGACGCCCGCACGGGCGGCGTCACCCGGCGCATCGGCGCCACCCTGCTGAGCATCACCGGCCGCGGCGACCTCGTCTTCGACTCCCCGGACGTCCTGACCGCCTACCACCTGACGTGACGTCTACGTGTCGCAGCTCAGGCTGGAGGCGCAGACGGTGCAGCGGGCGGCGACGCGGCCGCGTACGGGGACCCGGATGCGCTGGAAGCAGGTGGGGCAGGCGAACGTCACGCGCAGCGGGGCGGGGCCGTCGAAGCGGTAGTCGTCGTAGGCCAGGGAGACGGCGCGGACGGCCGGGTCGGCGGCCAGGCCGGCGGCGGTGTGGCGGTCCTTGCGGTAGCGGCGTGCGGCCAGCGGGTCGGCGGTGGCGAGCGGGGCCCTGCGGTAGTCGTCGAGGGCGCGGGTGCGGCCGATCTCGTACGCCTTCCGCGCGGCCGGGCTGTTGAACCACGGCATCGGGTCCTCGCGGAACGCGATGGCCCGGTGGCCGAGGACGTAGCCGAACTCCTGCGGGGTGAGGTAGCCGAGCGACTCGCGGTGGTGGTCGCTGACGCGGTGGGCGTTCATCGTGAGCCAGCCGGCGCCGAGGTACGTCGCCGTGACGTCCGTGAGGATCTCGTTGTGCTCAAGCTCCGGGAAGCTCAGCCCGGCGCGGTGCAGGAACACGTGCGTGACCTCGTGCGCGAGCACCCCGGCGATGTCGCCGTGGTCGCGCTTGTAGCGGTTCTGCATCTCGATGAAGTACTCGGGGCCCTCGGCCAGCTCCACCTGCGCGGCCGACGGCATGTCGCGGAACCCGACGATCATGCGCGCTTCGGGCAGCCGCAGGTGGCGGACCACCGCCGCGGCGACGTACTGCACGCCGATCACCGGGTCGTCGCCCATCGCGAGCGTGGCGTACGACGGGCTCAGGCTCTCGGTGAACGACCTGACCGTACGGCTGGAGAGCGTGCGGTACAGGGCGTTCACCGACCGCCTGACGACGTCCAGGTTCGGGAAACCGCCCGCGTCGGCCACCGGCGTCAGGCGGCCGGCGCGGGTTCCGGCCGCGGCGCCGCGCCCACCAGGAGCGATGTGCCGTCGGGCGCGGCGTCGACCACGACCGTGTCGCCGTCGCGGACCTCGCCGGACAGCAGCTCGCGCGCGAGCGGGTCGCCGATCTCGGACTGGACGAGCCGGCGCAGCGGGCGCGCGCCGTACAGCGGGTCGTATCCGCGCTTGGCCAGCAGCAGCCGCGCGGCCTCCGTGACGTCGAGCGTGAGCCGCCGCGCGGCCAGCCGCCGGTCGAGCGCGGCCACCTGCAGGCCGACGATCTGCGCGAGGTCGTCCTTGGTGAGCGACTCGAACAGGATGATCTCGTCGAGCCGGTTCAGGAACTCCGGCTTGAACGTCGACCGCACCACGCCGAGCACCGACTCGCGCCGCTCCTCGTCGGTCAGGCCGGGCTCCACGAGGTACTGCGACCCGAGGTTGGACGTCATGATCAGGATGGTGTTGCGGAAGTCGACCGTACGGCCCTGGCCGTCGGTGAGCCGGCCGTCGTCGAACACCTGGAGCAGGATGTCGAAGACCTCCGGGTGGGCCTTCTCCACTTCGTCGAGCAGCACCACGCTGTACGGCCTGCGGCGGACGGACTCGGTGAGCTGGCCGCCCTCCTCGTAGCCGACGTAGCCGGGCGGCGCGCCGACGAGCCGGGCCACCGAGTGCTTCTCGGAGTACTCGCTCATGTCGATGCGGATGGTCGCCCGTTCGTCGTCGAACAGGAAGTCGGCGAGCGCCTTGGACAGCTCGGTCTTGCCCACGCCGGTCGGGCCGAGGAACAGGAACGAACCGGTGGGCCGGTCGGGGTCGGAGATGCCGGCGCGCGCCCGGCGCACGGCGTCGGAGACCGCGCGTACGGCCGCCTTCTGCCCGATCAGCCGCCGCCCGAGCTCCTCCTCCATGCGCAGCAGCTTCGCCGACTCGCCTTCGAGCAGCCGGCCGGCGGGGATGCCCGTCCAGCTCGCCACCACCTCGGCGACGTCGTCCGGGCCGACCTCCTCCTTGACCATGCGGTCGTCGGACGCGCCGGACTCGGCGGCCCGCTGCTGCCGCGCGACCTCCTCCTTGGCGAGGTCGCGCTCCTTCTCCAGCTCGGGGATGATGCCGAGCTTCAACCGCTGCACCGACGCCCAGTCGGCGGTCGCCTCGGCCTGTTCGAGCTCGCTGCGCGCCTCGTTGAGCTGGATGTCGAGGTCGGCGACGCGCTTGCCCGGCGACTTCTGCCGCTCCCACTGGTTGGTCAGCTTGGTGAGCCGCTCCTGCTTCTCGGCGAGCTCCGCGTCGACGGCGGCCACGCGCTCCTGGCTCTCGGCGTCCTTCGCGGACTCCAGGCTGTCGCGCTCGGCCTGCAGCATGTTCACCGAGCGCTGCAGGTCGTCGATCTCCGGCGGCACCGAGTCGTTGTCGACGCGCAGCCGCGCGGCGGCCTCGTCGACCAGGTCGATCGCCTTGTCGGGCAGGAACCGGCCGGTGATGTAGCGGTCGGAGAGCTGCGCGGCGGCGACCAGCGCGGCGTCGGCGATCTGCACGCCGTGGAACGCCTGGTAGCGCTCGCGCAGCCCGCGCAGGATGCCGATCGTCGCCTCGACGGACGGCGCGCCGATGTAGATCTGCTGGAAGCGGCGCTCGAGCGCGGCGTCCTTCTCGATGCGCTCGCGGTATTCGTCGAGCGTGGTGGCGCCGATCATGCGCAGCTCGCCGCGCGCCAGCATCGGCTTCAGCATGTTCCCGGCGTCCATCGCGCCCTCGGCGGCGCCCGCGCCGACGATCGTGTGCAGCTCGTCGATGAACGTGATGATCTTGCCGTCGCTCTGCTTGATCTCGTTCAGCACCGTCTTCAGGCGCTCTTCGAACTCGCCCCGGTACTTCGCCCCGGCCACCATCGCCGAGAGGTCGAGGGCGTACAGCCGCTTGTTCTTCAGCGACTCCGGCACCTCGTCGCGGACGATGCGCCGGGCCAGCCCCTCCACGATGGCGGTCTTGCCGACGCCCGGCTCGCCGATCAGCACGGGGTTGTTCTTCGTCCGCCGCGACAGCACCTGGATGACCCGGCGCACCTCGTCCTCGCGCCCGATCAGCGGGTCGAACGCGCCCGTACGGGCCCGCTCGGTGAGGTCGACGCCGTACTTCTCCAGCGTCTCGTAGTGGCGCACGCGGTCGAACGCGTCGAGCAGCGCCTCCGGTGTGGCACCGGAGGACCTCAGGAGCTCGGCGGTGTCGCCGCCCTCGGCGGCCAGCCCGACCAGCAGGTGCTCCGGCGCGACGGCGTCGTCGCCGCGGTCCTTGGCGCGCTCGGCCGCGGTGTCGAGCACCTTCGACAGGGTGCGCGACGACGACGGCGACGCGACCGTCGACCCCTTCGCCGACGGCAGCGCGCCGACGATCTCCTCGGTGTCGCGGCGCAGCTTCTCGGGGTCGACGCCGACCTCGCGCAGCAGCGGCACCACGAGCGTGTCGTCCTGCTTGAGCAGGGCGGCCAGCAGGTGCGCGGGCGTCACCTCGGGATGCCCGTCGTTGGAGGTGCGCCGGATCGCGGTGCCCAGCGCCTCCTGACTCTCCTCGTTGTACTTCTCGTCCACTGCCATCTCTCGTCGTCCCCCGCGCTAGTCCTGGTCGCCGTGCAGGGTGTGGAACGGATCGGGTTGCCACACCACGACGCTCGTCCGTCGTACGGCCACCTCGCGGCCCGGCCCCGTCGACGGGTGCGGCGCCGGGTCGTGCCGACCGCGCCGCGCCACGGCGTTGCGCGCCGCGGCCAGCTCGTTCTGGAGGTGGACCACGTGGGTGCGCAGCTCGGTGACCATGCGGTCGAGCTCGAGGATGCGCTTGATCCCCGCCAGGTTGATGCCTTCGTCCTGCGAGAGCCGCTGGATCTCGCGCAGCATCTGGATGTCGCGCATGGAGTACCTGCGCCCGCGCCCGGGGGTGCGCCCCGGCTGGACGAGGCCCATGCGGTCGTACTGCCGCAGCGTCTGCGGGTGCAGCCCGGAAAGCTGCGCCGCCACGGAGATCACGTAGACCGGCGTCTCGTCGGTGAGGTCGAAAGGATCGCCGCCGGCGTTCATCTCACTCACCCCTCGCCTGGTCGAGCAGGCCCGTACGCGGGTCGTGGTCGGCGGTGGCCTGCTGGTAGGACTCCAGCGCCTTCTTGGCGTCCTTCGACAGCTTGTCCGGCACGGCGACCTCGACGGTCACCATCAGGTTGCCGAGCGAGCCGTCGCGCTTGGCCGTGCCCTTGCCGCGCACCCGCAGCTTGGTGCCGCTGTGCGTGCCCGCGGGGACCTTCACCGTGACCGGCATGCCGTTCAGCGTCGGCACCTTGATCTCCGCGCCGAGCACCGCCTCGGGGAACGTCACCGGCACCGTGATCGTCAGGTCGTCCCCCGACCTGCCGAACACCGCGTGCGGCTTGACCTGCACCTTGACGTACAGATCGCCGGCCGGGCCGCCGCGCTCGCCGGGCGCGCCCTTGCCCTTGAGCCGGATGCGCTGGCCGTCGCGCACCCCCGCGGGGATGCGCGCCTGGATCGTCCGCGTGCTCGTGCCCCGGCCGCTGCCGTGGCAGGTGGGGCACGGGTCGTCGACGATCAGGCCGCGCCCGTGGCACTCGTGGCACGGCTCGGAGAACGCGAAGCTCCCCAGGTTGCGGCTCTCCTGCCCGGTGCCCTCGCAGTTGGGGCAGACGCGCGGCACGGTTCCGGCCTTCGCGCCGGTGCCCTTGCAGGTGGGGCAGGCCGACTCGCTGGTGAGGTGCAGCGGCACCGTCACGCCGGTCGCGGCCTGCGTGAACGTCAGCGTCGCCGCGGTCTCCACGTCGGCGCCGCGGCGCGGCCGCTGCTGCTGCTGGGTACGCGCGCCGCGCTGGCCGAAGATGCCGCCGAACAGGTCGCCGATCCGCTCGCCGGCGCCGCCCTGGCCGGAGCCCTGCGTGCCGCCGCCGAACAGGTCGCCGAGGTCGAACGGCACCCCGCCCTGGCCGCCCTGCCCGGCGCGCATTCCGCCGCCGCCGAACAGCGACCGCGCGTCGTCGTACTCCTTGCGGCGCTTCTCATCGGAGAGGATGTTGTACGCCTCAGAGATCTCCTTGAACTTCTCCTCGGCCTGCGGGTCGCCCTTGTTCGCGTCCGGGTGGTACTTCCGCGCCAGCTTGCGGTACGAGGACTTGATCTCGTCCTTCGTCGCCGTCTTGGACACGCCGAGGGCCGCGTAGTAGTCCTTCTCGAGGAAGTCCTTGGTGCTCATCGGCGCTTCCGCCTACCCCTTCTGATGTCTCCGACCCCACTACCGCCTCCGTCGCCGGCCCCGGGCACCGGTCGCGGGCGCCCACCGTGTGGCACGCCCGCGACCGGTTTCCCGTACGGACCGGGTCCGGTCGACCGGCCTACTGCTCCTCCGGGCCGCCGGACGCCTCGGCGCCCTCGGCCTCGGCGCCGTCGGCCGCGTCACCGCCCGGCTCGGCGACCACGACCCGCGCCGGACGCAGGATGCGCTCGCCGACCTTGTAGCCGGGCTGGAAGATCTCCACGCACGTCGTCTCGGTGACGTCCGGGGAGTACATGTGCGTCAGCGCCTCGTGGATGTTCGGGTCGAACGGATCGCCCTTCTCCCCGTAGCGCACCAGCCCGAGCTTGGTGACCGCGCTCTCCAGCGCCTCGGCGACCTGCTTGAAGCCGCCGGTCAGCTCGCCGTGGTCACGGGCGCGGCCGATGTCATCGATCATCGGCAGGAGCTCGGTGAGCACGCTCGACACCGCCTGCACGCGATCCGCGACCCGGTCGCGGTCGACGCGCTTGCGGTAGTTGGCGTACTCCGCGGTCACCCGCTGGAGGTCCGCGGTCAGCTCCTGGACCTTGCCCGGCTCGGCCGCGGGCTCGCCCGCCGCGTCCTCCGCGCCCTCGTCGGGCGCGGACTCCGCGGTGGGCTCGCGCACCTCGCCGGTCTCGGGATCGACGCGCCGCCGGTCGCGGACGACCGGGCCCTGCCGCTCGCCGGCCTCCGGTGCGCCCTTGTCACGCCCCGCCATCGCCGTACCTCCCCTCAGCGCTCACGTCGGATACGGAGTGCATCAGGCGGCACCGCCCTGGCGCTTGGTGTTCTCGTCGTCGACGATCTCGGCGTCGACGACCTCGTCGTCGTTCGCCTGGGCGTTCTCCTCGCCGGCCGAGCCGTCGGCCGAGGCGCCGGCCCCGGCGTCGGCCGAGGCGTCCGTGCCGGCCTGCTGGCTCTGCGCGTAGATCGCGGTGCCCATCTTCTGGCTGATCGTGGCGACCTTCTCCGAGGCGCCCTTGATGGCGTCGGTGTCGGTGCCCTCGAGCGCCTTCTTCAGCTCCGCGACCGCGTCGGTGACCTCGGTCTTGATGTCCTCGGGCACCTTGTCGGAGTTGTCGCCGAGGAACTTCTCGGTCTGGTAGGCGAGCTGCTCGCCGTTGTTGCGGACCTCGGCGTCCTCACGGCGCTGGCGGTCCTCATCGGCGTACTGCTCCGCGTCGCGGACCATCTTGTCGATGTCGTCCTTCGGCAGCGACGAGCCGCCGGTGATCTGGACGGACTGCTCCTTGCCGGTGCCCCGGTCCTTCGCGGTGACGTGCACGATGCCGTTGGCGTCGATGTCGAACGTGACCTCGATCTGCGGCACGCCGCGCGGCGCCGGCGCGATGCCGGTCAGCTCGAACATGCCGAGCTTCTTGTTGTACTGAGCGATCTCGCGCTCGCCCTGGAAGACCTGGATCTGCACGGACGGCTGGTTGTCGTCGGCCGTCGTGAAGACCTCGGACCGCTTGGTCGGGATCGTGGTGTTGCGCTCGATCAGCTTGGTGAAGATGCCGCCCTTGGTCTCGATGCCCAGGGACAGCGGCGTCACGTCGAGCAGCAGGACGTCCTTGACCTCGCCCTTGAGCACACCGGCCTGCAGCGCCGCGCCGACCGCCACGACCTCGTCCGGGTTGACGCCCTTGTTGGGGTCCTTGCCGCCGGTGAGGTCCTTGACGACGTCGACCACCGCGGGCATCCGGGTGGAACCGCCGACGAGCACCACGTGGTCGATCTTGGAGAGGTCCAGCCCGGCGTCCTTCACAGCCTGGTGGAACGGCTTCTTCACGCGCTCCAGCAGGTCGCTGGTGAGCTTCTGGAACTCCGCGCGCGACAGCTTCTCGTCGAGGTGCAGCGGGCCCTCGGCCGACGCCGTGATGTACGGCAGGTTGATCTGCGTCTCCGACGAGCTGGACAGCTCGATCTTGGCCTTCTCCGCCGCCTCGCGTAGCCGCTGGAGCGCCATCTTGTCGTTGGAGAGGTCGATGCCGTGGGCGTTCTTGAACTTGGTGACCAGCCAGTCGACGACCTTCTGGTCCCAGTCGTCGCCGCCGAGCTTGTTGTCGCCGTTGGTGGCCTTCACCTCGACGACGCCGTCGCCGACCTCGAGGAGGGAGACGTCGAACGTGCCGCCGCCGAGGTCGAAGACGAGGATCGTCGCCTCGTTCTCCTTCTCCAGGTGGTAGGCCAGCGCCGCGGACGTCGGCTCGTTGATGATGCGCAGGACGTTCAGGCCGGCGATCTGCCCGGCCTCCTTGGTGGCCTGCCGCTCGGAGTCGCTGAAGTACGCGGGCACCGTGATCACCGCGTCGGTGACCTTCTCGCCCAGGTACGCCTCGGCGTCCCTCTTGAGCTTCTGCAGGATGAAGGCGCTGATCTGCTGCGGGTTGAACGTCTTGTCATCGATCTTGACGCTCCAGTCAGTGCCCATGTGGCGCTTGACCGAGCGGATCGTACGGTCGACGTTGGTGACCGCCTGGCGCTTGGCTACCTCGCCGACCAGCACCTCACCGTTCTTCGCGAAGGCGACGACCGACGGCGTCGTGCGAGCCCCCTCCGCGTTCGCGATAACCGTGGGCTCGCCGCCCTCCAGAACCGAAACGACCGAGTTGGTCGTACCGAGGTCGATACCGACCGCACGTGCCATGAGTAGTTTCCTCCGTCAAGTTGAGTCTTGCCGACTCAGCGTATCCATCGGCGACGACCAGCAGCAAACCACTTGAGTCACCCCGACGCAACTTTGTTCTCACTCTGCCCAACTTGACGACCGGGAGCCGTATTCCGTTCCCGGCCCGGAAAATCACGCCCTGACGGAAGTGCCCGCCCGCCCGCGGGCGAGAAGGGATGTGACAACCGCATCCGCCCACTGGGCGACCGACCGCACGCCACCCGCTGGCGCCCGGCACGGGACGCGCGAGAGACTGCGCGCCGTGCCGGGCTCCCCCCGATCCGAGGACGCGCGCGTCATCGCCGCGTCCCACGACGACCCCGAGCGATTCGCCGAGATCTTCGACCGGTACTACCCGGAGATCCGCGGCTACGTGGACCGCAGGCTCGGGGCGAGCGCGGCCGACGACATCGCCGCGGAGACGTTCCTCACGGCGTTCCGCAAGCGCGACCGTTTCGACCCGGCCGCGGGCTCCGCGCGGCCGTGGCTGTACGGCATCGCGACCCGCCTCGTCAGCCGGCACCGGCGCGACGAGACCCGCCGGCTGCGCGCGCTGGCCCGCGCCTCCGCGCGACCAGAACCCGGCGCCGACGAGGACCGCGCGACGGAGCGGGTGCTCGCCGCGCAGGCCGCACCGGACGTCGCACGCGCCCTGGCCGCGCTGAACCCCGGCCAGCGCGACGCGCTGCTGCTGGTCGCGCTCGGCGGCCTGAGCTACGAGGACGTCACCCGGGCGCTCGGCGTCCCGTACGGCACGGTGTGCTCGCGCGTGAACCGCGCCCGGGCGAAGCTGCGGGCCGCGCTGGCCCACCTGGAGACGGAGGTCGCCGACCATGGATGACCTGAAGACCGTGCGCGACACCCTGGCCGGGGAGCGCCCCGACGACACGGCCGCACAGGCCGAGGCCCGCGCCCGGCTGATGGAGCTGGCCCGTACGCGCCGGCGGGCGCCCCGTGTCCCGCGCCTGCCGCGCCGGGGGGTCGCCGTCCTCGCCGGGGCGGCCGCCGTGGCGGTCGCGGTCGCCGGGGCCGTCCAGCTCACCCGTACGCCCGAGGCACGGCCCGCGACCGTGGGCGCGTTCCTGCTGTCCGCCGCGCAGCACACGGCGGCGGAGAAGACCGGCCGCTACTGGACCATGCGCACGACGGCGCACCGCCTGTACCGCGTCGGCCCGCGCGCGGCGCCGTACACGATCGACTACCGGCAGCGCGAGGCCTACTGGTTCGCCCGCGACGCGCGCGACCCGAGCCGCTGGTCGTCACCGCGCGCCACCGCCGCACCGGTCTCCGCCGCCGACCGTGCGGCCTGGCGGCGCGACGGCGGCCCCGCCCGGTGGCGGCTGCCCGGCGGCGGCCACCTCGACGCGCGCCCGCACGCCGCGGAGGTGCTGCCCTGGGACGACGGCAAGGACCTGTTCGCCATCGACGACCACGGCTTCGACGTGCGGCGGCTGCGCGCGCTGCCCGCGGACCCGCGGGCGCTGAAGGCGAGGCTGCTCGGCTACTACACCGCGGACAGCCGCGACTACGGCCTCGACCCGGACGTACCCGGCGACCGTACGGGCTGGCTGTACGGCCAGCTCTCCGCGCTGCTCGCCACCCCGGCGCCGCCGGACGTGCGCGCCGCGGCGTACCGCGTCCTCGCCACACTGCCGGGTGTCGCACTGCGCGGGAACGGCGGCGCGGGCCGGGCGGGCACGGCCATCGGCCGCGTGGAGAGCGACCCGCAGCTCGGCGGCGCGTCCGTCGACCACCGGCTGGTCATCGACCGCGCGAACGGGCGGCTGCTCGCGGACCAGCGGGTCGTCGTACGTCCCGGCGGCGAGACGCCGTGGGCGGCCCCCGGCACGCTGGTCGCCTGGACGGACTACCGGATGGGCTGGAGCGCCCAGGATCCGCCGGCGGTCCACCGGTCGCCCGAGTAGCCGGGCACGCCGTACGCGGTGGGGACATGGATCGGCCCGTGCGCCGGGGGGCGGCGCACGGGCCGGTGTTTCTTAGAATTAGATTCTAATATATCGTATCCCCACCACGCACGGGCATACCCGATCATGGCCGCCGACGTCGGTCTCTGATTAGGTGTGAGCCGGACGCGCAGCTAAGTTACTGCTCGGTACGATCGAGTGTCCGGCGCACGGTCGAACCCGTTCCGACCGTACGCTGACACCCAACGCCGCACCGCAGGAGGACGGACCAGTGTTCTGGGTGACATTGATCATCGGGCTCGCCGGAGCGGCGGTCGCCCTGGCGATTGCCGGACGGCGCGTGCTGTTCCTGTACAAGCTGGCGAAGAGCGGCCAGCCCGCGCCCGAGCGCGTCGCCACGGTCAAGGGCGACCCCAAGGCCGACGCCGAGGGCCAGGCCGTCGAGGTGCTCGGCCAGCGCAAGCTGCTGAAATGGACGGTCCCCGGGCTCGCGCACTTCTTCGTGATGTGGGCGTTCTTCCTGCTGCTGACCGTCTACCTCGAAGCGGCCGTCGCGCTGTTCGCCGGCGAGGGCGTGCACATCCCGTGGCTGCAGACCTGGGGCCCGATCGGGTTCATCCAGGACTTCATCGCGGTCATGTGCTTCCTCGGCCTCGTGACGTTCGCGGTCATCCGCATGCGGAACGCGCCGAAGGGGCTCGGCCGCAAGTCGCGGTTCTCCGGCTCGCACCTCAGCGGCGCCTGGATCACGCTGCTCATGATCTTCAACGTCATCTGGACGCTGTTCTTCTACCGCGGCATCGAGTCCGCGATGGGCAACCTCGCGTACGGCAGGGGCGCGATCGTCTCGTACGGCGCGGGCCACCTGTTCACCGGGCTCTCCCACGGCACCCTCGAAGTGCTGGCCTCGATCGGCCTGCTGCTGCACATCTTCGTGGCGCTGGCGTTCCTCGTCTTCGTGGTGCACTCCAAGCACCTGCACATCTTCCTGGCCCCGCTGAACGTCCTGTTCAAGCGGCGCCCGGACGGCCTGGGCGCGGCCCAGCCGATGCGCAGCAACGGCGAGATCCTCGACTTCGAGGAGGCCGACCCCGACACCGACGTCTTCGGCCGCGGCAAGATCGAGGACTTCACCTGGAAGGGCTACCTCGACTTCTACTCCTGCACGGAGTGCGGCCGCTGCCAGTCGCAGTGCCCGGCCTGGAACACCGGCAAGCCGCTGTCGCCGAAGATGCTCATCCTGAACCTGCGCGACCACGCGTTCGAGAAGGCGCCGTACATCATGGCCGCCTCCGACGAGGAGCGCGAGAAGCTGCCCGACATGTTCAAGGCGGCCGCCGAGCGCCCGCTGGTGGGCACCGAGGCCGAAAACGGCGTCATCGACCCGGACGTCCTGTGGTCCTGCACCAACTGCGGCGCCTGCGTCGAGCAGTGCCCGGTGGACATCGAGCACATCGACCACATCCTCGACATGCGCCGCTACCAGGTGATGATCGAGTCGAGCTTCCCGTCCGAGGCCAACACGCTCCTGAAGAACCTGGAGAACAAGGGCAACCCCTGGGGCATGAACGAGTCCGCCCGTACGGACTGGATGGCCGACCTCGACTTCGAGGTGCCGGTCGTCGAGGACGCGATGCCCGAGGAGACCGAGTACCTCTTCTGGGTGGGCTGCGCCGGCGCTCTTGAGGACCGCGCGAAGAAGACGACCAAGGCGATCGCCGAGCTGCTGCACATCGCGGGCGTGAAGTTCGCCGTGCTGGGCGGCATGGAGGCGTGCACCGGCGACCCGGCGCGCCGCCTGGGCATGGAGTTCGTCTTCCAGATGCTCGCGCAGCAGAACGTCGAGACGCTGAACGGCGTGGGCGTGAAGAAGATCGTCGCGTCCTGCCCGCACTGCTTCAACACGCTCGCCAACGAGTACCCGCAGCTCGGCGGGGAGTACGAGGTCGTCCACCACACGCAGCTCCTGGCGAAGCTGGTCGACGAGGGCCGGCTCACCCCGGTCGCGCCGATCGACGAGAAGATCACGTACCACGACCCGTGCTTCCTCGGCCGGCACAACAAGGTCTACACCGCGCCCCGGGCCATCATGGAGCAGGTCCCCGGTGTGCGGACGCAGGAGATGCACCGCTGCAAGGAGCGCGGGTTCTGCTGCGGCGCGGGCGGCGCGCGCATGTGGATGGAGGAGCGCATCGGCAAGCGCATCAACACCGAGCGCATCGACGAGGCGCTGGAGACCGATCCCGACACCGTGTCGACCGGCTGCCCGTTCTGCCTGGTCATGCTCGGCGACGCGATCAACGAGAAGAAGGGCAGCGGCGACGCCAAGGAGTCCCTCGAGGTCGTCGACGTCGCGCAGCTCCTGATCCGCTCCATCAAGGGCGGCGCCGAACCCGAGGCCGGGGGCGGCGAGCCCGAGCCGGAGCCGGTCGGCGCGGAGTGAGCTACCGCTTCGGGCGGCGCTCCAGATAGCGGGCGTCGCCCGGGGCGAAGCCGAACTTCCCGTACAACCCGTGCGCGTCGTCGGTGTGCAGCATCCAGCGGAACGGCGCGCCCGGCCCGCGCTCGATCATCGTACGGACCAGCTCGACGCCGAGCCCGGTCCCGCGCGCCTCCGGCAGCACGAACACGTCGGCCAGGTAGGCCAGGGCCACGCCGTCGGAGAGCGCGCGTGAGAACGCCACCATCGAGCCGTCGGCCGCGTAGCCGCCGACCACCCGCCAGGCGCCGGTGATCTGCCGCTCGACGTCGCCGCGGTCCCGCCACCGCGCCCAGTAGGCGTCGGTGGACAGGAACCGCCAGACGACGTCGAGGTCGACCCGGCCCGGGTCGTCGTCGAGCTGGTAGGCGCCGTGCTCAATGATCATGGGGCGGAACGCTACCGGGCCTCTGTACGCGGCCCGTCAGCCGCCCTGGGTGAACACCGCGCCCTCGTGGAGCAGCGGGTCCGGGTCGTTGACCAGGTCCACCGATCCGACGCCGAGGACGCGCGCCGTGCCGGGCACCCGGCTCAGCCCGGCCACGCCGAGGGAGAAGACGGTGTTCGGGTCGCGGGCGACCTCCGCGGTCGTCCACTGCCCCTTGGCGTAGTGGGTCAGGTACTCGTTCCGGCCGGACATCCACACCCCGCCCGAGCCGTCGGACGCGACGCTGGTGAAGCCGCCGTTCGGGTGCGCGACGCCCTTGTCGGCGTACGTCCACTTGGTGCCGTTCCAGTGCAGCGCGAACGGCGTCTCCACGGCGTCGGGGTCGTCGCCCAGGCTGTGGGTGCGCCCGACCGCCCACACGTCGTTCGCCGCGAGCACCTTCACGTCCTGCACGTCGGCGGCCATGTCGGTGCCCTCGCCGGTGATCGGGATGCGCGGCACCGCGGTCTTCTTCCACGCGGTGCCGTTCCAGTGCGCGAGCAGCGGCTGGCCGCCGCTGTTCCCGCCGGCCCAGGCGTCGTTCGCGGTACGGGCGTCCACGGTGTTCAGCGCGCCCGCGGGCGCCTTGACGGTGCGCAGCGCGGTGCCGTTCCAGTACGCCACGGCGGTGCTCGCGCCGCTGGCCGGCGTGACGACCCACGCCTGGCCGGACGGCAGGGTGGCGACGTCCGGCCGCGACGCGCCCGTTCCGGTCACCGGGAAGAACCGCCACGCGCTGCCGTTCCACCGCAGCGCGCCGCTCGGCTGGTCGACCCAGCCGGTCTCCCAGACCCACGCGTTACTCGCCGACGTGGCGTCGACCGAGGTGTACATGCCCTTGGCCGGTCCGGCCGGCACGGTGGCCCGCTTCCACGCGCTGCCGTCGTAGCGCTGCAGCAGCGGCTCGTACCAGTGGTCGGTGCCCTGGTAGCGGTGGACGGAGCCGACGGCCCAGGCGTCGCCCGCCCCGGTGGCCGCGACCTCCGTCAGCTCGTTGTCGTCGCCCACGGCGTTCGTGTGGCCGATCTCCCAGCCGCTCGCGGCCGCCGCCGCGCCCGGCGCGAGCGCCAGGCCGAGCGTGAGGCCGATCGCGGCCGCCCCGAACGGGGCGGCGGCGCGGATGCCGAGACGCATCAGGCGCGTAGCCATGCGATCTCCTTCGGTCGTGTCCTGCGTTCGGTCTTCCGGAAGCGGGGGACGGACCGGATGCACAGGAGACGCCTCAGAAGATCGCCGGGTTCACACGTTCACCCGAACAGGGCGGGCAGCGCGCCGGTGTGCGCGGCGCGCAGCTCCTCCAGCGGGATGTCGAACGCGCCGTCCACCGTCAGCGCGTCGCCGCCCACCGCGCCGACGCGGGCGGCGGGCACGCCGTTCGTACGGCACAGGCCGGCGAACGCGGCCGCGTCGGCCGGCGCCACGGCCACCACCGCGCGCGCCGCCGACTCGCTGAACAGGCCGGTGAACGGGTCGGCGAGGCCGACGCGGCAGCCGTGGCCGCCGCGCAGGCACGATTCGGCGAGCGCCACCGCGAGGCCGCCGTCGGAGAGGTCGTGCGCCGCGGTCAGCAGGCCGCCGGACGCCGCCGCGATCAGCACCTCGGCCAGCGCGCGCTCCGCGTCGAGGTCCACAGCCGGTGGACGGCCGCCGAGGTGGCCGTGGACCACCGACGCCCACGCCGAGCCGCCGAGCTCGTCGCGGGTGGTGCCGAGCAGCCAGAGCTCGTCGCCGTCGCCGGTGAAGCCGATGGCCGTACGCCGGGCCACGTCGTCGAGCACGCCCAGCACACCGATGACCGGGGTCGGATGGATGGGCGTCTCGCCGGTCTGGTTGTAGAAGCTCACGTTGCCGCCGGTGACCGGGACGCCGAGCGCCTGGCAGCCGTCGGCGAGGCCGGTGACCGCGCGTTCGAACTGCCACATCACGCCCGGGTCCTCCGGCGAGCCGAAGTTCAGGCAGTTCGTCACCGCGAGCGGCCGCGCGCCCGCGGCGGCGACGTTGCGGTACGCCTCGGCCAGCGCGAGCCGCGCGCCGTCGTACGGGTCGAGCCGGGTGTAGCGGCCGTTGCCGTCGGTGGCCAGCGCCACGCCGCGCGGGCCGCCGCCGATGCGCAGCACCCCGGCGTCGTCCGGCATGGCGAGAACGGTGTCGCCGAGGACGTAGCGGTCGTACTGCGCGGTCACCCAGGACTTGTCGGCGATGCTCGGGTCGGCGAGCACCCGCAGCACCTCGGCGCGCAGCGCGGCGCCGCCGGACGGGCGGGCCAGCGCGGCCGGGTCGTCGGCCCTGATCGCGTCCAGGTCGGCGGGCCGGGCGTACGGCCGGTCGTACAGCGGGCCCTCGTCGGCGGCGGTGCGCGGCGGGATGTCCACCACGGTCTCGCCGCGCCACGTCATGACCAGCCGCCCGCCGTCGTCGACGTCGCCGAGCACGGTGGCGGGGACGTCCCAGCGCGCGCAGACCGCCAGGAACGCGTCGACGTCGCCCGGCGCGACGACCGCCATCATGCGCTCCTGCGACTCGCTCATCAGGATCTCTTCGGGCGTCAGCCGGTGGTCGCGCAGCGGCACGTCATCGAGGACGACCCGCATGCCGCCGGTGCCGGCCGCGGCCAGCTCGGTGGTCGCGCACGAGACCCCGGCGGCGCCGAGGTCCTGCACACCGACCACGAGCCCCGCGGCGTACAGCTCCATGCAGCACTCGATGAGCAGCTTCTCCATGAACGGGTCGCCGACCTGCACGCTCGGCCGCTTCGCCGCGCTCGTGTCGTCGAAGGTGGCGCTGGCCAGCACCGACGCGCCGCCGATGCCGTCAGGACCGGTGGGCCCGCCGAACAGGACGACCTTGTTGCCCGGCCCGGGCGCCGCGGCGCGCTGGATGTCCTCGTGCCGCATGACGCCCACGCACAGCGCGTTCACCAGCGGGTTGCCCGCGTACGTCGGATCGAAGGCGACCTCGCCGCCGATGTTCGGCAGCCCCAGGCAGTTGCCGTACGCGGAGATGCCCTCGACCACGCCCGGCAGCACGCGCGAGGTGTCGGGCGCGTCGGCGGCGCCGAACCGCAGCGCGTCCATCACCGCCACCGGCCGCGCGCCCATCGCCAGGATGTCCCGCACGATGCCGCCGACGCCGGTCGCCGCGCCCTGGTGCGGTTCGACGTACGACGGGTGGTTGTGCGACTCGATCTTGAACGTCACGGCGTAGCCGCCGCCGACGTCCACCACGCCGGCGTTCTCCCCCATGCCGACGAGCAGCGCGTCCGAGGCGGGCGCCTTGTCGCCGAACTGCTTCAGGTGCCGGCGCGAGGACTTGTACGAGCAGTGCTCGCTCCACATCACGGAGTAGATGGCCAGCTCGGCGGAGGTGGGCCGGCGGCCGAGGATCGCACGGATGCGTGCGTACTCCTCGTCGTTGAGGCCCAGCTCGGCGTACGGCTGCGGCTGGTCGGGCGTGGCGACGGCGCGCGCGACGGTGTCGATCACGGGTATCTCTCAGCGCTGCTTTCTCGGGAGGTCAGGCGGTGGCGGTGGAGAGGGCGAGGACCGAGGTGAAGAAGGCGAGGCCGTCGGTGGTGGGGCCCGTCAGCGGGTCGGCGGCGTGTTCGGGGTGGGGCATGAGGCCGACGACGTTGCCGGCCTCGTTGCTGATGCCGGCGATGTCGTTCGCGGCGCCGTTCGGCGCGCCGCCGACGTAGCGGGCGACGACGCCGCCGCGGGACTCCAGCCCGGCCAGCGTCTCGGCGTCGGCGACGTAGCGGCCCTCGCCGCTCTTCAGCGGGATCACCACCTCCTGGCCCGGGGTGTAGCCGTTCGTCCAGGCCGTGGCGGGCTGCTCGATGCGCAGCCGCTGGTCGCGGCAGACGAAGTGGAGGCTGGCGTTGCGGGTGAGCGCGCCGGGCAGGAGGTGCGACTCGCAGAGCACCTGGAAGCCGTTGCAGATGCCGAGCACCGGCAGGCCCGCGCGGGCCGCGGGCACCAGCTCGGACATGACCGGCGAGAACCGGGCGATCGCGCCGCAGCGCAGGTAGTCGCCGTAGGAGAACCCGCCGGGGAGGATCACGGCGTCGACGCCGCGCAGGTCGCGGTCGGCGTGCCACAGGGATACGGGTTCGGCCCCGGCGAGCGACACGGCGCGCGCGGCGTCGCGGTCGTCCAGGGAACCGGGGAAGGTGACGATGCCAATGCGGGCCGCGGGCGCGGTCATCAGGTCTCCGTCTGTGCTGTTCCGGGGATCGCGGCCCGGTCGGCCGGGCCGCGGAACCAGGCTACCCGGCGTGGCAGACGGGCTCGGGACGCAGGCGCGCCATTGCGGCGTCCTCGGTCCACTTCAGGTGCTTCTGCAGGTAGACGACCGTGCCGGAATCGGGTGCGGAGTCGACGCTGACGTCGTCCACGAGGGCCCGCATCAGCTCAAGGCCGCGGCCGCTCTCGGAGTCGGACGCCGCGTGGCCGATCGTCGCGGGATCGAAGCCGGCGCCCCGGTCGACGACCTTCAGGACGCAGCAGGTCTCGCCGATGCTGACGGCGACCTCGTACCTGCGGTCGGGGCCACCGTGATGGAGCGCGTTCGTGCACGCCTCGCTGGTGGCGATCAGGATGTCGGACGCACACTCGTCGGTTACGCCCAGTGCACGGAGTGTGTCGCCCAGGACTCGACGGATCACCGGAACGCTCAGGGTCTCCCTCGGTAGTTCGAGCGAGAACTTCATGTCCACCGGCTGCTCCTCTGGGTGAGCCTCACATCAAAAAGGCTTCCCAAGTGGCAACTCGCGTAACCGCCGATGTGCCGTGTATCCGGCCACGCTCACACCGGGTCACCCGGCCGGTTCCCCGGCGACGTGGATCTCGTACGACTCGATCACCGGGTTGGCCAGAAGCGTCCCCGCCATCTCGCGGATCCGCCCGAGCGCGGCGTCATCAACGGGGCCCGCGACCTCGATCTCGAAGCGCTTTCCCTGGCGCACCGACTCGACCTGCGGAAAGCCCAGCCTGTGGGCGGCGCCGACGATGGCCTGGCCCTGGGGGTCGGCGATCTCCGGCTTGAGCATGACGTCGACGACGACCCGCGCCACGTGCTTCTCCATCCATGACTACACGTTGTGACCCGCCGAGCCTACGGGACGGCCGGACGGGCGCTCCCCCCGGACCGGGTCCGCGGACGTGACGGAGGTCACCGGCGGACCCGGTAATCACGAATCGGTATACGCGCGTCCTCCATCGGACCGGGTGAACGACGCGGCCCGGGTGGGGTCCACAGGCCGAATCTCAGAATGGGAGTGACGATGCAGGCGATCTTGCAGGACGGTCCGCGTGAGCGGTTCGGTGCGGAGGCGATCCCGCTCACCGAACAGCTCTACCCGACCGCCCTGCGCATGACCCGCAACCCGGCCGACGCCGAGGACCTCGTACAGGAGACGTTCGCGAAGGCGTACGCCGCGTACGACAGGTTCGAGGAGGGCACGAACCTGCGGGCCTGGCTGTTCCGCATCCTCACCAACACGTTCCTGTCCTCCTACCGGAAACAGCGCCGCGCGCCGCACACCCAGTCCGCCGACGAGCTCCAGGACTGGCAACTGCGCGACGCCGCGTCGCACACGTCGTCCGGGCTGAAGTCCGCCGAGACCGAGGCGCTCGAGCACCTGCCCGACTCCGACGTCGTCCGCGCGCTGCGCGCCCTGCCCGAGGACCGCCGCGTCGCGGTCTACCTCGCCGACGTGGAGTGCCTGTCGTACAAGGAGATCGCCGACCAGATGGGCACGCCGGTCGGCACGGTCATGTCGCGGCTGCACCGCGGCCGGCGGCAGCTCCGCGAGATGCTGGCCGACTACGCGCTCGAGCGCGGCACCGTGCGCTGACCCCCGCACCGCCCCACCCGGAGGCCGTCTCGGCACGTTCGAGGCGGCCTTCCGCGTGCCCTGGGGAAACGCGCCGCGAAACTCCTTGGAAGTCCTCACAACACGGCGCCGACCACGCCGGGGCATAGTTGGCGGCCAAGGGGGATGACGCCGTCCGCGACAGAACGCGGACCACACGATGACGGCGGGTACACCCCCGTACGAAGGGGTTGCGTCAAGGGCTATGCGGTCTGTCACCATTGCCAAAACCACATCGGTACTTCGCAGCACGCGAAGCCGGGCGGCCGGACGCGGCGACCCCGTTCACCGGCCCCTAGCGACGAGGAGTGGCTCGTGACCGTCGATACCTCGAACGGCGCGGTCCCCGCGGGAAGCAGCCCCCGATCGGGCACTGACCCTGCGGCATCCGCACCCCAGCTCGTCCAACTGCTGACCCCCGAGGGGGAACGGGTCGAGCATCCGGACTACCCGCTGGAGGTGAGCGCGGAGGAGGTCCGCGCCATCTACCGCGATCTCGTGCTCGTACGCCGCATCGACACCGAGGCCATCGCCCTCCAGCGGCAGGGCGAGCTGGCGCTGTGGGCGTCGCTGCTCGGCCAGGAGGCCGCGCAGATCGGGTCGGGGCGGGCGCTTGAACCCCGCGACATGGCCTTCCCGACGTACCGGGAGCACGGCGTGGCCTGGGTGCGCGGCGTCGACCCCGTGACGCTGATGCGCATGTGGCGCGGCGTCAACATGGGCGGCTGGGACCCCGCCGAGCACAACTTCCACCTGTACACGATCGTCATCGGCAACCAGACGCTGCACGCCGTCGGCTACGCCATGGGCGTCCAGCGCGACGGCAACGTCGGCGACGCCGACGGCGAGGCCGTCATCGCCTACTTCGGCGACGGCGCCTCCAGCCAGGGCGACGTCAGCGAGGCGTTCAACTTCGCGGCCGTCTACAACGCGCCGGTCGTGTTCTTCTGCCAGAACAACCAGTGGGCGATCTCCGAGCCCACCGAGCGGCAGACCCGCACCCCGCTGTACCACCGGGCCGCCGGATTCGGCTTCCCCGGCGTACGCGTCGACGGCAACGACGTCTTCGCGTGCATGGCCGTCACGCGCGCGGCGCTGCGCGCGGCGCGCGAGGGCCAGGGGCCGATGCTCATCGAGGCGTTCACGTACCGCATGGGCGCGCACACCACCAACGACGACCCGACCCGCTACCGGCTGGCCGCCGACGTCGAGACGTGGAAGCTGCGCGACCCGATCGAGCGCGTGAAGGCGTACCTCGCCCGCAACCAACTCGCCGACCAGGCCTTCTTCACGGAGGTCGACGACGAGGCCGGCGAGCTCGCGGCGCGGATCCGCCGCGAGGTGCGCGCCATGCCCGAGCCCGCGCCCGAGACGATCTTCGAGCACGTCTACGCCGAACCGCACGCGCTGATCGAGGCCGAACGCGCCGAGTTCGCGGCGTACCACGCGTCCTTCGATGCCGAGGAGGCCGGGCGATGACCACGCTGACGCTGGGCAAGGCGATGAACGCGGGGCTGCGCGCGGCCATGGAGAACGACCCCAAGGTCGTGATCATGGGCGAGGACGTCGGGCGGCTCGGCGGCGTGTTCCGCATCACCGACGGGCTGCAGAAGGACTTCGGCGAGGACCGCGTGATCGACACGCCGCTCGCCGAGTCGGGCATCGTCGGCACCGCGATCGGGCTGGCGCTGCGCGGCTACCGGCCGGTCGTGGAGATCCAGTTCGACGGCTTCGTGTTCCCTGCGTTCGACCAGATCGTGTCGCAGCTCGCCAAGATGCACATGCGGTCGCAGGGGCTGGTGCGGCTGCCGGTCGTCATCCGCATCCCGTACGGCGGCGGCATCGGCGCGGTCGAGCACCACAGCGAGTCGCCGGAGGCGCTGTTCACGCACGTCGCCGGGTTGCGGGTGGTGTCGTGCGCGAACCCGCTCGACGCGTACGTCATGATCCAGCAGGCCATCGCGTCCGACGACCCGGTGATCTTCTTCGAGCCGAAGCGGCGCTACTACGAGAAGGCCGACATCGACACCGAGGGCGCCGTCGCCGCCGCGCCGCCGCTGCACACCACGCGGGTGGCCAGGCCCGGCACCGACGCCACGGTGCTGGCGTACGGCTCCATGGTGAAGACGGCGCTCCAGGCCGCCGAGGCCGCCGCCGAGGACGGCCGCGACGTCGAGGTGCTCGACCTCCGCACGCTGTCCCCGCTGGACGTCGAGACGATCAGCGCGTCGGTGAACCGCACCGGCCGGTGCGTCATCGCCCACGAGGCGCCGGTGTTCGGCGGCATCGGCGGCGAGATCGCCGCGCGCATCACGGAGGCGTGCTTCTACCGGCTCGAGGCGCCGGTGCTGCGCGTCGGCGGCTACGCCACGCCGTACCCGCCGGCCCGGATCGAGGAGCACTACCTCCCCGATCTGGACCGCATCTGTGACGCCGTCGACCGTACGTTCGCATACTAGGAGCCGCCGCGATGACGCAGGGACTTCAGTTCAAGCTCCCCGACGTCGGCGAAGGGCTGACCGAGGCGGACATCATCAAGTGGCATGTGGCGGTCGGCGACCCGGTGCACGACGGGCAGACGATCGTCGAGATCGAGACGGCGAAGTCCGTGGTCGAGCTGCCCTGCCCGTACGACGGGGTGGTGGCCGAGCTGCTGGCCGCCGAGGGCGAGACGGTCGACGTGGGCTCGGTGATCATCACCGTGACGCCCGAGGGGGCGGAGGCGCCCGCCCCCGCCGCTTCCCCTGAGCCCGACGCCGAGCCCGCCGAAGGCGGGGAGGCGGAGGAGAAGCCCACCGTGCTGGTGGGCTACGGCGTACGGCCCGACTCCACGAAGCGCCGCCCCCGCCGCCGCGGCGGTGACGGCGCGGCGGCGCCCCAGCGGATGGCGGGCGGCGCGGCACCTGACGTGCTCGTGCTGGCCAAGCCGCCCGTGCGGAAGCTGGCCAAGGACCTCGGGGTGGATCTCGGGGGCGTCAGCCCGACCGGGCCGAACGGGACGATCTCGCGCGCCGATGTCGAGGCCGCGGCGACCGCGCCCGCGGAGCCCGTACGCACCGCGCCGCTCGGCGGTGGGCCGCGCGAGGAGCGGATCCCGGTCAAGGGCGTGCGGAAGTTCACCGCCACGGCCATGGTGAACAGCGCGTTCACCGCGCCGCACGTCACCGAGTTCCTCCAGGTCGACGTCACCGAGACGATGGAGGCGGTGCGCCGGATGCGCGCGCTGCCGGACTTCGCCGACGTCAAGGTCTCGCCGCTGCTCCTGGTGGCGAAGGCCGTGCTCGTCGCCATGCGGCGCTATCCCATGGCGAACGCGGCCTGGGACGACGCAGCGCAAGAGATCGTGGTCAAGCACTACGTGAACCTGGGCGTCGCGGTGGCCACCGACCGCGGCCTGGTCGTGCCGAACGTCAAGGACGCGCACGCGCTGTCCCTGCCGGACCTCGCCCGCGCCCTCGCCGAGCTGACCCGGAAGACCCGCGACGGCAAGGCGCAGCCCGCGGACCAGCAGGGCGGCACGGTGACGATCACGAACGTCGGGGTGTTCGGGGTGGACGCGGGCACCCCGATCCTCAACCCCGGCGAGTCGGCGATCCTGGCGTTCGGCCAGGTGCGCGAGCTGCCGTGGGTGGTCGACGGCCAGGTGGTGCCGCGCCAGGTCACCACGCTGGCGCTGTCGTTCGACCACCGGGTCGTCGACGGCGAGCTCGGTTCGTACGTCCTGCGCGACATCGGGGCCATGCTCCACGACCCGATGACGATGCTCGCCTGGGGCTGACCTAGCCCACCCGCCGCCCGGCCCAGCTCAGGATCAGCGGGTCGCGGCGGCGGGCGTGGTCGAGCAGGCCGGCGCGTACGGGCGGCGGCAGCGGCGTCAGCGGGCTGCGGGTGGCCTCGCTGGCGATGATGCCGCCCTCGTACATCAGCGCCTTCGCGGCGCGCAGCCCGCACTGCCGGTTCTCGTAGTGGATCAGCGGGAGGTGCCGCTCCCACAGGTCGACGGCGGTGTCGCGGTCGCCGGACCGGTACGCGCGCACCACACGGACGAGGACCTCGGGCAGTGTGCAGCTCGGCATCGTGCCGACCGCGCCGGCGTCGAGGTCGGGCAGCAGCGTCACCGACTCCTCGCCGTCGCACGGGCCCGGCAGGGCGTCGCCGGCCAGCTCGATGACCGCGCGCAGCTTGTCGGCCGCGCCCGGCATCTCGGCCTTGACGTGGGTGATGTTCGGGATCTCGCGGGCCAGCCCGGCCAGCTCGGCGGCGGACAGCCGGGTGGTGCTCATCGGCGCGTCCTGCACCATGATCGGGATGTCGACGGCCTCGGCCACGGTGTGGAAGTACGCGCGCACCTGGTCGTACGGGACGCTCATCGTCGCGCCGTGGTACGGCGGCATGAGCATCACCATGGCGGCGCCGAGCCCGGCCGCGCGCCGCGCCCGCTCGGCCGCGACGCGGGCGCTGAAGTGGCTGGCCGTGATGATCACCGGGAGCCGCCCCGCGGCCCGCGCGAGCACCCGCTCGGCCACCAGCTCGCGCTCATGGTCGGTCAGCGAGAACTGCTCGGAGTAGTTCGCCAGCACGCAGACGGCGTCCGCCCCGGCGTCGGCCAGGAAGTCCACCACGTTGTCCTGGCTGGCGAGATCGAGCGACCCGTTGTCGTGGAAGGTCGTCGGGGCCACGGGGAACACGCCTGCCAGCATCTGGTCCTCCGCCGGGGGGTTCGTGCGGGCTAGTCCAGTTCGTACTGGACCGCGGTGCGGGACGCGACGATCGGGGTGATGCAGGCCTCGATGATGGCGCGGTGATCGGGATTGTCGCGGTAGACGAGGTAGTCGTCGACGTCGGCGAAGTCGGCCACGACCGCGAAGTCGGCGTTGCCGGGGTTGACGCCGGCGTCGGGCCCGAAGTGGTAGCCGCGCAGCTCGGCGATCTTCCCGGGGAGGGTGGCGAGCTGGTCGGCGACCGTACGCCGCTGCTCCTCTGTGGTGCCGTCTTTCCAGGAGAACATCACAACGTGACGGAACATCCGCCCATCCCTTCGCTCGCCGGTTCAGGGCAAGGCTAACCGCCTACATGGGCGGGGTGTTCTCGTCGCGGAAGGAGTCGTTGGACGACGACCGGGGGCGGCGCTGCATCAAGATGATGTTGAGGACCAGCACGGCCACGCCGACGACCATGAGGATCACGCCGATCGCCTGGAGGTCGACGCCGCTGAGGTGCGCGGTGATCGCGAACTTGAAGATCGCACCGAGAGTGATCAGGAAGATGCTGACCCCGATGCCCATGCCTGATCCTCCGGGAGGCGCTGCGGTACTGGCTGCACACCCTACCGGAGTCGGCGGTGGATAAGGGCTTTCAGCCGTCCACCTCGGCGCCGCGGTGCTGCGCGAGGACGATCGCCTGGATCATGGTCACCTTGACGTCGCGCAGGTCGAGGGTGCGGGTCTCGACGGCGTTGAGGTCGGCGCCGCGGAGGTCGGCGCCGCGCAGCTCGGCGAGCTCGAGCCGGGCGTGGCCGAGGTTCGCGTCGCGCAGCACGGTCTTGCGGAGGTCGGCGTCGGTGAGGTCGGCGTACGCCAGGTTCACGTCGGACAGGTCGAGCCCGGCGAGGTCGGCGCCGCGCAGCCCGACGTAGGACCAGTCGCCGCCGCGGACGGTCAGCGGGCGCATGCGGGTGGACGCGAACTCGCTGCCGGTCATCTTGCAGCCGTCGAAGGTCGCGTCGAACAGGGAGGCGCGGCTGAACGTGCAGCGCAGGAACGCGGTCGTGCGGTGCCGCGAGGCGTTCAGGCGCGCGCCGGAGAAGTCGCACTCCTCGAAGACGGCGTTCTCCGTACGCGCCTCGGTGAGGTCGGCGTCGAAGAACCGGCATTTGCGGTAGTGCCCGTTGCCGAGCTCCTGCCCGTACCAGTCGACACCGGCGAAGTCCTCGCTGTCGTACGTCTCCCGTTCCACCACGCCCCGACCCTACGGGTGGGCACCGACATCCCCTTCCCGCCCCTCCATCCACTCCCCCACGCTGTGCCGGGCCGCGAGCACGATGACGGCCGCGCCGACGACGATCTCGCCGATGCCCGCCACCGCTCCGGCGAAGATGTTGATGAACCCGTAGACGATCGTGACGACCTCGAGGGCCATCACCGAGCGGCGGGCCCAGAACCGTCCGCGGGCGACGACCGACGCGGCGAGCACCACCGCGGCCACCGCGCAGACGAGGCTGACCATGCCGAGGACGTACGTGATGCCCGGCACGTCCTGGCCGTGGTCGAAGCGGCTCTTGACCTCCACGGCCGTCCCCACGAGCCCGAGCACCGTGGCGGCGGCCTGAACGTAGAGGATCACGCGCACGGCGCGCAGGGGGCCCGGTGCGGTGCCCGCCGGGCGCGGGTTCGGCTCTGCCATCGGATTCATCTCCCACTCCGGCGGACGGACGGGGGGGACCGCCCGGTCCGGAACGCTAGCCACGCGCGCCGGGACCGGTCCCGGCGCGGATCAGTCGCGGTTGTAGACGCGGCCCACGCCGGCGATCAGCGCGGTGGCCAGCACCCAGCCCGCCGCGACGAGCGCCCCGGCGAGCCACTGCCACACCCCGACCGGGTCGAACGCGTCGCGCTGGCCGAAGCCGCCGATCGGGGACAGGAGGTCCAGGCTGTACAGGACCGGGTTGAAGTGCGGCGCCTCGTCCGGCTTGAGCGCGGCCGGGTGGTGGAGGGCGAACGCGACCGACCCCAGCGTCAGCAGGCCGCCCAGCCAGGCCGCCGCGCGCTGCGGACGGTAGCCGTAGCCGACGGTGACCTGGAGGACCGTGGCGAACGCCCGGTCGGCGAAGTTCCGCTTGGGCCGCAGCCGCTGCTTCGCGTAGAGGATCGCGCGCGCGGCGTTGTCCTCGCCGAGGCGGCGGTAGAAGGCGGCGAGCTGCTCGTACGGCTGGGGCCGGAACCCGGACGGGTCGCGGCTGAGCCAGCCCAGCCGCCTGCGCATGTCGTCGTGGACGTTGTCGTGCCGCAGCGACTCGTACACCATGCCGTTGAGGTGCAGCTTCTCCGGCCACGTACGGGAGTCGTCGGCGAGCGTGCCGAGGACGCTGTACGACAGGCGCACCTCGCCGGTGACCGGCCCCGCGGTGTGCAGGTCGAGCTCGTCGCAGCGCAGCCGGGTGGCGTGCAGGGCGATGCCGGGCGCGGTCAGCCGGGCGCGGCGGAACGAGACGCGTCCGGCGACGCGGGCGCTGCGCAGCCGTACGGTGCCGTGCGCGGTGAACCCGGCGCTGCAGTGCAGCGCGTTGGCGATCTCGGCGTTCTCCAGGTCCAGCGCCGTGCCGTCGGGGTCTTCGAGGTGGGCGCCGCTCAGCACGACGCCGCCGCGCAGCCGCGCGCCCGCGAGCCGCATGCCGCCGCGTACCCGCAGGCCGCGGCCGTAGCAGCCGCCCTCGACCGTGAGGCCGCCCGCGCTCAGGGCGGCCTGCGATCCGCTGCCGCCCTTCCGGCCGATGGACGCGTCGTTCATCCGCACCTCGCCGCTCACGCGGGTGCCGGTCAGCTCGACCGTGCCGCGCACCTGTGACTCGGCGAGGGTCAGGTGGCCGCTGATGCGCGCCCAGATGGCCGCGAAGCCGGGCAGCACGCTGTTGTTGATCTTGATGGTGCGGGTGGCGGCGTGCGAGAAGTCCGGCGGCCGCTCCAGGACGCAGTTGTACAGCGACAGCAGCCACGGCACCTCGGCGCCGGCGAGGTCGAGCCGCCCGGTGATGCGCGCGCCGGCCAGCCGTACGGCCGGGGTCCGGTCGTGTCCGGGGCGGGTGGCCGGGTCGTCCTGGCTGAGCAGCAGCGCGGCGATCACCTCGGCGCGTACCGTGCGCTCCGGGTCGCGACCGGGCCGGTCGTCGCCGAGCCCCACCTGCTCGCCGGTGGCGAACGCCCGCCACACGCGCCGCTCGACGCGGGTCAGATCATCGGGAGGCATGCGCCCCATCTTGGCGGAATGTCCCGCCGCGTACGGGATCCGGGGCCGTGGCACGATAACCGGCCGGATCCGGACTTGCCTACGTTACCCACGGGTAGCATCATCTGTGTTACCGGCGAGTCACCACGGGATATGCGGAGCGGGGACGGCGATGGGCCACTACAAATCGAACCTCAGGGACATCGAGTTCAACCTGTTCGAGGTCTTCGAGCGGCAGCGGATCATGGGGTCCGCGCCGTACGGCGAGATGGACGAGGACACCGCGCGCAGCGTGCTGTCCGAGGTCGAGCGGATGGCCACCGGGCCGATGGCCGAGTCGTTCGCCGACGCCGACCGCAACCCGCCCGTCTTCGACCCGGCGACCGGCACCGTCACGGTCGCCGAGAGCTTCAAGCGCGGCTTCCAGGCGTTCATGGACGCCGGCTGGTTCGCCGTCGACCTGGACTCCGACTTCGGCGGCTTCGGCGCGCCCCGCTCGCTGGCCTGGGCCGTCTCCGAGATGGTGCTGGGCGCCAACCCGGCGATGTACATCTACGCGAGCGGCCCCACGTTCGCGCAGACCCTGTGGAAGATCGGCACGCCCGAGCAGAAGCGGTTCGCCGAGATGGCCCGCGAGCGCCAGTGGGGCGCCACGATGGTGCTCACCGAGCCGGACGCGGGCTCCGACGTGGGCGCCGGCCGCACGAAGGCGGTCGACGCCGGCGACGGCACCTGGCACATCGAGGGCGTCAAGCGGTTCATCACCAGCGCCGAGCACGACCTCAGCGAGAACATCTTCCACCTCGTGCTGGCCCGCCCCGAGGGCGCCGGGCCCGGCACCAAGGGCCTGTCGATGTTCCTGGTGCCGAAGTACCTGGTCAACGAGGACGGCTCACTGGGCGAGCGCAACGGCGCGTACGTCACGAACGTCGAGCACAAGATGGGCCTCAAGGTCTCCACGACCTGCGAGCTGACGTTCGGCGAGAAGCACCCCGCGGTCGGCTACCTGGTGGGCGGTGTCCACGAGGGCATCAAGCAGATGTTCCTGATCATCGAGCACGCCCGCATGATGGTCGGCACGAAGGCGATCGCCACGCTGTCCACCGGCTACCTGAACGCCCTGGCGTATGCCAAGGAGCGCGTGCAGGGCGCCGACCTCGCGAAGATGGCCGACAAGACGGCGCCGCGCGTGACGATCACCCACCATCCGGACGTCCGACGCAGCCTGATGCTGCAGAAGGCGTACGCCGAGGGCATGCGCGCGCTGGTGATGTACGCCGCGACGTTCCAGGACCGGGTGCGCATCGCGGCGGCGAACGGCGGACGGGACGACGAGGCCGAGCGCATCAACGACCTGCTGCTGCCGCTGGTCAAGGGCGTCGGCTCGGAGCGGTCGTACGAACTGCTCGCGCAGTCGCTGCAGACGCTCGGCGGCTCGGGCTACCTGCAGGACTACCCGATCGAGCAGTACATCAGGGACTCCAAGATCGACACCCTGTACGAGGGCACCACCGCGATCCAGGGCCAGGACCTGTTCTTCCGGAAGATCGTCAAGAACAACGGCGCGGCGCTGACCTCCGTGATGACGGAGATCAAGGACTTCACCGCGGCCGGCAACGGTCGGCTGAAGGAGGAGCGTGCCGCGCTGGACCGGGCCGCCGACGACGTCAAGGGCATCGTCGACGCCATGGTCGCGGACCTGCTGAACTCCACGGAGAACGCCCGCGAGATCTACAAGGTGGGCCTGAACACGACGCGCCTCGTGCTCGGCCTCGGCGACCTGGTCATCGGCTGGCTCCTGCTCCGCCAGGCGGAGATCGCGCTGGCCAAGCTGGACGCCGGCCCGTCCACCGCCGACCACCCCTTCTACACCGGCAAGGTCGCCGCGGCGCGCTTCTTCGCCGCGACGGTCCTCCCCCGGCTGGCCGGCGAGCGGGCCATCGCCGAGGCGACCACCCTCGACGTCATGGACGTGCCGGAGGAGGCGTTCTGACGGGCCCTGGCGCGGCTCGTACGTGATCGGCGAAGCTGGGCCGCATGCGTGCGATCGTCTGCGACGAACTGGGACCCCTTGAGACGCTGCGCCTCGCCGAGGTGCCCGACCCGGAGGCGGGCCCCGGGCAGGTGCTGATCGACGTGGCCGCGGCCGGGGTGAACTACGTGGACGCGCTGTTCGTCCAGGGGCGCTACCAGATCAAGCCGCCCGTGCCGTTCACGCCGGGCAGCGAGATCGCCGGCACGGTCGCCGCGGCGGGCGCGGGCGTCCAGGGGCTCGAACCGGGCACGCGGGTGCTGGCGTCGTGCGGGCTCGGCGGCTTCGCGGAGCGCGCGGCCGTGCCCGCGGCGTCCGCGGTGGCCATCCCGGACCGGCTCGACGCGCCGCGCGCCGCCACGTTCACGCAGAGCTTCAGCACGATGCTGTACGCCCTGCGCGACCGCGGCGCCGTACGCCCGGACGAGAAGGTCCTGGTGCTCGGCGGTGGCGGCGGCATCGGGCTGGCCGCGATCGCGCTGGCGAAGGTGTTCGGCGCGCGGGTGGCCGCCGTCGCGTCCAGCGCCGCCAAGCGCGACCTCGCGCGCCGCGCCGGGGCGGACGAGGTGATCGACCCGGGCTCCGCCGACGTGAAGGCCGCCGCGCGCGAGTGGTCCGGCGGCGGGGTGGACGTCGTCGTGGACCCGGTCGGCGGCGACCTCGCCGAACCCGCGCTGCGCGCGCTGGGCGAGGGCGGCCGCTACCTGGTCATCGGGTTCGCCGCGGGCGCCATCCCCCGGCTGCCGCTGAACCAGGTGCTGCTGCGCAACCGCACGATCGTGGGCGTCGACTGGGGCGCGTGGGCCGGCCGCGAGCCGCACGCGCAGCGGCTGCTGCTCGCCGACCTGCTGGCGCTGGCCGCCGACGGGCGCGTCGACCCGCCCGAGCCCACCGCGTACCCACTGGACGCCGCCGTGTCGGCCCTGCGCGACCTGTACGAGCGCCGCGCCGCCGGGAAGATCGCGCTCACGATGTGAACCGGCGGCGGGCCGTCGCGGGAGGATGGCGGGTATGCGGATCGCGGGATCGGTGGTGCTGGTCACCGGGGCGTCATCGGGAATCGGCGCGGCGACGGCCGTGCTGGCGGCGCGCGCCGGGGCGCGGCTCGTGCTCACCGGGCGCGACACGGCGCGCCTGGACGCGGTAGCCGAGCGTACGGGCGGCACACCGGTGGCCGCCGACCTCACCACGGCGGACGGCGTGGCCGCGGTCGCGCGCGCCGCGGAGGCCGCGGGACGGGTGGACGTCCTGGTCAACAACGCCGGATCCGGCTACGCGGGCGACGTGGCGGACATGCCCGGCGACCGCATCGGCCCGCTGGTCGACGCCAACCTGACCGCGCCGCTGGAGCTGACGCGCGCGCTGCTGCCCGCCATGGTGCGCCGCGGCCGCGGCCACATCGTGTTCGTGACCTCGATCGCCGGCGCGACCGGCGTGCGCGGCGAGGCCGTCTACTCCGCGGCCAAGGCGGGCACGGCGGTGTTCGCCGACGCGCTGCGCCAGGAGGTGGGCCGGGCCGGCGTCGGCGTGTCCACCGTGCTGCCCGGCATCGTGGACACCCCGTTCTTCGCCACGCGCGGCACCCCGTACGACCGGTCGACGCCGCGGCCGGTGCCGCCGGAGCGGGTGGCCGCGGCGATCCTCACCGCGGTCGAACGCGGCCGCGCCGAGACGTACGTGCCGGGCTGGCTCGGCCTGCCGGCGCGCATCAGGGGCGCGGCGCCCGGGGTGTACCGGCTGCTGGCGACGCGGTTCGGCTAGCTCGCGCGCTTGGCGGCGCCGCGCACCTCGAGGTGGTCGAGGAGGTGCTGGGTGGCGTGCGCGATGGTCTCGACGGCCTCGTCGAAGGCGGCGGCGTTGTGCGCGGCGGGCGCGCGGAAGCCGCTGATCTTGCGGACGTACTGCAACGCGGCGGCGCGGACGTCCTCGTCGGTGACGTGCTCGGTGAAGGGCTCACGCAAAGTCTTGATGCTGCGGCACATGCCCCGAGCGTACGCGGGGGTCGCGCGGCCGTGACTCGGTAAGGTCCGGAGCATGGACGGAAGCGACGCCGAGCTCGATCGGCTGTGGACCGACTTCTACGCGCTGGTGAACATGTCGCGCCACGAGCTGCGGGCCTTCCTCGTGGCCGAGCCCGACGGCGCCGTACCGGAGTTCGCGCGGCGGCTGCTGCACACCATGGACGTCGCGCGGCCCGACCTCACCGCCGAGAACGTGGAGACCATGGAGCGCGCGGTCGGCGAGATCCGGCGGCTGCTGGCCGACCGGCCGGACGGCGACGACCCGGCCTGGCGCGACGCGCTGATGCGGGTCGGCCACGACCCGTCGAAGCCGGCCGCGCCCGGTGCGGACGGGGCGCGGCCGTAGCCCGTACGGCTCAGGGGCTGGCGACGCCGTTGCCGCGCCAGCCGCGCCCGGCGAGGATGTCCTCCAGCGTGGTCGGCGCCCTGCCGGTGTGGTCGCCGCCGGGCTGCGCGAGCTGGATGAGCGTGCCGTGCGCCTCCTTGGGGTGCAGGAACACCTCGCGCCACTCCGGGTTCGCGAGGTTCAGCCCGTGCAGCCGGTAGCCGCCGGCGCGCAGCGTGCGCACCGCCGCCTCGATGTCGTTGACGTGGAAGTTCAGGTGGTGGACGCCGCCGCGCCCACGGGTGAGCTCGAAGAAGCTGTCGAAGAAGGACGAACCGGCGAGCGGCTCCATCAGCTCGATCTTGCCGCCGCCCGGGTAGCCGAACTGCGCGGTGCGGTAGCCGCTGGCCTCGGTGTCGCCGCCGCCGAGGAACGTTCCGCCGAGCAGGTCACGGTAGATCGGCAGCATGTCCCTGATCCGGGTCGCCGCGACGGCCGTGTGGTCGAAGACGGCCTCGAACGCGGACAGGTCTTGGACGATGTCCACCCACCACTCCTCTCCCGCAAAATTAGAACAACATTCTAGATGGTCGGCACCGATGAATTCTCCCCGGGTTACAGGTCTTCCTACCGGAGCGGTGAGAACTGGTTGTCATAGAAAACTCAACGCTGTTAACTAGCAACTCCTCATCGAAGAGGGAGATCACATGAGTGGCGTACGCGTGCTGGTCGGCACCAGGAAGGGCGCGTTCGTGCTGACGTCCGACGGCACACGCGATGACTGGGAGATCAGCGGGCCGCATTTCGGCGGCTGGGAGATCTACCACGTGAAAGGCTCACCCGCCGACCCCGACCGGCTGTACGCCTCGCAGAACACCGGCTGGTTCGGCCAACTGATCCAGCGCTCCGACGACGGCGGCGCCACCTGGAACCCCGTGGGCAACCGGTTCGGCTACGCCAGCGAGCCCGGCACCCACCTCTGGTACGACGGCACGCCGCGCCCGTGGGAGTTCACCCGGGTCTGGCACCTGGAGCCCGCCCGCGACGACCCGGACACCGTGTACGCCGGTGCCGAGGACGCCGCGCTGTTCCGTACGACCGACGGCGGCGAGGAGTGGGCCGAGCTCACCGCGCTGCGCGAGCACCCGACCGGGCCCCAGTGGCAGCCGGGCGCGGGCGGCATGTGCCTGCACACGCTCCTGCTCGACCCCGCGACGGAGGGCCGCATGTACGCCGCGATCTCCGCGGCCGGCGCGTTCCGCAGCGACGACTCCGGCGCCACCTGGAAGCCCATCAACCAGGGCCTGCGCTCCGAGGGCATCCCCGACCCGCACGCCGAGGTCGGCCACTGCGTGCACCGCATCGCGCAGCACCCGGCCCGCCCGGAGACCCTGTTCATGCAGAAGCACTGGGACGTCATGCGCACCGACGACGCGGGCGAGTCGTGGCGCGAGGTCAGCGGCAACCTGCCGAGCGACTTCGGCTTCCCCATCGACGTCCACGCGCACGAACCGGAGACGGTCTACGTCGTGCCGATCGAGAGCGACCAGTTCCACGTCCCGCCGGAGGGCCGGCTGCGCGTCTACCGCAGCCGTACGGGCGGCAACGAGTGGGAGCCGCTCACGAAGGGGCTGCCGCAGGAGAACTGTTTCGTGAACGTCCTCCGCGACGCGATGGCGATCGACTCGCTCGATCCATGTGGCGTGTACTTCGGCACGACCGGCGGCCAGGTGTACGTGTCGCCGGACGCGGGCGACTCGTGGTCTCCGATCGTTCGCGACCTCCCGGCCGTGCTGTCGGTGGAAGTCCAGACGCTGTCATGATCCGTGTCG
>DASXYG010000096.1:0-83855 GCA_036502625.1 Streptosporangiaceae bacterium
CGACGATGGGCGAGAACACGGGCGACAGGTACCTCAAGCCGGCCGGCATGGAGGTCGTCTTCGGGCGCATCCTGGCCGGGCTGCCGAAGCTCGGCATCAGCGTCATGGGGATGCGGGTGCTGGCCGTCAAGGGGCGCAAGAGCGGCGAGTGGCGCACCATCCCGGTGAACCTGCTGACCGTCGACGGCGTGCGCTACCTCGTGGCGCCGCGCGGCCACGTGCAGTGGGTGCGGAACCTGCGCGCCGCCGGCGGCGGCGAGCTGCGCCTCGGCCGCCGCGCCGTGCCGTTCACCGCCACCGAGCTCGCCGATGCCGAGAAGCCGGAGATCATCCGGGAGTACCTCACCAAGTGGGCCTGGGAGGTCGGCCGCTTCTTCGACGGGCTGACCAAGGACGCCACCACCGAGGAGATCCTGGCCGTCGCCCCCGGGTTCCCCGTCTTCCGCATCCGGTGAGCCGCCGTACGGCGGGTCAGTCCTCCGCCATGGCGCGCCAATGGCGGTCCGCGGCCGGGCGCCAGGCGTCGTGCCGCGCGTGGAACACCGCGTACGCGGGGGCGCCGCTCCAGCCGGAGGGCAGCAGGTGCGGGGGGAGCGCCGGGTCGAGGAACGGGAAGCGGCGCCACTGCTGGACCAGCCGGGTGTGCGCGGCGAACGTGGCGGCGTCGCCGCGCGGGTGCAGGCGGCCCACCGCGGCGACGAACCCGGCGTACGCGTCCTCCACCGCGCCGAGGTCCCACGCCTCACGCGCCACACGCCGCGCGGCGTCGAGATCGGCGGCGGCGGCTCCCGGCGGGCCGTCGGGCCGTACACCGCCGAGCGCGCCGGTGACGACCGTCGCGGTGATGCCGATCTCGTGGAGCACGGCGCGCACCTCGGGCTCGCGCTCGGGGTGCGGGCTGACCCACACACCGGGGGAGAGGTTGCCGAGGCCGTTCCAGGCCAGCCGGGTGCGCAGCAGGTGGCGCAGCGCGCGGCTCGACTCGGGCACGCTCGCCAGCACCAGCAGCCACCGGCCGTCCCAGCCGGTCACCGGCGCGCCGAAGCCGTAGATGCGCGCGGTGCCGTCGGTGAGCAGCCGCCGGCCGGCGTCGGTCAGCAGCCACGCCGTGCGCCGCCCGTGCCGCTCGCCGGTGATCCAGCCCTCCGAGGCCGCGCGCGCCAGCGCCTGCCGGATCGCCTTCTCCTCGACGCCCAGTAGGCCGAGCGCGCGCAGGAACGCGGCCGTCCACACCGGGCGCCCGGCCGGGAGGGCGAACTCGCCCAGCACCGTGAGCAGCAGCGACCGCGCGCCGGCCGCGCCGAGCTCGCGCCGCGGATCCGGCTCCGGCAGTGCCATGCGCCCTCCCCGCCTCGTCCGTACGGACAGAACGTACTACAGACCCTTGACGTAACGGCATGGATCTGTCGACTATTGGGTGACGCCTCAGCGGGAGGTCCGCTCATGACCGCAGCCCGTCCGGACGACACCGGGCACGTCGAGTTCCGCACGGATCCCGGCCGCTACCGGCACTGGCGCGTCTCGGTCGACGGCCCGGTCGCCACCGTGACCATGGACGTCGACGAGTCCGGCGGCCTGCGCCCCGGCTACGAGCTGAAGCTCAACTCCTACGACCTCGGCGTGGACATCGAGCTGGCCGACGTCGTCCAGCGGCTGCGGTTCGAGCACCCCGAGGTCGGCGCGGTCGTTTTGACCAGCGGTAAGGAAAAGGTGTTCTGCGCGGGCGCGAACATCCGGATGCTCGCCGAGTCGCCGCACCCCTGGAAGGTGAACTTCTGCAAGTTCACCAACGAGACCCGCAACGCCATCGAGGACGCCACCGCGAGCGGCCAGACGTACATCGCGGCGGTCAACGGAACGGCGTCCGGCGGCGGCTACGAACTGGCGCTGGCCTGCGACCACATCATGCTCGTCGACGACCGGTCGGCCGCGGTGTCGCTGCCGGAGCTGCCGCTGCTCGGCGTGCTGCCCGGCACCGGCGGCCTCACCCGCGTCACCGACAAGCGCCGGGTGCGCCGCGACCGCGCCGACTACTTCGCGACCCGCGCCGAGGGCATCGGCGGCAAGCGGGCCGTCGCCTGGCGCCTGGTCGACGCGGCGGTGCCCCGTTCGACCTGGGACGACGCGGTAGCCGAGCGCGCCGCGGAGCTGGCCGGGCGTACGGCGGGCGACGCCGGGCGCGCCGTCGCGCTGACACCCCTGGAGAAGACCCGTACGGCCGACGCGGTCACGTACCGCCACGTCTCGGCCGCGCTGGACCGGGAGGCCGGCGCCGCCGAGATCACCGTCACCGGCCCGGAGGCCGACCCGCCCGGCGACCCGTACGACCAGGGCGCCGGGTTCTGGACGCTGGCCATGACCCGCGAGCTCGACGACCTCATCTGCGATCTGCGCACCAACGAGCCCGAGCTGGGCACCTGGCTGCTGCGCACGCGCGGCGACGCGGCCCGCGTGCTCGCGTACGACCGGCTGCTGCTCGACCGCGCGGACGACCGGCTCAGCGCCGAGATCACCGCCTACCTCAAGCGCACGCTGAAGCGGCTCGACGTCACCAGCCGCAGCCTGATCGCGCTCGCCGAGCCCGGGAGCTGCTTCGCCGGGTCGCTGCTGGAGCTGTTGCTCGCCGCCGACCGGTCGTACCTGCTGTCCGGCGTCTTCGAGGAGACCGGCCCGGACGCCGAGCCCGCCGCGCTCACCGCCGGCGCCATGAACCTCGGCCCGCTGCCCATGGGCAACGGCCTGACCCGGCTGGCCACCCGCTTCCTCGGCGACGACGACGCGCTCGCCGCCGTACGCGACGCCGTAGGCAAGCCGCTTGAGGCCGCCGACGCCGACCGGCTCGGCCTGGTCACGTTCGTACCGGACGACCTCGACTGGGACGACGAGATCCGCATCGCCGTGGAGGAGCGGGCCGGGTTCAGCCCCGACGCGCTCACCGGCCTGGAGGCCAACTACCGATTCGCCGGCCCGGAGACCATGGAGACCAAGATCTTCGGGCGGCTGACCGCCTGGCAGAACTGGATCTTCACGCGTCCGAACGCGTCCGGGCCCGACGGCGCGCTGCGGCGGTACGGCACCGGCCGCCGCGCCGACTTCGACCGAAAGCGAGCCTGAGATGAGCACCCCGGCCGACTACGGCGAGAAGATCCCCAACAACGTCGAGCTGCGCGAGGACCGGCGGCTGCAGCGGGCCCTGGAGTCGTGGCAGCCGAACTTCCTCACCTGGTGGGACTCCATGGGCCCGACGCTGCCCACCCAGGACGTCTACCTGCGTACGGCGGTCAGCGTCGGCCGCGACGGCTGGGCGCACTTCGGCCACGTCGCCATGCACGACTACCGCTGGGGCATCTTCCTGGCCGAGCGCGACCCCGACCGCACCATCGGCTTCGGCGAGCACATGGGCGAGCCCGCCTGGCAGAAGGTGCCGGGGGAGTACCGCGCGGACCTCCAGCGGCTCATCGTCATCCAGGGCGACACCGAACCCGCCTCGGTGGAACAGCAGCGCAACCTCGGCGCCACCGCGCCCAGCCTGTACGACCTGCGCAACCTCTTCCAGGTCAACGTCGAAGAGGGCCGCCACCTGTGGGCGATGGTCTACCTGCTGCACGCCCACTTCGGGCGCGACGGCCGCGAGGAGGCCGAGGAGCTGCTGCACCGCAACTCCGGCAGCGAGGAGTCGCCGCGCATCCTCGGCGCCTTCAACGAGGAGACGCCCGACTGGCTGTCGTTCTTCATGTTCACGTACTTCACCGACCGCGACGGCAAGTACCAGCTCGGCACGTTGAAGGAGTCCGGCTTCGACCCCCTGAGCCGTACGTGCGAGTTCATGCTCAAGGAAGAGGCGCACCACATGTTCGTGGGCACGACCGGCATCGACCGGGTCGTGGAGCGCACCGCCGGGCTGATGGCCGAGGGGGACACCGACAACGCCGACGACGTGGCCGCGCAGGGCGCCATCCCGCTGCCGGTCATCCAGAAGTACCTCAACTTCCACTACTCGGTGTCGCTTGACCTGTTCGGCGGCGAGACGTCGAGCAACGTGGCGAACTACTACACCGCCGGTCTCAAGGGCCGCTGGATGGAGGGCCGCCGTACCGACGACCACCGGCTCACCGACGACGCGTACCTGGTGGACGCGCTGGTCGACGGCGAGATCGCGCAGTCCGAGGTGGCCGCGCTCGTCGGCCTGAACACCGACCTGCGCCGCGAGTACATCCGCGACTGCCAGTCCGGCGTCAACCGGTGGAACAAGATCCTCGACCGCTACGGCCTGTCCGCGCGGCTCGCGCTCCCGAGCGTCGCGTTCAACCGCAAGGTCGGCGCGTTCGCCCCCATCGAGGCGGCACCGGACGGCCGCTTGCTGACCGCGGAGGAATGGGCGCGGGAGAGCGCGGCGTGGCTGCCGACCGAGGTCGACAAGACGTACGTCCGGTCGCTGATGCACCCGGTGTACGAGCGCGGCAAGATCGCGAGCTGGATCGCCCCGCCGCGCAACGGCATCAACGGCATGCCGCTGGACTACGAGTACGTCCACCTGCCCTGAGCCTCACGCCGTACGCGGCGCCACCCGCATCGTGATGCCGTCGGCGGCCCACAGCACGAACCGCTCCACCGGTGTGGGCTCGGGTCCCGGCGCGGGCGTGAACGCCAGCCGCCGCAGCAGCACCGCGAGCACCAGCTTCGCCTCGACCATCGCCAGCGCCGCGCCCTCGCAACTGCGCGGGCCCAGCCCGAACGGCACGTACGCCAGGCGCGGCCGTCCCGCGGACCGCTCGGCGGTGAACCGCTCGGGGTCGAAGGTGTGCGGGTCGGGCCAGTACGCCGGGTTCAGGTGGATGGCCCAGAACGGATAGAACACCGTCGCGCCCGCCGGCACCGTGAAGTCGCCGACCTCGATGGCCTCGGCGGTCTCGCGGGCGCCGTACGGGCCGGGCGTGTAGAGCCGCATGGCCTCCTTGACGACCATGTCGAGGTAGTCCATCCGGCGCAGGTCGCCGTAGTCGGGCGCGTCGCGGTCGCCGAGCACCGCGTCGATCTCGCGTACGGCGCGCTCCGCGACCTCCGGGTGGCGGCCGAGCAGGTAGAGCGTCCAGGAGACCGACACCCCGGTGGTGTGGTGCGCGGCCAGCATGATCATCAGGACCGTGTCCCGTACGCGGGCGTCGCCGACGCCGGCGTCCGCGAGCGTGGCGATGAGGTCGCTGCGCCCCTCGGCGTGCGCGCCGCCCGCGTGGTGGACGGCCAGGACGCGGTCGACGGTGGCGCGCAGGAACTCCAGGGCGCCGTCCGCGCGGGCCAGCCTGCGCGCCTCGTCCTGCGGCGACCCGGCCGGGCGGTACATGCGGCCGAGGTGCTCGGTCAGCACGGTCTCGAAGGCGTGCACGACGTCCGCGGAGTCCTCGGCGCCGATGCCGCCGAGCGCGTACTCGCAGATCATCCGCAGCGACAGCTCGCTCAGCTCCTGCTGAAGCTCCACCGGGCCGCGGGCGCCGCGCGCGGCCCAGCGGTCCGCCAGCTCGCCGGCCAGTTCGCCGAACCGGCCCATGTACGCCTCGTGCGTACGCCGCCCCGCCAGCGTGGACAGCAGGAGCCGCCGCCACGGGGTGTGCTCGGCCTCCGGGATCGTCTGCAGGTTCCCGGCCTCGCACAGCGGCTCGAGGAACGCGAACAGGGAGTCGGGCCGCTCGTCCACGCGCGCGGTCGCCTCCAGCAGCACCGGATCGGCGATGGACACCAGGTCGAGCCCGCCCATCTCGAACCGCGCCACGTCGCCGTACCGCTCGTGCAGCCGTAGCTGGAAGTTGTGCAGCCCGCCGGCCTCGGCGACCGCCTCCGTCACCGCCGCCGCGCCGCCGCCCGGCCCCGGAATCTCGCGCATGCCGCCTCCACTGGTCCGGATCTTCGTCCGCCGCCCATTGTGCGTCCGCGGTAAGCCTGATGTAAGGGGCCGTCCGTACGCTCCCGCCGTGCGACGAACCTGCGCGGCCGCGGCCGCCGTACTGGCCCTGTCCCTGGTCGCGGGCTGCGGCGGCGGCGCGGCGAGCCCCTCGGGCGCGAAGCCGAGCGGCGGCCCGCCGCCCGGCGGCTGGCCCAAGCCCGTCAACGGGAAGCTGACCGCCGCGATGTGCGGCCTGCTCACCGGCGACGACTACCAGCGGTACGGGCACATGCGGCTGGGCTCGACCGGCGAGACGCGCCTCGCGTCGGGCCCCAACGTCGTCGGGTGCAGCTACCAGGGCGAGGACGGCCTGACGCTGAACCTCCAGCCCGGTGTGCTCCCCGCCGGCCTGCTCTACAAGATGGACCTCACGAAGCACGAGCACGACCGCGGCGCGGGCGCGCCGGCCCCGGCCACGAAGGTCGTGCCGGGCGCGGACGAGAGCTGGTACGACCTCGCCGGCGACAATGTTCCGGGCGGCCAGCAGGTCTACGAACTGGAGCTGCGCCGCGGCTCACTGGTCGCCGACCTCAAGCTCGGCTGGCTGAAGACCAAGGGCGAGCGCGACCCCCGCACGATCCTCACCGGCCTGGCCGCCCTCCTCCTGAAGCGCACGACCATCGGCGGCCCCGGCGCCGGCACGTACCGCACCCTCCACTACGCCGTACGCGGCCACGGCACCCTCCGCCTCCTGACGTACGCCAACCCCAACACCGCCGACTCCATAGACAAGAAGAACGTCAAGCTCCCCTGGTCCACGGACTTCCCCATCGTCGAACAGGGCACCAGCCAGCCCCAGCCCCAACTGACCGCCGCGGCCAACTTCACCCCGCTGGGCCCACCACCCCCGGTAGCCTGCACGATCACCGTCAACCACAAACAGATCGCCCAAGACGCGGAAACGGCCACCGCCACCTGCACCGGCTCCCTGAACTGACCGCCTAGGACTCCTCGTCGAGGCCGTCCTGCTCATCCGGGTCGAATCGGTCGATCAACTCGGCGGCGACGCCATGACGGTCGTGCATGGTCAACAGTTCCGCGACGCGGCGGGCGAAGAGCTGCTGTTCCGGATCGGCGGCATCGAACCGCGTGGCGCGCAGGAACGCGCCGAAATGGTCCGCTGCCGTCGCGTTCCCGTTCGGCCCGGCGGGCGTCTCAGGCGCCGTGCCGTTGAACATCGGGATGTACGGCTGCTGCGCCGGGATCTGCCCGTCCTGCATGTAGTGCCGGAACTGCTCAGGGACGACGCCGTTGTTCGCAACCGAGGACAGCTCCGTGAGCAGCCCGATGTCCTCCACGGTCTTCTGCACCGCGTTTTCGTTCCTGGACAGCCACCAGATGACCGCGCTCCCAGGATCCTTCAAGACGTCACGCCCGAGGTAGTCGCGCTTGTTCTGCTCATAGATCCGCTCGTGCTCCCAGACCTCCTTGTCCTTGCGCACCGTGGCGAGCTTGTCCAGTCGCTGCCGGTCGTCGTCGGGGAGCTTGAGCCGTACCGCCTCGGCAACCGCTTGGAGCCGGCCGGTCTGGTCGGGTTGCCTGCCGCCCAGAGCGCTGGCCAGTTGGTGTTCGACCAGTGAGACGTGCGTCGGGTCGCATCGCTTGGTGATCTCGCAGGCGCGGCCCAAGATGGCGCTGACCGCGAGCGCTCCCATGTTGACCGCGGAGTCATCGACGGAGTCCCGTGCCGGTGTCCAGACGACCGTCGCCGAGAAGAGGAATGAGTAATCGGGCCGCTCGCTCGGCAGAAGAACGTCGACGATCATCTGCTCCCGCCTCTGTACCGGCCAGTGCTGGACGTAGGCCGTAGTCGGTTCCGGGGAAGGTCGCGGTATCCGCTGGTGGGACAGGCGCAGGAGGGCGATGGCCACGACGATGAGCCCGGGAACCAGCAGGAAGACCGCCCACAGCGGCGCTACGTCCCAGAGGACCAGTCCGATCGCGACGATGCCGCCGGTGACCAGGGCGTATACGACCACGGTGGTCCGGCCGACGCTCATGACAGCCCTCCATCCTCGACGCTTGTGCACGGCACTCCCTGCGCGTCGTTCATCTTCTGAAGTAGGGGCCCTCTGATGCCGGAGCGGGGGCCGGATACGCGGGTGAGGTGATACAGGTATCCGAGGATTCCGGTGCGCATCCTGGCCGCCGTGACGAGCGTTTCGAGCAGCGTGTCGCGGTGGCGCGCGTTCGCGGCGGCACACTCGAGCCAGTCGGTCGCGCGCGTTCGCCATCTGTCGCTCGTGGCGTGCGTGAACACGCGGTCCCAACAGGTGATCAACTGCTCGCGTACGCCGTTGCCGGTGAGCAGCACCCCGCCCCGCGGCCCTGGATCGGTGAGGGCAGACGCGTCGGCGGCACACAGGAAGACCTCGATGTCGACCGGCCATCGTTCCGGACGCATGTGCTCGGCCATTCTGCTGAGCAACTGGCGGCGGAATCGTTGGTCATCGCGTACGAGCTGATACAGCACGTCCAGGGCGCGGGTGCCGGTCTCCCGCCTGGCCACGTGATGGATCCGGACCATCGCGGCATCGGGGTGGTTGACGATCATCTCGTCCCGGCACGCGACGATGACCGCGTCGTAAAGGCGGTCTGGCGGGCGTTTGGTGGTCGCCCAGTCGTAGATCTGCCGGCGGAACGCGGCGGCGTGCCTCTCGTCGCGGATACCGCGTTGCAAGACCAGCGTGGCCGCGTTCACCCGGCGTTGATCCGCGCCCTTCCCGGTCAGCCGCACCACTAGTTGCGACCAGAAGGGCAGGTACCTCTGGGGGAGGCACCTCTGGGTGAATCGGCGGACCAGATCCGCGTACTCGTCGTCGGCAAGCCGATCCGTACCGGCCACCGCGTTCATCCATTCGCAGATGGGCTTGTGCAGCTCTGGCATATTGCGCCAGAAGTAGTCGCAGACGACGGAGTCATATCCGAGCCGCGTGAACCGGACACGGTCCGCATCGTCGATCTCCGCGCCGATCTCATGGAGCCGCTGATGGAGCGGTGCCCGCGCGAATAGCGGAGACTCGTCGGCAGGATGTGCGACCTGCTCCAAGAGCAGCGACGTGGCCGTTTGGACGCTGTCGTTGTGCGCGCCGTGCAGCATCGCGGTGACCAGCAGAAGGGCGCGTTGCGCGCCGTCGGCGAGGTCCCGCACCTGGTGGGCGACGTCGTGCTCGCGTACGGCCAATGCCTCGTTGGCTCGCTCGCACCAGTCGGAGATCGTTCCGGTGCCGGATGCGGAGTCCCGCGCCTCGATCACCAGTCGTACGAACTCCGGCACGTCGCCAAGTGGGGCGTCAGGGCGCAGATACGCGGGCCGACCGGCAAGGTCGGGCCGCCCCAGCCCTTCCGCCCGCAGATGGTTGAGCAGCACCTCATGTACCGGGCCGCGTTCGATCGTCACGAGCTGCGGGCTCAGGTCGGACCGGTGGCCGCGTAGATGGTGCGGGAGTATGACCACCAGATGAGCGGTGCGCTCGTTGACGGCGTTCCGCAGCGCGGACAGCTCAGGATGGATACGGTCCCACTGCGCCCGATCGACATTGGAGAGGTCGAGCCACAGGCGGTCGCCGTCATTGACGTCGTCGATCCGGGCCGCGTCATCGTCCTCGTCGCATGGCAGTTCGAAGAACTGGTCCGCGTCGCGGCGACGCTCCCAGAGGAGCATCTTCGCCGTGGTGATGCGCCCGCTTCCCGGCGGCGCGTCCAGGAAGACCGTCCGCGTCGATTCCAGGATCCCGCGAGCCCGGTTGAACCCGCTGGGATGGACGAAACACCGATAGAGCCATTGGAGCCCGTCCACCGCCTGCTTGCGTGGACTCCGGCCCTTGGCGTCAACGAGGGGTGCGGCGATGATGTTCTGCTGGAAACCGGCGCCGGCCAGCACGGGCCCGTAGGCGTCGGATACCGAGGCGTGGACGGTGTCACTCAACTCTCGTCCTTATCGCCCGACGCCGCGCCGAAGCGATGGCCGATTCCGCCGTGGTTGTCACCCCTGACGTACGCCGCGCCGTCGCCGTGAAAGTGCTGGACGTCATTGTTCAGGTCGCCGATTCCCGCGTGGACCGGGCCCCGAACGCGGGAGACCGTCGACCGGACTGTGCGGTCGCCGGAAGGTGCCGGGTGGTCGGCGGCCGAGCCCGCGTCGGACGCCGGATCGCGATCATGGTCCGTCAACCACGGGATCAGGTCGGCGATCATGTCGCCGATTTGCCCGAGGTCGGCGCCGTTGTCCCTGACATCGAGCCGGAGCGACTGGACGTTCGCGAGGTGGGCAAGCTCCATGGGAAGGTCCGCGACGTTCAGGCGGTCGGTCTTCCGGCCCTTCAACACGGGGACGATGCGTGTCCCGCAGGCCTTCGCCTCCAGGATCTCCCGACGGACCCAGTCTTCGGGGTCGCGAAGCTCGGGATAGCGGGTCCAGTCCGGGCCGATGATCGCGAGCAGCACGGAGCTCCGCCGCACAGCGATGAGGAGCCGATCCTCGAACAGTTCGCCGGGAGGGACCGACTTGGCGGCTCGGAACACGGCGTCCGTACCGAAGCGATTGGACAGGGCGTTCTCCACCATGGCGGCGGCCTCGTCACCGTCACCCGTCCGGTAGTTGACGAACACGTCGTGCATGCGTGGTCCTTCCTAGGAGTCGGTGGGGCGCAACGCCGCGCCGAGGTCCGGCGCCAGCTCGCGCACGGCCGCGTTGCGCGGATGCCGGGAGAGTGTGCGCGAGAGACGGCGCATATCGAGGGCTACCGTCGCGGAGCCGATGGTGATGACGTCATCGAGCAGGTCGCGGGTCAGTCGGCAGGCATGTTCGACCTCGCCCGCGGAGGCGTACGCGAGGGCACGGCGCGCGCCGTAGCGCACTCGGGTGCGCACGGCGTGACGCGGAATCGCGGCCACTTGGACATCCATGACCTCCGCGGCCGCGAGCGGCCTCCCCAGGTCGTACAGGCACCAGCCGGTGATCATCTCGGCGGGGGAGGCCAAGTTGGAGGTGCCGAGGACCCGTGAGCCCGGCTCCTGCGCATCCGCGGCGAGCAACTTGCGGGCCCTGTCGAGGCCGCGCATGCAGGCATCGTGGTCGCCCGCGAGCGCATGGCCCTGGGCCTCCCGCTGGGCGGCGAGACCGCGGATGCGTGGCGGCAGCGTCGCCACCTGTGCGCGGCGCGCCAGCCTGATGGTCTGCTCGGCGTCACCGCGGTAAAGGGTGATCAGCGCCCGTCGGATCAGCGCGTACGCCGAGAGGTCGTGATCGTCTCCGGAATCCGCGAGCATGACGGCCTGGTGTGTCCACCACAGCGCCGCGTGGTCGTCTCCGCCCTCCTGAACCAGCCATCCGATGTATTCCGCGTAGCGCGAGCAGAGCCGCAGGAGCGAGTCGCGCGTTTGCGATCTGACACTTGTCGACAATTCGCGGATCGTATTGGTCTGTGCGATCAAGGAAGGTACGAGCAGGCCGGAGTCGACGGACTGGCCGAGCATTCGATACTGGTCGAACAGGGAACCAAAAGTGTCGATAAGCGATGCGTTCTCGGCGGTAAACGCGATTTCAGGCCGACCGATACCCAGGGCCGCAATCGAGGCGGCGCCAATGGCCACGGCCTCGCGCCTGCTGATGGGCCGGAACCAGCTCTGCCCGTTCGCCGACAACCCCATCAGCCACACCTCTTCACCGTCGCTCACCTCATGTACGCCCGCGGGCTTCGAACCGGTGCCGGCCTGGGCGGAGAGTGCGCCGCCGGCGTCGAGCACGGCGTCGCAGAGCCGAACGAGCTCGCGGCTCGGTCGGCTGATACCGCGTTCGACTTTGCTCAGCTGTGCCTTGCTGTAATGCACCAGGCCGGCCAGGCGATCGAGGGTCAGGCCCGTCTCAAGGCGTCTTCTCCGCAGTTCCCGTCCGAACGCGTTGGGGTGCTCAAGCACGCCGATATCCTCATCGCTGGAATGAATGCCGGGTGACTGTTTGCAAGCGTGCGACAGTACGGCCCCCGAGGCAAGGAGGGCCGGAAGTGTTTCCTGTTTCCACATTCGACGATACGAGAAAGGGCCCGTATCTACCGCGTATCTGAGAAGACGATGCGTTCTGGTCGCGCCGGGATCAGTCGCGTGTGGGCGGGTCCGGGGCGAGGGTGCCGTCGGGGGCGATGTGGTGGAAGATCTGTTCGATCAGCGTGAGGACGTGCGGGTCGTCGACCGTGTAGATGTGGCGGCGGCCTTCGTGGTGGGCGCTGATGATGCCGGCCAGGCGGAGTTTGGCCAGGTGCTGGCTCATGGTGGCGATGCTGACGCCGACGCGGTCGGAGAGGGTGCCAACGTCGTGGACGCCCTGGGCGGCGAGCCAGACGGCGTGGAGGCGCGCCGGGTTGCCGAGCAGGGCGAACGTGCGGGAGGCGGACGCCAACTGGGGGCGGGTGGGCTCCGTACGGGCGTCCGGTGGTGGTTCCACGGGCGTGTTCGGCGCGCTGGGTTTCGGCATAACGAACTCATTCTTCCGCATCCCCGCAACCCCCGCCCATGCGGCACGCTCCGTCGCTCGACATCCCCTGACCTTTTGTCGTTTGCTTGAATGACATGGGGTATGGCAGGGTGAGGCGTTCGCGCGAGGTCGACGGATCGAGGGGCAGCGGCAGATCGTGTGGCATTTCGTCTTGCTGATCGCGTGCGCGGGGGCGATCTACTTCGCGTGCGAGTGGTTCGTCAACGCCGTCGAGTGGCTCGGGCGGCGGCTCGACGTGGGGCATCTCGCGGTCGGCTCGGTCCTGGCCGCGGTGGGCACGGCGCTGCCGGAATCCGTGGTCACGCTGGTGGCCGTCACGACCGGCGGCGCGTCCGGGCAGGGCATCGGGGTCGGCGCGGCCATGGGCGGCCCCCTGGTGCTGGCCACCGTCGCGTACGGCGTCACCGGCGCGGCCCTGTTCCTCCGCCGCCGCCGCGTCCTCGTCCCCGCCCACCAGGGCGCCGCGTCCTCGGGCGACTCGGGCGGCCCGGGCTCGGAGGACGGTCGCGGCGCGGGTGTGCTGGCCGGGGCGGGTGCGGTGCGGCGGCTCATGGGCGACCAGCGGTGGTTCCTCGGCGTGTTCCTCGTCAAGGTCGCGCTCGGGCTGGTGGCGTTCGCCGTCAAGCCGTGGCTCGGGCTGGTGTTCTTCGCGGCGTACGGCGTCTACTTCTGGCGCGAGATGCGCGCCGGCGACGGCGGGCACGACGCCGCGCACGAAGGCGAGGGCGGCGGGCTCGCGGCGTTGAAGATCCAGCCGCGGCGTGCGGAGCCCGCCACCTGGGCGGTCGTGGTCCAGACGCTGGCGGCGCTCGCGGTGATCTTCGTGGCGTCGCAGGCGTTCGTGGCGCAGCTCGACGCGATCGGGCCGATGATCGGGCTGCCCGCCGCCGTCACCGCGCTGCTGCTGTCGCCGATCGCCACGGAGCTGCCGGAGATCATGAACGCGGTGATCTGGGTGCGGCAGGGCAAGACGACCCTCGCGCTGGCGAACATCTCCGGCGCCATGATGATCCAGGCGACCGTGCCGAGCGGGCTCGGGCTGCTGTTCACGCCATGGCGGTTCGACGCGACGCTCCTGTGGTCCGGCCTCGCCACCATGATCGCCATCGGATACCTCCTGGCCACCGCCCGTACGGGCCGGCTGACTCCGGCCCGGCTCGCCGCCGCCGGGCTCGGCTACGCCGTGTTCGCCGCCGGACTGTGGTTCACCCTGACCTGAACCCGGCGGCTTGCACCGGCGCGCAGCCGGACAGGAGTACGTACATGACCTCGCCGAACGGTCCACCCGGCGCACCCGGCCGGCGGCTGTACGCGCTGCTGTGGCTCTCCGTCGCCGCCGCGCTCGCGACGATCGCGCTCAAGACCGTCGCGTGGCTGCTCACCGGGTCGGTCGGGCTGCTGTCGGACGCCGCCGAGTCCGTGGTGAACGTCGTCGCCGCCGTCCTCGCGCTGGCGATGCTGCGCTGGTCGGCGAAGCCCGCGGACGACGAGCACGCGTACGGCCACACCAAGGCCGAGTACTTCTCCGCCGGCGCCGAAGGCATGATGATCTTCGTGGCGGCCGTCACGATCGCGGTCGCCGCCGTCGACCGGCTGCTCCACCCGCAGCCCATCGAGGACGTCGGCACCGGCCTGACGATCTCCGCCGCCGCCTCCGTGATCAACCTGGTCGTCGGGTTCCTGCTGCTGCGCGCCGGCCGCGCCAACCGGTCGATCATCCTGGAAGCCGACGGGAAGCACCTGCTCACGGACGTCTGGACGTCCGCCGGAGTGATCGTCGCGGTCGCCGCCGTCCACCTCACCGGATGGCAGCGGCTCGACCCGGTCATCGCGCTCGCCGTGGCCGCCAACATCATCTACACCGGCGCCGGCCTCGTCCGCAGGTCGGCGGGCGGCCTGATGGACCGCGCACTCGACGCGCCCGAACGCAGCCGCATCGACGCCGCGCTGGCCCCGTACGAGGCGGACGGCATCGTCTTCCACGCGCTGCGCACCCGCCAGTCGGGCAGCCGCGCGTTCGTGTCGCTGCACGTCCTGGTGCCCGGCGCGTGGACGGTGCAGCGCGGCCACGACGTGGCCGAGGACATCGAGGCGGCGCTGCGCCGCGCGCTCCCGCACGCCGTGGTCTCCACGCACATCGAGCCCGTTGAGGACCCGCGGTCGTACGAGGACATCGGGCTGTACCGCGACCCGGCCGGCTAGCCGCGGCGGCGCAGGTAGGGGAGCTCGCGGCGGATGACGTCCTCGGCGGTCGCGTGTGTCCACACCTCGACCCACACCCGCCAGACGTCCGGCGCGCGCGGCGCCAGCCTGCGGCGGATCGGGCCGGGCCGCGGCGCCGCGTACGCCGGGATCTCGGCGATCAGCAGCGCCTGCAGCACCGGCGTGACGTGCGGGTTCTCCACGTCGACCAGCTCGGTCCAGGACGCGGCCACGCCGTCGAGGCCGTTGCCGCGGCCGCCCGGCGGCAGCCAGCCGGGCCGCCAGCCCGCGGCGCCGTACTCGTCGGGCGCCTCACGGTGAATGCCCACGGATCGCCTCCCCACGGCGTGACCGGCGCGTCCAGTCTCCCTCCGGGCCGGGCGCCCGCCAACCGCAGGAGCGGATTACCGCGCCGTCACGGAGGGTAGGCCGCCGTCCACTCACACGGACGGTACGGGGGAGGCGCGGGTGCGGGGGCGGCGTGCGCGGGCGTGGACGCGGGCCGCAGGCGCGTCGGCGGTGGTGCTCGCGGTCTACGCCGTCATGCCGCTGCCCAGCCCGGTGCCGTCCGGCGGCCATCCCGTGGCCCGCGCCGCCGGGCTGGTCTGCGGCGTCGTGGTGCTGGCCTGGCTGGTGACCCTCCAGGCGCGCCGGGCGCTGCGCCCCGACCGGCTGCTCGCCGAGCAGGTGGCGCTGCTGTTCACGCTGGTCATGGTCGTCGCCGTGTTCTTCGCGTGCCTCTACTTCTCCCTGGCCGGGCAGTTCACCGGGCTGCGCACCCGGCTGGACGCGCTGTACTTCTCGGTGGCCACGCTGTGCACCGTCGGCTACGGCGACGTGGCGCCGGACGGGCAGGCGGCGCGGGCCGTCGCCGTCGTCCAGATGATCTTCGACCTGGTCATCCTGACGTCCGCCATCAGCGTGGTCGTCGGCGGCCTCCGGCGCGGGCCGGGCCGTTCCTAGCCGGACGCGCCGAGGACGCCGATCTCCAGGCCGTCCAGGCGATCGGGGTCGGCGATCACGTCGATCTCCGTCACCAGGTCGCCGTCGAAGGCGAAGCGGAGCACCACGCGCAGCCGGCCGTACGGCGCCATCGCCAGGCCGACCACCCCGTCGACCAGCGCGGCGCCGGTGAACCTGGCGCGCTCCACGGCGGCCATCGCGCCCTCGGCCACCGGGCGGGCGCCGCGGACGACGACGGGTTCCGGCGTGGGGACGACCGCGGCGTCGGCGCGCAGCACCACGTCGGGGTGGAGCAGGCCGACCAGCGCGGCGAAGTCGCCGCCGCGCGCGGCCGCGAGAAAGGCGTCCACGACGCGGCGCTGCCGGGCGAGGTCGGCGCCGGGCGCGGGCGCGGCGCCCTTGACGCGGCGCCTGGCCCGGCTCGCCAGTTGCCGCGTCGCCTCGGGCGACCGCTCCAGCAGCGCGGCGACGTCGTCGAACGGGACGGAGAACATGTCGTGCAGCACGAACGCCAGCCGCTCGGCCGGCGACAGGGTGTCGAGGACGACGAGCATCGCCACGCCGACGGAGTCCGCGAGCACCGCGTCGGCCTCGGGGTCGTCGCCGGCGGCGCGGCCGATGAGCGGGTCGCCCGTACGCGCGCCGATCGGCTCCTCGCGCCGCTGGTCCCGCGAGCGCAGCATGTTCAGGCACACGCGGGCCATCACCGTGGTCAGCCAGCCGCCGGGGTTGCGAACGCCGCCCGTGTCGGCGCGGCTCGCGCGCAGCCACGTCTCCTGCACGGCGTCGTCGGCCTCGCTGAGCGAGCCGAGCATGCGGTACGCCACCGCGCGCAGATGCGGCCGGTGCTCCTCGAAGCCCGCGACCACGCCGGTTCCCTCCACCAGGCCATGACATCAGACGGGCGCCCGGGTGCGGCGCCCGGCCCGTACGGTCGCCGGGAAACGCCGCGCCGGATTCCGCCGTACACCGCGTCGGGACGGGTCCGGCACGCAATGATGGGCGCCGTGCACACGACCCGGGCCCACCGCCATTTCACCGCGTCGCGCGCGAGCGTCTACCGCGCGCTGACCCACGCCGACGCGATCGCCAAGTGGAAGTTCCCCGCCGAGATGACGTGCACCGTGCACAGCTTCGACGGGCGCGAGGGCGGCACGTTCCGCATCTCGCTGACGTACGACGCTCCCGACCGGGCCGGCAAGTCCGGCGGCCGTACGGACACCTACCACGGGCGGTTCGCGCGGCTCGTGCCGGACGAGCTGATCGTCGAGGTCGACGAGTTCGAGTCCGACGACCCGGCGCTGCGCGGCGAGATGACGATCACGATCACGCTCACCGACGCCGACGGCGGCACCGACCTGGACGCCGTCCACGCCGGCCTGCCGGACACCGTGCCCGCCGCCGACAACGAGGCCGGGTGGGAGCAGTCGCTGGCGCGGCTCGCGGCGCTCGTCGAATAGGGACGCCCGGTAGCGGCGGGACCGCATCGCGGCACGGGAATTCGATTACCGAACGGTAGCAATTCTCGAATGGATGATCCGTACTTGACACCGATATCGCATTCGATTCATGATGCGGACATCGGTACATAATTCGGACGACACAACAAATCCTCCCGCGAATCCCGATACCCGTTCCCCCGGAATTCCCCGAGCTCGTCGTGCCGCCGGCGACATGACGGAGCGTGGCCATAGCGTCGGACAACCCCTCGACCTGGGGGCGCATAGTGGTGCCCGCGTTCCCGCCGGCCTGGTCGAATTCATGGCGTGCTCGGAGACCGGACGAGGACACGGTGGTGGAATTGGACGCGCTCGGCGACGTACGGGTGATCGACCTCAGCACGGGAATCGCGGGACCGGTGGCGACGATGTTCCTCGCCGACTTCGGCGCCGACGTCGTCAAGATCGAGCCGCCGGACGGCGACCCGGCGCGGTCCGACCCGGGGTTCCCGACGTGGAACCGGGGCAAGCGCGGCATCGTCTGCGACCTCGCCACCGACGACGGCCGCGCCCGGCTCGACGCGCTGCTGCCCGGCGCCGACCTCCTGGTCGTGGGCGAGCCCGCGCCCGTCGACGTCGCGGCCCTGGCGCGCGACCACCCCGGGCTCGTCGTGCTGTCGGTCCCGCCGTACCACGGCACGCCGCCCTGGTACGGCGGCAAGGAGTCGCACGGCCTGCTCGCCGCGGCCACCGGTGTGGCGCTGCGGCAGGCGTCCTGGTACGGCGGGCCGGTGGAGATGGTCACCCCGCAGCTCCTGTACATCCAGGGCGTGTGGGCGGCCACGTGCGGGCTGGCCGCGCTGATCGAGCGGCGCGCGTCCGGGCGCGGGCAGACCGTCACGGTCAGCGGCGTGCACGCGATGATGGAGGCCGGGACGAGCAGCCTCACCCTGGACCCGTCGGCGCCGCCCGTGGTGGCGAACTTCGGGCCCGGCGGACCGAGCCCGGCGTATTCCCGCTACCAGTGCGGCGACGGCGGCTGGATGTTCGTCGCCGCGCTGACCCCGAAGTTCCAGGCCGCGCTGGTCGCCGCGCTGGACATCGAGGACATCCGCGACGACGCGCGGCTCGGCGGCGGGCTCGAGGGCATGATCCTCCCGGACAACCGGGGCTGGGTGCGCAAGCGCATCGAGTCGGTGTTCGCCTCGGCGCCGCGCGCGCACTGGCTGGAGGTGCTGCGCACCGCCGACGTGCCGGCCGGGCCCCTGCTGGAACGTTCCGACTGGCTGGACCATCCGCAGATCGCCGCCATCGGCATGCGCGCCGAGGTGGACGACCCCGAACGCGGCCGGGTCGTCATGCCGGGCGTGCCGGTCGTGCTGACCGGGTCGCCGGGCGCGGTGCACGGGCCGGCGCCGCGGCTCGGCGAGCACGACGCGACCGTACGGCCGTGGGAACCGCGCCCGTACAGCCCGGAACCCGGCACGGACGCGCCCAGTACGGCCGGGCCGCTGGCCGGCTACCGGGTGCTCGACCTGGGCGCGATCCTCGCCGGGCCGTACGCGGGCGCGCTGCTGGCCGAGCTCGGGGCGTCCGTGACCAAGGTGGAGCCGCCCGCGGGCGACTCGTTCCGCGCCCGCGGCTTCACGTTCAACCGCGGCATGCGCGGCCTGGCCATCGACCTGCGGAAACCGCCGGGCCAGGCGGCGTTCTACCAGCTCGCGGCCGGCGCGGACGTCGTCATCGACAACTACCGGCCGGGCGTGCTGGAGACGCTGAAGATCACGTACGACCACCTGGCCGCGGCCAACCCGGAGATCGTCACGCTGTCGCTCACCGGGTTCGGCGAGGGCGGCCCGATGTCGCACCTGCCCGGCTTCGACCCCATCCTCCAGGCGGCGGGCGGCATGATGACCGCCCAGGGCGGCGACGACGAGCCCGTCTTCTACACGATCGCGATCAACGACGTGACGTCCGCCGTGCTGGCCACGTTCGCGATCACCACGGCGCTGATCCACCGCGGCCGTACGGGGGCGGGGCAGCGGATCTGGACGTCGCTGGTCGGCGCCTCGACCGTCACGCAGTCCGGCGAGCTGACCCGCTTCGCCGGGCGGCCGCCCGCGCTCACCGGCGGCCGCGACTTCGCCGGGCGCGCGCCGCTGCGCCGCTACTACACGGTCGCCGACGGCTGGGTGCGCGTCGACGCGGCGTACGCGGAGGTCGACCAGGACGCGCTGCGCGCCGCCGGGCTGGACGTCCCCGCCGTACGGGACGCCGCCGGGCTCGACGCCGCGCTGGCCGCCGCGCTGGCCACGGTGCCGCGCGACGAGGCGGCGCGGCTGCTCACCGCGGCGCGGGTGCCCGCCGTGCCCGCCCGGCACATCACCGAGCTGCTGCGCGACGACCGCCTGATGGCCGCCGGGCTCGTCCACCACCACACGTCCGCCGACGGCACGCCGTACACGACCGCCGGGCGGTTCGCCGCGTTCAGCCGGACGCAGCGCACCGACACGCTGACCCCGCCGGGCATCGGTGAGCACTCCGCCGAGGTGCTGCGCGCCGCCGGGCTGCCCGAGTCCGAGGTCGCCGCGCTGATCGAGGACGGCGTGGTCATCCAGGGCACCGCGATGGCCGTACGCCTCATGGCCAACTACCGCTGACCCGTGCTGACGCGGAGGCCGTCGCGGTAGACCGCGCGGACGGCCGCCGTACGGGTGATGTCGCGCGCGGGGTCGCCGTCGAACACGGCGATGTCCGCGCGCAGGCCCGGGGCGAGGGCGCCGACCTGGTCGCCGAGGCCGACGTACGCGGCGGCGAAGCTGGTCGCCAGGCGGAGGACCTCGATCGGGGGGTAGCCCGCCGCGGCGAGCAGGCGCAGCTCGGTGGCGAAGCCGCCGAACCGGGTGTGCTTCCAGCCGGAGTCCGAGGCGGGCACGATGAGCGCGCCGGCCGCGCGCAGCAGCGCGGCGTTGCGCACGTACGACGCGGTGCGCTCGCGCTGGGCGTCCAGCTCGTACGGGTCGAGGTCGCCGCGTTCGGCCGCGGCGATGTACGCGTGGTTCACGCCGAGGGTGGAGCCGAACACGACGCGGCGCGCGACCGCCAGCTCGGCGACGTCCGCGTCGAAGCCGCTCGCGCCGTCCGGGGTGAGGAACGCGAGGTGCTCGACGCCATCCGTGCCGGCCTCGACCGCGCGGCGGATGGAGGCGTTCGACATGGCGTGCGTGGTGGCGCGGCGGTGCCTGGTGTGCGCGGCGTCCACGGCGGTGGCGATGACGGCGCGGTCCAGGCTGGCCTCGTGCGGGACCGTGCCCACCGTGCCGCCGCCGCTGGCCACGATCTTGATCACGTCCGCGCCCGCGTCCAGGTTGCGGTGCGCCAGCCGCGCCGCGCCCGCGGCGTCCGCGACCTCGCCGCCGAAGAGCCGCATGTGCCCGCCCGCCGTGGTGACCGGCGGCCCCGCGCGCAGCAGCCGGGGCAGCGCGTACGCCGCGTCCGGCGTCCAGGCGAGCAGGTCGAGGTGCGAGCCGAGGTCCCGTACGGTGGTCACCCCCGCGGCCAGGTGCGCCCGCAGGTTCGCGACCGCCAGGGCCAGGCGGGTCGCGGCCGGCGCGCCCGCGGCGGGTTCGTACGCGGTGCCGTCGCCGGGCATGGTGAGGTGCACGTGGGCGTCGATGAGGCCGGGGGAGATGGTGCCGCCCGGATACCGGTCCACCTGGACGCCCCGGGTACCACGGGCGGTCAGCTCCGCAAGCCCGCCCACCGCCACGACCCGCCCATCCTCCACAAGAACCGCCACACGACACTCGGAGCCCACGCCGGGTGCGTGGGGGGTGGAGGTGGAGGCGGGGGTGGGGGTAGCGCGCCCGTCCGGCCCCGCGGTGGCGGAGGGGGTGGAGGTGCCGCGCGCGTCCGGTCCTGCGGAGGGGGTGGAGGTGCCGTGCCCGTCCGGCCCTGTGGCGGGGGATGGGGCCGAGAGGGTGCGGGTGGGGGTTGAGGCGGAGAGGGTGGTGGGGGCGGAGTGGAGGGTGTGGCCGTCGAAGAGGTGGGTGGCGGTGATGAGGCGGGGGGTCATCGGGTGATCGCCACGGCGAGGGTGTCCTTGAGGAGGGCCAGGGCGGCGCCTCTGGGGCTGGAGCGGCCGCCGGAGACGGTGATCTCGCCGGCGTCGCCGCAGTCGAAGACGACCGCCTTGTCGGGGCCGGTGATCGCGTGGAGGGGGTCGCCGGGGGCGGTCGGGGTCAGGTCCACGGTGATCTCGCCGGGGCGGTCGGCGCGGGCGGTGGCTACGGCGCGGAGGCGGTGACCGTCCGCCGCCGCGGCCCGCGCGGCCGTGGCGGTCGCGGCGGTGATGGGGGCTGGCCGTACGGCGGCGGCGCTCACGTCCCAGCCCCAGGCCAGGCCGGTGAGCAGGCGCACCTTGGTGGCCGCGTCCGTGCCGGAGAGGTCGGCGGTGGGGTCGGCCTCCGCGATGCCGCGGCCCCGGGCGTCCGCGAGCGCCTCGTCCAGAGTGGCGCCGGAGGCCATCAGGTCAAGGACGTACGTGCTGGTGCCGTTCGGGCAGGCGCGGATCGCCCGGCAGCCGAACCCGAGGAGGCTCTTCCTGGCGACGTCGCCGGCCGGGAGCGCGGCGCCGGTCGCCCCGGAGAACCGCAGTTCGGCGCCGCCCTCGCGGGCCGCCTCGCGCAGCGCGCGCCAGTCGCCGAGCAGGTGGCTCTTGGTCGCGGTCACCACGTGCACGCCGCGGCGCAGCGCGGCCCGTGCCTCGGCCGCCGCGACCGGCGCGACCTCCGCGGACGACGGCACCGCCTGCGCGAACACCACCGGCCGCGCCTCGGCAAGCAACCCCTCGAACGGGGACACAGCCCCCCACCGCGACCGAGGAGGCACCGCCCAATCCGGAGCCATCCGGCCTTCGCTCGCCGCGCCGCCTCCGCCCCAATCCGGAGCCATCCGGCCCTCGCCTGCCGCGCCGCCTCCGCCCCCATCTGGCGCTACCCGGCACTCGCCCGTCGCCCCCCGTACGGCCACCACGTACGGACGGACCCCGTACGCCGCCGCGAGCTCCGCCCCGCGCCCGGCCAGTTCCGCCGCGTACGCGCGGCCGACCGCGCCGTATCCGGACAGCACCACCGGCACCTCGACTACGCCCGCCATGCGCTCCTCCGTTCTCCTCGGTTCCGTGGTGGTCACGTGCGGGACAGTGTCTCCGCCGCGGGCTCGGCGGCGTCGATCTCGCGCCCCCGTGTCTCCGGGGCGAGCAGTACGGCGGTGGCCGAGATGGCGCAGATCACCAACATGTAGAGCACCACCGGCCACGTGGCGCCGTTGGCCCAGGCCAGCAGGCCCGTGGCGATCAGCGGGGCGAGGCCGCCGGCCAGCGGGGAGCTGAGCTGGTAGCCGAGGGACGCGCCCGTGTAGCGCAAGCCGGTGCCGAACAGCTCCGCGTAGAACGAGCACTGCGGCGCGGTGTTGGCCGCGTTCGTGATCCCGATGCCGAGCACCGCCACCGTGATCACCGCCGCGGCGGACTTCGTGGCCAGCATCGGGAACATCGTCACCGCGACGAGCGCGGCGAGCCCGAACCCGAGCAGGTACACCGGACGCCGCCCCACCCGGTCGGTGAGCAGCCCGAACACCGGGATCATGACCAGCTCCACGGCCGCCCCGACGAGCTGCGCCCGCAGCCCCAGCGCCCGCCCGAGCAGCAGCGGCCCGGAGACGTACGCGATCAGGAACGTGCTGCTGATGTAGAAGCTGACGTCCCCGGCGAACCGCCCGCCCGCGGCGATCGCGACGAACCGCTTCTCCGTGCGCATCAGCGCGCCCAGCGGGCTCACCCGCTCCTGGTCCGGCGTACGGGCCTCCCGCGCGCGCCGGAACACCGGCGACTCCGCGACCCGCAGCCGGATGAAGATGCCGACCAGCAGCAGCACCACGGACGACACGAACGGCACCCGCCAGCCCCAGCTCAGGAACTCCGCGTCCGGCATCGTGTTCACCAGCGCGAACACGGCGCTGGCCAGCAGCAGCCCGCCGGGGATGCCCATGCCGGGGATGCTCCCGAAGAAGCCGCGCCGCCGGGTGGGCGCGTGCTCCACGATCAGCAGCGCCGCGCCGCCCCACTCGCCGCCCAGCCCGATGCCCTGCAGGAACCGCAGCACCGCGAGCAGGATCGGCGCGGCCACGCCGATGGACGCGTACGTCGGCATCAGCCCGACCAGGCACGTGCCCAGCGCCATGACCGCCAGCGTCGCGGTCAGCGCGGCCTTGCGGCCGAGCCGGTCGCCGAGGTGCCCGAAGACGATCGCGCCGAGCGGCCGCAGGAAATACTGCGGCGCGAAGCGCCACGATTAGGGGTGGTGGGGGGCGACGGGCGGGGGAACCCGACGGCGAACGTGGACAGCGACGCGAGGGTGCCCGCGGTGGGGGAGAAGCCGGGGAAGAACAGCTTGTTGAAGACGGTGGCCGCGGCCGTGCCGTAGAGGAAGTAGTCGTACCACTCGATGGTGGTGCCGACCATCGCGGCGAGCACCACGCGCCGCATGGACGAGGTCGGTGTTGTCATGGGGGGCCTCCAATTTCGCCGTGCGCGGGGGCGTACGGCGTCGGCGTCGCGGGGGGCGTCACGCCGGTCGAAGCTCGGTGGGGACCGGGAAGGGGTGCGGCACGGCCGCGAACCGCAGCCGCTGCCCGGGTCTGGCCTGCGCGACGAGCGGCAGGTCCGGCTCGGCGACCACCGCGACGACGGGGTAGCCGCCGGTGGTGGGGTGGTCGGCGAGGAAGACGATCGGCTGCCCGGACGCCGGGAGCTGCACCGCGCCGGCGACCATGCCCTCGCTGGGCAGCTCGCCGGTCACGGTGCGGTCGAGCGCCGGGCCGCGCAGCCGTACGCCGACCCGGTTGGCGTCGGCGGTCACCTCCCACGGGTGGGCGTAGAGCCGCGCGGCGGCGGCGTCCGTCAGCCAGGCGGCCCGCGGCCCGGGGGTGGCCCGTACGGTCGCGAGGGCGGCCGGGAGGCGCGGCGGGGTCCAGTCGGCGGCGGCCGCGGATCGCGCGGCGGGGCCGACGGGCAGCAGGTCGCCGGCGGCGAGCACCGGCGGGCCGAGGCCGGACAGGGTGTCCGTCGACCGGCTGCCGAGGGTCGGCGGCACGTCGATGCCGCCTCCGACCGCGAGGTACGTGCGCACGCCCAGGTCGGGCGCGCCGAGGGTGAGCACGGCGCCGCGCGGCGCGTACTCGGGCCGCCCGTACGCCGCGGGCCTGCCGTCCAGGGCGGCGGGGGCGGGGGCGCCGGTCAGCGCGAACCTGGCCGGGCGGCGGAAGCGCAGCGCCGCGCCGCCGAGGGTCAGCTCGATCGCGGCGGCGCCGTACGGGTTGCCGGCGAGGCGGTTGGCCAGCGCGTACGCGTCCGCGTCGACCGCGCCGGCGTGGCCGACGCCGAGGTGGGCGTGGCCGTGGCGGCCCGCGTCCTGCACGGTGGCCAGCGGCCCGGGGCGCAGCACCTCGATCACCGGGCGTCCCGGAAGACCACGCGGTCGCCCGGCTGGAACAAGGTGGGCGGGTCGTGGGCCGGGCGCCAGAGGGGGAGGTCGGCGTGGCCGATGACGTACCAGCCGCCCGGCGTGCCGCCGGGGTAGACGACCGACTGGAGGCCGGCGATGGCCACCGCCCCGGCCTCGACCCGGACGCGCGGGCTCGGCAGCCGCGGCACGCGCAGCGCGGCCGGCAGCCCGTCGAGGTAGCCGAACCCGGGCGCGAAGCCGAAGAACGCGACGGTGTGCTCGACATCGGCGTGCACGGCGGGAATCTGCTCGACGGGTATCCCGGTGTGCCCGGCCACCGCCTCCAGATCCTGCCCGTCGTAGCGGACCGCCACCTCGATGAGCCGCCCCACCGCACCGGAGCCGGCCGCACCGGCCCCCGGTTCCAGGGGCGTGGCCAGGGCGTCGGCGACCTGTTCGAGGTCGGCGGGGTCGTGGGCGACCGCGAGGAGGGTGCGGGCGCCGGGGACCAGCTCGCGCAGGAGGTGGCCGATCGTACGGCGGACCGCCGCGGCGAGCGCGTGGACCTCGGACGTGTCGCCGAGCTCGGCCAGCAGGGCGCGGTCGCCCATCCGGTGGACGACCGGCTCCGGGCCCGTGGACGTCACGCGGCTACGGGTCACAGGGCCGCGAGCTCCACGCCCGCGGAGGTCAGCGCGTCGCGTACGGCGCGGGCGATCTCGGCGGCGCCCGGGGTGTCGCTGTGCACGCACAGCGCGGCCGCGTTGATCGTCACCGGGGTGCCGTCCACCGCGTCGACCACGCCCTCGGTCACCATGCGCACGGCGCGGCGCGCGGCGGTCTCCGGGTCGGTGATCAGCGCGCCCTCGGTGCCGCGCGGCACCAGCAGGCCCTCGGGCGTGTAGCCGCGGTCGATGAACGCCTCGGCCAGCGGCGTCAGCCCGGCGTCCTCGGCGTGGCGCCACTGCGCGGTGTCCGGCTGGCACAGCAGCGGCAGGTCCGGGTCGTACAGCCGGACGGCCTCCACGATGGCCGCCGCGTGCTCCTCGTCGCGCGCGGCCACGTTGTACAGCGCGCCGTGCGCCTTGACGTACCGCACCGCACCGCCCGCGACCTTGGCGAACGCCTCCAGCGCCCCCATCTGGTACAGCAGGTCGTTGACCAGGCTGGCGCGCGGTATGTCGATGCGCCGCCGCCCGAACCCCGCCAGGTCGCGGTAGCTGACCTGCGCGCCGATGGCCACGCCGCGCTCCACGGCGGTCGCGCAGATGCCGCGCAGGATGTCCGGGTCGCCGGCGTGGAAGCCGCACGCCACGTTCGCGCAGGTGACCAGCTCCAGCAGCGCGTCGTCGTCGCCGATGCGCCAGACCCCGAACCCCTCGGCGACGTCGGTGTTGATCGCGATCGTCATCGGGCCGCCCCTTCCAGCCGCGCGGTCAGCCACGTACGGAACCGGTCGCCGAGCACCACCGGGTCGTCGAGCAGCAGCGGCGTGCCCGGCTCGTTGCCGGGCTCGATCCGTACGTGCAGCAGGTGCGGGCCGGGCGCGCCGAGCATCGCGGACAGCCCGGCGCGCAGCTCCTCCGGTGTGCCGGCCGCCGCGACGTTCAGCCCGCAGGCCGCGGCCACCGCGCCCAGGTCGATGCGCGCCGCCTGCGTCGGGATGTTGCCGGTCGAGGCGTACACCCCGTTGTCGAGCAGCACCACGAGCAGCGGCGCGGGCGCGAGGAAGCCGGCGGTGGCCAGCGCGCCGAGGTTCATCAGCAGCGAGCCGTCGCCGTCCACGGTGATCACGTGCGAGACCGGCGACCCGGCGCAGGCCAGCGCGAGGCCGGTGCCGACGGACGTGGTCAGGCCCATGGAGTCCAGCAGGTACAGGTGGTTCGGCCGGTCGGCGACGGCGGCGAGCTCCCGGCTCGTGGCCGCGCACGTCGCGACGACCGGCAGGTCGGCGCCCAGCTCGCTGATCACGCCGAGCGCGTCGATGCGCCTCACGCGGCGTCCCCCTTCGCGGTGTCGAAGAACTCCATCAGCACGACGACCGGCCGGTGCGTCATCCGCGCGTGCCGCCCGGCCTCGGCGACGACGCCGTGCCAGTCCTCCGGCCCGGTCCGCCGGTCGAGCCCGAACACCGGGATGCCGGACGCGCGCAGCAGCGCCGGCACCGGCTCGCTGACGCTGTGGATCATGGAGTTGTACTCGCCGAGCCCGCCGCGCGTGTTCGCGACGATCAGCAGCGGCAGGTGGTACGCCAGGGCGAACGTCGTCAGCGCGGTGAGCGCGTTGCCGAAGCCGTTGTCCTGCATGACGATCGCGCCGAACCGCCCGGCCAGCGGCAGCGCGCCGACCACGCCGACCGCCTCCTCCTCGCGCGAGACGGGGAAGACGGTCGTCCGGCCGTCGGCGTCCTCCAGGCCGGTGATGATGTCGGCGATGCTGTTGGACGGCACGTACGCCACGAAGTCGCAGTCGAGCTCGCGGAGCGCGGAGACCACGGCGGCGCGCCGCCGTACGGGAAGTGACATGGGGTCCTCGGATTCGGGGGCGGGGTCAGGCGAACGCGGCGATGACGCGCGTCAGGCCGGTGCGCAGGTCGTCGATGTCGCAGGCGTACGACACGCGGAAGGCGTGGCGGTCGGCGGGCGCGAACGCGGTGCCGGGCACCACGGCGACGTGCCGTTCCTCCAGCAGCCGCCACACCAACTGCTCGGCGGGCTCGAAGGTGTCGGGATAGCGCAGGTAGAAGTAGAAGGCGCCGTCGCTGGGGCTGACGCTCAGCACGTCCTGCCCGGCCAGCAGGTCGAGCCCGGCGCGGCGCCGCTCGGCGAACGCCGCGCGCATGGCGGCGCTCTCGGCGGCGCTCTCGCGCAGCGCGTGGACGGCGCCGGCCTGGGTGAACGTCGTCGGGCACACCGTGGTGAACTGCCGCACCCGCAGCGCCGGGCGTACGAGGTCCGGCGGGCCGGCCAGCCAGCCGATCCGCCAGCCGTCCATCGCGTGCGACTTCGCCAGGCCGCCGACGGTCAGCGTGCGCTCGCCGAGCGCGCCGACGGACGCGGGCGACACGTGTTCGGCGCCGTCGTACACCAGCTCGGCGTAGATCTCATCGGACAGCACCAGCGCGTCCGTGCCGGCCACGACCTCGGCGACGCGCTCCAGCGTGGCGCGGTCAGCGACCGTGCCGGTGGGGTTGTTCGGCGTGCAGACGACGATCATGCGGGTGCGCGGCGTGCAGGCGGCGGCCAGCGCGTCCGGGTCGAGCCGGTAGCCGGACGCGGGGTCCAGCGGCAGCGGCACCGGCGTCGCGCCGGCGAGCCGTACGCACTCCGCGTAGTGCGCCCACGCGGGCACCGGCACGATCACCTCGTCGCCGGGCCCGCAGTACGCCATGACCGCGAGGAAGACCGCCTCGTTGGCGCCGATCGTGACCAGCACGCCGCCGGCCGCCGCGTAGCGCACGCCGTCGCGCCCGTGGAGGTGGTCGGAGATCGCGGCGCGCAGCTCCGGCACGCCCGCGTTGGGCCCGTAGTGCACGGCCCCGGCGTCCAGCGCCGCCGTGGCGGCCCGCTTGATCCCGGCGGGCGTGTCGAAGTCGGGGCGGCCGATCTCCAGGTGCACGATCGGCGTGCCCGCGGCCTCCAGCTCGTGCGCACGGTCGAAGACGGCGCGGATCGGCGACGGCCGGATGTCGCGCAGCCGCCCGGCCTGCCGCGCGTACGCCGGCGTGGTCTCCGTCATGGGCGTCCTTCCAGGTCGCGGGCGGTGAACGGGTCGGGGGCCGGCTGCTGGCGGGCGCGCCAGGCCTGGGTGAGGCCCTCGCGGCCGCCCTCGATGTGGTCGACGATCGACCGTTCGAGCCCCTCGGCGCGGCGCTCGCGCAGCGCGCCGATCATGGAGTGGTGCTCGTGCTGCACCCGGTCGTGGGAGTGGGTGGCGTGCACGTAGAACCGCGAGTACGGCTCCAACTGGTGGTACAGCCGGGACATCACGGCGTACGTCATGGGCCGCCCGGCCAGCCGGTACATGTCGAGGTGGAACGCGAAGTTCAGCCGGGACCAGTCGTCGGCGGGCATGGCGTCCTTGCCGTCCATCCGCTTCGCCATGTCGTGCAGCCGGTCGATGTCGGCCGGGCCCGCGCGCATGACGACCGGTAGGGCGAAGCTGGGCTCGATGAGCCGGCGCAGCTCGTAGATCTCGTCGATCTCGTCGAGGTCGAGTTCGGTGACGAAGGTGCCGCGGCCCGGCTCGATGCGCACGAGCCCCTCGGCGGCCAGCGTGCGCAGCGCCTCCCGCAGGGGGATGCGGCTCACCCCGAACCGGTCGGCGAGCTCCTCGTGCACGAGCCGGTGGCCCGGCGGCAGCACACCGCCGGAGATGGCCTGCCTGAGCAGCCGCTCGATGTCTTCCGGCGACCGCCCGCGCCGCCCACTGGATGTCATGCATCCGTTGTATACACTGCATCCGATCACGGCCGCAACCCTCCGCCGGTCCGGCACGCGGCTACGGGACGACGGCCACGCCGCGCCCGCCGCGCGGGTCCGAGCCCGCGCTGAGCGCGCCGTCGCGGTCGCGGCTCACGGCCTGGACGCGGGACATGTAGTCGGAGATGACGACCTCGTTGCCGAGCGCGCGCAGCCGCCCGGCGACCGCGCCGTCCTGCGCGGGCTCCACGAACACCGTGCGGTCCTCCTCGCTGTGCACCCGGGGCAGCGCGACGGCGGTCTCGGCGTCCGCGCCGCCGAACAGCACGGCGCGCGCGACCTGGTACGTCGCGGTGATCAGCCGGCTGCCGCCCGGCGCGCCCGCGGCGAGGGCGAACCCGTCGCGGTCGAATCCGATCAGCGGCGCGCCGGTGCCGATCCGCGCGCCCGCCCGGATCGAGCCGGGCGCGCCGGGACGCGGGTCGAAGTGGCCGAGGAAGTTGTTGAGCAGGTAGCCGAGCTCCGGCACCAGGTACGCGCTGCCGCCGACCGAGCCGGCCGAGTGGGTGATGCAGACGGCGTGGTCGCCGTCGACCGCGGTGACGTGGGTCGTGCCGTCGCCGGGCGCCTCGCCCGCGACGACGACCGGGTCGCCGGACCTGATCCGGTCGGCCCACGCGCGGACGGCGTCGTCGTCGAGGACGGCGTGCGCCGTGCGCTCCGCGTCGGCCGGGCGGGTGGCCTTGATGTAGCGGTTGTCGGCGAAGCTCGCCCGCATGGTCTTCGCGAGCAGGTCGGTGGCGTCCGCGTCGAGCGCCGCCGCGCCGAGGCCGAGCCCGTGCGCGATGGCCAGCATCTGCACGACCTGCAGGCCGGGGCTCGGGGGAGGCGCGGTGTGCACCGTGTGGCCGCCGATCGTGTGGCGGACGGCGGGGGACTCCTCGGCCTCGTACGCGGCGACGTCGGCCCGCGCGACCAGCGACCCGTCGCGCTCCAGCGCGTGGCCGAGGACGCCGCCGAGCTGCCCGTGCAGGAAGTCGGCGAGCCCGGCGGCGGCCAGACGGTCGAGGATGTCGGCGATCCACGGCTGGGCGAAGCGCTCGCCCGCGCGGTAGCCGGAGCCGTCGGGGTGCAGGTAGCGCGCGGCGGCGCGCGGGTTCGCGGCCATCTTCGCGGCCAGCGTGGGATAGCCGGGCCGGCCGGCGTTGGAGTCGCCCGCGCCGTCGGCCCGCCACCACTGCGCGATGTACGGGCTCACCTCGAAGCCGTCGCGCGCGAACGCGGTCGCCGGCGCGAGCACGCCGCCGAGGCCGACGCGCCCGGACCCGTACCGGCGCAGCAGCAGGTCCATCGCGTCGACGAACCCGGGGACCATGACCGACGCCGGCCCCACCTGGTTGCGCTCGCTCGTGATCGCGTAGCGGCCGAACGTCTCCACCCGGCCCAGGAACTCGGCCGTCCACGCGGACGGCACGGGACGGCTGCCGGTGGCGGCCTCGCCGTTGATCGCGGTGACCGCGCCCGTGCGCAGGTCGGCGTACAGCACCAGCGCCGAGCCGCCCAGCCCGCACATCAGCGGGTTCAGCACGGCCTGGGCGAACGCGGCCGCGACCGCGGCGTCCACCGCGGACCCGCCCGAACGCAGCACGCGTTCGCCCGCGACCGCGGCGTCTCCCTCGCACGCCACCAGCACGGCCATCAGGCGAGCTCCCAGTCCCGGGTCTCCGGCAGCAGCCAGATCAAGATCAGCGTCGCCACCGTGCACACGCCGAGCGCCACGGCGATCGCGTTGCCGAGCCCGATCGTCTCCGAGCCCCAGCCGATGAGCGCGGAGATCAGCCCGGTGAACGCGGCGCCGAACTCGTAGCACACGCCCGCTCCGGACGCCCGTACGCGGGCCGGGAACAGCTCGGTGAACAGCGCGCCCTTGCCGGAGGCCTGCGCGGCCATGAAGAACCCGACCAGCAGCGACATCAGCAGCCCGAACCACATCTCGCGCACGTCGACGAGCAGGAACATCAGCCCGAACACCGCGGTGCCCAGGTAGAAGGCGGTGAACGCCCACCGGCGGCCCACCCCGTCGTGCAGGTAGCCGCCCGCGATGTAGCCGACCCAGTTCCCGGCGATCATCAGCCAGAGGAACGTCGCGGTGCCGCTGATGCTCAGGCCGCGCTCCTCCGAGAGGTACAGCGGGATCCAGGTCTGGATCGCCTGCGTGCTCCCGAGGCCGGTGGCGCCGAACAGCGCGCCGACGATCAGCCGCGACCGCAGCGGCGGCCGGAACAGCTCGCGGTACACGCCGGCCGGCCGCTCGCCGGGCGTCTGCGCGGGCGCGGCGGCCCTCGGCGCGTCGCGCAGCGTACGGCGGATCACCGCCGCGGCGATCGCCGGGAGCAGGCCGACCGCGAACATGACCCGCCAGGCGACCGTCGACGGGAACAGCAGGTTGCTGACGAGGAAGGACAGGTTGGCCAGCGCCCACCCGACCGACCACGCCGACTGCACCCAGGCGAGCAGCCGTCCGCGCTTGCCGTGCTGGGCGTACTCCGACATCAGCGACGCGCCGACCGGCCACTCGGCGCCGAGGAACAGCGCCGACAGCGAGACCAGGAGCAGGAGCTGGACGAAGTTCTGCGCGGCCGCGACCAGCGCCGTGCTGACGCTGTAGCCGATCATGATCGCGACGAGCACGCGGACGCGGCCGTAGCGGTCGGCGAGGCGGCCGCCGATGATGCCGCCGACCGCGGTCACCACCGCGACCGTGCCCGTGATCACGCCGGCGTGCGCCTTCGTCAGCCCGAGCGCCATGAGGATCCCCGCCATGGCCAGCGGCAGGATCTGCTTGTTGAAGCCGTCGAGGCCCCAACCGGACCAGGTGGCCCACAGGGCGCGCCTGGCGAGGGAGCGCTGCTCCGGTGGTGCTGCGGTGGGTACGGACATGGGGCAGGAGCGTAGCGAACACGTCGCCGGACGGGAAGATGTCGTCGTGAATACTTCGTCCGCGCGGGTCAGGCCTCCGGGAGCGGCCGGAGGTCGAGGTCCGTGCCGGCGATCTCCGCGCGCATCCGGTTGAGCCGTTCGTACTGGTCGACCGCCGGTCCGCGGTCCGCGGCGACGAGCTCGAGCACCAGCGCGTGCACGATCGCCAGCGGCGCGAGGATCTCGTTGGCGGCGTCGTCGGTGGAGTCGGGGAGCGCGAGGACGGTGCCGGCCCGGGTGCCCGCCGCCTCGTCCGCGGCCTCGGTGAGCAGGACGCTCGCCGCCTTGACGCGGTGGGCGTGGTCCAGGATGACGCCGATCTCGCGGAACATCCGCAGCGGCGCGACCACGACGACGGCGTCCGGCGGCCGCAGCCGCAGCACGTCGTCGGCGAGGCTGAACCCGGTGGCGGTCCAGGCGTCCGCGGGCTTGCCGGCGCGCCTGAGGCTGACCGCGAAGTAGTCGGCGACGCTGGCGCTCGGCCCGATGCCGTACGTCCAGACGTGCGCGGCGTCGCGGACCGCGGCGACCGCGTTCTCCCAGGCGCCGTCGTCGAGCACGGCGGGCACGTCGCCGAGCAGCGCGAGCCCGGCGTTGATCACCGACGGCAGCGTGCCCTGGCCCGCGCCGCTCAGCCGCCGCACCCGGTCGCCCATGACGCGCGCGGGGTCGCGGCGGCGGGTGAGGTGCTCGACGAGGCTGCGCTTGAGGTCGCCGAGCCCGTCGAAGCCGAGCTTGCGCACCGTGCGGATCACCGTCGCGTCGCTGGTGCCGGTGGCCTCGCCGAGCCGCGCGGCCGAGGAGATCGCCGCTTCCTCGGGGTGCCGCTGCAGGTAGTCGACGACGGCGCGCTCGCCGGCGGCCAGCTTGCCCGCCCGGCGGATCCGCTGCCCGAGACCGCCCGTCGATGAAGTATTTGCGTCGCTCATTGGTGTCCTCATGAAGTATATGCTACGTTTCCGGCGTTTCGGCGATCAGTGGAGAAACGACGATGAAGCCACCTCAGCCGCCCCGGGTCGCCGTGATCGGGGTCGGCACGATGGGCAGCCAGATCCTGCGCGAGCTGGCCGTCCGCGGAATTCCGGCCACCGGGTTCGAGCGGTACGGCCTGGGCCACGAGCACGGCGCGGCCGGCGGCGAGACCCGCATCTTCCGCGTCGCGTACAAGGAGGGCGGGCAGTACGTGCCCCTGCTGCGCCGGGCCCGCGAGGCGTGGCGCGACCTGGGGGAGCGCGCCGGTGTGCGGCTCTTCGAACCGTGCGGCGCGCTCACCGTGGGCCTGGCCGGCGACCCGGACGTGCGCACGGTGCTCGACGTGGCCGAGCGGTGCGGCGTGGACGTGGCCCGCGTCGGCACGGACCGGTTCCCGCGGCACCGGGTGTCGCCCGAGGACGTCATGCTGCTCGACCGCGACGGCGGCCTGCTGTACCCGAGCCGCGCCGTCAAAGCGGTCGCGCGCCTCGCGGAGGCGGCCGGGGCGCGGGTGCGCACGCACACACCGGTCGTCGCCGTCGAGGACACGGTGTCCGGTGTGTCGGTGACGTACGAGGCCGGCGGCGAGCGGCACACCGAGGCGTTCGACCAGGTGGTGGTGTGCACCGGGCCGTGGATCCATAGCCTGGTGCCGGAGCTGGCGCCGGACGTGGAGATCCGCCGCGCGGTGCTGTCCTGGTTCGACGCCGGTCCCGGCTGGGGGCCGGACCGGTTCCCGGTGGGGTTCCGGCGCAGCGGCGGCGAGAACACGTTCTCGTTCTTCCCCGACGTGGGCGGCGGCGTGAAGATCAACCTGCACGTGCGGAAGGCGGTGGTGGACGATCCGGACCGGCCCGCGGGCGAGGTCGAGCCCGAGTACGTCGACCGGGTGGCCGCGGCCGCCGGGCGCTGCCTGGACGGGCTGCCCGCCCGCCCGTCGGCGGTGCGGTCGTACATGGAGGGCTACACCGGCGACAACCACGGCGTCATCGGACGGCACCCGGGCCGGCCCGGCGTGGTGGTCATGGCCGGGTTCTCCGGGCACGGCTTCAAGCTGGCGCCGGTGTTCGCCGAGGCCGCCGCGGACCTGCTGCTCCATGACCGGACCGACGTGCCCGTCGACCACCTGGCGATCTCCCGCCTGTTCACCGGATAAGACCATCCGAAGGGTTGTCCATGCTACGCATCGGTATCGACGTCGGCGGAACCTTCACCGACGTCACCGCGCTGAACACCGCCGACGGCCGCTTCTTCGTGCACAAGCTGCCGTCGACCACCGACGACCAGTCGCGGGCGGTCGCCGAGGGTGTGCGCGAGGTGCTGCGCATCGCGGGGGCGTCCGCTGACCAGGTCGGCTACCTCGGGCACGGCACCACGGTCGCGACCAACACCGTCCTGGAGTCCGACGGCGCGCGTACGGCGCTGGTGACCACCGCCGGGTTGCGCGACGTCCTGGAGATCGGCCGGCAGCAGCGGCCCGACCTGTACGACATGAACGCCGACAAGGCGCCGCCGCTGGTCACCCGCGAGATGACCCACCCGGTGGCCGAGCGCGTGTCGGCCGGGGGCAAGGCGCTGGTCGCGCTGGACGCCGCCGACGTCGCCGCCGTAGCCGAGCGGGTGCGCGCGCAGGAGCCGGAGGCCGTCGCGGTCTGCTTCCTGCACAGCTACCGGAACCCCGCGCACGAGCGCGAGGTCGCCGACCGGCTGCGCGCGGCGCTGCCCGGCGTGTACGTCTGCACGTCCGCCGAGATCGCGCCGGTGTTCCGCGAGTACGAGCGGTTCTCCACGGCGGTCGTCAACGCGTACGTCGGGCCGCGGATCGACCGCTACATGTCCCGCCTGGCCGACCGGGTGCGCGACGAAGGCGTGCCGGTCGAGCCCAAGGTCATCGGGTCCAGTGGCGGCATGATGTCGCTGTCGTCGGTGCGCCGGTTCCCGGTGAGCACGCTGCTGTCCGGCCCTTCCGCGGGCGTCGTGGCCGCGTCGCACGTCGCGCGGCAGGCCGGCTACGCCGACGTGATCACCTTCGACATGGGCGGCACCAGCACGGACGTGTGCCTGGTGCGCGGCGGCGGCGCGCTGGTCTCGGCGCAGCGGCACATCGACGGCCGCCCGGTGCGCACCCCGTCGCTGGACATCCACACGGTCGGCGCGGGCGGCGGCAGCATCGCCCGCGTGGACCCCGGCGGCGCGCTGCAGGTCGGCCCGCGCAGCGCCGGCGCCCGTCCGGGGCCGGCGGCGTACGGGCGCGGCGGCGCCGAGCCGACCGTCACCGACGCGAACGTGCTGCGGGGGCGGCTGAACCCGGAGTACATCCTGGGCGGCGCGCTCGCCGTCGACCGTCCGGCCGCCGTGCGCGCGGTCGAGCGGGTGGCCGCGGCGATGGGCGCCGACGGCAGGACCGCCGCGCGCGGCATCGGCCGCATCGCCGCGGTGAACATGGCCGGCGCCGTACGGAAGGTGTCCGTCGAGGCCGGCGAGGACCCGCGGGGGTACGCGCTGGTCGCGTTCGGCGGCGCCGGGCCGCTGCACGCCGTCGAGGTGGCCCGCGAGGTCGGCATGCGCACGGTGCTCGTGCCGCCGAACCCCGGCACGCTGTGCGCGCTCGGCCTGCTCGTCACCGACATCCGTACGGAGTTCACCACGGCGGTCCTCGCCGACGCGGCCGACGGCGCGCTCGACGCGCTCAACGAGGCGCTGCACGGCATCCACGCGTCGGCGCGCGCCTGGCTGGACGCCGAGGCGCCGCCCGGCGCGGCCACCCGGATCGAGGGCGTGGCCCGGATGCGGTACGCGCGGCAGAACTTCGAGCTCCCCGTGCCGCTCCCGCGCGACGTGGTGGCCGCCGCGCGGCTGGACGCGGACACGCTCGCCCAGGCCGTCGCCGCCTTCCACGACGAGCACGTCAAGAGCTACGGCTTCGCCCACCCCGGCGCGCGGGTGCAGATCGTGGAGATCCAGCTCACCGCCACCGCCGAGGTCGACAAGCCCGAGCTGCCCGCCGCCGCGCCCGGCACCGGCCCGGCCGCGGCGCTGCTCGGGGAGCGCACCGTCGACTTCGACGACGAGGGCCCCGTCACCACGCCGGTGTACGACCGGGCCCGGCTCGGCGCCGGCACCGTACTGCCCGGCCCGGCGGTCGTCGAGCAGCTCGACACCACCACCGTGATCACCCCGTCGGCCACCGCGCGCGTCGACGACCACGGCGTCCTCATCATCGAACTGGAGCCGCGATGAACGACCTCGACCCGATCACCGTGCAGGTCATCGGCGCGCAACTGGTGACGATCTCCGAGGAGATGGGCGCCGTGCTGCGCCGGGCCAGCTACTCGACCAACATCAAGGAGCGCGCCGACTGCTCGACCGCGCTGTTCGACGAGCGGGGCCGCCTGGTCGCGCAGGCCGAGAACATCCCCATCCACATGGGATCGATGCTCGGCCTCATCGACGCGCTGGAATCGTCCGAGCTGTCCGTACGGCCCGGCGACGTGTTCGTCACCAACGACCCGTACCGCGGCGGCGGCACCCACCTGCCGGACATCACCATGGTCAAGCCGGTGTTCGCGGGCGGCGTGCTGATCGGCTACAGCGCGAACATCGCCCACCACTCCGACGTGGGCGGCCGCGTGCCCGGCAGCAACGCCGGCGACTCGACCTCGCTGTTCCAGGAGGGGCTGCGCATCCCGCTGGTCAGGTTCGCCACCGCCGACGGGCCCGAGCAGGCGCCGCTGGCGTTCATCACGCTCAACTCGCGGCTGCCCAACGAGCGCCGCGGCGACATGCTGGCCCAGCTCGCGTCCGTCGAGATCGGGGAGCGCCGGCTGCGGGAGATCCACGAGCGGCACGGCGGCGACACCGTACGGGCGGCCACGACGTACCTGATGGAGCACGCGCGCCGCCGCCTGGCCGCCGCGCTGCGCGACGTCCCCGACGGCGTCTACCGGTTCCGCGACGTCATGGACCCCAGCGACGGGCGGGCCACCGAGATCGCGGTGGCGGTGACCATCGCGGACCAGCGGGTCGCCGTCGACTTCACCGGCACCGGGCCGCAGAGCCCGGTCGGCATCAACGTGGTCAGGCCGGCGCTTGAGGCGACCGTCTTCTACGCGCTGAAGGCCGTGCTCGACCCGGGCATCCCGCCCAACGGCGGGTTCTTCGCCGCCGTCGAGGTGACCGCGCCCGAGGGGAGCATCGTCAACCCGGTCGAGCCCGCGCCGGTGACCGCGCGCACCGACACCTGCCAGCGGGTCGCGGACGTGGTGTTCGGCGCGCTGGCCCAGGCGCTGCCGGACCGGGTGCCCGCGGCCGGCCACAGCACGGTGACGTACGTGACGTTCTCCGGCGAGCACGACGGCGCGTTCTTCGTCTACCCGGAGGTGGTCGCGGGCGGCGGCGGCGCGCGGCCGGCCAAGGACGGCCTCGACGCGATCCAGGTGCACATCACCAACTCCTCGAACCTGCCGATCGAGGCGCTGGAACAGGAGTATCCGCTGCTCGTGGACGCGTACGAGCTGATTCCCGACTCCGGGGGCGCGGGCGCGCACCGGGGCGGCCTCGGCGTACGGCGCGACGTACGGGTGCTGTGCGCGACGGCCGAGTTCTCCGCGCACGCCGACCGGCAGGCGTCCCGGCCGTGGGGGCTGGACGGCGGGCACGACGGCAGCCCCGGGCGGTTCGTGCTCAACCCCGGCCGCGGCGACGAGCGCGTGCTGCCCGGCGGGCGGGTGTCCGGTGTGCGGCTGCGCCAGGGGGACGTGCTCCGCGTCGAGAGCCCGGGAAGCGGCGGCCACGGCGACCCGCACGGGCGGCCCGCCGCCCGGATCCGCGAGGACCTGGCGAACGGGCGCGTCACCGAGCCGGCCGCGGACGCGGCCTACGGGTTCACTCCTGAGGAGTAGCGGCGCCGATCTGGGCGGCGAGCTGGTCGCGCAGCACGGTCAGCCGGGCGATCTCCGCGTCGAGCGCCTCCAGCCGCCGCGTGGCGACCCCGGTGCTGCGGCCGCACTGGGGTCCGCCGTACGGCGGGAGCGCGTCGCCGTCGAGCCGGTCGAGGCGGTCGGCGCAGCCGCGGATGTCCTCGACGGTGAGGCCGAGGGCCAGGAGGCGGCGGATGGTCAGGACGCGCGCGACGTCGCCGCGCCCGTACGCGCGCTGGCCGCTCGGCGTGCGCGACGGCGGCGGCAGAAGCCCGCGCTGCTCGTAGAACCGCAGCGCCCGTGGTGTGGTGCCGGCCGCCGCCGCGGCGTCGCCGATCCGCATGAGTCCTCCAAGCGCGCCGCCGTCTACGGTTCCACGACGACGGTCCCCAGGTGCCGTCCGGTGATCAGTTCGTGCAACGCGCGCGGCGCGTTCTCGATGCCCGCGACGCGTACGTGCGGGAACGTGATCGCGCCGGAGCGCAGCCAGCCGCCGAACCGCTCGGCCCACTCGGCCGGGCCGCCCGATTCGTCGGCCCCTCCGAAGCCGCGCATCGTGATCCTCCTGGCGATGAGCTGGAAGGTGTCGATCTCCACCGGCGCGGTCGTCCCGGCGAGATCCGGCGCGAGCTGCCCGGACAGCGCGCCGACGATGACGAACCGCCCCTCCGTGCGGGCCGCGCCGATCGCGGCCTGGAGCTGCTCGCCGCCGACGTTGTCCACGAAGACGTCGATGCCGTCCGGCGCGGCCTTCGCGAGCTGGTCGGCGATCGGGGCGTCGCCGCGGACGAGCGCGGTGTCGTAGCCGAACTCGCCGACCATCCGCGCGGCCTTCTCCGCCGACCCCGTACTGCCGATCACCCGCCCGGCGCCCAGCAGCCGCGCCACCTGCCCGGCGAGCACGCCGACGCCGCCCGCGCCGCCGGAGACGAACACCGTGTCACCGGGCCGTACCGGCGCGTCACGCGTCAGCGCCGTGTACGCGGTGGCGCCCTGCCCGAGGTACGCCACCGGATCGGGCAGCGCGTCACCCAGCGGCACGCACTGCCCGGCCGGGACCACGGCGTACTCGCGCCACCCCGCCCAGTGCCTGACCAGCGCGCCGGCCGCGAGCCCGGTCCCCGGCGCCGCCGAGACGACCTCGCCGACGGCCGCGCCGAACAGCGCGTCACCGGCCCGCAGCGCGGGGAACGGCGTCCCGGCCACGCCGCCGCCGATCAGCGTCCGCAGGGACGGGAACACCTGGAAGAACCGGTTCCGCACCAGCACCTCCCCGTCGCCGGGCGGCGGCACGGGGACCTCGACGACCGCGAAGTGCTCCGGCTCGGGCAGCCCGTCGGGCAGGCGGGCGACCCGGACCTCGCGGGAGACAGCGGGCAGTGCCATACGGCGCTCCTGACATCGGAAGTCCCGGGCTCACCCCGGGAACGGCGCCGTGACGCTAACCCCTGACCCGCGCGTCAGGGTCAAGCCCGGCCGTGCGGGGCCTGCCGCATCACGAACAGCACGATGCCGATGATCATCGTGGCGACGAGCGCGGCCAGCAGCAGCGGCGCGGTGCTCAGGAAGATCCACCGCCAACTGAGCACGGTCGCGATGCCGCCGCCGACGAACGGCCCGGCGATCAGCGCGAGCAGGCCGAGGCCGCCCGCGGTGTACGCGAGCGGCCGCGCCGTGATGCGCACCGCCAGCGCCGCCGCGACCCCGGCCGCGGCGCCCGCGCCCAGCCCGGTCAGGCCCCGGCCGACCAGCAGGACGAGCTCGTCCGGGCTGAACACGTCGAGTACCACGCCGATGATCATGAAGGCGATGCCGGGCGCGGCGATCGAGGTCGGGTACCGCGCGCCGACCAGGAGGCCGACCGCCAGGGTCAGCAGCATCGCGAGCAGGTAGACGCCGACGGTGGACGGCAGGTACGACACGGTGGACAGGTGCAGGTCCCGCTGGATGTACGACATCGACCCGATCTGGACGACCGCCGTCAGCAGGTACAGCCCGGCCAGGGCCGCCACGCCGGGACCCGGCAGCGCCCACCACGGCCAGACCGCGTGCTGCTGACCGGCCGCCGCCGGCTGAGGAGGGTTCATAGGGCGAAATCATGCAGTGCGTACCGCGCTACGTCCAACGGCCAGGTCCCCCTCCCGCGCACTGATTCCGGTGGCGGGGGATCGCGCGCGGTCAGGCCCGCCGGTCTCCGTCGAGGTCGAACGCCGGGTACGACAGCGGCACGTGCTCGTCCATGGTCCGGCCCGCCCAGTCGCGGCGCGGCCACTCGGTCCACATGCGCTCGGCGATGCGCTGGAGCTCCGCCGTGTCGGCCGCGGTGTCCAGACCCTCGACGGCGCCGCGGTCCATGACGATGCGGCCGTCGACCATCGTGCGCTCGAGGTCCTCGGTCTCCGCGTAGTACACGAGCGAGCGGATCGGGTCGCGCGTCGGCGTCATGTAGAGGCTGTCGGCGCGCCAGAAGCACAGGTCGGCCTTTGCTCCGGCGCTGACGCGGCCCAGGTCGTCGCGGCCGAGCACGTCCGCCGCGACGGTCGTCGCCGAGTCGAAGACGGCGCGCGCGTGCCCGGCGTCCGAGCTGCGCTCCAGCACCTTCGTGATCACCGAGGCCCAGCGTGCCGCGTGCAGCATCGACTGCGTGGCCGTGTCCGTGCCGAGCGCGACCCGTACCCCGCGGGCGCGGTAGGAGTCGTACGTCTCCATGGCGATCCCGTTGCGCGCGAAGACCCACGGGTTGTACGCGACCGCCGTGCCGGAGTCGGCGAGCAGGCCGACGTCGTCGCCGCGGAAGCTCGTCCAGCTCGACCCCGTGACGAACAGGCCGTGGCCGATCACCGTACGGGGCCCGAGGAAGCCGAGGTCGGACAGCCACTCGATGGGCGTACGGCCGTGCCGCCTGGTCATCTCGTAGAACTCCGGGTACGACTGCGCGGCGTGGATCTGCAGGAGCAGGCCGTGCTCGTCGGCCAGCCGCCTGGAGTCGCGCAGCAGGTCCGCCGAGCACGTGTCGACCTGCGACGGGTTGAGGAACCCGGTGACCAGGTCGGCGCCGTCGGCGTTGCGGTTCCGCAGCGCGAAGTCGGCGGCCCGTTCGTACGCGGCGGCGCCACCGTCGTCGTACCAGCGGTAGCCCACGGTCCTGCCGTTGTCGGTGTACCACTCGCCGGAGCGGTAGGACTCCGCGATGTACGCGCGCAGCCCGACCCGGCGGCACAGCTCGGCGACGTACTCGCTCTCCAGCCCCATCTGCACGACCGTGGTGGCGCCCGTGCGCAGGTGCTCGGCGACCGAGACCCGGGCGCACGTGCGCATGTCCGCGGGGCCGAGCGCCTTCGACCGCGGCGGCAGGATCTCGATCAGGTTCGTCGACCAGAACTGCCGCTTGTCCATGTCCTCCGCGATGCCCTTGTCGACCGGCGACTCGTGCATGTGGGTGTGCATGGAGATGAGGCCCGGCGTGATCACGTGGTCCGTGTCGACGACCTCGTCGGCGGGCACCGCCCCGGGGCGCCCGACGGCCACGATGCGGTCGTCGCGTACGGTCACGGCGCCGTCCTTCAGCAGCCGGTGGCCGCCGTCCTGGTACGCCACGATCCACGGCGCGCGGTACTCGACGGTCCTGCTCACTGCGGGACTCCCCTCTTGACGATGCGGTTGGTGGCGAAGACGCCGATCGCGGTCAGCGCGCTCAGCCCGAACAGGATCGCGACCGGCCCACCGTAGCCGCCGCCGGTCGCGGCGAGGAACGCGGCGCCGACGATCGGGAGCACGCCGCCGAAGAGGATCGCGGCGATCTGGTACGCCAGCGACATCCCGGTGTAGCGCGTCGTGACGTTGAACGCCTTGCTGAGGAACGCGGGGATGCACACCCACGCGCCGCCCTGCGCCGTCTGCGTCACGCACAGCATGATCGCGATCAGCAGGAAGTTGCCGCCGCCCGCGACCAGGAAGTGCGGCAGGGCGGTGAGCACGGATCCGACGACGGCCACGACCATGACGCGCGGCGCGCCGGACCGGTCGGCCCACGCGGCCCACAGCGGGAACGTGACGAAGCTGGTCGCCGCGGCGATCGTCTGCCCGAGCAGCAGCGGCGACTCGGCGAGCTTCAGCGTGTCGGTCGCGTACGACAGGAACAGCGTCCCGGTGACGTAGAAGCCGCCGATGCCGATCGCGACCAGGCAGGTCCCGGCCAGGACGGTCCGCCACTCGTCGCGCAGCACCCGGACGACCGGCACCTTGCGCTCCTCGTGCGCCCGTACGGCCGCGGTGAACACCGGCGACTCCTCCAGCTTGAGCCGCAGGACCAGCCCGACGACGACCAGCACGCCGGCGAACCAGAACGGGACGCGCCACGCCCACGCGGCGAGCGCGTCTTGGCCGCCGAGGCCGACCAGCGCGAACATCCCGGATGACAGCACGGTGCCGGCGGGCGAGCCCATCTGCGTGAACGCGCCGAAGAAGTTGACCTTGCCGCTCGGCGCGCTCTCCGTCGAGATCAGCGCGGCGCCGCCCCATTCGCCGCCGATCGCGAAGCCCTGGATCAGCCGCAGAACGACGAGGATCAGCGGCGCGCCGAGCCCGATGCTGGCATACGAGGGGACGAAGCCGACCGCGAAGGTGGCGCCGCCCATCAGCAGCAGCGAGACGATGAGCGCCTTCTTGCGGCCGAGCCTGTCGCCGAAGTGGCCGAAGATCACGCCGCCGATCGGGCGGGCGACGAACCCGACGCCGAAGACCCCGAACGACGCCAGCGTCCCGATGAACGGGTTGCCGGTCTCGGGGAAGAAGACCTTGCCGAAGACGAGCGCGGACGCCGTCGCGTAGACGTAGAAGTCGTAGAACTCCAGCGAGGTGCCGGCCATGGCGCCGACGGCCGCGCGCCGCGCGCGCCGGTTCTCCTCGCCCGTGGCTACGGAATTGGTCACGGTGATCCTCACGAGACGTCGATGGGGTGATCGCTGTCGTGGCGGATCAAGCTAACACGCTTCCTCAGATATGAGGAAGTGGTGGGACCGGGGCGTTACCCGGCCGTGACGGTGTCCCGGAAGCGGGCGTTGACGTCGCGGAACTCGGTGTCGCTGAGCGCTTCGAGCCAGGAGATCATCGTGTCGAAGTGGCCGCGGACGAGCCGGGTGCCGGCGCCGGCGTCGCGGGCGCGGAGGGCCGCCGCGATGGCCGCGTGCTCCTCGTTGGACCGGCCGGTCGCCGACGCGCGCGCCGAGGCCTGCACGAGGATCGGTTCGAGCCGGTCGATCTCCGCGAACAGCGCGTCGGCGATCAGTTCGTACGGCAGGCTCCGCGCGGACCGGCAGATCAGCAGGTGGAAGGCGATCGCGTCGGCGGAGAAGTCGCCGTGCTCGCGGAAGTGCCGGTCGTAGGAGGCGACGGTCGCGTCGATGCGCGCCAGCTCCTCGTCACTGGCGCGCGCCACGACGAGCGTGACCGCCTCGGTCTCGATCTGCCGCCGCAGCCGCAGGAGGTCGAGCAGCAGGGTGCGGTCGCCGCTCTCGGCCATGCGCTCGACCAGCGTGTTGCGCCGCTGGTGCGCGGCGCGGCGTTCGAGGAACCGCCGCGCCTCGGGCCGCAGCCGCCGCCCGGCCGAGCCGATGCGCTCGGTGATGCCGAGCTCGTCCAGCCGCAGCAGCGACCGCGAGGTGGTGGCCTGGCTCAGCTCGAACCCGCGCGCGGACAGGAACCGATGCGCCTTGGCCGCCCCGACCAGCCCGTCACTGTCGAGCAGATGCTCCGCGAGAACCCGCTCGCTCTCGCCGAGCGACTCCCACGCGCGCTCCGTGCCATCCACGCCGTTCCTCCCTCGCCGGACGGCGTCATCGTACCGAGGCGGCGGAACCGGATCCGTCCGCCGCCCGGTCACGACGTGGCGATCAGCACGCTGCCCGCCAGCGCCGCGACGAGCCCGAGCGCCTGGACCCGGCTCAGGCGCTCGCGCAGCACGGTCAGGCCGAGCACGACCGGGATGACGGGGTACAGCGACGACAGCACGACGGCGACGGTCAGCATCTGGGCGCGCGTCGCCGCCAGGTAGCAGATCAGCGCGAGCGCGGCCAGCGCACCGGCGACCAGCGCACCCGCCACCCGTCCGGCCACGGCACCCGCCACCCGTCCAGCCAAGGCGCCCGGCGTCGAGCCGGACGCGGACCGCGGCCGGTGGTACGCGACGGCGATCACCGCGACCGCCAGGATCGCGGTGACCCGGCCTGAGGCGACCGGCCACAGGCCCGAGGCGGGCCCGGCCTGGGCCAGCGCGAGGTACTGCGCGGCGATCCCGACCCCGGCGACCAGCCCGTCGCGGACCGCCGCGGTGTCCGCCCGCGCCGCCGGGCCGGTGGAACCGCGCGACACCGCCCACAACGCGGGCAGCGCGACCGCGACGCCCAGCCACGTACGCGGGCCGGGCCGGTCGCCGAGCAACGCCGTGCCGACCAGGACGGGCAGGGCGGCGCCGCCCACGGAGCTCACCGGCACCACGACGGACATCGCGCCGCGGCTCATCCCGCGGAACAGGAACGTCATGGCCACGCCGGTGCCCACCCCGGAGACCGCGCCCCACGCGAGGTCGCCCCCTGGCGGCACGGACCCCGGCACGAACGGCGCGACCGCGGACACCGAGACCAGGCCGCCCACCTGCCCGAGCAGCGCCACCCGTACGAACGGCGCCCGCCGCGACACCACACCGCCGACGAAGTCCGACAGCCCGTAGCTCAGCGCGGACGCCACGGCGAGGAGCGCACCCACACCGCCGCCCCCTCAGCGCGTGAAGTCGCGGGTGCGCCACCGCGACGGGAGCAGCCGTACGGTTGTCATGCGCTCCAGGTCGTCCTCGACGGACCGGTAGTACCGCTCGCCCGGCGCCGCGCCCAGGCACCCGAGCACCCATTGCCGGTACTCCGACGGGTCGGTCGGCTCGGAGACCAGCAGCGTCCCCTCGACCGCCACGCATCCGTACGGCACGCGCTGGACCGCGAGCGTCGCCCGCCCCACCCGGCGCAGCGCCTCCAGGCACCGCCCGTCGTCCTCGATGCCGACCCGTACGACGTCGCCGGGCAGGTAGTGCGACCAGACGGGCGTCACCAGCGGCGCGCGCTCGCTCGACTCGACGACGCTGAGCGTCCCGGCGTGCACGCCCGCGAGGAACCGTTCACGTTCGCCGATCTCCATGTGCACCGCAGGCATCGCGTACCCACCCCTACTCCGACGGTTCCGCTCCGTGCGCGCGTTCGGCCGCGCCCACCGGGCACTCGTGCGGCTCGGCGACGCAGGACGCCTTGTCGCACATCCGGCAGATGTACTGCGCCTCGCCGACCCGCTCGTACACCCGGGTGAGGAGCTTCTCCAGCAGGCCGGAGAGCTGGTCGCACTCGTCGGCGTCGAGGACGGAGACCACCTCGGTGAGCGGGTCGCCGCGCGCGGCCAGCAGGCGCAGCGCGGTCTCCCGGCCCGCGTCGGTCGCGTGGATGATCATCCAGCGGCCGCCGTACGGGTTGCGCCGCCGCTCGGCCAGGCCGTCCGCCTCCAGGGAGTCGACCAGCCGCGACGCGGCCGGCTGGCTCAGCCCGACCCGGCGGCCCAGCTCGGTCACGCTCAGCCCGGACGACGACGCGAGGCTCACCAGCGCGGCGGCGCCGCTGGTCGTGACGCCGGCCGCGTGGGTGGCGCCGCTCAGCGCGAGGTCGGTCAGCGCCAGCGCGGACGCGCCGAGCAGGTTCGCGACCCGATCCCGTTCATGCATACCGCATATTAACATGCACGACGCATGTCGCAACGGGATCAGTCGCGGTGCGGCCGCTCGTTCAGCGGCACGTACACGGCGGCGTCGCGGCCGATCAGGCCGGTTCGGAGCTGCGTGAGCAGGTCGGACGCGGCCGTGGAGCGCGGCTCGTCGCGAGCGGCCAGCGCGAGGAGGAGGGCGTCGCTGAGGGTCATGGAGCTGAGGCATTCGCCGGTGAGGCCGCTGGGGGAGTGCACGGCGGACAGGGTGAGCGCGACGCGGCCGGCGAGGACCGGGCCGAGGGAGTCGGAGACGAGGACGATGCGCGCGCCGGTCTCGGCGGCGTGGTCGATGACCACGGTGAGGTCGTCGAGCAGGCGGCCGGGGGCGTAGCAGATGATTACGTCGCCGCCGCCGAGGTCGAGCAGTTCGTCGGCCAGGCAGAAGCCGCTGCCGATGATGGGCTGCGCGCGCCGCCCGATGCGCCGGAGCCGCAGCGCCATGTAGCGCGCGGCCACCTCGGACGCGCCCACGCCGAACGTGAGGATGCGGCCCGCGGAGTCGAGCAGCTCGACGGCGTCGTGCACCGGCTGGGCGGCCAGCAGCCGGCGCGTCTCCCGCAGCCGCTCGACGGCCTCGTCGAAGACGTGGTCGAGCGCGGCGGACGGCTCGGGCCCGACGCGCTCGATGCGCCGGTGCAGCCGGGTGGCGGGCCGCTTGTCGAGCACGATGCGCTGGCCGACCTCGTGCTTCAGGTCCGGCAGGCCCGAGTAGCCGAGCGCCTTGGCCGTACGGACGACCGTGGCGTCGCTGGTGCCGACCGCCGAGCCGATCTGCTCCGCGGTGGCGAACACCATCTCCTCGGTGTGGTTGCGCAGGTATTCGGCCACGCGGCGCTCCGCGGGCGACAGTGTCGCGAGCCGCCGGGTGATCCGCTCGGACAGCGGGGACTCGCTCGGATCCGTAGTTTCCACTACGTCAAAATATCCCCTTGTAGCCAACCGTCCACCGCGCATATCGTAGCGACCGCGACATTCTCATCCATCGCCGTAGTTGAGGCTACGGCGATGTCCGGCGGTTGGGCGGTGGAATGACAGACATCCAGTTCATCGAGGTCTCCGGCGCGCCACGCGAGCGCGGCAGGCAATACGGCGAGGCCGCCCGCGACCGGATCACCGCCTCGCTGGGCTTCTACCGCGCGGCGCTGACCCGGTCCTCGGGCCTGACCTGGCCGAAGCTCGTCGAGCGCGCGCGCCTGTGGGAACCGGTCGTGGCCGGATTCGCGCCCGACCTCCTGGAGGAGACGCGCGGCATCGCCGAGGGCGCCGGCCTCGACCCGGTCGACGTCCTGGTGCTGAACGCCCGCGGCGAGGTGGCGTACGACGCCAGGTTCGCCGACCTCGGAGACGACGGCTGCTCCTCCTTCGCGCTGGTCGAAGACGCCGCGGGCGACGGCCACGTCTACTGCGGCCAGAACTGGGACTGGCGGGCCGGCGTGCAGGAGACGCTGGTCGTGCTGCGCGTCGTCCAGCCGCCGCGGCCCACCGTGATCACCACGGTCGAGGCCGGGCAGATCGGCCGCCAGGGCGCCAACTCCGCGGGCATCGGGCTGAACGCCAACGGCCTCGGCGGCCGGTTCGGCGCGGGCGTCGGCGTGCCGCAGACCTTCATCCGCCGCCGCATCCTCGACAGCGCCCACTACCGCGACGCGCTGGCCGTGCCGTTCGACGCCCGCCAGCAGATCGCCACCAACCTGCTCCTCACCCACGCCGGCGGCGTCGCGCTCGACCTGGAGACCACGCCGAACCGCCACGCCTGGCTGTCCCCGGAGAACGGCGTCCTCGCGCACACCAACCACTACGAGGGCCCGGTGCCGCCGCAGATCGCCGCCGACTACCGCCCGTTCTCCGTCGACTCGCTCTACCGCGTGCAGATGCTGCGCCGCGCGCTGCGCCGCTGCGGCGGCGCGGCCGAGACCACCGAGGTCCGCGCGCTGATCGCCGAGGGCCTCACCGACCACTTCGGCCATCCGTACGGCGTCTGCTCCCACGTCGGAGCGCAGGACCCGGAGCCGGCCCAGGCGACCAAGACGGTCCTGTCCAGCATCGTCGACCTCACCAGCGGCGAGTTCCTGGTCGCCGCGGGCAACCCGTGCGAGGCCGAATACCGGCCGCTGCCCTGGAACCTCTACGACGGCCCGGCCGGGGCCGCCACCGTCCACGGCGAAGGGAACCGTGATGCGTAACCGATTGGCAACCGCCCTGGGAGTGACCGGGGCGGGCGTGGTCCTGGCCGGCGCCCTCGCGGCGTGCGGCGGTTCGGGCACGGCGGCCGGCGCGCTGCCCGGCTCCGGCGGGGGAGGGGAGCAGAAGCTGGTCGCCGCCACACCGGTGGCGCCCGCCTCCGTCATCTCCGCGAGCTCCACGCTCACCGCGATCCGCAAGCGCGGCCGGCTCGCCGTGGGCGCCAGCAACGACATCCCGCTGTACTCCCTGAAGGACCCCGTCAACGGGCAGTACACCGGGTTCGACGCCACGCTGGCGAAGATGCTCGCGAAGTACATCATCGGCAAGCCGAACGTGAAGTGGGTGAACATCACCTCCGACACCCGCGAGGCGCTGCTGGAGAACGGCACGATCGACACGGCGATCGCCACCTACCAGATCACCCCCGACCGGGCGAAGAAGGTCAACTTCGCCGGGCCGTACCTCATGGGCGGCGGCGGCCTGCTGGTCCGTAAGGACAACACGACCATCCACGGCATGGCCGACCTCGCCGGCAAGACCGTCACGACGATGCCCGCCATCGCCTCGGAGGACCTCCACAAGCGGCAGCCGAAGGCCAAGCAGGTGATCTTCGACTCGGCGACCCAGTGCCTGAAGGCGCTCCAGCAGGGCCGGGCCGACGCGTTCTACCTCAACACCGCCATCCTCGACGGCTTCCTCACGAAGAACCACGACGTGAAGTACGCCGGCGCCCCCATCCCCGACGTCCCGTTCGGCATCGGCCTCCCGAAGGACGACCCGGCCATGAAGAAGGCCGTCAACGCCTGGCTCACCCAGATCGAGACGAGCGGCCAGTGGACCAGGCTCTGGCAGACCACGGTCGGCACCGTCCAGAAGCGCACACCCCCCAAGCCACCCAAGCCCGGCACGGTCCCGGGCACCTGACATGGGCGTCGTCCTCGCGCACCTTCCGGAGATCGGCGGCGGCCTGCTGGTCACCCTGGAGCTGACCGTGCTCGCGTTCGCCGGCGCCCTCGTGCTCGGCACGATCGTGGCGGTCTTCCGCATCAGCCCGCTCCCGCCGCTGCGCGCCCTCGGCCTCGCGTACGTCGAGGTCTTCCGCAACATCCCGCTGCTGATGCTGCTCGTCCTGATCGCCTTCGGGCTGCCCGAGGCGGGGCTGAAGCTCTCGCTGTTCGCCAGCGCCACCGTCGGCATGGGCATGTACGCCGCGGCGTACGTCTGCGAGGCCATCAGGTCCGGCGTGCAGACCATCGGCGCCGGCCAGGTGGAGGCGGCGCGGGCCATCGGCCTCACGTTCGGCCAGGTCCTGCGCCACGTCGTCCTGCCGCAGGCGTTCCGTTCGATGGCCCAGCCGCTCGGCAACATCTTCATCGCCGTCGCGCTCGGCACCTCCCTGTCCGCCTCCATCGGCCTGATGGACCTCACCGGCGTGACCCGCCTGCTCAACGTCGCGTACGCGGAGCCCATCGCCACCTTCGCGGCCGCGGCCGTCTGCTACGTCCTGATCACCCTGTCCGGCGGCCTGCTCACCGGCGCCGTCGAGCGCCGCGCGCGGATCCTCAGGTAACCGCGTGGACACCGCGTTCCTCTTCGACGCCCCCGGCCCGCGCGCCGCGCGGCGCACCCGGGTGGCCACGGTCGCCTGCTCGGCGGCGCTCGCGGCCGTGGCGGCGTTCGCCGTGTGGCGGCTCGGGGCCCACGGCGAGCTGGCCGCCGACCACTGGGCGGCGTTCACCACCTGGCCGATCATGCGCTACCTGCTCACCGCGCTGCTCGGAACGGTGCAGGCCGCGCTGGTCGCGGGCGCGCTGGCGCTGCCGGTCGGCGCGGTGCTGGCGCTGGCCCGGCTGTCCCGCCTCCGCCCGATCCGCCTGGCCGCCACGGGCTACATCGAGCTGTTCCGCGCCGTCCCGCTGCTGCTGCTCATCTACGTCTTCCTGCTCGCCCTGCCCGCCGCCGGGGTCAGGGTCCCGGTGTTCTGGCAGCTCGTGCTCGCGGTGTCCATCCACCACACGGCGGTGTTCGCGGAGGTCTTCCGGGCCGGCGTCCTCGCGCTCGACCGCGGCCAGACCGAGGCGGCGCTGAGCATCGGCTTGACCCACGGCCAGGCCATGCGGCTCGTGGTGATCCCGCAGGCGCTGCGCAACCTCGCGCCGTCCCTGGTCAGCCAGGTCGTCACGCTCCTGAAGGACACCACGCTGGGCTACGTGGTGTCCTATCCCGAGCTGCTGGAATCCGCCCGCGTCCTCGGGGAGTACACCGGCAACCTGCTGCCGACCTACCTGGTCATCGCGGCGCTGTTCATCGTCGTCAACCTCGCGCTCACCCGGCTGGCGCACCACCTGGAGAAGAGGCGGCACGCCCATGCGTGACACCCCCGGCCACGGCACCCACCTGTCGTACTACCAGTTCGGCCGCACCCCGTTCTTCGCCTCGCGCGACGACCAGCGGTTCTCCTACTGCCTGTACGTCCCGCGCGACTACGACGAGGCCGGCGACCGCACCTACCCGCTGGTCGTCCTCGTGCACGGCACCGAGCGCGGCGCGTGGACCTACCGCGACGAGTTCGTCGAGTTCTGCGAGGCGAACGGCTGCGTCGCGCTGGCGCCGCTGTTCCCCGGCGGCATCGGCACCCCCGGCGAGCTCGACGGCTACAAGTTCATCGCGCACGACGGCATCCGCTACGACCATGTGCTGCTCGCGATGATCGACGAAGTGGCCGCCACCTGGCGGGTCGACCCCGCCCGCTTCCTGCTGCACGGCTTCTCCGGCGGCGGCCACTTCACCCACCGCTTCCTCTACCTCCACCCGGAGCGGCTCGCGGCCGCGTCGATCGGCGCCCCCGGCGTCGTCACCCTGCTCGACGCCACCCGCGACTGGTGGGTCGGCACCGCCGACATCGCGGAACGGTTCGGCGCCCCGATCGACCTCGCCGCGTTGCGCGCCGTCCCCGTGCAGACCGTGATCGGCGCCGACGACACCGAGACCTGGGAGATCACCATCCCGCCGGAAAGCCCGCGCTGGATGCCCGGCGCCGACGCCCAGGGCGCCAACCGGCAGGACCGCATCGCCGCGCTGGGCGCGTCGCTGGAGCGCAACGGCGTCGCCGTCCGCCACGACGTCGTGCCCGGCGTCGCCCATGACGGCTACGCGATCCTCGGCCCGGTCCGCGCCTTCTTCGCCGGCGTCCTGAAGGGCGGCGCGCGGTGACCGACGACGACCTGCTCTACCTCCCGGCCACCGAGCTGCGCGCCCGCTACACCGCGCGCGAGGTCTCCCCGGTCGAGGCCGTCACCGCGGTGATCCGCCGTACGGAATCGGTCGGCGGCCACGTCAACGCGTTCGCCGAGGAGCGGTTCGACGAGGCGCTGGCCGAGGCGTCCGCCGCCGAGGAGCGCTACCGCGACGGCACCGCCCGGCCGCTGGAAGGCCTGCCGGTGGCGCTGAAAGAGGAGCAGCCGATCGCCGGCCTTCCGCTCCGCGAGGGCTCCGCGCTGCTGGCCGGCTCCATCGCCGCCGAGACCCACCCGATCGTGCCGCGCATCCGCGCCGCCGGCGGCATCGTGCACGCCCGCACCACCACACCGGAGTTCTGCGCCGCCGGGTTCACCCAGACCGAGATGTGGGGCGTCACCCGCACCCCGTGGAACACCGCGTACTCCTCCGGCGGCTCGTCCGGCGGCTCCGGCGCCGCGCTCGCCGCCGGCACGACCGCCCTGGCCACCGGGTCCGACATCGGCGGCTCCATCCGCATCCCGGCCGCGTTCAACGGCGTCGTCGGCTACAAACCGCCGTACGGCCGCGTCCCCGCCCTCCATCCGTACAACCTGGACCACTACTGCCACGACGGCCCCATGGCGCGTACGGTCGCCGACTGCGCGCTGCTCACGAACGTCATCGCCGGCCGCCATCCGGGCGACCCGGTCTCCGTCCCGTTCGCCACGCCCATCCCCGAGACGCTCGCGCCCGTGGCGGGCCGCCGCGTGGCGCTGTGCGTCCACCTGGGCGACTACCCGGTCGCCGCCGACGTCGAGGCGCGCGTGCGCGAGGCCGCCGCCGCGCTGGCCGACGCGGGCGCCGCGGTCACCGAGATCGAGCTGCCGTGGAGCCGCGCGGAGCTGATGCGCGCCGCGTGGGCGCACTACGGCGCGATCTTCGCGCCGCTCGTCCGCGAGGTCATGGCCGAGCACGGCGACGGCATCCTCGGCTACACCCGCGACTTCGTCGAACGCGCCGAGGCCGCATACCGGCGCGACGGCTTCTACGCGGCGCTGCGCACCGAGGGCCGGGTCCACGCCGACCTGGCCGCCGTCTTCGCCGAGCACGACGCGCTGATCTGCCCCACGTCCGGCGTCCCCGCGTTCCCCGCCGGCGACGACCTGCTCGGCGGCCGGCTGAGCGTCGACGGCGCCGAATGGCGGTTCGCGCACAACCTCGAGGTGCCGCTGTGCGTGCCGTTCAACATGGCGAGCCGGTGCCCGGTGATCAGCGTGCCGGCCGGGCTCGCGGCCAACGGCGTGCCGGTCGGCCTCCAGGTCGCCGGCCGCCCGTACGACGACACCACGGTGTTCGAGGTCGCCGCCGCCGTCCAGGCCGCCCACCCGTGGTACACCGATCCGTCCTGGCGCCCGGCGCTCACGGCGGCGTGACCATGTCCTGGATCACCAAGATCGGCATCGTGGAGCTGACCGTCGGCGTGCTCACCGGCTGGGCCATGGTCTACGTCACGCGCACCCCCAGGGAGCGCCGCATCGCCGCCGGCCTCCGCGACGCGCGCCGCATCCGCCAGGGCCACATCGAACTGCTCATGCAGGGCACGCTGGTGACCGCCATCGGCGTAGCGGTCCCGTCGCCGCCGGTGGCCGCCGCCGTGCTGATCGTGGTCTTCGCCTGGCTGGCCCCGCTCGCCTTCTTCCCGGTCGCCTTCCGCCCCGAATGGGGCGACCTGCGCGTCTTCCGGCTGCTCGACAACACGACGTTCGCGGCGCTGTCCGTCGGCTTCGTCTGGCTGGCGGTGGTGGTCGTCATGCGGTGACGGGCGGGCCGGGGAATCACGGCGGGCGGGAGGTGTTGATCAGGGCATGGCATTCACCGGAGATTACGAACCGAGCGGCACTCAGTGGGTCCGCGAGCAGGTCGAGCAGATCGTGCGCACCGGGACGACCGAGGGCGTCATGGTCCGCGACCTTCCGATCGTGCTGGTCACGTACCGGGGCGTGAAGACCGGCAAGGTCCGCAAGACGCCGCTGATGCGCGTCGAGCACGACGGGAGCTACGCCGCGGTCGCGTCCCAGGGCGGCGCGCCGGTCAACCCGCAGTGGTACACCAGCCTCGTCGCCAACCCGGTCGTCGAGGTCCAGGACGGCGCGGCGAGCGGGGAGTACCGGGCGCGCGAGGTGACCGGCGAGGAGAAGGCCGAGTGGTGGCGCCATGCGGTGGCCGCGTACCCGCCGTACGCCGACTACCAGGAGAAGACCGACCGCCAGATCCCGGTCTTCGTCCTCGAACCGGTCGCCTGAGGCCCGGCGCGGCGCCGGCGGCCGTCACGCCTTGTCATCGGCGCCCGGGGAGACCGGGCGTTCGAAGAAGGTCTCCAGCACGACCGTCGCCTGCGTCCCGCTGACCCCGTCGATCGCGTGGATCCGGCGCAGGACGTCCTGGAGGCGCTCGGTGGTCGGGGTGCGCACCTTCACCAGCACCGCGGCGCTGCCGGCGATGACGTGCGCCTCCAGGACCTCCGGCAGTTCGGCGAACGCCGGCGCGGAATCGCCCATCCAGACGGTCGCGCTCACCAGCACGTACGTGAGGACCCCGCCGCCCACCGCGGCGGGGTCGACCTCGGCCGTCGTGCGCCGGATGACGCCGCGCTCCCGCAGCTTGCGCACCCGCTCGTGGGCCGCGCCCGCGGACAGGCCGGCGGCCTCGCCCAGCGCGGCGTACGACTGCGCGGCGTCCTGCTGGAGCCGGGCCAGCAGGACGCGATCAAGGTGATCCACGGATCCTCATTCGGGAATCGCTTGCTAGCGCCGTATGTGGTCTTGCATTCTACATACCGTACCGAAGATGGTTCTGGATGGAGGGTTCATGGCCGGTGAGCGCCCCGCGCTGTTCGAGATGTTCGACGACCGGTTCCGTACGGGCCGGTGCATGATCGGCGACGACGGCCTTGAGGTGCTGTTCACCGGCTGCCGCTGGGCGGAGGGGCCGATCTACGTGCCCGCCTGGCGGCAGGTGGTCTGGAGCGACATCCCGAACGACCGGATGCTGCGCTGGGACGAGGAGACCGGGGCCGTCAGCGTGTTCCGCCGCGAGGCCGGCCACACCAACGGCAACACGCTCGACCGCCAGGGCCGGCTGGTCACCTGCGAGCAGGGCAACCGCCGGGTGACCCGTACCGAGCACGACGGCACCCGTACCGTGCTGGCCGACAGGTGGCAGGGCAGGCGGCTGAACAGCCCGAACGACGCGGCGGTGAGGTCCGACGGCTCGATCTGGTTCTCCGACCCCGACTTCGGCATCACCAGCGACTACGAGGGCCACCGGGCCGAGAGTGAGATCGGCGCGAACAACGTCTACCGGATCGACCCGGCCACCGGCGAGGTGCGGCTGGTCGCGGACGGCTTCGGCGCCCCCAACGGCCTGGTGTTCTCCGCCGACGAGCGGCGCCTGTTCGTCTCCGACACCCGGGCGGGCCGCATCCGGGTCTTCGACGTCCGCGAGGACGGCACGCTCTCCGACGGCGACGTCTTCGCCGACGCCGCCGCCCGCGAGCACGCCCGCTTCGACAACCTGCGCTTCGACGCCGCCGGCCGGCTCTGGGCCGCGGCGATGGGCGACGGCGTGCACTGCTACGACCCGGACGGCACGCTGCTCGGCCGGCTGATCGTCCCCGAACCGGTGGCCAACATCTCCTGGGGCGGCCCCAAGCGAAACCGCCTCTTCATCACCGCACAGACCACCCTCTACTCCCTGGTCAGCGGCGTCACCGGCACCCACCCGACCGGAGACCCGGCATGAGCGGCGCCGGGGAGTAGCGGCTACACCTCGATGTGCGAGCCCATGATCACCGTACGGTCGCGCGGCAGGCTGAAGTACTCGGCGGCGTCGGAGGTGATGTACGACGTCGCGACGAAGAGCCGCTTGCGCCAGGGCGCCATCGTCGGCTCGGTGCCGCGGCGGAGCTCGATCGTGGACAGGAAGTAGGAGGCCTGGTCGAGCTGGAGGCGGCCCTCGGTGCTGGCCGGGTCGAGCATGCGCAGCGCGGCGGGGACGTCCGGCGTCTCCATGTAGCCGTACCGCGCGCTGACGTGGATGATCTTGTCGTCGGTGTAGCCGAGGTCGTCGAGGACCACCCGCTGGTCGGCGGGCACGCGGGGGACCGGCTCGGTGGTGATCTGCATGATCACGACGTGCTCGTGCCGTACGTGGTTGTGCTCCACGTTCGCCCGCAGCGCCAGCGGCGCGGTCTCCTTGGCCCGGTTGAGGAACACCGCCGTGCCCGGGACCTGCTGCACGGGCGGCTTGCCGGTGCGCAGCTCCTCGACGAACCCGCGCAGCGACCCCTCGTGGCGTTCGCGCTCGGCCGTGACGATGGCGCGGCCCCGCTGCCAGGTGGTCATGACGGTGAACGCGGTGACGCCGATCAGCAGCGGCAGCCACGCGCCGTGGATCAGCTTCGTCATGTTGGCCGCGACGAACAGCAGGTCCACCACGAGCAGGACGGTGGCGCCGATGCCGATCAGCCACCGCGGCGTGCCCCACTTCGCGCGGGCGATGAAGAAGAACAGCAGGGTCGTGATCGTCATCGTCGCGGTGACGGCCATGCCGTACGCGAAGGCCAGCGCCGCGGAGCTGCGGAACGCGAAGACCAGCGTGAGCACGGAGGTCATCAGCAGCCAGTTGATCCACGGCACGTAGATCTGGCCCATCGTGGACGCCGAGGTGTGCGCGATGCGCAGCCGCGGGAGGTAGCCGAGCTGGGCGGCCTGGGCGGCGACGGAGTACGCGCCGGTGATCACCGCCTGCGACGCGATCACCGTGGCCGCCGTCGCCAGCAGCACCATGGGGAGCCGCCCCCACGCGGGGACGAGCAGGAAGAACGGGCTGCTGACGTGGCGCGGGTCGGTGAGGATCAGCGCGCCCTGGCCGAAGTAGCTGAGCACGAGGGCCGGGAGCACCAGGAACAGCCAGCCCCGGGTGATCGCCCGGCGGCCGAAGTGCCCCATGTCGGCGTACAGCGCCTCGGCGCCGGTGACCGAGAGCACGATCGCGGCCAGGGCGAAGAACGCGATGCCGAAGTGGCCGGCGAGGAAGCCCAGCGCGTACGTCGGCGACAGCGCCGTCAGGATGCGCGGGTTCCCGGCGATGCCGCCGATGCCGCACACGCCGACGACCACGAACCAGACGATCATCACCGGCCCGAACAGCCGGCCGACCGCGGCGGTGCCTTTGCGCTGCACCAGGAACAGCACCACGATGATCACCGCGGCGATCGGCACGACCAGCTCGTCCATCGACGGCTCGACGACCTTCAGCCCCTCGACCGCCGACAGCACCGAGATCGCCGGCGTGATCATGCTGTCGCCGAAGAACAGCGACGCGCCGAAGAGGCCGAGCGCCGCGAGCACCGCCGTCGTACGCCGCCGCCGCTGCCCGCTCCACCGGCCCACCAGCGTGATCAGCGCCATGATGCCGCCCTCGCCGTCATTGTCGGCGCGCATCGCCAGCAGCACGTACGTCACCGTGACGATGATCATCACCGACCAGAACACCAGCGACACGACCCCGTACACGTTCTCCGGCCGGATCGGCACCGGATGCGGGTCGCTCGGGCTGAACACGGTCTGGAGCGTGTAGATCGGGCTGGTCCCGATGTCCCCGAACACCACCCCGAGCGCCCCGACCACAACGGAAAGCCGTACGGCATTCCGCCTGCCCTGCCCGCCCCCCGCCCCGTCCGCGCCGGTCACGTCCTGCCGTCCGGTCACCACGTTCCTCCTCCGCACGGGCCCCGCGCCCGACATGCCTTGGCGACGGTAGCCGGTCCGGCAGGGCCGCGCGCCGCATTCCCCGGCCCGGCGGGCGACGGGTCGCGGGCGGACGGGTCAGGACCGGGGGATGGGGGGCTCGTACGTGGCGGAGGCGTGGTCCTGGGGGCGGCGGCGGACGTGGCCGCTGGTGAGGTCGGTGATGATGTGGGCAAGGGTGCGGGCGGCGGACGGGACGACGGCGCGGGCGTAGAACTCGCGGGGGCGTTCGCCTTCACGGATGGCCAGGACCTCGGACTCGCAGATGTCGCCCGCGTCGAGTTCCTCGTCGGCCCAGAACCAGGTGGTGCCGGTGTAGGTCTCGTTGAGGCGGAACGCCCAGCGGATCGCGTCGCGGCCGCGGTGACGGGGCAGCAACGAGGGGTGGAAGATCAGCGTTCCGAGGGCCGGCGCGGACAGCCGCTCGGCGGGGAGCTTCTTGGTCAGCAGCGGTGCGATGGCGACGTCCGCGTCCGCCGGGTCGTCGACCACGACGGCGCCGCGCTCCTCCAGGGTGTCAAGCGCGGCCTGGACGACCGGCGTCTCGCCGGCCTTCTCGCGCTCGTAGACGTACACCTTCACCCGTCCGTCCGCCCCCGGCCGCCATGCCGTCATGTACGTCTCCCGTCCACCGTCGAGCCCGGATTCGCCGCACAACACAACGAATCAGTACGCTTCGGGTAACCGTAGGCCTAGCGGTATCCGGGTTCGTCCGGCGGGTCGAGGCGGGCGGGGGTGGCGGTGTCGCCGCGCCAGATGTAGAGGGCGAGGAGGGGGGTGGCGCCGGTGCGCATGGCGTGCGGGTGGCCGGGCGGGTGGTGCAGGGGGGTGCCGGGCGGGCGTACGGCGTCGGCTCCCGTGCCGGTGGACCAGCGGGCCGGGGTGAGGGGGAGGTAGACCTCGTCCGCGGGGTGGCGGTGGGCCGGGTAGTGGACGCCGGGGCCGAGCAGGAGCAGGCCGAACGCGACGCGCGCGGACGGGTCGACGGCGACCGGGTGGGCGGTGGGGGAGCCGAGCAGGGTGGCGTGGCCGTATCCGGCGAGGAAGGCCGCGTTCGGGGGGTCGGCGACGTACGCGGGGGACTGGCCCCAGCGGACGAGGGGGAGCAGGGGGTCGAGCGCGGCGGCGAGATCCGCCGCCGCGCCGCCGCCCGCGATGCGCATGGCCTCGGGCAGGTGGCCGAGGACGGGGAGGGCGGCGCGCGCCGAGACGGGCTCGGGACCGGGTCCGCCGGGCGCGTGGGCGGCGGCGCGGAGGTCGGTGGCGTGTGCTGTCAGGGCTGCCGCGTCCAGGCGTGCGGCCAGGGCGTTCACCAGGTGGTGGAGGGGGTCGGTCATGGGGTGAGGTGGCGTTGGTAGAAGGGGACCGCCCCGGGGTCGCCGTGGGTGCGGAGGGCGTGGTCGCAGGAGAAGAAGTCGGCGTAGTGGAGGAGCCAGCCCTCGTCGCGCGGCGAGTGGAAGGGGGCGTTGGCCGCGTGGGTGGACACGATCGACACGATGCGGTCGTCGAAGCCGAGGTCGCGGAGGAGGAAGCCGCCGAGCACGCCGTGCGGCACCTCCGCGGCCAGCGGCGACGGGCGCGGCGCGGCGCCGTCCGGTACGTACAGCAGCGGCTTGTCCACGTCGTGCAGGATCAGCGCCGGCACCAGCAGCTCGGGGTCGAAGGGCTCGCGCCAGCGGCGTTCGCGGTACTCCGCGAGCAGCACGCCCAGCTCGGCGACCTCCGCGACGTGGTCCATCAGCCGGTAGCCCGCGGCGTGCAGCGTGTACGGGAAGTCCTCCGGCTCCGCGTACGGGCTGGACCGCCACACGGTCACCCATGCGGTGATCGTCTTCTCGGCCACCGCCTCGGGCACCCGGTCGAGATGCGGCAGGAGCCCGGCGATCCGCCGCCGGTCCGCCCCGCTGCCCTCGGTGATCGTGAAGTAGCCGCTCATTCCCGCAGCACCCGCCCCTTCGTCTCCGTACTGATCGCGATGACCACGAACGCGCACACGAACGCGACCACGGCCGTCGCCATGCCGATCTGGAACCCGCGCACGCTCGACGCCAGCGCGCCCACGACGTACGGGGCGATCGCGCCGCCGACGCGGCCCCCGTTGTAGATGATCCCCATCGCGAACCCGCGGACCGGGCTGCGGTGCATCATCTCCGCCGACCACGGTCCCAGCCCCGCGAACAGCCCGGTGATGCCCAGGCCGGTGAAGAAGTTCGCGACGAGCAGCACGCCGTTGGACGACGTGGTCACGAAGAACGCCACCGCCACCGCCCCGACGACCAGGTACAGCGCGAACGTACGGCGGCGCCCCCACCGGTCGACGACCAGCGCGAACACCACGAACCCGATGAGCGACCCGACCTGCTGCGTGAGCACGAACGACAGCCCGCTGAGGTCGGAGGCGCCCTTGACCTCCTTCAGGAACGTGGGCGCGAACGTGAACACCGCCCAGTAGACGTACTGCACGAAGAACACGAAGCCGAGCGCGATGAGCAGCGGCTTCGCGTTGCCGTCGCCGAGCAGCAGCCGCAGCGACCGGTGCTCCCTGACGGCGTCGGCGCGCGCCTTCGACGCGGCCGGCTCCCGCGTCGTGCGCGCCACGTAGATCGCGAACAGGATCGGCAGCGCGCCCACGGCGTACAGCCAGCGCCATCCGCCGTCGTCGAGCGTGCCGTGCAGCGACGTCACGACGTACGCGACGCCGACGGCGAGCAGCGACCCGAGCGGCAGGCCGGCCTGCATCAGCGCGCCGCCCTTGCCCCGGTGGCGCGCCGGCCAGGTCTCGGCGACCAGCGCCGCGCCCGCCGTCCACTGCGCGCCCATCCCCGTGCCGGCGAGCACGCGGCCCGCGACGACGAGCCACAGCGTCGGCGCGATCGCGGTGACCCCGGTGAAGACCGCGTACACGACGACGGCGAGGACGAGCGTGTTCACCCGGCCGAACCGGTCGGCGATGCGCCCGCCGATGATGCCGCCGACGATCTGCGCGGCGGCCGCCGCCGTCGCGAGCAGCCCCGCGCCGGCGCTGGTCAGCCCGAAGTCGTGGATGAACGCGGGGATGGTCAGCGACAGGATGAAGACGTCGTAGACCTCGAAGAGCCACCCGATGCCGCCGGCGCGCAGCGCCCGCCAGCCCTCGGGGGAGACCTCGGCGAGCCAGCCCGTACGGCGGCCGGCGGCCGGTGCGCCCGGCGGGGTCATGCGCGCACCCCCTCGTCGAGCACCGCGACGAGGTCGCCGGTGCGCACCACGTCGGCGTACTGCCGGTCCAGGTCGAACAGCGCCACCCGGTGGCTGACGGAGAACCGGTCGAAGACGCACTCGGCGGGCACGATGACGCGGTAGTTCAGGCTCGCGGCGTCCACGGCGGTGGCCCGTACGCAGTTCGACGTCGACCCGCCGACGACGATCACCGTGTCGACGCCGAGGCCGACGAGATGGCCCGCGACGGGGGTGCCGAGGAACGCGCTCGGCTTCTTCTTGTCGACGACCAGGTCACCGGGTTCCGGGGCGACCGCGTCGGCGATGCGCGCGCCGTGGGTGCCGGTGATCAGCCAGCCCGGTTCGTCGAGGAGGTCGCGTTTGCGCTGGTAGCCGCCCGCGTCGCGGCCGTCGGCGCGCAGGCTGAACCGCGTGTAGACGACCGGGACCCCGGCCGTACGTGCGGCGCCGATCAGCCGCGCGCAGGCGGCCAGCGCGTCCCGCCCGGCCTGCCCGCACGACGACGGGTACACGGTCGTGTCCTCCGGGGTCAGCGGCCCGACCATGTAGTTCTGCGCGTCGATGACCAGGACGGCCGCGTTCCGGGTGAACCCGGCGCGGCGGCCGAACCCCGCCGTACGGCCGCGCCCGGCCTCCTCGGCGTCCACCAGGCCGGACCAGATCTCGGCCGGGGCGGGCAGCGTGTGCACGGTGGGGGACCGGCTCATCGTTTCGCCTCTTCTTCCGTCATGCCGAGGACGTCGGCGTAGACCGTGGCGGCGTCGGCGTTGACGTCGGTGCGGCCGGTCCAGCGGACGCGGCCCGGGGTCGCCGACAGCCGCGGCGCCGGTGCCTGCATGGTGATCTCGCCGAGGTCGGGGTCGGTGGTGCGCATGATCGAGCCGCGCTCCACGTAATGCGGGTCGGTGACGATCTGGTCGGCCTCCAGTACGGGCGCGAGCGGCGCCTCGGCGGCCGAGAACGTGGCCAGCACCTCCTCCAGCGGACGGGTGCGGATCCAGGCGGCGACGATCTCGTTGATCGCGTCGGAGTTCTCCCGCCGCGCGGTCGCCGAGGAGAACCGCGGGTCCGCCGCCAGCTCCGGGCGGCCGATCGCGGCGAACACCCGGTTCGCGATCTGCTGCGTGCCCGCCGACAGCGCCACCCAGCGGCCGTCGGCGGTCGCGTACGCGTTGCGCGGCGCCGTGCGCGGAGACCGGTTGCCCTGGCGTTTCTGCAGGATGCCGAGCTGGTCGTACTCGATGACCTGCGGCCCGAGGATGCCGAACAGCGGTTCGTACAGGCTGAGGTCGACGACCTGGCCCGCGCCGCCGCCCGCGCCGTCGCGCCAGTGCAGCGCGGTCAGCACGGCGGCCGTGCCGGTGGTGCCGGCGATGCCGTCGGCGAGCCCGAACGCGGGCAGCGTCGGCGGCCCGTCCGGCGCCCCGGTGATCGCCGCGAACCCGGAGTACGCCTCGGCCAGCGTGCCGAAGCCCGGCTCGGACGCGCGCGGCCCCGTCTGCCCGAACCCCGTGACGCGGACGAGGATCAGCCCCGGGTTCGTGGTGCGCAGCTCCTCGTAGCCGAGGCCCCACTTCTCCAGGCGGCCGGGGCGGAAGTTCTCCACGACGACGTCCGCCCAGTCGATCAGCCGCCGTACGGCACGCCGGTCGCCCTCGTCGTTGAGGTCGAGCGCGATGAGCCGCTTGTTGCGCGACAGCACCTTCCACCACAGCGGCACGCCGTCCTTGGCCTGCCCCCAGCGCCGCGCGTCGTCGCCGCGCGGGTGCTCGACCTTCACCACGTCGGCGCCGAAGTCGCCGAGCATCGTCGCGATGAGCGGCCCGGCGTACAGGCTCGACAGGTCGAGCACCTTCACGTCCGCGAGCGCCGCCCCCTGCCCGGTCACGCCGGCCCCCGTACGCCCGCGGCGCGCAGCACCCGGCGGGCCCGGTGCCAGACGGGGTAGTCGACGAGCGCGCCGTCGACGGAGATGGCCGCGCGGCCGTCCGCCTCGGCCTCCTCGAACGCGCGGCACACCCGCTCCGCGTGCGCGATGGCCTCGGCGGACGGGCGGAACGCCGCGCGGATCACGGCGACCTGGCCCGGGTGGATGGCGTGCTTGGTGGCGAAGCCCAGCGACCGGGCGAACTCGGCCTGCGCGCGCAGCCCGTCGAGGTCGTGGTGGCGCGGGTACGCGCCGTCGTGCGGCGCGCCGATGCCCGCCGCCCGGCTGGCGAGCGCGAGCTCCACGCGGGCCGCGGTGAGCAGCGGGTGGTCCGCGCCGAGCGGCCAGTCGATGCCGGCGTCGAGGCTGAAGTCGCCGGCGCCGAAGCCGAGCGCGTCCACGCGGGGTGACGCCGCCGCGATGGCCTCGGCCGCGCGCAGCCCGGCGACCGTCTCGACGGTCGCGATGATCCGCGCCGGCGCGGCGCCCGGACGCTCCGCCTCGGCGGCGGTGAGCGCGTCGTCGAGGCGCCGCACGTCGTCGGCGCCCCGCGCCTTCGGCAGCATGACGCCCGCGAGGCCGGGACCGGCGACCGTCCGTACGTCGTCGGCGAAGTACGGGGTGTCCACCGGGTTGACGCGCACCCACAGCGCCACGTCGCCCGCGGGTTCGCGCAGCCGGGCGGCGACCGCGCGCCGGGCGCCGGGCTTCGCGGAGACCGCCACGGCGTCCTCGAGGTCGAGGATCACCGCGTCGGCGCCGAGTTCGGGGATCTTGGCGATCTTCCGGTCCTCGCTGCCCGGTACGAACAGCATGGCCGGCGCGACCGGCTGGGCGGGGTCCGTCATGTGGCCCTTTCGGTTCGGGGATCAGGTGAGCTCGCGCGGGCGGCGGCCGCCGAGCGCGAACGTGACGGCGTCGGCCGCCTCGAACAAAGCCGTACGGGCCCGCTCGCGTGCCGGGCCGTCGAAGCGGGCGGCCGGGCCCGAGGAGGTGACCGATCCGGCGACGCCGCGCGCGTCGAACACCGGCGTCGCGATGGCGCCGACGCCGTCCGTACGGTCGCCGTCGGTGGACAGGTAGTGGTGCGCGCGCAGGAACGCGACATGCCGCCCCACCTCGGCGGTGTCGACGTCGGCGGGCGCGGCGGCCAGGATCGCGGACCGCTCCTCGTCCGGGACGAACGCGAGGATCGCCTTGCTCGCCGGGCCGAGCAGCAGCGAGCAGCTCTCCCCGGCGTTGAACCCCCGCCGTACGTCATGGGTGCTCTCCACCCCGGCGATGGCCACCCGCCGGTCGCCCGCGCGCCGGTGGAACCCCGTCGTCTCGCCGGTCGCGTCGCGGACGGCGGTGAGCGCCTCGTAGACGGCGATCATCACCCGGTCGTCCAGCGACCCGCGCCTGGCCATGGCGAGCAGCGTCGGCCCGAGCCGGTAGCGCCGCGACACCGGGTCGCGGACGATCCAGGCCCGGTCGGCGCAGGTGGCGAGCAGCCGGGTCACCGTGGACTTGTCCACCCCCGTACGCTCCGCCAGCTCCATGAGCGACGCGCCCTCCTGCGGCGCGGCCTCCAGCGCCTCGACGAGCGCGAGCGCCCGGTCCACCGATCGCGTCATGAGTTCTCACTAGATAAGAATGAATGTCATTGAGTGATCCTGCGGTTGAACGTTAGGCAGCCGCACCCGTACGCGTCAAGACGCGCGGGTGGACGATCCGCGGGGTCAGGGGCGGCGGGCCAGGAGGGAGAACGCGTTCGGGAGGCGGCCGTCCCAGGCGGCGGCCGTCACGCCGCCCGCGCGCCAGAACGGCTCCGGGTACTCGCCGAGGTGCCGGATCTCCAGGCCCGCCGCGACCACGGCGGTGACGATCTGCCCGAGCGTCCACTGCCACTCGACCGCGCCGTTGGCCGGGAACGTGTCGTTGACGTGGCGGCGCGCGAAGTAGCCGCGGTCGGGCCGGATCCGCGGCTCGTCCGCGTCCCATGTCCACAGCGGCACCGCCGGGTGCCCCTCGTACACGAACAGGTGCCCGGACGGCCGCAGCAGGCGTACGGCGTCCCGCGCCCAGGCCGCCAGGTCGGGCATCCAGATCAGCGCGCCCTTGCCGGTGTAGACGAGGTCGGCGCAGCCGTCGGCCAGCGGCACGCCCGGGACCTCGGCCACGACGTACCGGCAGGCCGCGCCGAGGTCGCCGGCCCGCCGCCGCGCCGCCCCGGCCGCCACCGTGCTGTAGTCGACGCCCACCACGGACCGCGCACCGGCCCGGACGAGCGCCACGTCGTCCGTCCCGTTGCCGCTCTGCAGGTGCACGACGTCCGGATCGCGGGCCAGGACGTCGCGCAGCAGCGCGCGCTCGACATCGATCAGCGACGAACCGGACGCCGCCTCCGCGAGCAGCTCGGCGTACTCCCGTACGTGCTTCCGCGACGCCGTCTCCCAGGCGCCCCGATTCGCCCGCGTTGTGGGGTCCACGGCCCGATCGTGCGGGCCGGACCGCCGCGCGTCAACGGGCCGCCAGCAGGCCGAGGTCGCGCAGGCTCTCGGCGGTCTCCACGATCGTGGTGGCGGCGGGGCGCGGGCGCCAGCCGAGCTCGTCGCGCGCGCGGTCGTTGTGGATGACCGGGCGCGGCGGGTCCTCGCCCGGCGCCTCCCGGGTGGACACGCGCGCGGCCAGCGGTCCGAGCGCGCGGCGCAGGATCCCGGCCACCTCGACGAAGCTCAGCACCGGGCCGTCCGCGACGGCCAGGAAGCGCTTGCCGGCGGCGCCGGGCGCGGCCATGGCGCGGATGTGCAGGTCCGCCACGTCGCGTACGTCGGCGACGCCGAAGCGGTGGCGGGGCGCGACGGTCATCGTCCCGTCGAGCATCGCCTTGACGAGCTGCGTCGAGGAGCGCAGGCCGGTGGTGAGCGTGGGCCCGAAGATCCCCGTCGGGTTGACCACGGCGAGCTCGGTGCCGCCGCCGTCGCGGCCCATCAGGTCCCACGCGGCCCGCTCGGCGATCGCCTTGGAGCGCGGGTACGGCGCCAGGCCCGGCGTGTCCGGATCGGTCCAGTCGGCCTCGGTGAACTCCGCGCCCGGCTTCGGCGTGTAGCCGACCGCGGCGAAGGACGAGGTGAGCACCACCCGCCGGGCGCCCGCGTCGCGCGCGGCCCGCAGCACCCGCAGCGTGCCCTCGCGCGCCGGGACGATCAGCTCGTCGGGATCCGCCGGCTGCGCCACCGGGATGGGCGAGGCCACGTGATGGACCTCCGCGCATCCGGCCATCGCGGCGGCCCAGCCGTCGTCGCCCATCAGATCCGCGGCCACCACCTCGAGCCCGGCGTCGTCCGCCCCGCCCCGCCGTACCGCCGCCCGCAGCTCGCCTTCGCGGGCGGTCGAGCGCACCGTGGCGCGCACGGACCGCCCGGCCCGCAGCAGCGCGGCGGCCAGTTGCGTCCCCAGGTAGCCGGACCCGCCGGTGACCAGTACGGGGCTCACCGCAGCACCTCCAACCGGCCGACGGACTCCACGAGCCGCTCGACCGCCGCGGCCTCCGCCGCCGCGTCGCCGCGGTCGCGCGCGTCCCACATCGCGGCCTTGTCGCGCAGGTAGCCGAGCCGCGCGTGCTGGGCGGCGATCTCCGCCTCGACGCGCTCCGCGTGCCGCAGCAGCAGATCGCGCTGGTCGCCGGCCGCCGCCCGCCCCCGCGCGCGGTTCGCCTGGTACGTGCGCATGTCCGCGATGCCCACGCCGGCCGCCCGCAGGCACGCCAGCGCCTCCAGCACGTCCAGATCACCGGCGCCGTACCGCCGGTGGCCGCTGGTCTCGTCCCGCTCGATCGGCCCGACCAGCCCGCCCTCCTCGTAATAGCGCAGGGTCGGCTCGCTCAACCCGCTCCGCCGCGCCACTTCCTGAATGCTGAACGCCGTCATAGGAGCAGCCCAGCACACCTCAAGCGCTCGAGGTCAACCGCGAACCTCAGGGGTGAACAGCCCGCCGGTGTCCATGCGGCGTGCCTTGAGGCCCTGGCCGTACGCGTAGCGCGCTCAAGTTCGCCCGTCGAGCGTGGACTTGAGGGAGGTTTCCAGGATGTCGAGGCCTGTGTGTAGTTCGGCGTCGGTGGTGGTCAGGGGTGGGGCTATGCGGAAGATGCCGCCCATGCCGGGGAGTTGGACGATGTTGACGTGGAGGCCGCGTTCCAGGCAGGCGGCGGTGACCTGTTGGCCGAGTTCGTCGGCGGGGGTTCGGGATTGTTTGTCGGTGACGAGTTCCAGGCCCTGGAGGAGGCCGCGGCCGCGTACGTCGCCGACCACCTCGTACGTGTCGCGGAGGCTCAGCAGGCGGGTGGTGAGCTGCTCGCCCAGGCGCGCGGCGCGGTCGACCAACTGGTCGCGTTCGATGACGTCGAGGACGGTCAGCGCGACCGTTGCCGGGAGCGGGTCGGAGACGTGGGTGGTGAAGAACAGGAAGCCGCGGTCGTGGCAGGCCTGTTCGATCTCGGCGCCGGTGACCACGGCGGCGACCGGCAGGCCCGCGCCGAGGGTCTTGGACAGCGTGAGGATGTCGGGGGCGGCGCCGTCGCGCTCGAACGCGTACATCTGGCCCGTACGCCCCAGGCCCGTCTGCGCCTCGTCGAGGATGAGGAGCATGCCGCGCTCGGCGCACATCTCCTTCAGGCGGGTGAAGTAGCCGGGCGGCGGGTCGATGATGCCGCCCGAGGACAGGATCGGCTCGACCAGGCACGCGGCGAGCGCCCCCGTCGACTGCTGGTCGACCAGCGCGAACCCGTACGCGAGCTCGGCCTCCCAGTCGTACGAGCCGTCCGTACGGCGGAACGGCGAACGGTAGGCGTTCGGTGTCGGCAGCGTGAGGTTGCCGGGGACGGCCGGCCCGTATCCGCGGCGGCCGGCGGAGAAGGTGGCGGCCGCGGCGCCGGACGTCATGCCGTGCCAGGACCGGTCGAACGAGACGATCTCGTACTTTCCGGTGGCCAGCTTCGCCATCTTGACGGCGGCCTCGTTGGCCTCCGCGCCCGTGGTGAGCAGCAGCGTCTTGTCCAGGCCGGGCGGCAGCGTCGCGGCGAGCCGCGTGGCCAGGCCGACGACCGGACGGCTGAGCATCCCGCTGAACAGGTGGTCCAGTGAGGCGGCCGAATCCGCGACCGCCCGGACGATGTCCGGGTTCGCGTGCCCCAGGATCGCGCTCATCTGGCCGGAGGTGAAGTCGAGTATGGCCGCGCCGTCCTCGTCGTAGACGTACGAGCCGGCGGCGCGGTCGATGACGCGCGGCGTGAAGGCCGCGCCGTACCGCACCACATGGCGCTCGACGTCATCCCAGAAGCTGTCCGCACCCACAGGGACCTCCACGCGTCGTGGCGGCCTCGCGGACCGCCTGCCGGAACACCGGACCATGGTCGCCAACGAACGCCCGCGCACGCCACCGCGCGCGGCCCCGGGGTTTCGGTCGCGGGGCAGTGGTAGCTAAGTCGAGTATTCCGGTAGGGAATGGACATAACGCATCGCGCGGGGTTACGTTCGCAAGCGATGCGGCCGCCGTCCGGCTCCGGTCCGAGGAGGAAGCGCTGCCCATGCCCGATCCACTCCATCTCGGCGTCGCGCTCGACGGGGCCGGGTGGCATCCGGCGGCCTGGCGGGAAGCCGGCGCCCGGCCCACTGAGCTGTTCACCGCCGGCTACTGGGCCGACCTGGTCGCCGAGGCCGAGCGGGGGCTGCTCGACTTCGTGACGATCGAGGACGGGCTCGGCCTCCAGTCGACGCTGCGCGACGGCCCCGACACCCGTACGGACCAGGTGCGGGGCCGGCTCGACGCGGTCCTGGTCGCCGCCCGGGTGGCGCCGCTGACCCGGCACGTCGGGCTGGTCCCGACCGCGGTCGTCACGCACACCGAGCCGTTCCACCTCGCCAAGGCCATCGCCACGCTGGACTTCGTCAGCTCGGGGCGGGCCGGGGTCCGCGTCAAGGTGTCCGCACGCGCCGACGAGGCGCGCCACTTCGGACGCCGTACGGCACCGGACCGCACGGACGGGACCGCGCCGCCGGACCTGTTCGACGAGGCCGCCGACTACGTCGAGGTGCTCCGCCGGCTCTGGGATAGCTGGGAGGACGACGCGGAGATCCGCGACGTCGCCACCGGGCGGTTCGTCGACCGCGACAAGCTCCACTACATCGACTTCGCCGGCCGGTGGTTCTCCGTCAAGGGCCCGTCGATCACGCCGAGGCCCCCGCAGGGCCAGCCGCTCGTGAGCGCGCTCGCGCACCAGGCGGTGCCGTACGGGCTGGTCGCCCGGGGCGCGGACATCGGATACGTGACGCCGCACGACGCCGCGCAGGCGCGGGAGATCGTCGCGGAGATCCGCCGCGCCCAGGCCACCGCGGGCCGCGCGGGGGAGACCGTGCACGTCCTCGCCGACCTGCTCGTGTACCTCGACGACGACGCGGCTACGGCCGCCGCGCGCCGCGACCGGCTCGACGCGCTGGCCGGCGCGCCGTACGCCGCGGACGCCGAGGTGTTCGCCGGCACCCCGGGACAGCTCGCCGACCTGCTGCTCGACTGGCGCGACGCCGGGCTCTCCGGGTTCCGGCTGCGCCCGGCGGCCATCCCGTACGACCTGGCCCGGATCACCCGCGCGCTGGTGCCCGAGCTCCAGCGGCGCGGCGCGTTCCGGCTCGCGTACGCGCCCGGCACGCTGCGCGACAGGTTCGGCCTGCCGCGCCCCGCCAACCGCTACGCCGCCGTCTGACCAGCAGGAGGACCCGCCCGACGATGAGCAGCGACCGCAAGCAGATCCACCTCGCCGCGCACTTCCCCGGCGTCAACAACACCACCGTGTGGAGCGACCCGCGGGCCGGCAGCCACATCGAGTTCTCCTCGTTCGCGCATCTCGCGCGGACGGCCGAGCGCGCGAAGTTCGACTTCCTGTTCCTCGCCGAGGGGCTGCGGCTGCGCGAGCAGAACGGCCTGATCTACGACCTCGACGTCGTGGGCCGCCCCGACACGTTCACCGTGCTGAGCGCGCTCGCCGCGGTGACCGAGCGCCTCGGTCTCGCCGGGACGATCAACTCGACGTTCAACGAGCCGTACGAGGTGGCCCGGCAGTTCGCCACGCTCGACCACCTGTCCGGCGGCCGCTCGGCGTGGAACGTCGTGACGTCCTGGGACGCCTTCACCGGCGAGAACTTCCGGCGCGGCGGCTTCCTGCCGCAGGACCAGCGGTACGAGCGGGCGCGGACGTTCCTGCGCACCGCGTGGGAGCTGTTCGACTCCTGGCGCGGCGACGAGATCATCGCCGACAAGGGGTCCGGCGTCTTCCTCGGCGACCCGGACGCGGGCGCGTTCGCCCACCACGACGCGCACTTCGACATCGCCGGCCGGTTCGACGTGCCGCGCCCGCCGCAGGGCCGCCCGGTGATCTTCCAGGCCGGCGACTCCGACGACGGCCGCGAGTTCGCCGCGTCGTCCGCCGACGCGATCTTCAGCAGGCACAGCACACTGGACGCCGGCCGCGCCTTCTACGCCGACGTCAAGGGCCGCCTGGCGAAGTACGGCCGTACGCGCGAAGACCTGCTGATCCTGCCCGCCGCCACGTTCGTCCTCGGCGACACCCCGGACGAGGCGCGCGACCGCGCGCACGAGGTGCGGTTGCGGCAGGTCAGCGGGCAGACCGCGATCAGGTTCCTGGAGCAGCTCTGGAACCGCGACCTGTCCGCGTACGACCCGGACGGCCCGCTGCCGGACATCGACCCCGATCCGGGCGAGAACACGGTCGCGCGCGGCCGGGCCAGCGTACGGATGCACCGCGACCCGATCGCGACCGCACGCGAGTGGCGGGAGCGTGCCGCGGCCGGGAACCTGTCCATCCGCGAGCTGATCATCGAGGTCACCGGGCGGCAGTCGTTCGTGGGCACGCCCGCGAGCGTGGCCGCGGAGATCAACGACTTCGTCCAGGCCGACGCCGCCGACGGATTCATCCTGGTCCCGCACATCACGCCCGGCGGCCTCGACGCGTTCGCCGACACGGTGGTCCCGCTGCTCCAGGAGCGCGGCGTCTTCCGTACGGAGTACACCGGCGCCACGCTCCGCGACCACCTCGGCCTCCCCGTGCCGCCGGCCGGCGCCGCCGAGCGTGCCGCATCGTGAGGTCCGAGGGCCGCCCGCGCGGCGCCGTCTGAGAGGGGACGCAATGGCATCCACGCCGCTCACCGTGCTCGACCTGGTGCCGATCGCGTCCGGCTCGACGGCTGCGGAGGCGCTGCGCAACAGCATCGACCTGGCCCGGCACGCCGAACGCCTCGGCTACGCCAGGTACTGGTTCGCCGAGCACCACCTGAACCCGGGCGTCGCCGGCACGTCGCCCGCCGTCGTCCTGGCGCTGACCGCCGCCGCCACCTCCCGGATCCGGCTCGGCTCGGGGGCCCTGCAGCTCGGCCACCGTACGGCGCTGGCGTCCGTCGAGGAGTTCGGCCTGATCGACGCCCTGCACCCCGGCCGCCTCGACCTCGGCCTCGGCCGCTCCGGCGGGCGTCCGACCGGCCGTACGCGGGAGCCCGTGCCGTCCGGATCATCGGTCGTGGCGGACGGGCGCGCCCCGAACGGGCTGCGCATTCCGGCGCCGTTCTCCCCGGCGCGCCTGCTGGGATCGCCGCGGTTCGCCATGCAGAAGCGGCTGCTGCACCTGCCCGGCGCGCAACCGCAGAACTACACCGAGCAGATCGGCGACGTCCTCGCGCTGCTCGCCGGAACGTACCGGTCGGCCGAGGGGGAGGAGGCGCACATCGTGCCCGGCGAGGGCGCCGACCTGCAGGTGTGGATCCTGGGCAGCAGCGGCGGCGAGAGCGCCGAGGCCGCCGGGGCGAACGGCCTGCGCTTCGCGGCGAACTACCACGTCAGCCCGGCCACCGTCCTGGAGGCCGCGGACGCCTACCGCGCCGCGTTCCGCCCGTCCGCCGACCTGGACCGCCCGTACGTCAGCGTGTCCGCCGACGTCGTCGTCGCCGAGACCGAGGCGGCGGCCCGCGAGCTCGCCACCGGCTACGGCCTGTGGGTGCGCAGCATCCGCACCGGCGAGGGCGCGATCCCCTTCCCGACCCCGGCCGAGGCCCGCCGCCACGCGTGGACCGACGCCGACCGCGCGATCGTCGCCGACCGCGTGGAGACCCAGTTCGTCGGCACCCCCCGTACGGTCGCCGACGACCTCGAACGCCTCCGCGACGCCACGGCGGCCGACGAGCTCATCGTCACCACCATCACCCACGACCACCCGTCCCGCGTCCGCTCCTACGAACTCCTCGCAGCCGAATGGGCCCACCGCTGACCGCGCCCGCGGCGAAGGTCGGTTAGCGTTTGGCTTTCGGTGAGCGTTGAGCGACGACGACCGGAGGCGTGCACGGTGGGTTACCTTGCGGACCAGGACCGTTACGAGGACATGGTGTACCGGCGGAGCGGGCGGAGTGGGCTGCGGCTGCCGGCGGTGTCGCTCGGGCTGTGGCAGAACTTCGGGGACGAGAACCCGCTCGCCACGCAGCGGGCGATCCTGCGGCGGGCCTTCGATCGCGGGGTGACGCACTTCGACCTGGCCAACAACTACGGCCCGCCGTACGGCAGCGCGGAGATCAACTTCGGGCGCATCCTGGCCGAGGACTTCCGGCCGTACCGCGACGAGCTGGTGATCTCGACCAAGGCCGGCTACGACATGTGGCCCGGCCCGTACGGCGACCTCGGGTCGCGGAAGTACCTGCTGGCCAGCCTCGACCAGTCGCTGGACCGGATGGGGCTGGACTACGTCGACATCTTCTACTCCCACCGCGCGGATCCCGACACGCCGCTGGAGGAGACGATGGGCGCGCTGCACACCGCCGTGCGGTCGGGCCGGGCGCTGTACGCGGGCATCTCCAGCTACTCGCCGGAGCGGACGCGCGAGGCCGCCGCGATCCTCGCGGACCTGGGCACGCCGCTGCTGATCCACCAGCCGTCGTACTCGATGTTCAACCGCTGGGTCGAGGACGGCCTGCTCGACACCCTCGGCGAGCTCGGCGTCGGCTGCATTGCGTTCTCGCCGCTCGCCCAGGGCCTGCTGACCGGCCGCTACCTCGACGGCGTGCCCGCGGACTCGCGCGCCGCCCGCGACGGGTCGCTCAGCACCGGCATGCTCAACGACGCCACGCTCGCGCGGATCCGCGCGCTGAACGAGATCGCCGCGGGCCGCGGCCAGTCCCTGGCGCAGCTCGCCCTCTCGTGGGTGCTGCGCGACAGCCGGGTGACCAGCGTGCTCATCGGCGCGTCCTCGGTCGCCCAGCTCGACGACAACCTCGCGGCGATCTCCCGGCTCGACTTCACCGCCGACGAGCTCGCCGCGATCGAGACCCACGCCACGAACCAGGACATCAACATCTGGTCACGCTCCAGCGACGTCGACTGAACGACCGCGGCGCACCTGCCACCTCGTCGGGGGATGGGCGCGCGCATCTGCGAAGGCGATGGCGCCGTACGGGTCGCTCTTGCATGATGTGCACATGACCCATGACGTCGCGGAGGTGCCGGGCGCGGACACGTTGAGCCGGGAGCAGCGGCAGCGCTGGGCCGAGCTGGTCGATCGCGTCGCCGCGCTGCTGCCGCGTACGGCGTCCGTCGTGGTCAGCGGCGACCAGCGGACGGAGCCGATCGCGCGGCACCTCGCCGACCGGCTCCGCGCCGCCGCGCGCGACGTGCGGACCGCCGACGGGCCCGCCCCGTACGGCGAGCGTGACGTCGTGATCCGGCTCCGCACCCGCGCCCGTACCGACACCGAGGCCCGCTCCGACATCTCAATCGACGTCCACGACCCGTCCTGGCCGGTGATCCGCCACGTCGTGCCCGAGCTGGCCGGCCCGGACGCCTGGTACGTCGCGGAGAGCCGCGCGTTCTTCGCCCCGCGCGCCGCGACCTGGGACACCAAGTTCGGCGACGACATGCCCGCGTACGCCGCCGCCGTCGCCGAGAGCCGCATCCCGCCGGGCGCCGCCGCGGCCGACATCGGCTGCGGCACCGGCCGCGCGCTGCCCGCCCTCCGCGACGCCGTCGGCCCGTCCGGCGCCGTCATCGGCCTGGACATCACGCCCCAGATGCTCGCCGCCGCCCGCGACGCCGGCCGCGCCCGCCACGCCGCCCTGCTGCTCGCCGACGCCCGCAACCCGCCGTTCGCCGACGCGAGCCTCGACGCCGTCTTCGCCGCCGGCCTCATCACCCACCTGCCCGACCCCGCCACCGGCCTGGCCGAGCTCGCCCGCATCACCCGACCCGGCGGCCGCCTCACCCTCTTCCACCCGTCCGGACGGGCCGCCCTCGCCCGCCGCCACGGCCGCCCGCTCCGCCCTGACGACCCCCTCGCCGAACCCCGCCTCACCGCCCTGATGGCCCGTACGGGCTGGCGCCTCGACACGTACGACGACCCGCCCCACCGCTTCCTCGCCATCGCCACCCGCCGCGACGCCGCGCTCACCCCCGGGGGATGAGGCCGCGCCGCCCGCGGGCCGTGAGCCTGGTGGGATGCGGGACTTCCAGGGAGCGATCAAGGTCGACATCCGCGACTCGCGGCCGGACTGGGACGCGTTCCTGCCCGGCAGGCCCCGCGAGGGCGCGCCGAACGTGCTGGTCGTGCTGTACGACGACACCGGAATGGCGGCGTGGTCGCCGTACGGCGGCCGGATCAACATGCCGACCATGGACCGGCTGGCCGCGAACGGGCTGACGTACACGCAGTGGCACACCACGGCGCTGTGCTCGCCGACGCGGTCGACGTTCCTGACCGGGCGGAACCACCACCTGAACGGGTTCGCCTCGATCGCGGAGACCGCGACCGGCTTCCCGGGCTACAACTCCCACATCCCGCCGGAGAACGCCACGGTCGCGACCGTGCTGCGGGACGCCGGGTACAGCACGTTCTGGGTCGGCAAGAACCACAACATCCCGATCGACGCGTGGACGTCCGGGGCGTCGAAGAAGGACTGGCCGCTCGCGCAGGGCTTCGACCGGTTCTACGGGTTCGTCGGCGGCGAGTGCAACCAGTGGTATCCGTCGCTGGCCGAGGACAACCACTACATCGAGCAGCCGTACCAGCCCGAGGACGGCTACCACCTGTCCAAGGACCTGGCCGACCGGGCGATGGGGTTCATCCGCGACTCGAAGCAGACCGAGCCGGACAAGCCCTGGTACCTGTGGTTCTGCCCGGGGGCCAACCACGCGCCGCACCATGCGCCCGCGGAGTACATCGAGAAGTACCGGGGCGTGTTCGACGACGGCTACGAGGCGTACCGGGAATGGGTGCTGCCGCGGATGGTCGAGCGCGGCGTCCTCCCCGAGGGCACCGAGCTCACCGAGATCAACCCGATGCCGCCCGGCACGTTCGCCGCGGCCGACACCGTACGCCCGTGGGACACGCTGTCGGCGGAGGAGAAGCGGCTGTTCTCCCGGATGGCCGAGGTGTACGCGGGGTTCTCGGAGTACACCGACGCGCAGGTCGGCCGGATCATCGACTACCTGGAGGAGTCCGGGCAGCTCGACAACACGGTCGTGGTGTACTGCGCGGACAACGGCGCCTCCGGCGAGGGCAGCCCGAACGGATCGGTCAACGAGGGCAAGTTCCTCAACGGCTATCCCGACACCGTTGAGGAGAACCTGGCGCAGATCGACGCGCTCGGCTCGCCGGACACCTACAACCACTACCCGACGGGCTGGGCGGTGGCGTTCTCCACGCCGTACCGGATGTTCAAGCGCTACACCTACCAGGGCGGGGTGTGCGACCCGCTGGTGATCTCATGGCCGGCCGGCATCCGGGCGCGCGGCGAGGTACGGGACCAGTACCACCACTGCACCGACATCGTGCCGACCATCCTGGAGGTCTGCGGCGTCGAGATGCCGGACGTCGTGAACGGCGTCGCGCAGCACCCGCTGTCCGGGGTGTCGATGGCGTACACGTTCGGTGACCGCGACGCGCCCACCCGCAAGGAGACGCAGTACTACGAGATGCTCGGCAGCCGCGGCATCTGGCACGGCGGCTGGAAGGCCGTCACCGTGCACGGCCCCACCAGCGGAATCGGCCACTTCGACGCGGACCGGTGGCAGCTCTTCCACACCGACGAGGACCGTTCGGAGGCCCACGACCTCGCCGACCGGCATCCGGAGAAGCTGCGGGAGCTGGTCGCGCTGTGGTTCGCGGAGGCCGAGGCGAACAGGGTGCTGCCGCTGAACGACCTCGGCGTCAGCGGTACGGACCTCCAGACGTTCCTGGCCCTGGAGTTCAACGTCCCGGTCCCGCCCGGCGGCCAGTACACGTACTACCCGGGCACCAGCGAGGTGCCGGAGCGGTCCGCGGCCAACACCCACGGCGTGTCGTACAAGGTGCTCGCCGAGGTCGTCACCGAGGCGGACACCGCGGGCGTGGTCTTCGCGCACGGGTCGCGGTTCGGCGGGCACGCCCTGTACGTCAAGGACGGCCGCCTCCGGTACGCGTACAACTTCCTCGGCATGGGCGAACCGCAGGTGCTCGACGCGGCGGTCCCCGCGCCCGGCAGGCACGTGTCCGGCGTCGACTTCGCGAAGGAGCGCAGCGGAGAGTACGGCGAGTCGTACGGCACGGCGACCCTGCACATCGACGACCAGGCCGTGGCGAAGGCCGAGATCCGCACGATGACCGGGCACTTCTCGCTGTGCGGCGAGGGCCTGTGCATCGGCTACGACAGCGGCGACGCCGTGACCGGCGACTACGGCGGCCGGTTCCCCTACACCGGCGGTGCGATCGTCAAGGTCGTCTTCGACGTGGCCGACGACGCGTACGTCGACGTCGAACGCCACATGGCCGCCGCGATGTCCCGCGACTGACGGGAGGCCCGCGTGCCGTTGAAGGCGCCCGGTCCGCTCGCCGGCTACCGGCGGGCGTGGCTTGCCCCGGACGTGCTGGCCGGGGTGAGCGCGGGTGCGATCGTCATCCCGCAGGCGATGGCGTACGCGGGGATCGCCGGGCTGCCCGCGCAGGTCGGCCTCTACACGTGCCTGGTGCCGGCGCTGTGCTACGTGCTGCTCGGCGGGTCGCGGGCGCTGAGCTTCACGACGACCTCGACGATCGCGGTGCTCACCGCGTCGACGCTGGCCGGCGCCGGGTTCGCCGGCGGCCCCGACGCGCGCGACCTGGCCACGCTGGTGCTGCTGACCGGGGTGTTCCTGCTCGCGGCGCGCGTGCTACGGCTGGCCGGGCTCGTGGAGAACGTGTCGGACGCGCTGCTCACCGGGTTGAAGTTCGGCGTCGGCCTGACCGTGCTCGTCGGCCAGGTGCCGAAGCTGCTCGGCATCCCGGCGGACGAGGGCGGCGGTACGAACTTCTTCGCGGGCGTCGCGTACGCGGCCACCCGGCTCGGCCACGTCCACGCCGCGACGGCGGCCGTCGGCGTGGGCGGGCTGGCCGTGCTGGTGGTGCTCAAGCGGGTGGCGCCGCGGTTCCCCGGGCCGCTGCTCGTCGTCGTGGCGAGCATCGCCGTGTCGTACGCCGCGCACCTGTCCGGGCACGGCGTGGACCTCATCGCGGCGGTGCCCCGCGGGCTGCCCGCGCCGGTCGTCCCGGCGTTCGACCACATGCCGCAGCTCGTGCCGGGCGCGCTGGCCATCGCGCTGATGGCGTACCTGGAGACGGTCTCGGTGGCGCGGACGATCCGGCAGAACGGCGAGCCGGAGATCGGCAACGGCCGCGAGTTGCTGACCTGCGGTGTGGCCACGGTGGCCGGGGCGTTCTTCCGCGCGATGCCGCCGGCGGGCGGGTTCTCGCAGAGCGCGGTGAACCGCGCGGCCGGGGCGAGATCGCAGTTCAGCCAGGTGGTGACGGTCGGGCTCGCGGTGCTGACGGCGTTCTTCCTCGGCCCGGTGCTGTCCCGGATGCCGCAGGCCACGCTCGCCGCGCTGGTGATCGGGGCCGTGCTGGGGCTGGTCTCGGTACGGGAGATGGCGGCGCTGGCGCGGTTCTCCCGTGCGGAGTTCGGTGTCGCGGCGGGCACGGCGGTCGTGGCGCTCGCCGCCGGGCTGCTCGTGGCGGTCGTGGTCGGCATCGGGCTGACGATCGCGCTGGTCCTGCACGAGCTCAACGCGGTGACCACCACCGAGCTCGGCGTACGGCCCGACGGCGTCGTGGTGCCGGACGGGCCGCCGGTCGACGGGCTGATGATCGTCCGCGTGGACGCGCCGCTGTACACGGCGAACGTGCGCACCGCCGTGCGGCGCATCGAGGCGCGCGTCGCGGACGCCGCACGCCCCGTACGGGTCGTGGTCATCGACGCGACGGCCATCGGCGACCTGTCCATGACGGTCCTCTCCGCGATGCGCGACTCGGACCGCGCGCTGGCCGAGCGCGGCGTGACGATGTGGGTGTCCGCGATGCCCGAACGCGCGCTGGCCCGCGCCCGCCGCGCCCCCGCCTGGGCGGAGTGGACGGCGGCGGGCCGCCTGTGGCCGACGGTCAACGACGCGGTAGCCGCGTACCGGACGCGCCCGCGATCGTCAGGTAGGACTGAGGCGTGAGCGACGACGGTGACGAGCCGGACTACCGGTACACACTGGCCAACGAGCGCACGCTGCTGGCCTGGATCCGGACCGCGATCGGCCTGCTGGCCGGCGGCATCGCGATCGAGCAACTGGTGCCGCGGTTCGCCGTCGGATGGGCGCGGACGGCGATCGCCCTGGTGTGCGTGCTGCTCGCGCTGTTCGTCCTGATCCGCAGCTACGGCCGCTGGCGCGCCGTCGACCGCGCCATGCGCGCCGGTGCGGCGCTGCCGCGCAACACGACGTTCGCCGTCCTCACGACGACGCTGGCCGTCATCGCGGTCCTCGTCGGCGTGCTGCTCTTCCTCGGCTGACGCGTCACCGCTCCCCGCCCGCGACGGCGCGGAGGAAGGCGTCGGCGAACGCGTCGCAGGTCTGTTCGGGGGTGGGGAGGTCGACTCCGGGGACGGTTCGCAGGGCGGGGCGGATGAGGAAGTGCATGAGCATGGGGCCGGCCATCTGCTGGAGGAGGAGCAGTGTGGGCATGGGGCGGATGCGGCCGGCGTCGACCTCGTCGGCCAGCCATTGGCCGAGGACGTTCAGGATGCGGGGGGCGAAGTGCCGGGCGAGGGGTTGCAGGCCGGGCTGGGCGGGGCGGGCGAAGGCCTCGGCGAAGATGGCGGGCATCACGCGGGGCTCGCGGTCGAGGGCGTCGGCGAGCATGCGGTAGATGCGGCGGACGGTGGCGGGGAGGTCGTCGCGGGGTCCGCCGAGGATCTGTTCGGCGTCGAGGATCGGGCTGTACCGCTCGAAGATCGCGGCGAGGAGGTCGTCGCGGCCGCCGAAGACCGCGTAGAGGCTGTGCACGGAGCAGCCGGCCGCGGCGGCGACCGCCTCCATGGTGAGGCCGGCCAGGCCGTGGTCGCCGATGAGGTGGGCGCCGGCCTCGATGGCGCGGTCGCGGACCGGCGGCTGCCCGCCGGGGTCCACGCCGGTCGCGCGTACGGCCGCGTCGAGGGGCGCGCGGGTGCCGCCGATGCGGCGCAGCAGCGTGCTGCGGGAGATGCCCGCCTCGCGGGCGATCTCGCGGGTGGGCACGTCGGCGACGTCCTTGCCCAGGCGCCGCGCGGCGCTCAGCGCGGCGTCCACCACCTCGGCGGGGACCTGCGGCATCTCGCGACGGCTCGCTTCCGCTGACACACGACTCAAACTAGCATGTAGTACTGTTTCATGCTCGGGCGATCCGTACGGAAGGACGGTCATGGGCGCGACGGACGGCACGGTGATCCGCGTGGAGGGCCTGGTGAAGTCGTACGGGTCGTTCCGGGCGCTCGACGGTCTGGACCTGACGGTGGCCGAGGGAGAGGTGCACGGGTTCCTCGGCCCGAACGGGGCGGGCAAGTCGACGACGATCCGGGTGCTGCTGGGGTTGTTGCGCGCGGACGCGGGGCGGGTGGCGCTGCTGGGCGGTGACCCGTGGCGTGACGTGGTCGGGCTGCACCGGCGGCTGGCGTACGTGCCGGGTGACGTGGCGCTGTGGCCGGGGCTGACCGGCGGCGAGGCGATCGACCTGCTGGGCAACCTGCGGGGCGGGCTGGACGAGGCGCGGCGGAAGGACCTGCTGGAGCGGTTCGAGCTCGACCCCACCAAGCGGGGCCGGCAGTACTCCAAGGGCAACCGGCAGAAGGTGGCGCTGGTCGCCGCGCTGGCCTCGGACGTGGACCTGCTGATCCTGGACGAGCCGACGTCGGGCCTTGACCCGCTGATGGAGGCGGTGTTCCAGGAGGAGATCGTCAAGGAGAAGGCGCGCGGCCGCAGCGTGCTGCTGTCCAGCCACATCCTGTCCGAGGCGGAGGCGCTGGCCGACCGGATCAGCATCATCCGGGCCGGGCGGGTGGTCGAGGTCGGCACGCTGGACCAGTTGCGGCGGCACACCCGTACGACGATCCGCGCCGTCCTGGGCGACCCGCCGGCCGACCTGGGGGAGCTGCGCTTCGTCCGGGACGCGCGGCTGGCCGATGGCCGGTTCTCCGGGACCGTGGACTCCGGCGAGATCAACGCGGCGATGGCGGAGCTGAGCCGCCACCAGATCAGCGCGCTCACGGTGGCGCCGCCGTCGCTGGAGGACCTGTTCCTGCGGCATTACGCCGGGTCCGGCGCCGAGGCCGGGTTCAGCGCCGATGGCGGGGACGGCCGGGCATGAGCGCCGTGGCCGGGACGCGGCCGCTGCTGAGGGTCGCGGTCAGGCAGGACGCCCGGAACATCGCGCCGTGGGTCGTGCTGATCACCGCGCTGTCGGCGTCGTCGGTGCTGGCGTACGCGTGGGTGTTCCCGGACGCGGCGAGCCGCCGCCAACTGGCCGCCACCCTGGGCACGAACCCGGCGCTCAGCCTGATCTTCGGGCCGGCGCGCGACCTGTCGACCGCGGACGGGTTCAACGCCTGGCGGGCCGGTGCGCTCGGCGCGTTCTTCGCCGCGCTGATGGCCGTGTTCATCGTGGTGCGCAACAGCCGCGCGGACGAGGACTCCGGGCAGGCCGAGCTGCTGGCCTCCGGCGTCATGGGCCGCCAGACGCGGCTGGTCACCGCGATGGCCATGGCCGCGCTCGCGTCCGTCGCCCTCGGGGTGGTGTCGTGGCTGGTCACGCTGGCCTTCGGCGGCGGCCTCGCCGACTCGCTGGCGCTGTCGGCGACGTTCACCGCGTCCGGGCTGATGTTCACCGGCCTGGCCGGCGTCACCGCGCAGATCGGCGCGGACGCCCGTACGGCCAACACCATCGCGGTCGCCGTCCTCGGCATCGCGTTCGTCATCCGCGGCTACCTCGACGCCAGCAGGGCGTCCGCCTGGACGGGGTGGCTGACCCCGTTCGGTTGGCTCGAGCAGGTGAAACCGGCCGCCGGGAACGACTTCCGGCCGCTGCTGCCCGCCCTCGCGCTCGCCGCCGTCCTGGCCGTGGCCGCGTGCGTGCTCAACGGCCGGCGGGACTTCGGCATGGGCATGATCGCGCCCCGGCGCGGACCGGCGCGCGGCGGCAGGTCCGCCAACGCGTGGGGCCTGGCGCTGCGGCTGAACCGCGGCCAGATCATCTCCTGGCTGATCGCGTTCGCCGGGCTCGGCGTCATCTTCGGGTTCCTCGCGGGCCCCGTCAGCGACATCCTCGGCAAGGGCTCCCCGCTCACCGCGGCCGCCGGCGGCGCGGATCCGCTGTTCGCGTTCATCGTGCAGATCCTGCAGATCGTCGCGATCATCGCGGCCGTGTTCGGCGTCCAGATCGCCATGCGCGTCTACGCCGAGGAGACCGAGTACCGCGTCGAGCCGCTGCTCGCGACGTCGCTCAGCCGCCGGCGCTACCTGGCGAGCAACGCCGTCCTCGCGTTCCTGGCGCCCGCGCTCGCGCTGGTCGTCGCCGGCACGGTCCTCGGGCTCGTCGCCGCGAACCGCGACAACGGCGTCGCCGCCGCCGACGTCATCGCCCAGGCCACCGCCACGATTCCCGCCGTCTGGCTCCTCGTCGCCCTCGCCCTGGCCGCCGTCGGCGCCAACCCCCAGGTCCGGCTGATCGGCTGGCTCGGCATCGTCGCCACCTTCGCCCTGTCCATCCTCGGCCCCCTGTTCCGGCTCTGGGACTGGATCCTCGACATCAGCCCGCTCCGCCACGTCCCCACCATCACCGCCACCACCCCCACGTGGACCGGGCTCATCTGGGTCACGGTCATCGCCCTGGCCCTCACCGCCGTCGCGTTCACCGGCTTCCGCCGCCGCGACGTCATCTGACCGGCCCGCGCTACGGTGGCGTGTCGTGACCAGGGGCGCTCCGGCCGGCTCGAGTGGATCGCCAGAAGCGTCCATGCGCGGCGGCGCGGATCGTCCTCGGCCCTCCACTCACCCGAGACGACACCATGCCGGGCGAATACCTCGGGGGGTGTTCCGCGTCCGGCGTGTGACGTTCAGGGCAGGGGGACGCGCCATTGGGCGGTGGTGCCCGCGGCTTCGCGGGGGGCGATGGTGAAGGTGCCGCCGAGGCGGGTGGCGCGGTCGTGGAGGTTGGCCAGGCCGGAGCGGCGGGTGGTCTCCTCGGGGATGCCTTTGCCGTCGTCGTCGACGCGTACGCACAGCTCGGACGGGTCCGCGGTGATGGTGATCCAGGTGTGGGCGGCGTGGGCGTGTCGGGCGGTGTTGGACAGCATTTCGCGGAGTGCCGCGAGGGCGTGCTCGCCGGTCTCGTCGTCGACCGTGCTGTCGACGGGGCCGGTGAACGTGGTGGCGGGGGTGTGCGCGAGCTGGGGGGTGTGCTCGGTGATGGCGTTGAGCATGCGGGCCTGGAGGCTGAGCGCGGCGTGGGCGGGCGGTTGCAGCCCGTAGATGCTCGTGCGGATCTGGCGGATGGTGGCGTCGAGGTCGTCGATGACCTCGCTGATGCGGGCGGCGACCTCGGGGCGCTGGGCGAGCTGGGCGGCGCTCGACAGGGCCATACCGTTGGCGAACAGGCGCTGGATGACCAGGTCGTGCAGGTCGTGGGCGATGCGGTTGCGGTCTTCCAGGATCGCCAGGCGTTCGACGTCCTGGCGGCGCTCGGCGAGCTCGACGGCCACGGCCGCTTGGTCGCCGAACGTCTGGAGCAGGCGCAGCGTCACGTCGCCGAACGGCGGGTCGCCGCGTTCGCCCGCGACCTCGAGCACGCCGCGGGTGGCGCCGTGTACGACGAACGGGACGGCGATGACGGGGCCGAAGCCGGCGGTCCCGGCGAGCGGGGTGCGGTATCCGGCGGCTACGGCGTCGTCGGTGACGGCCGGCCGGCCGCTGCGGAAGGCCTCGCCCAGCAGGGACGTCCCGACGTCGATCAGCCGCCCGCGCATGTCGTCGGAGTCGACGCCGTCGGCGGAGGTGACCAGGAGCTGACGGCCCGTGCCGTCCGGTCGTGCGATCAGTCCGAGAGAGGTGCCGGTGAGCTCCCTGGCGGCGCCGGCGAGGTGCTCGAACACCTCGCCGGGATCGGCGCCGGACAGCAGGTCGCGGGTGACCTTCTCGCTCGCGGTGAGCCAGCGTTCCCGGCGGTGGACCTCGTCGTACAGGCGGGCGTTCTCGACGGCGACCGCCGCGGCGGAGGCCAGGGCGGTGATGACGCGCTCGTCCTCGTCGTCGAAGTCGGTGCCGCCGCGTTTCTCGGTGAGGTACAGGTTGCCGAACACGTCGTCGCCGACGCGGATGGGCACGCCGAGGAACGATTTCATCGGCGGGTGGCCGGGCGGGAAGCCGTATGACTCGGGGTGGTCGGCGATGTCGGACAGCCGCAGCGTCTGCGGGTGCTTGACGAGCAGCCCGAGGATGCCGTGGCCTTCGGGCCAGTGCTCGATCCGCAGGATCTCCTCGTCGGTGAGCCCGACGGGTACGAAGCGGGCGAGCCGCATGCCGTCGCCGATCACGCCGAGCGCGCCGTACCTGGCGTCGACGAGGTCCACCGCGGACTCGATCAGGCGGCGGAGGACGGCGTCGAGGTCGAGCCCGGAGCTGGTCTCGACGATCGCGTCCATCAGGGCGTGCGTACGGTCGCGGGTGGCCAGGACGGCGCCGAGCCGTTCCTGGACTTCGCTGAGCAGCTCGTCGAGGCGCATGCTCGGCGCGATGCGGTGTTCGGATCGGGATGCTCGCTCCGCCACGACCGCCCCTTCGCCGGCGCCGGGGTGTGTTCCTCACTACATCACTGTCGGGGGCGGGCTTCAATGTCGGTGTCAAGGGGCGTGGCGGTTGTTCAGGAGAAGGTCCCGGCTGGTGCGCTGTCGGCGTGCTGTTCGGGTCGGCGGTGTGGCGTGCGGGTGCGGGGCTGGATCAGGACGGGGCAGGTGGCGTGGTCCATGACGTAGTCCGGTACCGAGCCGCACATTGCGCGTCGTGCTAGGTGGTGGTGGGAGCGGCCGATCACGATGAGGTCGTCCGGGCGGTCGGCCACGGCGACCAGGGCCGGCCCGGCCGGTCCCTCGGGGATCCGCCGGGTTACTTGGATGTCGGTGGGGGTGCCGCCCAGGGTGGTGAAGGCGTGGCTGATCCGTTGCGTGGCACCGGCGCGCAGTTCGGTTTCCGCGCCGGGCGGGGTCGCGTCCCGTGGGCTGGGGTCGGCCAGCGGGCCCCATGTACGGACGGCGACGAGTTCGCCGCCGCGCCGCCGCGCTTCGGTGATGGCGTACGCGAGGGCGGTGTCGCCGGCGGTGCCGCTGGCGGTGTTGTCGGCGGTGTCGTCGCCGATTCCCACGATGACGCGGGACTGGGCGGTTGTGGTGTTCATCGTTCCTCCATGGCGTTCTGTACGGACTGGACGACATTGACAGTGCGCCGCGGCGTCGCGGCCGCGAAGGTCTGGATGACCCGGTTCGCCGGG
>DASXYG010000097.1:0-34586 GCA_036502625.1 Streptosporangiaceae bacterium
CTACCGCGACAGCATCCGCGACTTCTGGCGAGGCGCGTCGTCCGCCGCGGAGTTCGCCCGCCGCTTCGCCGGCTCATCGGACCTGTATGAGTCAGACGGTCGCCGTCCCGCCGCGTCGATCAACTTCATCACCGCCCACGACGGCTTCACGATCGCTGACCTCGTCGCCTAAAACGACAAGCACAACGAGGCCAACGGCGAGGACAACCGCGACGGCAGCGACGACAACCGCTCCTGGAACTGCGGCGTCGAGGGCCCGACCGACGACCCGCAGGTCGCCGGGCTGCGCGCCCGGCAGAAGCGCAACCTGCTCACCACGCTGTTCACCGCGCAGGGCGTGCCGATGCTGCTCGCCGGCGACGAGCTCGGCCGCACACAGGGCGGCAACAACAACGCCTACTGCCAGGACAACGAGGTCTCCTGGGTCGACTGGACGGACGGCGACGCCGACGACCACGCCGCGCAGCTCGCCTTCACCCGCGAGCTGGCGAGCCTGCGCGCCGCCCACCCGGTGCTCCGCCGCCGCCGCTTCTTCTCCGGCCGCCCGGCCGGCGACGGCGAGCCGCGCGACCTCGTCTGGCTCACCCCCGGCGGCGCCCCCATGGCCGACGCCGACTGGCAGACCGGCTACGCCAAGGCCCTGGGCGTCTACCTCAACGGCGACGCCATCACCGAGCCCGACCCGCGCGGCCGCCCGGTCACCGACGACTCGTTCCTGCTGCTGTTCAACGCCGGCGCCGAGCCCGTGACGTTCACGGTGCCCGGCCCGGAGTACGCCGCGGCCTGGGAGGTCAGCGTCGACACCGCCAACCCGGACGTCTCGGCGCGCCCCCGCGTCAAGCCCGGCGACCAGCTCGAACTGATCGCCCGCGCCACCCTGGTGCTCCGCCGTACGCAGTGACGCGCGGCGCTCAGGCGATCAGGCTGACCAGGGCGAGGGCCAGCGTCACGCACGCGAGCACGGCGTGCGCGGCCACCGGGCGCGGCATCGGCCGCCGCGCCCGCGCGCGCCGCCGGTGGCCGAGCGTGAACAGCACGACCCCGAACGCCACGCCCGCGGCCAGCACGACGACCGCCGACCACGCCAGCGCCGCCCCGCCGACCAATACGTACGCGCCCCAGATCATCAGGCTCGTCGCGGCGGGCCCGATGTGCGCGCCCAGCGTGATCCCCCGCTTGGCGCCGATCTTCGGCTCCGGCGCCTCGCCGGCGGTGTCCGGCCGCCCGCCGGCGGTGACCCACCGGTCGGCGAGGACGAACCCGACGAACGCGGTGGCGAGCCAGCTCACCAGCGCCACCAGCGCGATTCCCGTACTCACCCCGCCATGATCCCGCGCCCGCACGGCGCCCATCACCCGCCCCCAGGGCAGGGTCAGCCGAGGCCGGGCACGATCTCGTCCAGTTGGAACGTGATCGGCTGCTCGAGCTGCTCGTACGTGCAGGAGCGCGGGTCGCGGTCGGGGCGCCAGCGGTTGAACTGCGCGGTGTGCCGGAACCGCTCGCCCTCCATGTGGTCGTAGCGCACCTCGACGACCAACTCCGGGCGCAGCGGCACGAACGAGAGGTCCTTGCCGGCGTTCCACCGCGAGCCCTCGCCCTTGCGGGGCGTGCGCTCCCCCGCTTCGTGCGCCGCCCAGTTCCACGGGTGGCCGTCGAAGTCGGTGACCAGCGGCTGGAGCTCGGCGAACAGCTCCTTGCGCCGGGCCATCGGGAACGCGCCGATCACGCCGACCGACACCAGGGTGTCGCCGCGGTAGAGGCCCAGCATGAGCGAGCCGATGGCGTCGGGACCCGATTTGTGCGTACGGTAGCCGGCCACCACGCAGTCGGCGGTGCGCTCGTGCTTGATCTTGAACATCACGCGCTTGTCGGGCTGGTAGACGCCGTCGAGCGGCTTGGCCACCACGCCGTCGAGCCCGGCGCCCTCGAACTCCGTGAACCAGCGGCGCGCCTCCTCGATGTCCGTCGTGGCGGGCGTGAGGTGGACGGAGCGGCCCGCGCCGCCGAGCGCCGATTCGAGCGCGGCGCGCCGCTCGGCGAACGGCCGGCCGGTGAGGTCGTCGTCGCCGATGGCGAGCAGGTCGAAGGCGATGAACGACGCCGGGGTCTGCTCGCTGAGCAGCGTCACCCGGGAGACCGCGGGGTGGATGCGCTGCTGGAGCGCCTCGAAGTCCAGACCGGCGCCGCCGACGAGCACGATCTCGCCGTCGACCACGCAGCGCTCGGGCAGCTCGGCCTTGACCGCCTCGACCAGCTCGGGGAAGTAGCGCGTCATCGGCCGCTCATTGCGGCTGCCGAACTCCACGTCGTCGCCGTCGCGGAAGACGATGCTGCGGAAGCCGTCCCACTTGGGTTCGTACGACGCACCCTGCGGGATATTCGCGACGGACTTCGCGAGCATCGGCGCGACCGGCGGCATCACAGGCAGCTTCATCGGGCCATTCTGACAGGTCGGCGGCTGATCCACCGGGATCGTGCCCAGGCGAAATGCGGCAGATCACGAACGCGGTTCGTAACCACGCACCGACCACCCGTGTGCCCGATACCGGCCGATGATCATCACCGCGGACATCAACGGCGTTATCGTGATGTTCTCTACAGAGGCTCCGAACGGAGCCGACGCGATCCGCGGGGGAAACGCGTCCCTGCGGGAAGCACCACGCGGCACCGGCGGCCACCGGGAGGGTGTGGGTGGGGTTGCACGGGAGCGAGGGCGGGTCGGGGCGCGGGGGTTCGCAGGGCAGGCCCCCGGTCTACCGGCGCATCGCCGATGAGCTGAGGGCCACGATCGTGTCCGGGGAGCTGAGCGACGGCGACCAGCTCCCCGGCGAGAACGCGCTCATGGAGCGGTACGGCGTCGCACGCGCCACGGCGCGGCAGGCGCTGTCGGTGCTCATCAACGAGGGGCTCGCCGTGGCCCGCCGCGGTTCGGGCGTGTACGTCCGCGCGTTCCGCCCGCTGCGCCGCCACGGCTCGCGCCGCCTGGCGCGCGAGGGCTGGGGCGCCGGCCAGGCGATCTGGGACGCCGACACCGACGGCCGCGCGTACGCGCCCGACCAGATCACGATCGCCGAGGAGGACCCCACGGACCTCGCGGCGCGCGCCCTGCGGCTCGACCCGGGCGCGCACGTGCTCGTCCGGCGGCGGCGCTACCTCGTGGAGGGCCGCCCGGTGCAGCTCGCCGCGTCGTACTACCCGGCGAAGCTGGTCGCCGGCACCCGGATCGCCGAGCCGGACACCGGGCCGGGCGGGGTGTACGCCCGGCTGGCCGAGCTCGGCCACGCGCCCGAGGCGTTCACCGAGGAGCTGCGCGCCCGCATGCCCTCGCCCGAGGAGCGCGCCGGACTCGCGCTCCCGGACGGCAACCCGGTCATCGCGGTCATGCGCACGGCGTACCGCGCCGACCGCGAGCCGGTGGAGCTGAACGAGATGGTCCTGGACGCCGCGTCGTACGTCCTGCAGTACGACTTCAAGGCCTGAGCGGGCGCAGCGACCACTACCGGACGCGACTATTGACCAATCGTCCGGTTTGTCCTCCACTGAGGATGAGTGGGTTCTCTAGAGAGGTCCGCCGATCGTGGGCCTGGACGGGGTTCCGGTCGTGCGACCCAGGGCGGGGTACATGGCGGACGAACGGCTCGATCACCTTGAGCGGCTCGGCGGGGAGTTGACCGAACGGGGTTTTCTCGTCCGCACGGTGAACCCGAGTACGGGGCCGCCTTACCTCCGGGTGGCGAATCCGGTGGCCCCCGTGCTCACCGACCGCGTGATGTGCGAGCGCGGGTCCGACGGCCTGTGGTGGTTCTGGTGGCCGTGGGCGCAGCGCATCAGCCCGGTCGACGACCTCGGCGGCGCGGCCGAGCGGGTGGCCCGGGTGCTCGCCACGACGAACGGCTGACCCCGGGCGCGTGCCGCGTCAGGCGTTCAGGCCGGCGGTGACCCCCACGCCGACGGCCGTGAAGACCACCGTGAAGACCAGCATGATCAGCACCACCAGGCCGCCGCGCTGCGTGAACGTGTCCAGCCGGGCGTGCTCGGGCCGCATCGGGTCGTACAGCACGTTGACCTGCTGGCCGGGGCGCGCGCTCGGCGGGTTGCTGCCGACGGACGACTCGACCCGGACGTCGCGCCCGTCGTACGTACGGAACTGGAACACCGGACGATAGGTGTAGCCGCCGCTGCTGCCGCCGCTGCCGCTGCCGGACGACGACGAGTACGACCGGATCAGCTCGGTCACCACGCCGGGCACCCGCTGCGCGCGGGACAGGAACGCCCGCATCCGCACCCAGGCGACCACGCAGACCACCCCGCAGACCACGCCGGCGCCGACGAACGCCAGCGGCCAGAGGACCACCCGTCAGTCCTCCTTCTTCTTGCGGCTCGGCTGCACGCGCAGCGGCTCCCCCGGCATCTTCGGATAGTTGGGCGGGTACGGCGCGTCGCCGAGGCCGTGGTCGCGCTCGTCGCGCTCGGCCGCCTCCAACAGCGGCTCGATGGAGTACGCCCGGTCGTCCAGCGCGGCCATGAGGTCGCCGACCTTCGCGAACCGGGCCGGCATGGTGGCGACCGTGCCGTCCTCCGGCTGGACGTCGGCCAGTTCGTCCCAGGTCACCGGCATCGACACGGGCGCGCCCGGCTTCGGGCGGACGCTGTACGCCGATGCGACCGTGCGGTCGCGGGCGTTCTGGTTGAAGTCGACGAAGATCCGCTCGCCGCGCTCCTCCTTCCACCACTTCGTGGTGACGAGGTCGGGCATGCGCCGCTCCACCTCGCGGCCCAGCGCCAGCGCCGCGCGGCGGACCTGTGTGAACGTCCACTGCGGCTCGATGCGGATGTAGATGTGCAGGCCGCGGCCGCCGGAGGTCTTCGGGTAGCCGGCCAGGCCGAGCTCGTCGAGGTACGCGCGTACGGCGGCGCCCGCCTTGACGGCGTCGGCGAAGTCGGTGCCCGGCTGGGGGTCGAGGTCGATGCGCAGCTCGTCGGGGTGGTCGACGTCGTCGGCGCGGGCCGGCCACGGGTGGAACGTGATCGTGCCGAGGTTCGCGCCGTACGCCACCGCGGCCAGGGTGGTCGGGCGCAGCGCCTCGGCGCTCCGCCCGCTGGGGAACGTGATCTCCACGGTCTCCAGCCACTCGGGGCGGCGCTGCGGAACGCGCTTCTGGTAGATCTGCTCGCCCTCGGCGCCGTCGGGATAGCGCTCCAGGTACGTAGGGCGGTCGCGGAGCGCGCGCATGATGCCGTCGCCGACGGACAGGTAGTACTCCACCATCTGGAGCTTGGCCACGCCGTCCGGAATGCCGGGGCGGGCGGGGAAGTACGGCTTGTTCGGGTTGCTGACGCGGACGCTGTGCCCGTCGACGTCGATCTCCACTGCCTCAGAGGCCATGGAGGTCACATTAGCGGCGCCGCGCCGACCAGGTACGGACCGCGGAGACGGTGACGACCGCGGTGAGCACCGCGAACCCCGCGAAGACGCCGCCGAAGGCCAGCGGCCCGATGAGGCCGAGGCCCGCGGTCGTGGCGTATCTCGCGACGGCGACCGCGGTCAGCACCGCCATGGCCAGCCCGTACGCGCAGCCGAGCACCAGCAGCGTGAGCTGGACCGCCGGTGCGCCGCGCGCCGCGCGGACCGGGACGCCGGAGCGGAACGCCGCGGCGCGCTCGGACTGGCGGACCCGCGCGTCGGACTCCACGCGCGCGAGGCTGCGCGCGCCGATCGCGTGGTCCATGAGCACGACGCGCCCGCTCAACTGCGCCGGCACGGCCGCCCGCGCACTGCGCCGGGACCGCGCCTCCTGATCCGCGCGTACGGCACGGCCGGCCAGCGCCAGCCACTCGGCCCGTCTGTCCCGCTCGGCAGCGGTGCCGCTCGGTGCCCCCGGACGACCGGCCCCCGGGCGTGCTCCCATGGCCGCATCCGTCATGTCCGCCTCTTCGTCCCGCGCTTCATGAATGACGCCGAATGCTTCTTTTCTTCCGCTTACCCGGTGCGGCAGGGGTTTCACGCACGCCGGTTGTGGCCAGGGCCCAACCGGCCCGCGCGCCGTAATGGGCACGGAACGACGTAAAGGGTTGTAGCGTCAGAGTGAAGAGGAAGCCGGACGAACACGTATGAGGTGACGGAAACCACACATCTGTCCCGGTCGCAGGGGACGCGATACCCTTGCCCGATCCCGCCGGCCATCAGCGCCGGCTGAGATTCGGCGGCCGGACAGACAAAACCCGTCCGGCTGGATAGCATCCTCCACCGTGCCGCAAGCGCGGCAGCAATCAGTACACGCCCGGCATGCCGGGCACACAGAAAGTCCCAGATGACCGACGACTCATGCAGTACGGCACCGGAGCCACCGACTAGCGCGCCACGGCTCCGGGCGCGCGGGCGGGCCACGTACCGCCTCGCCCGCGGCGCCTCGCCGTGGCTCCTCCCCGCGGGCGCGGTGGCCCTGGCCACGACGCTCGCGACGCGCAGGTCACGCCGCTGGGGTCTCCTCGCGGCACCGGCGCTTTCGCTCGCGGCCGTAATGCTGTGGTTCTTCCGCGACCCGGAGCGTACGGGCAGGTCCGAGGGCGGGGTGCTCGCCGCCGCCGACGGCGTCGTGCAGAGCATCGACGCCCAGCCGGACGGCCGTACCCGCGTCGCGACGTTCATGAGCCCGCTCAACGTGCACGTCAACCGTGCGCCGATGCCCGGCACCGTGAAATCGGTGACCCGGCGTCCCGGCGGGTACGTGCCCGCCTTCAACAAGGAGAGCGAGCGCAACGAACGGGTCGTCTGGCACTTCGACACCGAGGTCGGCGATCTAGAGGTGGTACAGATCGCGGGGACGGTCGCACGCCGGATCATCCCCTATGTCGGTGTCGGACACTCCGCCGAGCAGGGTGAGCGCATCGGACTGATCCGCTTCGGATCACGCGTCGACGTTTACCTGCCCCCCGGTATCGCACCGGGAGTGGAGGTCGGCCAACACACCCTCGCAGGATGGACTCGCCTTGATCGGGATTAGGACACGACGCCGTAGTGCCGCTCCGGCGGAACGGCCAGACCACTCCGAGCCGACGTCGCGGCTGTCGATCGCCGACGTCGTCACGCTCGGCAACGCGGTGTTCGGGTTCCTCGCCGTCTGCCGGCTCGCCGCGTCGATGATCAGCAGCGGCGGGCGCCCCATCGACCGGCGCGACCTGGCCGCCGTCGTCGTCCTGCTGCTGTGCGCGGCCACCTGCGACCTGTTCGACGGCCTCGTGGCCCGCCGCTTCGGCGGCAGCAAGCTGGGCGCCGAGCTCGACAACCTCGCCGACGTCATCAGCTTCGGCTTCGCGCCCGCGTTCTTCATCTTCTGCTGGGCCGGCGCCGACGCCGCCAACCCGCTGGTGCTCTGCGCGGCCGCGCTGGTGCTCGTCGCGGTGGTCGTCCGCCTGGCCCGGTTCGCGAACGTCCCGATGGCCGATGGCCGGTTCATGGGCATGCCGTGCCCGCTCGGCGCGATGAGCGTCCTGACGATCGTGCTGCTGAACCCGCCGCTCGTCCCGGGCCTGATCGGCATGGCGTTCATCGCGTACCTCATGGTCAGCCGCCTGGAGTACCCCAAGCCGCGCGGCAACTCCGCGATCGCGGTGCTGGCCTGGATCGGCGTCAGCGTCGGCTGCCTGTGCGCCTGGGCGCTGCACGTGCCCGGCGGCGAGTGGCTGCTGCTGCTCGGCGGCTCGCTGGTGCTGCTGCTGGCCGTGACGGTCCCGCTGTACACCGTGGCGTCCCGCCGCCGCGCGTACCGCTACGCCGACATGGACATGGACATCAGCGACCCGTTCTGACCGGCCGCTCTTCGCGCACTACCGGGTGCCGTACGGCACCCGGTAGTCGAGGACGGTGATCAGCGCCCGCCGACCGCCGTGGACAGCGCGGCGCCCAGAGCGCGTACGGCCCAAGGGCTAGGCGAGCGCCTGGACGAGTTCGCTGATGGGCTTGCGGACCCCGGTGTAGAAGGGGATCTCGACCCGGGTGTACAGCCGGGCGCGGGAGCCGCGGAGGTGGCGCATGAGGTCGACGATGCGGTGCAGTTCGTCGGCCTCGAAGGCGAGCATCCACTCGTAGTCGTTCAGCGCGAAGCAGGCCACCGTGTTGGCGCGGACGTCGGGGTACTCCCTGGCCATCTGGCCGTGCTCGGCCAGCATCTCGCGGCGCTCCTTCGGGTCCAGGAGGTACCACTCGTAGGACCGGACGAACGGGTAGACGCAGACGTACGGGTGGGGCTCCTCGTCGGCCAGGAACGCCGGGATATGGCTCTTGTTGAACTCCGCGGGGCGGTGCAGCGCCATCGCCGACCACACCTGGGTGCTCGCGCGGCCGAGCGCCGTGCGGCGGAACCGGGCGTAGGTCTCCTGGAGGTCGTCCGAGGTGGGCGCGTGCCACCAGATCATGTAGTCGGCGTCGGCGCGGTAGCCCTGGAGGTCGTACGTGCCGCGGGTGGTGACGTCCTTCGCGGCCGCCTGCTCGGTGAACTCGGCCACCTCCGCGGCCACCGACTCGGCGTTGGCCGGGTCGAGCGCGCGGTGGTCGGCTACGGAGTAGACGGACCACATGGTGTAGCGGACCACGTTGTTGAGGTCCCTGGCCTTCGGCTTTTCCCCGCTCACGATTGGCTTCCTCTCACGCCGCCGGTACGTCGGTCCCATTGTCGCGCCGCGGTCAGATGGTCGCGCACGAGGTCCGCCGCGGCGCGTGCGGTGGCCGCGCACGCGGGCACGCCCACGCCGTCGTACGCCGCGCCGCACACGGCCAGCCCCGGCACCGCGGCGACGTCCGCACGGATGGCGGCGACGAGGTCGAGGTGGCCGACCTCGTACTGCGGGAGGCCGCCGCCCCAGCGGGTGACGCGGGTGGCGACGGGCGCGCCGCGTACGCCGCAGACGTCGGCGATCTCGCGTGCGGCCAGCGCCGTGAGCTCGGCGTCGTCGCGCTGGAGGACGTGCTCGTCGCCGTGGCGGCCGACCGAGCAGCGGACGATCACGAGGTCGTCGGCGCGCGCCGCGAGGTGCGGCCACTTCGTGGTGACGAACGTGACGGCCTTGACCGCGCGCCGCTCCCCCGAGCCGTCGGTCTCCACGGCGGGCACCAGGTAGCCGCTGCCCGCGGGGCGCTCGGGGAACGCCGCCGCCGGGAACGCCAGCGTGATGATCGCCATGCTGGCGTACTCGATGCGCGCCAGCCGCGCGGCGGCGGCCGGCGCGGCACCGGACAGCAGGCGGCTCGCGGGGCGCGCGGGCACGGCCACGATCACGGCGTCGGCGGTGGCGTACGCGGGATGGCAGGCCGGGCCCACGGTCAGCCGCCAGCCGCCGGGCGTACGGGCCAGCTCGCGGACCATCGCCCCGGTGCGCACCTCGGCACTCCCACTCGCGGCGAGCGCCGCCGCCAGCTCCTCCGGCAGCCGCCCCATCCCCCCGTCGACCGTGGCGAACACGGCGCCGCCCGCCGGGGCGGCCGCCGGGGGTGGGAGCAGGGTGCGGGCGGCGGCGAGGAGTGACGGGTTCTCCTGGGCCGCGCGGTAGACGCCGGGGAGGGTGGCGGCCAGGGACAGGCGGTCGGCGCGGCCCGCGTACACGCCGCCGAGCAGCGGTTCGACCAGGCGGTCGACCACCTCGTTCCCGAGGCGGGCCGAGACGTACGCGGCTACCGAGACGTCGCCGTGCAGCGGGGTGGGCGGGAGCTCAGGGTCCTGGCGGACGCGGGCCAGGCCGGACGGGGAGAGCACGCCGGACGCGGCGAGGGCGTCCACGTCGGCCGGCACGCCCTGGACCTGGCGGGCCGGGAACGGGCGCAGCTCGCCGTAGCTGAGCAGCGCGGCCGGCACCTTCGCGGGCGTGACGAGCGCGTCGCCGAGCCCGGCGTCGCCGGCCAGCGCGACCCCCTCGGGGCGGCGGGCCAGCATCGACTCCGCGCCCTCGTCCACGGGCACCCCCGCGACCTCGGACACGCGCAGCTTGCCGCCGGCGCGCGGCGCCCCCTCGTACACGGTGACGTACGGCGGCGGGCCGTCGCCGGCGTCGCGTACGAGATGGAAGGCGGCGGTCAGCCCGGCGACGCCGCCGCCGATGACGGCGACATGCGGCCGCCCGGGCGCGCTCTGGTCCGGGGTGTCCACGGTTTCACCTTCGCACGGCGGGGGGTGTGGTCCGCACGCGACCCGATCGTGACGGCTTCGCAACCGCCCGTACGGGTCAGGCCGGAGACCGGGGGCGTCGAACACGTATGGGAGACACGAATGTCGTATCGAAGCGGGGTACCCGCGTCCCACGTCGTGCCCTTGCCGTCACCGCGTCCGTCCTCGCCGCGCTGCTGCTCGCCTCGGCGTGCGCCGGGAGCACCGCGAACAACGCGTCGAGCCCCGCCATGCGGGGGGCGCCGGAGAAGGCGGACCGCAACGGCGCGGCCGCGAACCAGCCGGGCGGCCCCCCGGCCAAGCTACTGCCGGAGAACCGGGCCATCGTCTACACCGCCGACATGACCGTACGCGCGGCGAAGGTGGACGACGCCATCGCCAGGGCGAAGTCCATCGCGACCGGCGCGGGCGGCTACGTCGCCGACGAGACCACCACCGAGGCCACGCCCAATGGCGGCCAGGCCGTCTCCATGCTGGTGCTGAAGGTGCCGGTCGCGAAGTACCAGCCGACCGTCGACCGGATCGGCCGGGAGCTGGGGCGGCGGGTGTCGCTGCACCAGACCTCCGAGGACAAGACGACCGAGGTCCAGGACGTCGACAGCCGCGTCACGTCCGCGCAGACGAGCCTGCGGCGGCTGCGGAAGATCATGGACAAGGCGACGACCGTCAGCGACGTCATGAGCGTCGAGCGGGAGATCACCAGCCGGGAGTCCGACCTGGAGTCGCTGCAGGCGCAGGCCAAGGCGCTGGACCGGCAGACGACGTACAGCACGGTCGACCTGCGCATCGTCGGGCCGCATGCCGTGGTCCACCGGAAGACGGCCGCCGCGCCCGGGTTCTGGGACGGCCTGACCGCCGGCTGGCACGCCCTGGTGGCGTTCCTGCGCGTGACCGTGATGGTGGTCGGCGCGGTGCTGCCGTTCGCCGCGCTCGCCGCCGTGATCGCCGTGCCCGCCTGGTGGTTCTGGCGCCGCCGGAGGGGCGGCGGCGGCTCGCCGCCGGCCGAGCCCGAGCCGGCGCCCTAGGACCGCAGGCGGGCGCTCTCCTCGTGCACGAAATCGGCGAGGCGGGCCAGCATGTCCGGGTCGGTGCCCGGGAGGACGCCGTGGCCGAGGTTGAAGACGTGGCCCTCGGCCGTGCGCCCGCGGCCGAGGACGTCCGCGGCGCGGTCGCGCAGCACCGGCCACGGCGCCATCAGCAGCGTGGGGTCCAGGTTGCCCTGCAGCGCCTTGCCCGGCTCGACCCGGCGTACGGCCTCGTCGAGCGGCACGCGCCAGTCGACGCCGATGACGTCCGCACCGGCCTCGCCGAGGAGGTCGAGCAGCTCGCCGGTGCCGACGCCGAAGTGGATGCGCGGCACGCCCATGCCCTCGAGCGCGGCGAACACCCGGCTGCTGTGCGGCATGACGCTGCGCCGGTAGTCCTCGGGGGAGACCGCGCCCACCCAGGAGTCGAAGAGCTGCACGGCGCTCACGCCCGCGGCCACCTGCACCCGCAGGAACGCGATCGTGATGTCGGTGAGCCGCTCCATCAGGGCGTGCCAGAGGTCCGGCGCGCCGTACATCATGGCCTTCGTGCGCTCGTGGTTCTTCGACGGGGCGCCGTCGATGAGGTACGACGCGAGCGTGAACGGGCCGCCGGCGAACCCGATGAGCGGGGTTCCGCCGAGCTCGCTCGTCAGCGTGCCCACGGCCTCGTGGACGTACGGCACGTCGTCGGGCTCCAGGCGGCGCAGCGCGTGGATGTCCGCGGCGTCGCGGATGGGCTGCGCGATGACCGGGCCGACACCGGGCTTGAGGTCGAGGTCGACGCCGACGGCCTTGAGCGGCACCACGATGTCGCTGAAGAGGATCGCGGCGTCGACGGAGTAGCGGCGCAGCGGCTGAAGCGTGATCTCGGTGATGAGATCGGGGCGCATGCAGGCGTCGAGCATCGGGATGTCGGCGCGCACGGTGCGGTACTCGGGGAGCGAGCGGCCCGCCATTCGCATGAACCAGACGGGCGTGTGCGGCACCTGTTCGCGGCGGCAGGCCCGCAGGAATACGGATTCGTCCAAGGCAGCGGCTGTCACGCACCCGATCGTCCCACGAAGTGGGCGGAGGCCCGCCCCGGCCTCCATGATCAGCATCCCTACGCACCGGGTGATACGGCCTGGGCACAGCGAAAACCCGACACGCCCGGCAAGAGCGCCGTTATCGCGCGGTCGACGTGTCAGTCTGCTGCCCGGGGGTTCTCCCACGACCCCCGAAGGTCGGCCTTGGAGGCGAGATGAGGTCTGGTGCACGCACGGAGCTCTGCGACCTGTGCGGCGACGCGCGTGTCTTCGTACCGGTGTACGCGGACGGCGACTGCCCGGACGGGCACGAGGAGTGCCCCGAGTGGGCGTGCGCCGACTGCGGCGGCGCCATCCTGATCGGCTTCGACCTGCCCCCGGCCCGTACGACCGGCGTCGTCGTGACGACGCGGGCCGCCTGAGCCCGCCGATGGCACAAGACCCCTCATCACGCTCACGCGTGATCGACCCCGCCGAGGACACCTTCCGCGCCGCCGTCGCCGGCCTGTTCGCCATCGACGTGCGCGACGAGGTGATCCTCACCGCGGCGCCCGCGCCCCGGCGGCTCGCCCCGTACGCCACCGCCGTGTCGGCGCGCATCCCCGGCGAGACCGACCCCGAGGACGACGCCGCGAGCGGACAGCTCATCGTGTTGTTCGACCCCGAGGGCCAGGAGGGCTGGCCCGGCCTGTTCCGCGTGGTCGTCTACGTCCACGCCGACCTCGAGCTGGAGATCGCCGCCGACCCGCTGCTCGGCCCGGTCGGCTGGAGCTGGCTCACCGACGCGCTGGACGGCCGGCACGCCGGATACCGCGCGCCTAGCGGTACGGTGACCCGGTCGATCTCCGAGAGCTTCGGCGGCAAGTCCGACGACGAACGCGTCGTCACGTTCGAGCTGCGTGCGTCGTGGTCCCCGGTCGATGACGATCCGGCTGCCGAGCTGCCACGCCACGTCGGCGCGTTCACCGACGTCGTGTGCGCCGCCGCCGGGCTGCCGCCGGCCGGGGTGACGAACCTGCGGCCGGGCCGGGCGTGAGCACACCGCGACTCGCCTACCGTGGAGCACGGGTCGCGCGCTGCGTGCCCGTGTCCAGTCAATGAAGGACCAACAGGTGTGAACAACTCATCCGCGCCGGGAGGGACACCCGCCGCCACCGATGGCGCGTCCGAGACGACGCCCGAGACGCCGGAGTCGGTGCCGCTGCTCGAACCCCGCGACGGCCTGCCCCCCGTGGTCGCCGACGGCGCGGCCCTCGCCGAGGTCGTCCGCAGGTTCGCCGAGGGCACGGGGCCCGTCGCGGTGGACGCCGAGCGCGCGTCCGGCTACCGCTACGGCCAGCGCGCCTACCTCGTCCAGCTCCGCAGGTCCGGGGCGGGCACCGCGCTGATCGACCCGATCGCCGTGCCCGACCTCACCGCGCTCGACGCCGCGCTGGCCGAGACCGAGGCGGTGTTCCACGCTGCCTCACAAGACCTCCCGTGCCTGACGGAGGTGGGCCTGCGGCCGCACCGCCTGTTCGACACCGAGCTCGCCGCCCGGCTGCTGAACTACCCGCGCGTCGGGCTCGGCATCATGGTCGAGACCGTGCTGGGGCTGCGGCTGGAGAAGGGCTACTCCGCCGCCGACTGGTCCACCCGGCCGCTGCCGGAAGACTGGCTGCGCTACGCCGCGCTCGACGTCGAGGTCCTCGTCGACCTGCGCGACGCCCTGGAGGAGCAGCTCAGCGAGTCGGGCAAGCTCGAATGGGCGCGCGAGGACTTCGCCGCGATCGCCGCCGCGCCGCCGCCCGCCCCGCGCGCCGACCCCTGGCGCCGTACGTCCGGCATCCACCGGGTGCGCACACGCCGCGCGCTCGCGGTGGTCCGCGAGCTGTGGACGGCGCGCGACCACATCGCCGCCGACCGCGACACCGCGCCCGGCCGCGTCCTGCCGGACGCCGCGATCGTCGCGGCCGCGACCGGCGCACCGCGCACCGCGGCCGACCTCGGGCGCCTCCAGGGGTTCAGCGGCCGCGGCGCGCGCCGCCACCTGTCCGCCTGGTTCCGCGCCGTGTCCCGCGCGCAGGAGATGCCCGACGACGACCTGCCCGAGGCCGCCGTGCCCAGCGACGGCCCGCCGCCGGCCAACCGCTGGGCCGACCGCGAGCCCGCGGCCGCCGCCCGCCTCGCCGCGGCGCGTACGGCGATAGCCGAGCTCGGCGAGCGCCACGACATCCCGGTGGAGAACCTCCTCCAGCCGGACGCCCTGCGCCGCCTGGCCTGGTCGCCCCCGGCCGACCTCACCGAGGAGTCCGTAGCCGAGTTCCTCCGCGGCCGCGGCGCCCGCCACTGGCAGATCGAGCTCACCACGGGCCCGCTGACGGCCGCGCTGGAGTCCGCCGCCACGGCGTGAGATCCCGCCGTCCGCGGGCCGTTCCCGAGCCCCGCGGGGTTTGGTGCGCGGCCAAGGTTACTCGTGAGTAGGATTGGTGGGCCGACGTTGTCTGAATGAGGAGTTGAACGTGCCCCACCACAGCCGCACCGCGCGTGACGTGGTGTTCGTCGACGGCGTGCGGACGCCGTTCGGCAAGGCGGGCGACAAGGGCCTGTACGCCCAGACGCGTGCGGACGACATGATCGTCCGCGTCATCCGGGAGCTGATGCGCCGCAACCCGGACCTGCCCGCCGAGCGCGTCGACGAGGTCGCGATCGCCGCCACCACCCAGACCGGCGACCAGGGCCTGACCATCGGCCGCAGCGCCGCCGTCCTCGCCGGGCTGCCGAAGAGCGTGCCCGGCTTCGCGATCGACCGCATGTGCGCGGGCGCGATGACCGCCGTGACCACGACCGCGTCCGGCATCTCCTTCGGCGCGTACGACGTGGCCATCGCCGGCGGCGTCGAGCACATGGGCCGCCACCCGATGGGCGAGGGCGTCGACCCGAACCCGCGGTTCCTGTCCGAGAAGCTGGTCGACCCGTCCGCGCTGATCATGGGCATGACGGCGGAGAACCTGCACGACCGGTTCCCGGGCGTAACCAAGGAGCGCGCCGACGCGTACGCCGCCGCCTCGCAGGCCAAGGTCGCGCGGGCGTACGCCGACGGGAAGATCCAGCCGGACCTCGTGCCGATGGCCACCCGCCACGCCGAGAAGGGCTGGGGCCTGGCCACCGCCGACGAACCGCCGCGCCCCGGCACCACCGCCGCCGACCTGGCCGCGCTGAAGACCCCGTTCCGGCCGCACGGCAACGTCACCGCGGGCAACGCGGCCGGGCTGAACGACGGCGCCACCGGCTGCCTGCTGGCCGCCGAGGACGTCGCCGCCGAGCTGGGCCTGACCGCGCGCATGCGGCTCGTCGACTACGCGTTCGCCGGGGTCGAGCCCGAGGTCATGGGCGTCGGCCCGGTGCCCGCCACGGAGAAGGTGCTGGCCCGTACGGGGCTCGGCATGGACGAGATCGGGCTGATCGAGATCAACGAGGCGTTCGCCGTCCAGGTGCTCGCCTTCCTCGACCACTTCGGCATCGCCGACGACGACCCCCGGGTGAACCCGTACGGCGGGGCGATCGCGTTCGGCCACCCGCTCGCGTCGTCCGGCGTGCGGCTGATGACGCAGCTCGCGCGGTCCTTCGCCGAGCGCCCTGACGTCCGCTACGGCATGACCACGATGTGCGTCGGCATGGGCATGGGCGGCACCGTCATCTGGGAGAACACCTCGTGGGAGGGCAAGTGAGCATCGCCGACCTGTACCCCGACGAGGTGGTCACGCACGCGCACGTCCAGGACGTCGCGCTGCCCGGCGGCGCCGGCACCATGGCGCTGATCACCCTCGACAACGGGCACGACCACACGCGGCCGAACACGTTCGGGCCGGGCGGGCTGACCGAGCTGGGCGCGGCCATCGACGGGATCGCCGCGCGCGACGACATCGCGGCCGTGGGCGTCACCGGGAAGCCGTTCATCTTCGCGGTCGGCGCCGACCTCGGCGGCGTCGCGCTGGTCGACACGCATGACAAGGGCGAGCAGATCGCGCGGCTCGGCCACGACGTGTTCCGCCGCCTCGGCGAGCTGGGCGTGCCGTCGTTCGCGTTCGTCAACGGCGCGGCCATGGGCGGCGGCGTCGAGGTGGCGCTGCACTGCACGTACCGGACGATCTCCTCGGGCGTGCCGGCCGTGGCGTTCCCCGAGTGCCTGCTCGGCCTGGTGCCCGGCTGGGGCGGCACGTACCTGCTGCCGAACCTGGTCGGCGCGGCGAACGCGCTGAAGCTGATCGTCGAGAACCCGCTGAACCAGAACAAGATGATCAACGGGCCCGCGGCGTACGAGATGGGCATGGCGGACGCGCTCTTCGCGCCTGCCGACTTCCTGGAGGAGTCGCTGCGCTGGGCCGGGCGCCTGCTGACCGGCGCCGAGACCGTGGACCGTACGCCCGTGGACCGCGGCGCGGCCTGGGACGACGCCGTCAACACGGCCCGTTTCACCCTGGACGGCAAGCTGCACGGCGCGGCGCCCGCCCCGTACCGCGCGCTCGACCTCGTGGCCGCCGCCAGGACCGCGACCCGCGACGAGGGCTTCGCCGCGGAGGACCGGGCGCTCGCCGACCTCCTCATGACCGACGAGCTGCGCAGCGGCCTGTACGCCTTCGACCTGACGCAGAGGCGTGCGAAGCACCCCGCGGGCGCGCCCGACGCGGGCCTCGCGCGTCCGGTGACCAAGGTCGGCGTGGTCGGCGCTGGCCTCATGGCGAGCCAGCTCGCGCTGCTGTTCGCGCGGCGGCTTGAGGTGCCGGTGGTGCTCACCGACGTCGACCAGGCGCGCATCGACAAGGGCCTCGCGTACGTCGGCACCGAGGTGGACAAGCTGCTCGCCAAGGGCCGCCTGACCCCGGACCGCGCCAACCGCGTCCGCTCGCTGGTCACCGGGTCGCTGAGCCGTGACGGGTTCGCCGACGCCGACTTCGTGATCGAGGCCGTCTTCGAGGACATGCCGGTCAAGCGGCAGGTGTTCGCCGAACTGGAGGCGGTCGTCGCGCCGACGTGCGTGCTGGCCACCAACACGTCGTCGCTGTCGGTCTCGGAGATGGCCGCCGAGCTGGCGCACCCGGAGCGCGTCGTCGGCTTCCACTTCTTCAACCCGGTCGCGGTGCTGCCGCTGCTGGAGGTCATCCGCGGCGAGCGCACCGACGACGCCTCGGTGGCCACGGCGTTCGCGGTCGCGAAGAAGCTGCGCAAGACCGGCGTCCTCGTGAAGGACGCACCCGGGTTCGTGGTGAACCGCCTGCTCACCCGGTTCCTCGGGGCGATCACCGCGGCCGTCGACGAGGGCACGCCGATCGAGGTGGCCGACCGCTCGGTCGCGCCGCTCGGGCTCCCGATGCCGCCGTTCCTGCTGCTCCAGCTCGTCGGCCCGGCCGTGGCGCTGCACGTCTCGGAGACGATGGCCGCCGCGTACCCGGACCGGTTCACCGTCTCGGCGAACCACGAGAAGCTGGTCGCGGCCGGCAAGACCGCCGTGTACGGGCCGGACTTCGCCGTCGACCCGGAGGTGGCCGCGCTGTTCGCCGGCGGCGGCGAGCCGTCCACGGAGGAGCAGGTGCGGACGCGGGCGCTCGACGCGCTCGCCGACGAGGTCGCGGTCATGCTCGACGAAGGCGTCGTGGCGGAGGCCGCCGACATCGACCTGTGCATGATCATGGGCGCCGGCTGGCCGTTCCACCTCGGCGGCATCACGCCGTACCTGAACCGCCGCTGACCCGGCCGTACGCGCCCGAGCGCGCCCCTTCCACGACCGGGAGGGGCGCGCTCGGCCGATATGGCCGGTCGCCCCGCTGGCGCGGCCGATGTACCGATATGGTGAGGCGTCGCTGAGGCAGCTTGGACGGAGGGCACCCGATGGCGTATGGACCCTACGGATCGGGTGGACCGCGGGGTGGATGGGGTCAGCGCCCGCCAGGGCCGCCGCCCCCGCCGATGGGCGGCTACGGCCCGCCCCCGCAGTGGCGCCCGCCGCCGCGCCGCAAGAGCTCCGCGCTCGCGTGGGTGCTCGGCGGCCTCGGCGTGCTCGCGCTCTTCGGCGTCGGGTTCGTGCTGCTCATCGTGATGCTCGCGGGCAGCAGCTCGCACAACCCGTCGATCGCGGAGTCGTCCACCCCGGAGGACACCTACTCCGACACGTACTCCCCGACGTACGCCACGGACACCCCGACCGACTCCTACACCACCCCCGAGGAGTCGTACTCCCCCACCGACACGTACTCCAGCGATTCGCCGTCGTCCACGCCCAGCCCGACGCACACGACCAACACCAGCCGTACGAAGAACGCCGTCTACCGCGCGGGCGCGCTGCCGACGACCTCGTGCCGCACGGGAGCGGAGAGCCTGAGCAGTTCCTCGGCGATCCGCACCCACCTGCACCACCTGTTCGGCTGCCTGGACAAGGCGTGGGCGCCCGAGCTGAAGCGCGAGGGCATCCAGCACGAGTCGCCCGACTCGGTGCTCACCGCGGGCAGCGGGCGCGGCCCGTGCGGCGCCTACCCCACGCCCGGCACCGGCGTGCCGTACTACTGCTCGCAGAACAACACGATCTACGCCTCCACCACCGCGGTCACCCGCGAGTACGGCCGGACCCCCGGGTTCAGCTCGATGGCGCTCGACTCCCTGTTCGCCCACGAGTACGGCCACCACATCCAGAACCTGACCGGCATCATGTCGTCGTACAGCGACGCCTACTCCACGGCGTCGGAGACGACCAAGCTGGGCCTGAGCCGGCGGCTGGAGCTCCAGGCGACCTGCTTCGCGGGCATGTTCATGCGGTCGGTGCACGGCAGCTACCCGGTCAGCCCGTCGCAGCAGAACACCCTGATCCTGTTCAACGGCAACATCGGCGACTGGCGCGGCCCGCGCACCCACGGCACGCCCAAGCACAACGGCATGTGGTACAAGCAGGGCTACGACCGCCGCAAGGCCTACCAATGCAACACCTGGACGATCGGCGGGTCGTACACATCGTGACGTGATCCGGCCGCGGCGCCGTGACCTGCGGCCGGATGATCTTGTGAGCTTGTGACTAGTCCTGACTAGCCGGTGACTATACGAGCGCGTTCTTGCACGCGCCGGGGTTTCGGACTCCTACGCTTGCGTGATTCGGGGCGGCCGCCGCCTGAACAGCGTCCGGGACGGCATTCGACCTCGTCGCTCCGTGGAGGTCACATGCATGTGCCAACCGCGACCCTGATCGGCCTGATCCTCGCCGCGCTGCCCATTGCCGCGATCGTCGGCATCGTCTGGATCACCCGTCTCGCCGCGCGCCCGATCCGCCCGGTCCCGTCACACATCCGCCTCGTCCAGCAGCACGCGATCGCCGAGCTGCGCGACGACGCGGATCTCCCACCGCGCCGCCGCCCGGTCCGCCGCAACCACATCGTGTAGCGGCATACGCGTCAGTTGGCGATCTCGACCTCGGCGCCGCTGAGGTTGGCGACCGACTCGGTGATGGCGCGCGCGACGTCCTGGCCGGTGAGCCCGATGTCGGTGAGCACGCTCTCCCGCTTGGCGTGCACCAGGAACTCCTGCGGCAGGCCGAACGTCCGCACCGGGGTGTCGTCGCCGGAGTCGTGCAGCAGGCGGCTGACCGCGTCGCCCACGGCGCCGACACGGCCGGCGTCCTCCACCACGGCGACCATCCGGTGGTCGGCGGCGGCCGGGAGCAGCGCGGCGTCGAGCGGCTTCACCCAGCGGGGGTCGACGACCGTGACGCCGATGCCGTGCGCCGAGAGCCGCTCGGCGGCGTCCAGCGCGATCGTGCCCATCGGGCCGACGGCCACCAGCAGGACGTCCTTCTCCTCCGTGTCGGCCGGGAAGCGCAGGACGTCCATGCCGCCGAGCCGCCCGGCCGCGGCCAGCTCCTCGCCGACCGTGCCCTTGGAGTAACGCAGCGCCGTGGGGCCGTCGTCGACCGCGACGGCCTCGCGCAGCAGCTCGCGGATGCGCGGCGCGTCGCGCGGCACGGCGACCCGCAGGCCCGGCACGACGTTGAGGATGGAGAGGTCCCACATGCCGTTGTGGCTCGGGCCGTCGGTGCCGGTCACGCCGGCGCGGTCGAGCGCGAACGTCACGGGCAGCCGGTGCAGCGCGACGTCCATCAGCATCTGGTCGAAGGCACGGTTGAGGAACGTGGAGTAGACGGCGAACACGGGGTGCATGCCGCCGAGCGCCAGCCCGGCCGCGGACGTGGCCGCGTGCTGCTCGGCGATGCCGACGTCGAAGACGCGCTCGGGGTAGGCGCGCTGGAACGCGGCCAGGCCGGTGGGGTGCAGCATGGCCGCGGTGATCGCCACGATGTCGTCGCGCTCGCCGCCGAGGGCCACCAGCTCCTCGCTGAAGACGTCGGTCCAGCTCGTCTTGGCGGCGGTGGTCGGGCGGCCGGTGACCGGGTCGAACACGCCGGTCTGGTGGAACTGGTCCTCTTCGTCGTTCTCCGCGGGCGGGTAGCCGAAGCCCTTGCGGGTCAGGCAGTGCACGATCACGGGGCCGCCGTACGTACGGGCGCGGCGCAGCGCCTGCTCCACCGCCTGCTCGTCGTGGCCGTCGATCGGGCCGACGTACTTGATGCCGAGGTCCTCGAACATGACCTGCGGCTGGATGATGTCCTTGAGGCCCTTCTTGATGCCGTGCAGCGTCTCGTACATCGGCGGGCCGACCAACGGGGTGCGCGACAGGGTGGAGCGGATCAGCTCAAGCGCCTGTTCGTAGCCCTGGGAGAGCCGCAGCGACGCGAGGTGGTCGGCGAGGCCGCCGATGGTCGGGGAGTAGGACCGGCCGTTGTCGTTGACGACGATCACCACGCGGCGGTCCTTGCCCGCGGCGATGTTGTTCAGCGCCTCCCAGGCCATGCCGCCGGTGAGCGCGCCGTCGCCGATGACCGTGACGACGCTGCGGTCCTCGCCGCGGATCTGGTACGCCTTGGCCAGGCCGTCGGCGTACGACAGGGCGGCCGAGGCGTGGGAGTTCTCGATGACGTCGTGCTCGGACTCGCTCTGCGACGGGTAGCCGGACAGCCCGCCGCCGGACTTCAGCTTCGCCCAGCGCGGGTCGGAGACGTCGCGCCCGGTCAGCAGCTTGTGGACGTAGCACTGGTGGCCGACGTCCCACAGCAGCTTGTCGCGCGGCGAGTCGAAGACGCGGTGCAGCGCGACGGTGAGCTCGACGACGCCGAGGTTCGGGCCGAGGTGGCCGCCGGTGCGCGCCACCGTCGTGACAAGGAAGTCGCGGATCTCGGCCGCGAGCTGGGGAAGGCGCTCGACGTCCAGCCGCTTCAGGTCGCGCGGACCACGAATCGACTCAAGCAGGCTCACGGATGATCCCCTCTTTCCACGACGCGATCACGGCAGAGTTTAGTTCGTCGTTACCCATTTGGACGCGCGCACCTCCGCGAAGGCTGACACGAGCTTCGGCATCGTCCATGACGCGTTCAGACCGCTCGGGTTCGGCAGCACCCAGACCCGCGCGCCGCCGACCCGGTCGTCCTGCGGGCCGATGGCGGCGCGGGGGCGCCCGAACGCCGTGCGGTACGCCGTCACGCCCGCGACCGCGAGGACGTCCGGGCCGTACGCCTCGACGAGGGACTCCAGGCGGGCGCGGCCGTCGCGCAGCTCCTCGGCGGTGAGCTCGTCGGCGCGCGCGGTGGCGCGGGCGGCGAGGTTCGTGATGCCGAGGCCGTACGCGGGCAGCTCCTCCTGGTCGTCCGGGCCGAGCGGGCGCGGCACCAGGCCGGCGGCGTACAGCACCGGCCAGAACCGGTTGCCGGGACGGGCGAAGTGCCGGCCCGTCGCGCCGGAGTAGAGGCTGGGGTTGATGCCGCAGAACAGGACGGCGAGCCTGCCGCCGCGCGGCGGCAGGACGTCCGGGATGGTCGCGCCGCGGGCCGCGTCGAGGTCGTCAGGGGACGGGCGTTTCATGATCGTGCCTCCGGCGCATCATTCTGGCACCGGCGGGCGGCCGGCAGGACGCGACGTATGTGACTCCCGTGACGGTTGCAAACCGCCGTGACCGCATCCGGCCACGGCCGCCGTCGCCGGCGTTGAAGATCATTTAGGGGGTCCGCGCGACCCTATTTACAAAGGAATTCGGCTGCTTTCACGGAGAGTGAATGCCCCGGGAGCGGACTAGATCACATTTCTACCCATCGGTAGTGATGGGGTCAAAACACGCGGAACGGGTCGACTTCGCTATTGTCGCCTCTGCTCGGAGCACCCCTGGCGGGCGGGGACATACCCCGCCGAAATCCGGACTCCGAACGACACGAGGGAGCGGAATGCGTAAGAGGAGCATTATCGCTGCGGGTGGGGCCGCGGCTGTGGTGGTGCTGATGGGCGCTGGTCCTGCGATGGCCCAGTCCAGCGGCAGCATCAAGGAGAAGGTGGTCGGTCCCGGTGACCTGATCCACGTCACCGCGACGGGCTGCAACATCGACACCCCGTGGCTCAACTCGCCGTTCACCGGTGACCCCAAGGCCCAGAAGTGGACCAAGAGCGGGGACACCTGGACCGGTGTGGTCACGGTCACCAAGTGGGGCATCTTCTCGCCGCACCCCAAGACCAACACGACCGTCGACCTGATGTGCGCGGGCAGCGGCCCGACGTCCATCCCGATCACGTGGGACCCGAACCACAAGGGCGGCCACCCCACGCCGACCAGCAAGCCCACGAAGCCGACCCCGACGACGAAGCCGACCACTCCGGCTAAGACGTTCAAGGTCACCGTCACGCCGAAGTACTTCCACGCCGGCGACACGCTCCACGTCGCCGTGTACAAGTGCATGACGAAGCCCGCCGTCCACTCCCAGATCCTCACGGGCGGCGCGCACTGGACCAAGAGCGGCGGCGTCTGGAAGACGCCGGTCAAGGTCGCCAAGGGCCTGCGCACCGGGTACTACAACTTCACCGTGACCTGCAAGGGCTTCAACCCCGTCGTCTTCAAGGTGCGCTACGGCCAGCCGAACGACAACGGGAGCGGCTCGAAGCCGGCGCCGGCGAAGCACACCCCGAACGGCCAGACCAAGTACATCCCGAACGGCGGTGCGTCCACCGGCGGTGGCAGCACGGCCAAGTCGTTCGTCTGAGAATTGCGAGGAGCAGGTACGTGAACACCACGCCTCTCGCACGGTTCGGCCGCCACGCTTTCGGCGTGGCGGCCGCCGCCGTCGTTCTGTCGGCCGGCGTCGCCGGCTGCAGTTCCGGTTCGGACAGCCCGAAGTCTCCGGGCTCCTCGCAGCCGGCCGCATCCCAGGCCGCCGCGAAGAGCGGCAAGCCGTTCGGCACGAAGTCGGTGCCGACGCGGCTGACGATTCCCCGGCTGAAGGTGAACGCTCCGGTCCAGCAGGTCGGCCTCGCGCCCGACGGCACCGTACAGACGCCCTCGCTCGACGACCCCGACATGACGGGCTGGTACAAGAACGGCCCGACTCCCGGCCAGCTCGGCCCCGCGGTGATCCTCGGCCACATCGACACCGCGAAGACCGGACCGGCCGTCTTCTTCAAGTTGCGCCAGCTCAAGCCGGGCGACTCCGTAACGGTCAAGCGCACGGACGGCTCGTCCGCGACGTTCGCCGTCCAGCGGCAGCTCGACGTCTCCAAGAAGCAGTTCCCGACCAAGAAGGTCTACGGCGACATCTCCTACGCGGGGCTGCGCCTGATCACCTGCGGCGGGAAGTTCGACCGTGCCAAGGGCAGCTACGAGAACAACACGATCGTGTTCGCGAAGCTGACCTCCACGACGGCCGCCTGAGCGGTCGTCCGGCACGCGGCGTGTGGCGTCGTCAGCCCGGCCAGCCCTCGGGCAGGCCGCTGGCGATCGCCCACGACTGCGGATGCCCTTCGGCCCGCTCGGGGTAGACGAACGCGCATGGCTCCGGGTGGTCGCCGGCCTCGGTGAGCACCCGGGCCAGTTCGGCGAGCAGGCCGGGCGCGACCTCACTCGGGCAGGTCAGCACCCCCGCGAACCCTTCCGTGGCGCCGTCGAGGCGGATCGCGATGCGTACGTCGCCGTCCGGCATCCGGGTCAGGGGGGCGCCGGACGGTGTGCGCACCGCCAGGGCCACGATCCGGTCCGCCCGTACGAGCGCGGAGTCCTCCGTACAGAGCCAGACGCGCGCCAGTGCAGCCATGGGGATCACGCTAGCCCACGTTCACCGGGCTCGATCACGTCGCGCGGCACGGACCCGGACAAGATCGCCAGAACGCGTGCCGGATACCCTCCTGTCCCATATGTCACACGTAGCGGTGTACGCGATCATCTGCCTGGCCGTCCTGGTCGGCGCCACCGTGCAGGGCGGCATCGGGCTCGGCATCGGGCTCGTCGGCTCCCCCGTCGCCGCGATGCTCGACCCGTCGTCGATGCCCGGCTCGATCCTCATCGCCTCGACCGTGTTCCCGCTGTTCACGCTGGCCATGGAGTGGCGCCACATCGACGTGCGGGGCGCCGGGTTCGCGATCGCGGGACGGTTCGCCGGCACGATCGTCGCGGTGTGGCTGCTCGGCGGGCTGCCGCCGCGCGCGATGGGCATCGCGGTGGGCGCCATGGTGCTGATCGCGGTCGGGCTGAGCGTCAGCACGCTGCGCGTCGTGGCGAATCCGGCCACGCTGCTCGGGGCCGGCGCGATCGCCGGGGTGACGGCCACGACCACGTCGATCGGCGGGCCGCCGCTCGCGCTGGTGTACCAGCACGCGCCGGGGCCGCGGATCCGCGCGACGCTGGCCCTGTTCTTCTGCGTCGGCTCCGGCTTCTCGCTGGGCTCACTGGGGGTCGCGGGCCGGCTGAACGGGCACGAGATGCTGCTGGGGCTGGCCTGCGTGCCGTTCGCCGCGACCGGGTTCGCCCTGGCCGGGCCGCTGCGCCGCTACCTGGACCGGGGGCGTACGAAGTCGGTGGTGCTGGTCGTGGCCGCGGCGGCGGCCGCCGTCCTCATCGTCAAGAGCCTCCTCTGACAAGAGTTACGTTCCGGTAGGACGCCGTACGCGCGCACCACGTAGGCTGTCCGGGCCAGCGACCGCGACCCCGGAGGTGCGCGTGAAGGCCCTCAGCGTGCGCCAGCCGTGGGCGTGGGCCATCGCACGCGGCCGCAAGCCGGTGGAGAACCGCTCGTGGACGACCGCCTACCGGGGCCCGCTGATCGTCCACGCGTCCATGCGCGTCGACCTCGACGCCTGCGCGTCGCCGCTGATCCGCGACGCGGGCTGGCATCCGGACGACCCCGTCGCGGCCATCGGCGCGATCGTCGCGGTCGTCGACCTCACCGAGATCTGCGCGGCGAGCGTCGCCGACCCCGCGACCGACTGCGGATGCGGCATCTGGGCCCAGCCCGGCCGCTACCACTGGCACGTCGCGGCGCCGCGCGTGCCGGACCGCCCCGTCCTCGCGCTCGGCCGCCTCGGCCTGTGGGAGCCCGCTGACGCGCTGATCGCCGAGCTCCCGGCCGACCTCACCGGCTGACCTGCGGCGCGGCCCGCCGGACTGACGGCTTCACCGGAAGCTCACCGGAACGCCCCTTTCGTGCCATTTCATGCGCGAAAGATGGGCGGCCGTGAGACATGCGAACCGAACGCTCTTAGCACCCGCCGCCGCGGTCGTCCTGGCCATCGCCGCGGCCCCCGCGGCGAACGCCGCACCGGGTCCGGGCATCGCCGGATCCGACCCCGTCCGCGACGTCACCGTCGCGGCACCGCCCCGCCCGGCCGTACGCGCCGCGTCGGATCTCGCGTTCACCGGCACCACGCGGATCGCGCCGGGCGTCGACTACCGGACGTTCACCACCACCGCGGCCGCCGGCCCCGTCCAGGGCTACCTGCTGGACGCCGACCTGCGGCGCGCCTCGGTCGGCCTCCTGCACCCGGCGGACGTCGGCGCGCGGGCGACGGTGTCCGCCATGACCAACGCCCAGCGGGGCGTGGCCGGGGTGAACGGCGACTTCTTCAACATCAGCGAGACCCACGCCGGCGTCGTGCCGACCGGGTCGTCCGTCGGCCCGGAGGTGAGCGGCGGCCGGGACCTGAAGGCGGCCGTACCGGACGGCCAGCGGTTCGGACCGGCCCTGACGTCCGGCGCCACCGACGAGGACGTGCTCGGGGTCGGCGGCGACCGCACCGCGCACCTGGCCTCCCTGCGCCTGACCGGGACCGTGCGCGCGGGCCGTACGGAGCTGGCGGTACGGGGGCTGAACCAGTACGCGCTGCCCGTCGGCGGCGTGGGCGCGTTCACCCATGACTGGGGCGCCGTGTCGCGGCTGCGCGCCGTCTGCGGGACCGACACCGACCGTACGGCCGCGTGCGGCGCGGACACCGCCGAGGCGGTCGTACGGCACGGGGTGGTGACCGCGGTCGGCGACGCCGTGGGCGCCGGGGCCATCCCCCGCGGCACGACCGTGCTGGTCGGCCGCGAGGGCGGCACCGACCGGCTGCGGACGCTGCGGCCGGGCGCGCACGTACGGATCGCCTACCGCCTGACCGGCGCGGAGCGCTTCCGGTTCGCTATCGGCGGCCTGCCCATCCGCCGCGGCGGTGCGGCCGTGCCGGGGCTGGAGACGACCGGCGCCGCGCCCCGTACGGCCGCCGGGATCGGGTCCGGCGGACACCGCCTCTCCCTCATGGTCATCGACGGGCGCTCGGCCGCGAGCCCCGGCGTCACGCTGGCCGAGCTGTCCGCGCTGCTCGCGGCGGTCGGCGCCGACGACGGCGTGAACCTCGACGGCGGCGGCTCGTCCGCCGTCGCCGTACGTGGCCCCGGCGACGCCGCGGCGACCGTGCGCAACGTCCCCTCGGACGGCACCGAACGCGCCGTCGCCAACGGGATCGGCGTCTTCACCCCCGGGTGGCCGCGCACCCCCTGAGCGCGGTCAGCGGGGCTCGGGGCGGCAGAGCACGGGGTTGTCCAGGTCGGCGCAGGGGCGGTCGCCGTGGTGGCGTACGACGTCCTGGCCGATCTTGTTCGTGAGGAAGCGCAGGAAGCTGGCGGGCAGGGCGCCGGGCTGGGGCTGCCGGTAGGTGTAGGCGTACTCGGTCTCGCCGAACGGATAGGCCCCGTGCTCGCTGCCCGCCAGGCTGGCCTCCTGGCTGTCGATCTGGACGAGCCGTACGTCGCGGCGCGCGGTGGCCGCGCCGACCTCCGCGTAGCCGACGGCGCCGTCGATGCGGGCGACCGTGTCGAGCACGGCGCCGGTGCTGTCGCGTTCGCAGCGCACGGCGCGTCGCGCCGTGCCGGGCTTGCGCGTCGTGCAGTCGTCGGAGTTGTAGCTGGGCTCCACGCGGCCGCCGAGGACGCGCGTCTGGAAGGTGCCGCGCGTGCCGGAGGCGGCGTTGCGGTCGACGATGGCGATCGGGACGTCGTTGCCGTTGACCTGCTTCCAGTTCGTGTATTTGCCGCTGACGAACAGGTCCCTGATCTCGCGGCGCGGCAGGTCGTCGATGCCGGCCTTCGGGTTGGCGACGATCGTGAAGAGCGAGAACGCGATGGGGCGCTGGATGAGCCGCGGATATTCGCCCGGCTGCTTCGGCCCGTCGGAGAACGCCAGCAGTTGGCCCGCGCTTCCTGAGCGGCCGGCCCGGTCAAGCGCGTCGAGGCCCGCCTGGCTGCCGGAGGTCGCGAACGAGAAGCGGGCGTCCGGGCAGATCCTGGCGTACGAGGCGGCGGCTTCGTCGAGGACCGGGCGGAACGCCGTGGACCCGGTGATCACGACCTTGCCCTTGGCGCAGTCGAGCGGCGCCGCGCGCGGCGTGAAGAACCGCACGTTGACCAGCGGTTCCGCCAGGCAGATGAACACGAGCGCGTAGATCAGCGCCTTCGTCCAGCGGGGGGTGCCCGTACGGCTCTCGGTCTGCTCGATCCCGCCGCTGAGCACGCCGCCCTTGATGCCGCCGACGACCTCGGGATCGGCGAACGGCTTCCGGTCGCCGCCGTCGCCGGCGCTGCGCTCCAGGACCGCCATGACCTTGTAGTGCGTGCCCCGGTTCAGCGGCGCCTTGGGCAGCTCGATCTCGCCGTGCGTACGGCGTGTGCTCTCGTCCTCGACGTTCTGCACGCCGAGCCCGGACTCCTTGCCGAAGTTGTCCGGCGAGACGTCCTCCCCCATCTCGGTCACGGCCATCGCGACGACCCGCCGATCGGGGAACCGCACGCGAATTCCGACCTTGTTGTGGTGGAGGACGGAATAGTCGTCCTCGTCGATGTCCGCCGTGCCGATGTTCTCGATGCGCAGCAGCACGAACGAGGGGTCCTTCAGCCGCCCGCCGTTCCCCCGCCCCAGCAGCCGCTGCCACGCCCCGGCCTGCTGCGACGTGACCTCGTCCGTAGCCGTGGTGTCCATCTGCACGCGATAGCCGAGCCGCTTCCGCCCAATAAGGACGAACTCCCAAAGAAAAGCAAAGACCGGAACAAGAACACCGGCACTAGCAAGAACGCCCGCCCACGGAAACCCGCCCACGTCCCCCCTCCAGATCACAAAAGACGCCTCCCAACCCAGCACACTAAGAGCCCCGACCGTCACGGAACCCCGCCGCCGTAAGAGTTTCCGCCACCGTTCATCCTGTGTTGGCATTCACTCGAATAGCGCCGCAATGGGGAGCGGAATGGACCGGGAAAAGCTCACGCTGAGTGCCCCCCAAGACCCCAGCCATTCTCAAGACCCGCAGGGGGGTCACGATCGCAGAGGGTCACGACCACCCCAACCCGTCTCCCATCCCGACCCCACGTCCCACCCCGACCCCACGTCCCACCCCGACCCACGTCCCACCCCAACCCGTCTCCCGCCCTAACTCGGGGCCCAGGCCGTCTCCCACCGCAACCCCGCGTCCCACGCCAGCCCGAGACCCAGCCCGCTTCCCGTCCCAACCCGTCACCTGCGCCAGGCCGCCTCATCGCCCAGCCCAGCCCGGTTCAACCCGGCCGCCCACGACAGAGCGCTAACCCCTTGCCCAGCCAGGGACATGAAGGGTCCGGCCCTGGAAACCTCCACGCCCTCGGGCCTTAGCCCCGCCCGGACGCGCAATGCTGAGCCCAGCCCAGCCCAGCCCAGCCCAGCCCAGGCGCAGGCGCAGGCGCAGGCTCGAGCGTTCCCGCACGGCCTTGAACCAGGGGCAGGGGTCCGGCCGACCTCAGACCCAGCCGCGAACACCCAGAGCTAAGGACGCGGGATCAGCCGCGCACAGCGCGCTTTCCCGGTCCGAGACCCCGCGGACGCCCAGGCACGAGCGGCAGCCCGCGGCCCAGCCTCGAACACGCAGAACTAAGGTCGCGGGAAAACTGCGCGCGCAGCGCGGCCTTTCTCCCCGGACCCAGCCCCACCCCAACACCACACAGCAGCAACCCCGCCCGGAGACCCAAGCCAGAGCAGCAGCCTCCCGGCCCGAGCCCCCCACGAACGACCAGGCCAGAGCGACAGCCCGCGGCCCAACCCCGAACACGCAGAACTAAGGTCGCGGGAAAACCGCGCGCGCAGCGCGGCCTTTCTCCCCCGGGGCCAGCCCCACCCCACACAGCAGCAACCCCGCCCGGAGGCCCGGCCAGGGCGCCAGCCACGCGACCCACCCCGAGGACGTACGGGCGAGGTCCCGGGAGATCAGTCGCGCGCAGCGGCCCCACTCCCGCCGAGCCCGCCCGGCCGCCCAAGGCGAGCGCCACACGCCCGATACCCAGACCGCAGCGGCAGCTCCCGGCCCAACCCGGATGCCCAGGCCCGAGCGGCAGCCCCGCGGCCCAACCCAGAACACGCAGGGCCAAGATCGCGGGAAAACAGTCGCGCGCAGCGCGGCCTTTGTGGCCCCGGGCCAGCCCCACCCCACACAGCAGCAACCCCGCCCGGGGACCCAAGCCAGAGCAGCAGCCTCCCGGCCCGAGCTCCCCGCGAACGCCCAGGCCCGAGCGGCAGCCCGCGGCCCAACCCCGAACACGCAGAACCAAGATCGCGGGAAAACAGTCGCGCGCAGCGCGGCCTTTGGGACCCCGGGTCAGCCCCGCCCATCCAGACACGCAGGACCCCGGGATGCCCCGGGGCTGGAGCGCGGCCCCGGAGGTCCGGGCCCCGGACAGGGCCAGGGCGTGGCCAGGCCGTACGGGTTCGAGGTCGGGGTTGGGCCTCGCCGGGACGGGACGGGGTCGGGACTGGGCCAGGACGGGACCGAGCCAGGACGGAGCCGGGCCGGAGCCGGGCCGGACGGAGCCAGGTCGGACAGGCCAGGCGCGGGCTAGAGGCGGCAGGCGTAGATGTCGGTTACGAGGATGGCTCGGGCGCCTACATCCCAGAGTTCGTCCATGATCTGCTGGGCGCGCTTTCGGGGGACCATCACCCGTACGGCTACCCAGCCCTCGCGGTGCAGCGGCGACACCGTGGGGCCCTCCACCCCCGGCGAGACCGCGGTCGCCTCTTCGACCTTCTCCGCGCGGATGTCGTAGTCCATCATCACGTAGTTGCGGGCGACCAGGACGCCGCGCAGGCGGCGCAGGAGCTGCGTGAACGCGGGGGTCTCGGGGGTGTCGGTGTGGCGGATCAGGACCGCCTCGGACTCCAGGAGCGGGTCGCCGAAGATCTCGAGGCCGGCGTTGCGGAGGGTGGTTCCGGTGGAGACGACGTCGGCGATGACGTCGGCGACGCCGAGCCTGATGGCGGACTCCACGGCGCCCTCCAGCCTGATCACCCGGGCGTCGATGCCGCGTTCGTCGAGGTAGTGGCGCAGCAGGCCGTTGTACGAGCTGGCGATGCGGGTGCCGGCGAGGTCGGCGGTGGTCATGCCGGTGCCGGACGGGGCGGCGAAGCGGAACGTCGAACCGCCGAATCCGAGGGGCAGGACCTCGTCGGCCGGCGCCGCGGAGTCGAGCAGCATGTCGCGGCCGGTGATGCCCGCCTCGACGGTGCCCTCCCCGACGTACACGGCGATGTCGCGGGGGCGGAGGAAGAAGAACTCGGTGCTGTTCTCGGGGTCGACGAGCACCAGCTCGCGCGGGTCCTTGCGCTGGGCGTAGCCGGCCTCGCGCAGCATGACGGCGGCGGGTTCGGCGAGCATGCCCTTGTTGGGCACGGCGATACGGATCATGAGGGTTTCCACTCCTGTGGCGATGGACGTGATCGGCTACGAGCGAGCCGGAATCCGCGCGGGATCCCGGCTACAGATGCGCGTAGACGTCGTCCAGCCGCAGGCCGCGGGCGAGCATCAGCACCTGAACGTGGTAGAGGAGCTGGGAGATCTCCTCGGCGGTGCGGTCGTCCGATTCGTACTCGGCCGCCATCCACACCTCGGCGGCCTCTTCGATGACTTTCTTGCCGATCGTGTGCACGCCCGCGTCGAGCGCGGCGACCGTGCCCGAGCCCGCGGGGCGCACGCGCGCCTTCTCGGACAGCTCGGCGAACAGATCGTCAAAGGTCTTCATGATCACTTTCGGGCTCGGACGGAGCCTCCACCTTACCGGGTTCGACTCACGGAGAAATCCGCACTATCTTGATGTCGAGATAAAATCCTCGTGGCTTAGGGGAACCTCACTGGCGATCCGGGTCCGCGCCTGCGGGAGGATCACAACCAGAGGGGCGACCCTCCATCACAGCCACGAACGAGAACCGAGGGGGCGTGAGAGCGTGTCCGCCAACAGCTTCGGCAGCCGCGGCGATCTGCGCGTCGGCGAGTCGAATTACGAGATCTTCCGGCTGGACGCGGTCGAGGGTTCCGCCCGCCTCCCGTACAGCCTGAAGGTGCTCCTGGAGAACCTCCTCCGTACGGAGGACGGCGCGAACATCACCGCGGACGACATCCGCGCGCTGGCCGGCTGGGACCCCGAGGCCCAGCCCAGCAAGGAGATCCAGTTCACGCCGGCGCGCGTGATCATGCAGGACTTCACCGGCGTGCCCTGCGTCGTCGACCTCGCCACCATGCGCGAGGCCGTCGCCGAGCTCGGCGGCGACGCGGCCAGGATCAACCCGCTGGCCCCCGCCGAGCTGGTCATCGACCACTCCGTGCAGGTCGACGTGTTCGGCAGGGAGGACGCCTTCCGCCGCAACGTGGAGATCGAGTACGACCGCAACCGCGAGCGCTACCAGTTCCTGCGCTGGGGCCAGACCGCGTTCGACGAGTTCAAGGTCGTCCCGCCGGGCACCGGCATCGTGCACCAGGCGAACATCGAGCACCTCGCGCGCGTCGTCTTCGACCGGGGCGGCCAGGCCTACCCCGACACCTGTGTCGGTACGGACTCCCACACGACCATGCAGAACGGCCTCGGCATCCTGGGCTGGGGCGTCGGCGGCATCGAGGCGGAGGCGGCCATGCTCGGCCAGCCCATCTCGATGCTCATCCCGCGCGTGGTCGGCTTCAAGCTCACCGGCCGCCTGCCGGACGGCACGACCGCCACCGACCTCGTGCTGACGATCACGCAGATGCTGAGGCAGCACGGCGTGGTCGGCAAGTTCGTCGAGTTCTACGGCGACGGCGTGGCCGAGGTGCCGCTGGCCAACCGCGCCACGATCGGCAACATGAGCCCCGAGTTCGGCTCGACGGCGGCGATCTTCCCGATCGACGACGAGACGATCAAGTACCTCCGCCTCACCGGCCGCGACGACGCACAGGTCGCGCTGGTCGAGGCGTACGCCAAGGAGCAGGGCCTGTGGCACGACGCCGCGCACGAGCCCGCCTACTCCGAGTACCTCGAGCTCGACCTCGCCTCCGTGGTGCCGTCGATCGCCGGGCCGAAGCGCCCGCAGGACCGCATCGCGCTGTCGGCCTCCAAGCGCCAGTGGGAGTCCGACATCCGCAACTACGTCGCCGATGACGGCGTCGACGAGGCGGGCGCGGAGAGCTTCCCGGCGTCCGACTCCCCCGCGGTGGCGCCGAACGGCCGGCCGACCAAGCCCACCAAGGTGGTGCTCGACGACGGCACCGAGACCGAGGTCGACCACGGCTCCGTGGTGATCGCGGCGATCACGTCCTGCACGAACACGTCCAACCCGTCGGTCATGGTGGGCGCGGCGCTGCTGGCCAAGAAGGCCGTCGAGCGCGGGCTGTCCCGCAAGCCGTGGGTGAAGACGTCCCTGGCGCCGGGCTCGAAGGTCGTCACCGACTACTACGAGCGCTCCGGGCTGACGCCGTACCTGGAGAAGCTGGGCTTCAACCTGGTCGGCTACGGCTGCACCACCTGCATCGGCAACTCCGGTCCGCTGCCCGAGGCGGTCTCCCAGGCGGTGAACGACAGCGACCTCGCGGTAGCCGCGGTGCTGTCCGGCAACCGCAACTTCGAGGGCCGCATCAACCCGGACGTCAAGATGAACTACCTGGCGTCGCCGCCGCTGGTCGTGGCGTACGCCCTGGCCGGGTCGATGCACGTCGACCTCACCACGGAGCCGCTGGGCACCGGCACCGACGGCGAGCCCGTCTACCTGGCCGACATCTGGCCGTCGCCCACGGAGATCCAGGACGTCATCGACGGCGCGGTGGCGCAGGAGATGTTCACCCGCGCCTACTCCGACGTCTTCGCCGGCGACGACACCTGGCGGTCGCTGCCCACGCCCACCGGCACCACCTTCGAGTGGGACGCCGACTCGACGTACGTCCGCAAGCCGCCGTACTTCGACGGCATGGGCACCGAGCCCGAGCCGGTCCGCGACATCTCCGGCGCGCGTGCGCTGGCGAAGCTCGGCGACTCCGTGACGACCGACCACATCTCCCCCGCCGGCGCCATCAAGGCCGACAGCCCGGCGGGCGAGTACCTCAAGGCGCACGGCGTGCAGCGCAAGGACTTCAACTCCTACGGCTCGCGGCGCGGCAACCACGAGGTGATGATCCGCGGCACGTTCGCGAACATCCGCCTGCGCAACCAGATGGCGCCCGGGACCGAAGGCGGCATCACGCGCCACCTTCCGGAGGGTGAGCAGACGTCGATCTACGAGGCCTCGCGCCAGTACATCGCCGACGGCGTCCCGCTCGTCGTGCTCGGCGGCGCCGAGTACGGCTCGGGCTCCTCGCGCGACTGGGCGGCCAAGGGCACCAACCTGCTCGGCGTCCGCGCCGTGATCGCGGTGTCCTTCGAGCGCATCCACCGCTCCAACCTGGTGGGGATGGGCGTCCTGCCGCTGCAGTTCCCCCAGGGCGAGAGCGCCGAGTCGCTCGGCCTCACCGGCGAGGAGGAGTTCACGATCACCGGCCTGGCCGAGCCGCTGAACGCCGGCGAGCTGCCGCGCGAGGTCCAGGTGCAGGCCGGCGACGTGTCGTTCACCGCGCGCGTGCGGATCGACACGCCCAAGGAGGCGCTGTACTTCCGCCACGGGGGCATCCTCCAGTTCGTCCTGCGGCAGCTGCTCGATACGGCCTGACGGCGCCCGGTCGCTAGGGTGGCGCGCTATGGCCCTTCCCGAGGCGCTGCGCGACCTGCTGACCAAT
>DASXYG010000098.1:0-105557 GCA_036502625.1 Streptosporangiaceae bacterium
GCTAGACATGGCTTAGCACTCTCGCCCAGAGAGTGACAACAATCGACTCTGTTCCATCAACGTGAGGAACCGCAGGAGTTATGCCGAAGCTCATTGCATTTGACGAGGAGGCCCGTCGCGGCCTCGAGCGTGGCATGAACCAGCTCGCGGACGCCGTCAAGGTGACGCTCGGCCCCAAGGGCCGCAACGTCGTTCTGGAGAAGAAGTGGGGAGCCCCCACGATCACCAACGACGGCGTCTCGATCGCGAAGGAGATCGAGCTCGAGGACCCGTGGGAGAAGATCGGGGCCGAGCTCGTCAAGGAGGTCGCCAAGAAGACCGACGACGTCGCCGGTGACGGTACGACCACCGCCACCGTCCTCGCCCAGGCGCTGGTCCGCGAGGGCCTGCGCAACGTCGCCGCGGGCGCCAACCCGATGTCGCTGAAGCGCGGCATCGAGACGGCGGTCGAGCGCGTCAGCGAGGAGCTCGCCAAGCTTTCCAAGGACATCGAGACGAAGGAGCAGATCGCCTCCACCGCCTCGATCTCCGCCGGCGGCGACACCGCGATCGGCGAGATGATCGCCGAAGCGATGGACAAGGTCGGCAAGGAAGGCGTCATCACCGTCGAGGAGAGCAACACCTTCGGGCTCGAGCTCGAGCTCACCGAGGGCATGCGCTTCGACAAGGGCTTCATCTCGCCGTACTTCGCGACCGACACCGAGCGGATGGAGGCGGTGCTGGAGGACCCGTACCTCCTCATCGTCAACTCGAAGGTCTCGGCCAACAAGGACCTGCTGCCCCTGCTCGACAAGGTGCTGCAGACCGGCAAGCCGCTGGCCGTCATCGCCGAGGACGTCGAGGGCGAGGCCCTGGCCACGCTCATCGTCAACCGCATCCGCGGGCTGTTCAAGTCCGTCGCGGTGAAGGCGCCCGGCTTCGGCGACCGCCGCAAGGCCATGCTCGACGACATCGCGATCCTCGCCGGCGGCCAGGTCATCTCCGAAGAGGTCGGCCTCAAGCTGGAGAACGCGGACCTCGAGCTGCTCGGCACCGCCCGCAAGATCGTGGTCACCAAGGACGAGACCACGATCGTCGACGGCAACGGTGACGCCGAGCAGATCTCCGGCCGGGTCAACCAGATCCGTGCCGAGATCGAGAACAGCGACTCCGACTACGACCGCGAGAAGCTCCAGGAGCGCCTCGCCAAGCTCGCCGGCGGCGTCGCCGTCATCAAGGCGGGCGCGGCCACCGAGGTCGAGCTCAAGGAGCGCAAGCACCGCATCGAAGACGCGGTCCGCAACGCCAAGGCCGCCGTCGAGGAGGGCATCGTCGCCGGTGGTGGCGTCGCTCTTCTGCAGTCGTCGATCCCGGCGTTCGAGAAGCTCGACCTCACGGGCGACGAGGCCACCGGTGCGCGCTCGGTGCAGCGCGCCCTGGAGGAGCCGCTGAAGCAGATCGCCGCCAACGCCGGCCTCGAGGGCGGCGTCGTGGTCGAGCGGGTCAAGGGCCTGGAGCAGGGTCAGGGCCTCAACGCGGCCACCGGCGAGTACGTCGACATGCTGAAGGCCGGCATCATCGACCCGACCAAGGTGACGCGTTCCGCGCTGCAGAACGCGGCGTCCATCGCGGCGCTGTTCCTCACCACCGAGGCGGTCATCGCCGAGAAGCCCGAGAAGGAGAAGGCACCGGCGGGCGACCCGTCCGGCGGCATGGGCGGCATGGACTTCTGAGTCCGTAGCGCACCACGCTCTCCTGAAGGGGCGGCCCCGCACGCCGGGGCCGTCCCTTTTCGGTAGGATCACGGCTCATGAGCTCTCTGTTCACCGAGCCGCTCCTCGTCGTCTCGCAGCAGCGAGCACTATTCGACACGGCCGCCAACTACACGATCTACGACCCCCGGGGTGGCCCGTTGGCGCACGTCGGCGAGCAGGCGTCCACCGCGAAGAAGATCGTCCGGTTCATGTCGAAGATGGACGACAAGATCGGCCGTACGCTGCACGTCACCGATCCGCAGGGCATGCCGCTGCTGACCATCCAGAAGAACTTCGCGATCGCCATGCCGATCACGAACGTCATGGGCCCCAACGGCGAGCCGGTCGGCATGATCAGCAAGGAGATGAGCTTCTTCAAGCCGAAGTTCACGCTCCAGGCCCCGGGCGGCCAGCCGGTCGCGACGATCGCGGGCGACTTCTTCGGCCGGGAGTTCGGCATCGTCGACATGAGCGGCGTCGAGCTCGCCCGCATCAGCAAGCAGTTCGCCGGCCTCCAGGAGATCTTCAGCCAGGCCGACCGCTACGCCGTGCAGATGATGCAGAACGTCCAGGGCCCGTTCCGCGCGCTCCTCGTCGCCACCTGCATCGCGGTCGACGTCGTACTCCACGAGAACGCCAACCGCTGACCGTACGGGGGAGGCACGACCCCTCCCCCGTACGCCACGACCGGTTCAGGACGCCGAGGCGGCGGCCAGCTCGGCCAGCTTCGCCTCGTCCTCCTCGCCGAACTGGTCTTCGAGGGCCTCGGGGCTGGCGTCCACGTCGATCTTCTCCAGGGCCACGCCGCGGGCCGACTCCACCGTGCCGATGCGCCGCAGGGCGCGGTCGGCGGCGTAGTTGACCAGCTCGTCCGGGTCCTCGTCGACGGCGTCGTCGCCCCAGATCGTCGGCGGGTGGCGGTCGTTGCCGAACTGCACGAGCTCGGTCACGATCGGCACGAGCTCGTTGAGCCGGTCGCTGAAGATCTGCCAGTTGTTGTCGTCGGCGGCGACATGGCGGCGGCAGGTGAACGTGCCCCACGCCATGTGGCGCCGCTCGTCGTCGCCGATACGCCGGATGATCTCCTGCATGCCCGGGAAGATGCCCACCTGCGTGCAGAGCCGGTTCCAGCTGTAGTAGCCGGTCAGCGCCAGCGAGCCCTCGACGATGTGGTTGTACGTCACCGACGCGCGCACCTGGTTGGCCGGGCTGGGGTCGGCGTCCAGCGACCGCAGCGACTTCGGCAGCTCCTCGTAGAACAGCCTCCGGTACGCCGGGTTCTCCGTGACGTACTCGTGCAGGTCGTCCTTCACCCCGATGGCGTCAAGCCACAGCCGGAAGACCTGCGTGTGCTTGGCCTCCTCGAAGCAGAACTGCGTCAGGTACAGCTCGTCCGCGAACCGCCCCTCAGCGGCCATCGCCCGGATGAACGGCTGAATGTCATCGGTGACCGCTTCCTCACCCGCGATGAACATCGAACACAGGTTGAGCACCGCATCCCGCTGCTCCCCCGTCAGCCCCTCCCAGTCCGCCCGATCCCGGCTGAAGTCGATGTCCGCCGGATTCCAGAACTTCGCATTCCCCTTGCTGAAGAGCCGCAACGGAAACGAGTCCCAGTTCAGCCCCCCTTTACGCAACGAGGCGAACCCCTCCCGATACACATCGCCGCCCATCGGCGCCTCCCTTCGAGGTTTACACGAGCGTAGGCCATGTAAAGCCGCTGTGATAGGGGTTCGGTTGGCTGTTCAGGTGAGGGGGCGGGACCAGGCGATCTCTCGGTCTAGTTGGCCGGTTTGGTGGAAGTGGCGGACCTGGTGGGTTGTCGCTAGGAGCTTCGCGAGTTGCGAGCGGTCTGCTGGGGTGAAGCCGAGGCGTTGCCAGAAGGGGCCGGAGCGGGTGCTGAAGAGCCAGGCGTGGGTGGCGCCCTCGGCGGACGCTTGGGCCAGGGCGAATCGGGCCAGGTTCAGGCCTTGGCCGCGGCCTCGGAGGGTCGGGTCTACGGCGACGCTGCGGATCAAGGCGTTCTGGCCGTCCTCCGCCAGCTCGTAGCCGGTGCTGCCGCGGACCGTTCCGTCGGCGTCCCGCAGGAGCCACAGGCGGGTGGTGGGGGCGTCCAGGCCGCTCAGCGTGAGGTCGGACCGGGTGAGGAAGTCGGTGAGGTCCGGGACGTCCGCGGGGGCTAGGGGGGTCATGGAGTCCACCGTTCGATCGTACGGATCAGCGGTGAGCGGCCCGCGTGACGGGCGGCGTCAAGCGGTGTCGGCCCCCTGCCGGTTGCGGTCGGCCGTTGGGGTGGTTGGGGTTATCCACAAGCTGGTCGCGGGGTCCGGCGGGAGGGGTCGGGTACGCCGTACGCTGGGCGCGGGATCTTGAATCGGGGGCCATGTGGATACGGGGCAGACCGGCACGCTCAGTGCGACGCCGCCTTCGGGGCTGAGCGGTCAGGAGGCGGCCGAGCGGGCGGAGCGCGGGCTGGCCAACGTCACCGACTCCGGTGCCGGGCGGTCGTTCGCGCAGATCGTGCGGGCGAACGTGTTCACGCTGTTCAACGCGATCATCGGCGTGCTGTTCGTGATCATGCTGATCGTCGGGCCCATCCAGGACGCGCTGTTCGGGCTGGTGATCTTCATCAACACCGGCGTCGGCGTCGTCCAGGAATGGCGCGCCAAGCGCACGCTCGACCGGCTCGCCGTGGTCGGCGAGGCGCCCGTACGGGTCCAGCGCGACGGCTCGCCGGTCGACCTGCCGAAGGAGCAGGTGGTCCTTGGCGACCTGGTGCTGCTCGGCGGCGGCGACAAGATCGTCGTCGACGGCGCGGTCACCGGCGCGCGCGGCCTCGAGGTCGACGAGTCGGCGCTGACCGGCGAGGCCGACCCGATCGCCAAGAACCCCGGCGACACCGTGTCGTCCGGCAGCTTCGTCGTCTCCGGGTCCGGCGCGTTCACCGCCACCGCTGTCGGCCCCGACGCGTACGCAGCGAAGCTCGTCGCGCAGGCGAGCGCGTTCAGCCTGGCCCACTCCGAGTTGCTCTCCGGCATCAACAGGTTCCTGCGCTACATCACGTGGATCATCATCCCGACGGCCGTCCTCCTCGTCGTCAGCCAATACCTCGCGAACCCATCCATCCGGCAGGCGATCTCCAGCTCCGTCGCGGGCATCGTGCCGATGGTGCCCGAAGGGCTCGTGCTGCTGACGTCCGTGGCGTTCGCGCTCGGCGCGATCCGGCTGGCGCGGCGGAAGTGCCTGATCCAGGAGATGCCCGCGATCGAGATCCTGGCCCGCGTCGACACCCTCTGCCTCGACAAGACCGGCACCCTCACCGAGCCCGGGATGGATCTCGAGGAGATCGTCACGCTCGCGGAAGCCGCCCCCGTCGTACCGGCGCTGAACGCCCTGGCCACCACGGAGGAGCGGCCCAACGCCACGCTGCTCGCCGTCGCCGAGGGGCTGCGGGCGCGCGGCGACGGCGACGACCCCGGCTGGCCGCTGACCGGATCCGTGCCGTTCTCCAGCGCCCGCAAATGGAGCGGCGCGGCGTTCGACGGCCAGGGCGCCTGGGTGCTCGGCGCGCCCGACGTCCTGCTCCCCGCCGAGTCCCCCGTCCGTACGACGGCCGACGAGCGCGCCTCGTTGGGCCTGCGCGTCCTGGTGCTCGGCCGCGTCACCACGCTTGACGACCCGGGTGACATCGGCCGGGTCGAGCCCGCGGCGCTGCTGGTGCTGCGCCAGCGCGTCCGCCCGGAGGCGCGCGCCACGCTCGACTACTTCGCCGAGCAGAACGTCAGCGTCAAGGTGATCTCCGGCGACAACGCCGCGTCGGTGGGCGCCGTCGCCGCGTCGCTCGGCATCCCCGGCGCCGACCACCCGGTCGACGCGCGCACCCTCCCGGACGACCCCGCCGCCCTCGGCGACGCGCTCGACGGCAACAGCGTCTTCGGCCGCGTCACGCCGGAGCAGAAGCGCACGTTCGTCGGCGCGCTCCAGAAGCGCGGCCACACCGTGGCCATGACCGGCGACGGCGTCAACGACGTCCTCGCGCTCAAGGACGCCGACCTCGGCGTGGCGATGGGCTCGGGCGCGCCGGCCACCCGCGCCGTCGCCCAGGTCGTCCTGCTCGACAACAGCTTCGGCACCCTGCCGCACGTCGTCGCCGAGGGCCGCCGGGTGCTCGGCAACATCGAGCGGGTCTCGAACCTGTTCCTGACGAAGACCTGCTACTCCGTGATCCTCGCCGTGCTGTTCGGCGTGCTCCAGCTCCAACTGCCGTTCCTCCCGCGGCACATCACGCTGATCGGCGCGGTCACGATCGGCATCCCCGCGTTCTTCCTCGCGCTCGCGCCCAACCTGGAGCGCGCGCGTCCGGGGTTCATCGCCCGCGTCCTGCGGTTCGCGATCCCGTCCGGCATCGCGTGCGGCGCCGCCACCATCACGGCCTACTACGTGGGCCGCGCGCTCGCCGCCCAGCCCGGCCTCGACCCCGGCACGGCGACGCTCACGCTGTTCACGCTCGTCCACATCGGCCTGATCGTCCTGCTGCTCATCGTCCGGCCGTACACCTGGTGGCGGGTCGGGCTGGTGATCGTGATGGGCGCGGCGTTCTGGCTCGTCGTGTCGGTCCCGTTCACCCGCCACTTCTTCGCGATCCACTCCGACCAGCTCCGCGACGGCCTGCTCGGCGTCGCCATCGCGCTGGTGTACGGAGTGCTGCTCACGGTCGGCACAATGGTCTACCGCAGGCGGGCTTCCGCGACATCATGAACCAGCGCTCGAACACGTGTACGATTGGCGCGTAGCCCCTCCGACCGTGACGCCCTCCCGTCACGTCGAGCGAGGATCGCAACAGAAAGGTGCTTCCCCATGGCCACCGAGGTCATCACGCGAAAGCTGTGCGACCCGCACGGGATCCGTGGCGAAAAGGTCGAGGCCGACGACGTCATCCAGTTCGCCTACGACGGCATCGTCCGCGAGGTCGACGCGTGCAACCAGTGCAAGAAGGAGCACGAGGCCGCGTTCGAGCCGCTGGTCGAGCTGTCCCGCATCGTGAAGCGCCGCCGCAAGCCGAAGGACGAGGGCGAGTCCGCCGAATAATCTCAACGGTCCGCGGACCGAAGTCGGTAAGCTGGAGAAATCGCGATACCCCTCGCGGGATATCGCGATTTCGCATTACCGCATCGACCCAATCCGAGGAGACATGCCCGACCCGCAGCAGGTTCTCGCCCAGCGCGTCCAGGCGGCGCTGGCGTCGGCGTTCGGCGACGAGTTCGCCGACGCCGACCCGGTGATCCGGCCCTCGCAGTTCGCCGACTACCAGGCCAACGCCCCGCTGGCGCTGGCCAAGCGGCTGCGACGCGCCCCGCGGGACGTCGCCGCTGCGGTGACCGACGCGCTCGACGTCGCCGACGTCTGCGCGGGGGTCGAGGTGAGCGGGCCCGGCTTCATCAACCTGACGCTGCGCGACGACTGGATCGCCGCCCAGTCCACCGGCCTCCTGCCGGACACCCGGCTCGGCGTGCCCACCGCCACCGCCCCGCAGAACGTCCCGATCGACTACTCCGCGCCCAACGTGGCCAAGGAGATGCACGTCGGCCACCTGCGGACCACCGTCGTCGGCGACGCCCTCGCCCGTACGCTGGAGTTCCTCGGCCACAACGTCATCCGGCAGAACCACGTCGGCGACTGGGGCACCGCGTTCGGCATGCTCATCGAGCACCTCCTGGAGGTCGGCGAGGACTCCCCCGAGGCGGCGAAGCTCACCACCGACCCGAACGTCTTCTACCGGGACGCCCGCGCGAAGTTCGAGTCCGACCCCGCCTTCGCCGAGCGGTCCCGGCTGCGGGTGGTCGCCCTCCAGGGCGGCGACCCCGACACCATGCGCCTGTGGCACGGCCTGCTCGACCTCTCGAAGACCTTCTTCAACCGCATCTACGACAAGCTCGGCATCACGCTCACCGACGCCGACCTCGCCGGCGAGAGCATGTACAACGACATGCTCGGCCCGATCTGCGACGAACTGGAGGAGAAGGGCCTCGCGGTCGTCGACGACGGCGCGCTGTGCGTGTTCCTCGACGGCTTCACCGGCCGCGAGGGCAAGCCCGTGCCGCTGATCATCCGCAAGAGCGACGGCGGCTACGGCTACGCCACGACCGACCTCGCCACGGTCCGCTACCGCATCGAGAAGCTGCACGCCGACCGCATCCTCTACGTCATCGGCGCGCCGCAGGGCCTGCACCTCCAGATGGTCTGGACCACCGCCCGCAAGGCCGGCTGGATCCCCGACGACGTGGAGATCGTGCACGTCCAGATCGGCAACGTGCTCGGCACCGACGGCAAGATCCTGCGCACCCGCGCCGGCAAGTCGATCAAGCTGATCGGCCTGCTCGACGAGGCGATCGAGCGCGCCGCCACGGTCCTCGCCGACCGCGACTACGACGACGCCGAGCGCGCGGCCATCGCCCAGGCCGTCGGCATCGGCGCGGTGAAGTACGCCGACCTCTCCGTCTCCCACGACACGGAGTACGTCTTCGACCTCGACCGCATGGTCGCGCTCACCGGCAACACCGGGCCCTACCTCCAGTACGCCACGGCCCGAATCCGGTCGATCTTCCGCCGCGCCGGCCTCGACCCGGCGGAGGCCCGCGGCCCGATCGTGCTCACCGAGCCGGTCGAGCGGGCGCTCGCGCTGAAGGTGCTCGGCTTCGGCGCGGCGGTCTGGCAGGTCAACGACCTCCTGGAGCCGCACCGCCTGTGCGCGTACCTCTTCGAGCTCGCCACCGCCTACACCGCCTTCTACGAGAACTGCCCGGTGCTGAAGGCGGAGACCACCGAGGTCCGCGACTCCCGCCTGGCGCTGTGCGCGCTCACCATGCGCACCCTCGTCCAGGGCCTCGGCCTGCTCGGCGTAACGGTCCCCGACCGCATGTGATCAAGATCCGGAGCGTGTCCTTCGGACGGATGATCTTCCCGATTGACTAGGGTCTGATGTGGATCATCAGGGGGAAGCGTTATGACGGATCGGCTCGTTGAGAACGGCCCCGTGCTCGCCGAGGCCACGGCCCCGAAGGCCTGGCTGACCTCGGCGACCAACGGGCTCGTCGCGCTGCTCGATTCCGACGCGGCCGCGGCGCGACCGCTGTTCACCGAGGCCGGCAGCCACGACGGGCCGCGTACGGCGACGTTCTGCCTGCTCGTGCTGGCGCTCACCGGCGACGGCGACCTCGCCAACATGGGCTGGCTGGACAACGCGTTCCCGCGCCTGCCCGCCGACAAGCCGGTGACCCGCGCGCAGCGTGCCGTGTGGATGGCCGCGGCCGAGGGCGCGTTCGGCGAGGTCGGCCGCGCGCTCGTCCGCTCCCGTACGACCTCCCTGGTCGGCCGGCTCGACGACGAGCGGCGCGACAACGAGCTGCCCGACTGGCGGGCGGGCGTGGCCGAGCTGCCGCTGCCCATCGCGGCGCCGCGGCTGCCCGAGGCGGCCGCGCTGTCCGCGCTGCGCGTCTGGTGCGCGCAGGCCACCGCCGTGTTCGACCAGCCGGACGAAGAGCCGCAGCTCTCCGACGACACCGTCGAGCTGATCCGTTCGGTGGTGGGCGCGCTCATCCTGGCCGGCGACCCGCGCGGCACCATCGAGGCGCCGCTGGTCGCCGACCTCCGTCCCGGCGACCCGGCCACCGCGCCGTGGGACGACCCGGCGGGCACGTCCGTGATGCTGCTGCGCGAGGACGCATTCGACGCCGCGCACCCGCCGCTGCGCACCATCGCCGTACGCGCGGCGAAGCCCTGGCTGACCACCATCGCCGAGGAGCTGGCCGCGGCGTCCGCGATCGAGCCGCCGGACCAGATCGTCGCGGAGCTCGCCAACCGGCCCGTACGCCTGCACGCCAAGCGCCCGCTCGAACGCCAGCTCGCCCGCGTCTACACCCGCATGGACGCCGGGGTGCCGCCGCGCTTCCGCGAACGCAACTTCGCGCTCGGCATCTTCGCGATGGGCCTGCTGATCGCGCTGCTCGGGTTCGGATCCGTCGCCGTGCTGCTCATCGGGGCGGCGATCGCCGGGCTCGGCGGCGGCTGGGCGGCCGCGGCCGAGCAGAACCGCCGGTTCATCATCACCACGCTCACCGAGCGCAAGCGGCAGGCCGCCGAGGACGCCCAGGCCGCGCTCGACGACCTGGAGGAGCACCGCGCCGAGGCCGTGGAGATCGCCGGCCAGGCCGCGCGCGACCTGGCGTCCATCAACACGAGCCTCACGCGTTAGCGATTACGACCCGCAGCGACCGTACGACTGCGTAAAGTAGTCGGCCATGAAAAAGATCATTCTCGGGGCCGCGCTCGCGGCCGCCGCACTCGGGCTCACGTTGTGCGCCGGGTCCGTGTCGTCCGCGGCGCCGTCCGGCGCGTCGGTTTCCGCGACCCATCTGCTGGCCGGCGGGATCGACCCCGCCGGGCTGATGACCGGCGAGGTCCGCACCACGGGGAACCACCAGGTCACGAACGGCCACGAGGCCGACGCGGTCGTCGGACCGGCGCGGAACCTCATCGGCTCCTGAACCACGGCCCGCGGCGGGGGCGCGGCGTCAGGGACGCGCCTCCGCGGCGGGCACCGCCGCGGCTACTCGGGGACGCGGGCCACGCCGATGACCGTCTGGCCGAACGGCGGGCGGATGATCTTCTCGATGAAGCGGGTCACCGGCACGACCGTACGGTCGTAGACCTTGGTGAGCCTGCCTCCGGAGTCGCTGGCGCCGCCGATGCGCACGGCCAGCCACCACGCGATGCCGCCGAGCATGTTGATCGGCTTCATGACCTCGACCTCGAGGCCGGCGGCCTCCATGCTGGCCCGGAGCGTCTTCGGGGTGTAGCGCGTGACGTGGCCGACCTTGCGGTCGAAGTCGCCGTAGAGCTGCATGTATCCGGGGACCCAGATGACGATGCGGCCGCCGGGCTTCGTCACCTTCGCGAGGCTGCGCAGCGCGTCGACGTCCTTCTCGATGTGCTCCAGGACGTTCATGGCGACGACGGTCTCGACCGGCTCGGCCAGCGGGATCTCGTCCGGCAGGCCGAATTCGAGGACCTCGACGTCGTCGCGGCCGACGTACTTCTTCTTGAGCTGCTCGACGCAATAGGGGTCGATGTCGCTGACGACGAGCCGGTCGAGCTGCCCGTCGAACTGCGCGGAGAAGTCGCCGAGACCCGAGCCGACTTCGAGCAGCGAACGGCCGACGAACGGGCCGATCGTGTCGAATTCGTACTGGCGGTAGTTCTCCGCCTCGTCTCCGCCCAGGTGGTTCTCCAGGTTCACCTGGCCGGCGCCGTCGTCGGTCACCCAGGTCTGGATGACCCGCTCGTTCGGCTGGTCTCGGTCGTGGTCGGCTTCGCTTCCCATCGGGCCCCGTTCGTACACGCGGTTTGGCAAGTTCAAAGGGTTATTGAAGACACCGTCTAGGCAGTGTAACGACGTCGTGGAATTTCCGAGGCGGAACGGTGGCACCATCTGCGCCTCAGGGCGGAGGGCCGGTTCAGCGGCGCGGCCTCGCTCGCGCACCACTCCCAAACTAACAGCGCCGCGGCACCGGACGAGCATGACATGCGGGCACCCGGCCGGATCCGCTCCGGTGACCGGGCGCTCAGCCCCGGGTGATCGCGACCGTACGGGACACCCGAACCGCGGCCGTACGCAGCATCTCGACGCGGTCGCTGATCTCGGACGTGCGCCGGTTCGGCCAGGACACGCCGAGTGAGCCGTGGAAACCGGGACCGGTGACCGGCACGGCGACGCAGGTCGTGCCGATCGCGAACTCCTCGCGGTCCCAGACGAACGGCTGGGCGGCGGAGATGCGGCGCATGAGCTCGCCCGCGCGGGTCGCGGTGTTGGGGGTCAGCTCCACCAGCGGGTGGCGGTCGACGTAGTCGGCGCGTTCGTCGGCGTTGAGCTGGCCGATCACGCACTTTCCGATGGCCGTGGCGTGGCAGGCGTCGTTGAAGCCGACCCAGAGGTCGACGCGCGGGGTGTGCGGGCCGTCGGCGATGTCGACGATCTGGATCTCGCCCTCGGAGTAGAGCGTGAGGTACGACGCGGCGCGCAGGTCGTCGCGGATGGCGGTGAGCGCCGGACGGATGCGGCTGATGAGCATTTGGTGCCCGCCGATGCGGCCGAGGCCGTCGATTCGGTCGCCGAGGAGGTAGACGCCCTCGTCGAGACGGCGGAGGTAGCCGTCGTAGAGGAGGGTGCGCAGCAGGTGGTACGTGGTGGCGAGCGGCATTCCGGTCTCGCGGGCGAGCTGCTTGGCCGGGGCGCCGTTGGGGTGGTCGGCCACCGCCTCGAGCAGACGCAGGGCGCGCCGAACCGACGCGATGAGGGTCGGCGAGCCGGTGTTCCGCTCCATGCGCCTAACGAAAGCCGCTGCGGCCAGTGCCGGTCAAGCACTTCGCCAGATTGCCCCGATTCGTCCCCGCGCGCTGCCGGATCGCCCGGAACGCGTCCAGCCTTCTCCAAGGTTCCGTACGCCGAATTCTCATGCTCCGGTGATTGCGTAGTAGACGTCGGCCGGACGCGGGGCCCCACGACACGGCGGCGCGGATGGCATCCATCCGCGCGGACCCCGCCCCGCGTCCCGCCGATCCACCGCTTTCGCCACAGATCCCCCGACGTCACGTCGGTGTGCGGCACGATCCAGGTATTCTGCGCCCGCGGCGATCCGCCGCCGATTCGGCGGTAGAGCCGGAAGCGATTGAAGGCCCATGAAGGAATCCCAGACGCCGGGCACGCCCCGGGTGCTCATCGTCGACGATGAGCCGAACATCCGTGACCTGGTCTCGGTCGCGCTGCGGTTCCACGGCTTCACGGTCGAGACGGCCGCGAACGGCAAGGAGGCGCTGCGCCTGCTCGCCGAGGCGCGCGCCGACGACGCCGAGGAACCCGTCGACCTGGTCGTCCTCGACGTCATGCTGCCCGACATCGACGGGTTCGAGCTGTGCAGGCGGCTGCGCGCGGAGGACGACGGCGTCCCGGTGATCTTCCTCACCGCACGCGACACCCCGTCCGACACGGTCACCGGCCTGACGCTCGGCGGCGACGACTACGTCACGAAGCCGTTCTCGGTGGAGGCGCTGATCGCACGGGTCGGCGCCGTGCTGCGCCGCACCCGCGTCGAGGACGACACCGAGACCGACGAGGACCGCATGCTGCGCGCCGGCGACCTCGAGATGGACGAGGAGAACTGGACGGTCCTGCGCCGCGGCGTGCCGATCGACCTCTCCCCGACGGAGTTCCGCCTGCTCGCGTACCTCATGCACAACGCCGGGCGGGTGCTCAGCCGCGAGCTGCTGCTCGAACGCGTCTGGGGATGGGACTACGGCGGCCGCTCGCAGGTGCTCGAGACCTACATCAGCTATCTGCGGCGCAAGCTGGAACCGCTGGGCCCACCGGTGATCCACACCCAGCGCGGCATCGGCTACTCTCTGCGCCCGAGCGATCCGGCGCGGGAGTGAACCGGCGGCTCTCCCTGCGGGTCCGGCTGCTGGCCGGGCTGCTGCTCGTGACCACGATCGGCCTGTTCGTCACCGGCCTGATCAGCACGATCGTCCTTCAGACGTACCTTCTCGAACGGCTGGACGCGCAGCTCTCGGTGGCCGTCGACCGGGCGTCGCAGCAGGGGCAGGGCGGGCAGCACCGCCCGATCGAGCAGGCCATCGCGCCGTCCCGCTACGTCATGGCGCTGATGGACCCGTCGCGCGGCCGCATCCAGCACCTCAACGGCGACGGCCCCGAGGTGCTCGCCGCCCAGCGCTCCCTGCGCCGTACGCGCGTCGACCAGCTCCGCAGGTACGCCGACTCGGAGAAGCCGTTCGAGCTCGAACCCCGTACGGGCCCGACGCTGCGCGCCTGCGCGGGCTACAACCGGGCCGGCCAGATTGTGGTGGTGGCGGCCGGCATGGACGACATCAACGACTCCACCCACCAGTTGATCATCACCGAGGCGGCGACCGGCGCGGGCCTGGTGATCCTCATCGCGGCGGGCGGCCGCTGGCTGATCACGCGCGGGCTCGCGCCGCTGGCCGGCATGGCGACGACCGCGCAGCGGGTGTCCGGCGGCGGCGACCTCTCGGCGCGGATGCCCGGCGCCGACGACGAGACCGAGACGGGCCGTCTCGCCTCGGCGATCAACACGATGCTCGTACGGATCGAGCGGTCGTTCGCCGCGCGCCTGGAGTCCGAGCGGCGCGTGCGCGCGTTCGCCGCCGACGCGTCGCACGAGCTGCGCACCCCGCTGACCACCATCCGCGGCTACGCCGAGCTGTCCCGCCAGGGCGCCATCGCGCCCGAGGACCTGCCCGCGGCGATGGCCCGCATCGAGTCGGAGGCGGCGCGCATGAGCCGCCTGGTCGCCGAGCTGCTTGAGCTCGCGCGGCTCGACCGCAGCGCCACGCTGGAGATGACCGCGACCGACCTCGCCGGTGCCGTACGCGAGGCCGCCGCCGACGCCCGCATGGTCGAGCCGGACCGCCCCATCACGGTCGAGGCGCCGGATTCGCTGACCGCGGTGGTCGACGAGCCGCGGTTCCGGCAGGTCGTCGCCAACCTGCTGACGAACGTACGCGAGCACACCCCGGCCGGCACGGCGGTGACGCTGCGGCTCGAACGCCCGGCCGACGCGGTGCTCTTCGAGATCCACGATGCGGGGCCGGGGATGGACCCGCAGGTCGCGGCCCGCGCGTTCGACCGCTTCAGCCGCGGCACCGACATCCGCAGGACCACCGGCGGCAAGGACGGCCCGCCCTCGGCGGGCAGTGGGCTGGGGCTGGCCATCGTGCAGGCCATCGTGGCGTCGCACGACGGCTCCGTCACGCTCGATTCGGCGCCCGGCGCCGGCACGACCGTACGCGTGCTCATCCCCGACCACCCGCTACTCCCCGGCGACCCCGGCCCAGACGCCGGCGACGCGCCGTTCGGCTAGCGGCGGCGGACGCGCAACTCCCCGGCGACCCCAACCCGCAACTCGCCCACGCCACGCTCGGCTAGCCGCAGCGGACGCGCAACTCCCCGGCGACCCCGACCCGCAAGTCGGCCACGCCACGCTCGGCTAACGGCGGCGGGCGCGCAGCTCGGCGCGGGCGGCGTCGCGTTCGGCCAGCGCCTGGTCGCGCTCGGCGCGGGCGCGGTCGCGGTCGCGTTCCAGCCGCGCCACCCGGCTCTCCAGCTCCAGCAGGCGGCGCACCGCGGCCAGCGTCAGCCCCTCGTCGACGAGGTCGACGACCTGCTGCACCAGCGTGATCTCGATGCGGGAGTAGCGCCGCTGGCCGCCCGGCGAGCGCGCGGGCGACACCACTTCGTACTCGTCGAGCCGGCGCAGGAACGCCTGCTGGACGCGCAGCATCGCGGCCACCTGCCCGACGGTGTACAGGGGCGCGCGGTCGTCGTCGATCGGGAGACGTGCCATGGCGGATCAAGTCAATCATGAGAGGGCCGGGCCGCCGCGCGGCCGACGCGGACGAGGGGCGCCCCGTTCGGGACGCCCCTCAGGCGATCGCCTCAGTGCGGCTTGTGGACGGGCCGGGCCGCCTGGATCAGGCGGTCAGCTCGGCCGTGGCGCCGCGCTGGATCTCGATCTTGCGCGGCTTCGCGGTCTCGGCCAGCGGGATGCGCACGGCGAGAACGCCGTCGGTGTAGCGGGCCTCGACATGGTCGCCGTCGAGGTCCTCGGAGAGGTGCACCCGGCGGGTGAACGAGCCGGTCGGCCGCTCACGGACGATCAGGTTGGTGTCCTTGTCGTACGGGTCCGCGCGCTTGGCGCTCACGGTCAGCACCCGCCCGTCGACGGTGACCTCGACGGACTCCGGGTCGACACCCGGGACGTCGAAGGTCAGCAGCACGTCGTTCTCGCGGCGGACGCCGTCCATCGGCATCACCGCGGCCGTGCCGGTCCCGGCGAGCATCCGGCTCGTGACGCGGTCGAAGTCCCGCAGGAACGGATCGGTCAGCAGCATTCCAGCCACCTCCATGTCATCACCCGTGCCGTACGGCCGGGTTCTCCCTGACACCTTCACTGCACATAACTTATAACTCGACTTGTAGATTCCCGCAACCTCGGATCGGAGCAAAGTTTCTCGCCCCGGCCCCTCAGGGAGCCGCGGCGCGGCGGTGTGCGTCAATAGGGCGTGCTCGCGAGACGACGACTCCTGACCGCGGCCGCCATCGGAACGGCGGCGCTCTACGCCGTGGTGTGGCTGGCCGAGAACCATCCGGCGGCGGTGGCCGCGCGCTGGGCCGGGCTCGCCGCGGCCGTCGCCGCGCTGGTCGCCACCCACTGGTGGCCACGGCGCGACCGCGCGGCGGCACGTCCACGGCGGCACATCCTGCTGCGCATCCTGGCGTTCCTGGGCGGCTGGGTGGGCGGCGTGCTCGCCATGGCGGCACTGCTCGCCGCGGTGTTCGTGTCCTCGCCGACCTGGCTCGGCATCCCCGCGCTCGTCGCCGTCTTCGCGGTGGCGTACGCCTGGCTCGCCGAGGTGGTGACGTTCTGGGGGCTGGCCGCGCTCATCGCGCCGCACGCGGTGGCCGCGTACGAGACCGCGCGGGACATCCAGGAGCTGCCGCGCGACGTACGCGACGTCCGCGAGGCGTGGCGGCGGCGCGGACCCGGCTGGGAAAAAGAGTGAGGCCGCCGGGGCGCCCGGCGGCCTCACGTACGGGTGGCGCGTGCGTCAGCCGACGCGCTCGATGATGGTGGCGTTGGCCTGGCCGCCGCCCTCGCACATCGTCTGCAGGCCGTAGCGGCCGCCGGTGCGCTCGAGCTCGTGCAGCATCTTGGTCATCAGGATCGCGCCGGTGGCCCCGAGCGGGTGGCCCAGCGCGATCGCGCCGCCGTTGACGTTCGTCTTCTCAAGCGACGCGCCGGTCTCCTTCGACCAGGCCAGCAGCACGGGCGCGAACGCCTCGTTGACCTCGAACGTGTCGATGTCGTCGATGCTCAGGCCGCTGCGCTCCAGCGCCCGCTTCGTGGCCGGGATCGGGCCGGTGAGCATGTACACCGGGTCCTCGCCGACGACGGTCAGCGTGTGGATGCGGGCGCGCGGGGTCAGGTTGTGCCGCTTGACGGCCTCCTCGGAGGCGATCATGAGCGCGGACGCGCCGACGGAGATCTGGCTGGCCACACCGGCGGTGATCGCCCAGCCCTCGCGCAGCGCCTTCAGCCCGGCCAGCTTCTCCAGCGAGGTGTCGCGCCGCGCGCCCTCGTCCTGGGAGACGCCGGCCAGCGGCGCGATCTCCCGCTCGAACCGGCCCTCGTCGATCGCGCGGATCGCGCGGTGGTGGCTCTCCAGCGAGAACTCCTCGAGCTGCTCGCGAGTCTGCCCCCACTTCTCGACGATGAGCTGCGCGCCGCGGAACTGCGAGATCTCCTGGTCGCCGTAGCGCTTGCCCCAGCCCTCGCCGTAGATCGGGATGCCGGCGTCGATGGCGAACTTGACGTTGGAGCCCATCGGCACCATGCCCATGTTCTCCACGCCCGCCGCCACGACGATGTCCTGCGTGCCGGACAGGACGGCCTGCGCCGCGAAGTGCACGGCCTGCTGCGAGGAGCCGCACTGCCGGTCGATGGTCACGCCGGGCACGCTCTCGGGGAGCCCGGCCGAGAGCCAGGACGTACGCGCGAGGTCGAGCCCCTGCGGGCCGACCTGGCTCACGCAGCCCATGATGACGTCCTCGACCGCGGCGGGATCCACCCCGGTACGCTCCACGATCTCGCCGAGCACATGCGCGCCGAGGTCGGCGGAGTGGACGCCGGCGAGCGCCCCCTTCTTCGTGCCGACCGGCGTACGGACCGCACCGACGATGTAAGCCTCAGCCACAACGTCCTCCAGATCTGTCGTGGTGCTCCGGCTTCTCGGCACCGTCTTCCGGCGTCCGACAAAACCGAGCCGCGTTCGGTTAGCGCCCACGGTACCCCGCCATAGGCGGACAGATCCACGCCGGGAGGTCAGTGGGTCAGCAGTTCCCGGTCATCGTCGTCGCCCACCGAGGCGCGCGCCAGCCGGTTCAGCATCGCGGCGAGCTCCGCGTGCTGCTCGGGCGAGTAGTCGGCGAGCACGTCGGCGAGCATCGCGCGGCGCGCCGCGAACAGCTTGTCCGCCGCCTCCTGGCCCGGATCGGTGAGCACGATCGTGTCGCCGTCGCGCCGTACGTAGCCCTGCTCGACGAGCCGGTCCACGTACGGGCGGCCGTACTCGACCGTCACCCCCGCGGCGTCCGCGAGGTCCGTGCCGACGACCGGGCCGTTGCGGGCCAGCCAGGTCAGCACCCAGCCGCCGCCGGGCGTGACGTCCAGGTTCGCCCGCTCGGCCAGCCCCCGGTACAGGTCGCCGCGCGGCTGCCCCCCGGTCAGCCGGGCCAGCGCCGCCTCCACCTCCTGCACCGACGTACGCGAGGACGGCGCGGCGCCGTAGCCCTCGCCCGGGTCCTGCCTGGCCACCGAGTCGCGCAGCGGCGACTCCTTGATGAACCACGCCAGGATGAACGCGACGAGCGCGATGGGCGCGGCGACGAGGAACACCGTGCTGATCGACTCGGAGTACGCGTGGATGATGCCCTGGTGCACGGCGGCCGGGAGGTGCTTGATCGCGTCCGGGTTCCCCTGCGCCTCGGCGGGGTTGAAGCCGGGGGGCAGCCGTACGCCGCTCAGCGCGTCGCGCAGGTTGCCGGTGAGCTGGTTGGCGAAGATCGCGCCGAACACCGCGGTGCCGAACGACCCGCCGATCTGCCGGAAGAACGTGGAGCCCGCGGTGGCCGCGCCGAGGTCCTCGTACGGCACGGCGTTCTGCACGGCGAGGATCAGCACCTGCAGCACCCCGCCGAGGCCGAGGCCGAGCAGCAGGAAGTACACGTTCAGCAGGGTCGTGGACGTGTTCTCGGTGAGCGTCGACAGCAGGAACAGCGCGATCGCCGTCAGCGCCGTGCCCACGACCGGGAACACCTTGTAGCGGCCCCACCTGCTGATGAGCTGGCCGCTGCCGATCGACATGACCAGCAGGCCGAGCACCATCGGGAGCATGTGCACGCCGGACATCGTCGGGCTGACCCCGTGCACGATCTGGAGGAACAGCGGCAGGAACGTCAGCGCGCCGAACATCGCGAACCCGACGATGAAGCCGACCACCGAGGTCACCGCGAAGATGGACGAACGGAACAGCTTCAGCGACAGGACGGGCTCGGCCGCGCGCCGCTCGACCGGGATCCAGATGGCGATCAGCACGACCGCGGCCACGCCGAGTCCGATGATCGTCGGCGAGCCCCAGGCGTACTGGGTGCCGCCCCACGTGGTCAGCAGCACCAGGCAGACGGCCGCGCCCGCGAGGAGCGCCGTGCCGAGGAAGTCGATGCGGTGCTGCTGGCGCTCGGACGTCGGGCTGAGCACCGCGATGATCACGACGAGCGCGATCACGCCGATCGGCAGGTTGATGTAGAACACCCACCGCCAGCTCAGGTTGTCCACGAAGACGCCGCCGAGCAGCGGGCCGAGCACGCTGGTGACGCCGAACACGGCGCCGAAGAACCCCTGGTACTTCCCGCGCCTGCGGGGCGGTACGACGTCGCCGACGATCGCCACGGCCAGCGTCATCAGGCCGCCGCCGCCGAGCCCCTGCACGGCGCGGAAGAGGATCAGCTCGGTCATGTTCCGCGAGATGCCGCACAGCGCGGACCCGATCAGGAAGATGACGATGGCCGCGACGAACAGCCATTTGCGGCCGTACTGGTCGCCGAGCTTGCCCCACAGCGGCGTGACCGCGGTCGCCGCCAGGATGTACGCGGTCACCACCCAGGACAGGTGGTTCAGGCCGCCCAGGTCGCTGACGATGGTGGGCAGCGCCGTCGAGACGATCGTCTGGTCCAGCGCGGCGAGCAGCATGCCGAGCATGAGCGCGCCGAACACCACCATGACGCCGCGTTGCCCGTGCTCGCGTGCGTGGCGGCCCGCGTGGTCGGCCATGCTGATCCTCCCGGACGAGCGGTTGCTTGAGGAGGCACCTACCCCGAGACGATCATCGGCTACCCGCGGTGTCCGTACGGTGACGCCGCGCCGTGAGCGGGCGGTCCCGTACGGGAAACCGAACGCGATTCGGGGGATGCGGTAGCTTGGCCGGGACGACGACGCGACCCCGGACGCGGTGGAGGCACGCAATGGAACGCACGCTGTTCGACGAGGAGCACCGGCTCTTCCGCGAGACCGTACGCGCGTTCCTCGCGCGCGAGGTCGAGCCGCACCATGCCCAGTGGGAGTCCGACGGCATCGTGCCGCGCGAGGTGTGGAAGAAGGCCGGCGAGACGGGGCTGCTCGGCTTCGCGGTGCCCGAGGAGTACGGCGGCCCCGGCATCGACGACTTCCGCTACAACGTCGTCCTCGACGAGGAGGTCACCGCGGCGGGCGCGTCCGGGCTCGGCTTCGGGCTGCAGAACGACGTCATGACGCCGTACATGGTGGGCCTCACCAACGACGAGCAGAAGCGCCGCTGGCTGCCGGGGTTCGTCAGCGGCGAGCTGATCACCGCCGTCGCCATGACCGAGCCGGGCGCGGGCAGCGACCTCCAGGGCATCCGTACGACCGCCGTGCGCGACGGCGACCACTATGTCGTCAACGGGCAGAAGACGTTCATCACCAACGGCATCAACGCCGACCTGGTCGTCGCCGTCACGAAGACCGACCCGGAGGCCGGCGCGCACGGCGTGAGCCTGTTCGCCATCGAGCGCGACATGCCCGGCTTCACCCGCGGCCGCAACCTCGACAAGCTCGGCCTCAAGGCGCAGGACACCGCCGAGCTGTTCTTCGACAACGTACGGGTGCCGGCCGCGAACCTGATCGGCGAGGAGGGGCAGGGGTTCATCCACCTCATGCACAACCTCCCGCAGGAGCGCCTGTCCATCGCGGTAGCCGCGGTCGCCGGCGCCGAGACCGTCCTGGCGGCGACCATCGCGTACTGCAACGACCGCCAAGCCTTCGGCCGCCCGCTCACCAAGCTCCAGAACACCCGCTTCCTCCTGGCCGAACTGTCCACCGAGGTCGACATCGCCCGCGTCTACGTCGACCGCTCCATCGAGCTCCTGAACGCCGGATCCCTCTCCGAGGTAGACGCCGCCAAGGCCAAGTGGTGGACCACAGAGCTGGCCAACAAGGTCATGGACCGCTGCCTCCAGCTCCACGGCGGCTACGGCTACATGATGGAGTACCCGGTAGCCAAGGCCTTCCTGGACGCCCGCATCCAGTCCATCTACGGCGGCACCACAGAAATCATGAAAGAAATCATCGGCCGCGACCTATCCAAGTAACCCCACCCGCAGCCCTCTCCCAAGCCTCACTCCCCCCGCGACCCCCCTCCCGCGCCGCGGCCGGGCGCCGCGCGCGGCGCGGCTCCTCGCGCCCAAAAAGGCCGCGCTCCGCGCGCGCTTTTCCCGCGACCTTCGCCAACCCGGTTCAAGGCTGGGCCGCGGGGGCTACGCCCTCACAGCACACGTCCCAGAACGCCACCCCACGCCAAGCCCCCGAACCTCCACCAACCAAAGGCGAAGCCCGCGGCCCAACCCCAAGAACGCCCCACCAAGGTCGCGGGAAATCAGTCGCGCGCAGCGCGGCCTCTCCCGGCAGCCCGCCCCGCGCCCCGCCACGCGCAGCGCAGCCCCCGCACGCCCAAAGGCCGCGCTCCGCGCGCGCTCCCCCCGCGCCCCTCGCCAACCCGGTTCAAGGCCGGGCCGCGGAGGCTACGCCTTCACAGCACAACGCCACGCGGCGAAAACCCCAAGCCCCGCCAACCAAAGGGCGCAGCCCCCGCGGCCCAACCCCAAGAACGCCCCACCAAGATCGCGGAAAAACAGTCGCGCGCAGCGCGGCCTTTTCCGGCAGCCCCGCCCCCACCCCCCAGGCCCCGTCACGCGCCGCGCTGCGCGTACCGTGCCCCGCGACCCGGCAGCTCAGGGCTGGGCCGAGGTGCAGGAAGAGCGCCGGGCCCGGCAAGTTCACGGCTCGACCGGGGCGGGGAGGCCGCGCGGCCACGAGGGGCCAAGGGAGCGGGGAACCCCAGCGGCCCCGAGGGTTCACAGCCGGGCCAGGAGAGGGGGAAGCCCCAGCGGCCCAGCCGGTCCATGGCCGCGCTGAGAGAGGGGAAGATCTGGCGCCCCGGCGAAAGTCGGGGCTGGGCGGGGACAGGGAGCGCGCAGGGACTAAGAGCGCGCGGCCCAGCGGCGGGTGCCGCTGGGCCGCAGGATGGGAGGAGCGCGGTGGGTTAGACCAGGACGCCGGGGACCGGGTAGCCGGACGTGAAGGTCTCGACCTCGCTGCGGACTCGGGTGAGGGTCTTCTCCAGCATCGCTTCGTCTTCTGATGCGGCGGCCGTGAGGACCTCGTCGATCCATGCCGCTACCTGGCGCATCTCGGGCTCGCCCATTCCGCGGCTGGTCAATGACGGGGTGCCGATGCGGAGGCCGGACGGGTCGAAGGGCTTGCGGGGGTCGTACGGCACGGTGTTGTAGTTCGTCTCTAGGCCGGCTCGGTCGAGGAGTTGGGCGGCGAGCTTGCCGGGGACGCCCTTGGTGGTCAGGTCGATGAGGATCAGGTGGTTGTCGGTGCCGCCGGACACGAGGTCGAAGCCGCGCGCGGCCAGTTCGTCGGCCAGCGCGACCGCGTTCGCCACGATCTGGTGGGCGTACGCGGAGAAGTCCGGGCGGGCCGCCTCCGCGAGCGCCACCGCGATGGCGGCCGTCGTGTGGTTGTGCGGGCCGCCCTGGAGGCCGGGAAAGACCGCCTTGTCGACGGCCTTGGCGTGCTCGGCGTCGCTGAGGATCATCGCGCCGCGCGGGCCGCGCAGTGTCTTGTGGGTGGTCGTGGTGATGACGTCGGCGTGGCCCACGGGGGTGGGGTGCGCGCCGCCGGCGACCAGGCCGGCGATGTGCGCGATGTCGGCGACCAGGACGGCGCCCACCTCGCGGGCGATCTCCGCGAACGCCGGGAAGTCGATCGTGCGCGGGATCGCGGTGCCGCCGCAGAGGATCATCCGCGGCCGCTCGCGCACGGCGACGTCGCGGACCTCGTCCATGTCGATGCGCCCCGTGTCGCGGCGTACGCCGTAGCGGACCGGACGGAACCACTTCCCGGTGGCGGACACCCCCCACCCGTGCGTCAGGTGGCCGCCCATCGGCAGCGACATGCCGAGCACGGTGTCGCCCGCCTCGCAGAACGCCAGGTAGGCGGCCAGGTTCGCGGGCGACCCGGAGTACGGCTGGACGTTGGCGTGCGCGACCCCGAAGAGCGCGCGGGCACGTTCGGCGGCCAGGTTCTCGACCTGGTCGATGACCTGCTGGCCCTCGTAGTAGCGGCGGCCCGGATAGCCCTCGGAATACTTGTTGGTGAGGACCGTCCCGGTGGCCTCGAGCACGGCGCGGGAGACGTAGTTCTCGGACGCGATCAGCCGGATGACGTCCGTCTGGCGGCGCTCCTCATCGACGATCAGCGCGGCGATCTCGGGATCGACGGTGGCCAGGGACGGCTGGGGATGGGTCATGCGATGCCTCACGACAGGTCGGGGTCGTGCCGTGACACCCAGGCGCGCGGTGCCGTCGGCGTTCAGCTCCCTCGTGGTCGATTCCACCAAAGCGGTATCGGGAGGCCCGATCCCTGCGCCAGTCGCGGACACCATCGTAGCCATAAGGCGTAGGCTCCTCGCGAAGGACGTATCGAGGGAGCCGGTCGTGCACAACTATGACGGGTTTGTCGTCCTCGCGCTGCTGGCGATTCTGGTCGCGTGGGGGATCGGGAAAATCCGTAAGCGCGTGAACATGCGGACCGACCGAAAGATCTACACGGGCATCATCGTGGTCTTCGCGATCGTCGCCCTCGCCCTCTGGGCCACCCACCGCGGCTGAGCCCCTCAGAGCTTCGCAGCCTCCAAGATCACCTTCGCCACCATCGCGGGATCGTCGCCCATCGGCACGTGTCCGCAGCCCGGCAGCCACACCCCGCGCACCCCCGGCACCGCACGGTTGGCGCGCGCCGCCTGCCACGGCAGCAGCAGCCGGTCACGGGTCCCCCACGCGATCGTCACCGGCACCGAGATCGTCGCGTGGTAGCGCACTCGCAGGCCGTTGCTCAGCGTCCGCGCGAACCCGGGCGCGTTGGCCAGCGCGGCCGCCCCCACCATCAGCTCGTCCGGGTCGTACGATCCGGGACGCCCGTAGATCAGCCCGGTCATCACGGCACGCCCGGCCCGCGTGGCGAGCACCCGTACGGCGAGGCCCGGCGGCGACGACCGGGCGACCGCCCGCAGGAAGCGCAGCCCGGCGGTCGCGTACGCGATCTCCGGCCCGTTCCAGAACCCGGCCGGGGACAGCGCGGTGACCGTACGGGCGCTGCCGCGGCGCCCGAGCTCGAGCGCGATCATGCCGCCCAGGGAGTTGCCCGCGACGTGCGGCCGTTCGACGCCGAGGTCCGCGCAGAGCCCCTCGACGGCGGCGACGAAGTCGTCCAGGTCGTACGCCGAGCCGGGCGGCAGCGGCGGCGACGCGCCGAACCCGGGGAGGTCGACGGCGATCACGTCGTGCTCGGCGGCCAGGAGGTCGAGCACCGGCGCCCAGGTCTGCCAGCGGTCGCCGATGCCGTGCAGCAGGAGCAGCGGCTCCCCCGAACCGCGCCTGTCGTAGACCAGATCCATGCCCGGCACTGTAACCAAGCACTTGCACCAACGCCATGGATCGTCCGAATTAGGGCGTGAGCATGCACGTGCAGGAGCTACTGAATGGGGATCTCGAACCACACGGCCTTGCCGTCCTTCGTCGGACGGGAGCCCCAGCGGTTGGTGAGCTGGTCGACGAGGTAGAGGCCGCGGCCGCCCTCGTCGTTCTCGCCGGCGTTGCGCAGCCGCGGCAGCCGCAGGTCGGAGTCGAACACCTCGACCCAGATGGACGTCGCGCCGCGCCGGAGCCGCAGCCGGAACCGCTTCTCCTCGTCGCGCTCGGGTTCTTCGAGGCCGGTCAGCTCGGGCAGCGACCAGGGGTCCTCGTCGTACAGCGCGGGGCCCTGGACGCCTTCGAGCACCATCTCGCGGCGCGGGGTGCGGGCGATGGAGGCATGCAGGACGACGTTCGTGACGACCTCGGAGACCAGCAGGCACGCGAGATCGGCCTGGTCGTCGCCGATCTTCCAGCGCTCGAGCGTCTCCGCGGCCATGCGCCGCGCCTCCGACACCATGATCGGCTGGGCGGGGAAGGTGCGCTCGTCGACCGCGAGGTCCTGCTCCTCGGCGCGGATCACCAGGATGGCCACGTCGTCGTCGATGTCGCCGGGTACGGCGTCGGCGGCGGCGGTCGCGATGCCCTCGACGTCGAGATGGGCCGACTCCGCGACCCGCGCGCGCAGCATGCGCACGGCGACGTCCTCGTCCCAGTATTCGCCATCGGCGTCGTCGCGGGGGCGGCGCTCCACGAGGCCGTCGGTGTAGAGGATCAGCGTCGCGCCCGGCGGGAGCGTACGGGTCTCCTCGGTGAACATGACGTCGCCGCCGACGCCCTTGTCGCGCACGCCGAGCGGCACACCGGGCTCGGACATCTCCAGCCGCCCGACCTCGCCGTTGATGACGAGCAGCGGGGCGTCGTGGCCGGCGTTGGCGAAGGACAACTGGCGCGACCAGGCGTCGTACACCATGTACGTACAGGTGACGATGGGTGAGCGGCCGACGCCCACCCCGTGGGCGTCCGGCTCGGGCGGGGCCAGGATGCGGACCCATTCGTCGAGCTTGCGGAGGATGTCCGACGGCGACTTGTCGTCCTGGGCGAAGGCGCGCAGCGCGGCACGGAGCTGGCCCATCATGGCGGCGGCCCGCGCGCCGCGGCCCTCGACGTCGCCGATGACGATGCCGACGCGGCCGGCCGACAGCGGGATCACGTCGTACCAGTCGCCGCCGACCTGGGTCTGGATGCCCTGGCCGTGGGTCTCCAGCGGCTTCGCGGCGAAGTAGCGCCAGGCGATGTTCAGGCCGTCGAGCTGCGGGATCTCACGCGGCAGCAGCGCCGTCTGGAACGCCAGGGCGGTGCGGCGCTCGGCCTCGAACAGCATCGCGTTGTCGATCGCGATGGCCACGCGGGAGGCGATCGCGCCGACGAAATCGCGGTCGAAGGTGTCGTAATGCGGGTCTTCGTGCAGGCTGAGGCCGGACAGCGCCAAGCACATCACACCGAGCAGCTCGCCGCGCGCGCACAACGGCGCGGCGATGACGGAGGTCAGCGCGGTTTCGCGGCAGATCTCGGCGCTGGCGACGCTCGGCGCGGGGAAGTCGGCGGACTGGAAGTCCTCGACGACGACCGTCTCCTGGCGGCGCATCGCCTTCTCCGCGAAGTGGCCCTCGGGGTAGACGATCGGCTCGCCGATCGCCGCCCACGTGCCCTTGGGCGGCTCCCAGCCGCCGGCGTGGGTCGACACGCGGCGGACGAGCTTGTCGTTCTCGAAGAGGTCGATCAGGCAGTGGTCGGCGAACTGCGGCACCAGGGTGTGCGTCACCTGGGACAGCGTCGCCTCGAGCTCGAGGGACCCGGCGAGGCGGTCGCCGATGCGCTCGAGCAGGCCGAAACGGTCGTGCTCGCGCTGCGTGCCGCGCTTCATGGCGGGCCGGGAGAAGATCACGACGCCGCTGATGCCGCCGGACGGGTGGCGCAGCGGCACCGCCTGCGCCCGTACGTACGCCTTGGAGCCGTCCGGGCGGGCCGTGGCGAACGTGCCCTCCCACGGGTGGCCGCGCAGCACACGGCGGGCCAGCTCGGCGGCCTGCTCGCGGTCTTCGTCCTCGATGCCGAGGGAGAGGACCGACTTGCCGACGTACGCGGTGCCGGTCAGGCCGAACAGGCCCTCGGCGTAGGCGTTGGCGTAGAGGACGTTGCCCAGGCGGTCGGCCACGAGCACCGCCGACTCGACGTTGGCGAGGACCGCCTGCGCCGACAGTTCGGCAGGTTCGTACGACGCCTCACCCCAGCGTTTCATGCGGCCGCCTCCCCGGCGTCCGCATACGCGAGGCCGATGCGCCGCGCACCGCCCACGACCCCTCCTGCTAACGAGGTTGCCGAACTCACCGCCGGCCGCGCCAGGGGGACGCGGTCGCCATGGTCGCCGGGGAGTGGCCGCATGCATTCGTCAGGCGCGCGCGGTCCACCACGGCGTCCAACGACAGTGTGCCGCACCTCGCCCGAAAACTCAGCGCTTAGCAACGAAAACGTGCGCGGCCACCTCATCAGGTAGCTCGGCGGTGCCGCTGCCCTCGGCGGACTGCCGCGTGATTCGGACGCAGTCATCGCCTGTCGCGAGCGTGACCGCGCGGCCCGGGCGGATGCCCGCCGACATGAGCTTCAGCATCAGCTCAGGCTCGTTCTGGACGTGTTCACCGATGCGGCGGACGACGACGTCGGTGCCGGTTCCGGCGATGTCGCTCATCACGGCCATCGGCTCGCGGTCGCCGGCCTCCATTGGGGGGACCGGGACGCCGAGCTCGTCGAGGCCGGGAATGGGGTTGCCGTACGGGCTGACGGTGGGGTTGTCGAGCAGCATGACGAGCCGCCGCTCCACCTCCTCGGACATGACGTGCTCCCACCGGCACGCCTCGACGTGGACCTCTTCCCAGGGCAGCCCGATGACGTTGACCAGCAGGCATTCGGCGAGGCGGTGCTTGCGCATGACGCGGACGGCCAACTGGCGGCCCGTCTCGGTCATGGCGAGGTGGCGGTCACCCTCTACGCGGACCAGCCCGTCACGCTCCATGCGCGCCACGGTCTGGCTCACGGTGGGCCCGCTCTGCTGCAGCCGCTCGGCAATGCGCGCGCGCAGCGGGACGATGCCCTCCTCTTCGAGCTCGAAGATCGTACGGAGGTACATCTCGGTGGTGTCGATAAGGCCATGTGCGGTCAAGGCGCCCTCCCGTCCACCTCGATGCTACTTGCGTGGAGGCGCTATATGAGAATCATTATCGCCGAAACCCCGACCCCCCGAACCCGAACCGGAAGTTCCCGCCTCGCAGCCAACACCAAAAGCCACTGCTGACGTGAACAACCAACCACCCCCGAACGTTCCCACCCGCCCCCAACCCCCACCCCGTATCCCAACCGAGACCAACCTCCTCCACCGGCCCCCTTCACGGGTGGCCCCCCGAGTCCCCGCGCTCCCGAGGCCGGGACCCACCTCCGAGGCCGGGAACGCGTACAGCGCGGCAGACGCGCGCGGCTCCTCCCCGAACACACCTGACGCCCGGACCACCTGGCGTCCCGGGCACGCACGCAGAGACCCGGGCGGAGGACCCCCCGCCCCTCCAACAGCCACAGACACCTGCGCACGAGGCGCGCACGTCCCTCAGCCACTCCCGCATCTGCGGACCGGGGTTCACGGGGCACCGGACGTGGCGCGGAGAGCACGGCGCAGGCACGGGTGCAGCGCGAGGCGCACAGGCGTCACGCGAGCACGGTGCCGGGGGCAGCGCGGAGCACGGGCGGCGCGGAACGTGGCCGGGGCAGGTCAGGGGGCCACGCACGGGAACGGGCATCGCGCGACTGAGCGGGGCGGCGTCCCGGGAGGGGGCTGGAACGTCCCGGATGGCGGGGTGGGCGTTCGCGCGGTGGAGGGCGCAGGACGCCCCCGCCCCGGGCGGTGTGGCATCGCGGGGCGAGGCGAGGCGGGGCGGGGCGTGCGGGGACCGGGGCGTACGGGGCGGGGCGCGTGCGGGATGGCGGGCGTACGGGATGCGGGGGGCGCGGGCGTCCGGGATCGGGGTCCGCGCAGGGCGCGGGCGTACGGCGTCGCAGGGTGCGGCGGGGCGGGGACGGGGGCCGGATTGGGGGCGCGCGGGGCTGCACGGGGTCGCGGGCGTAGCGGGGCACGGGGCCGGGCTTGTGGGGCACGCGGGGGGTGTGGGACGGGCGAGGGGGGCGCTGGGGTGGTTAGCCGGGGTTGGAGGTGGGGTTTGGGGTTTCTGTGGGGGAGGTGGGACGGGGGGATCTGGGGGTGTAGCGGTAGTGGCGGAGGGCGGGGACTGCGGCTAGGGCTGCTAGGACCGCTATCGCGCAGGCTATTCCGCCGCCTACCCAGGCTGCGGTCAGGCCCGTTACCGAGGCCATGGCGCCCGCCCTGAGGTCGGCTAGGCGGGGGCCGCCGGCTACCACCACCGTGAAGACGCCCTGCATGCGGCCGCGCATCTCATCGGGGGCGTAGGTCTGGAGGATGGTTTGGCGGTAGACGGCCGAGATCAGGTCGGCGCCACCGCCTACCGCGAGCAGGAGGACCGTCAGCCACAGGTGGTGGCTGAGGCCGGCGGCGGCTACCGCGATTCCCCAGCAGAAGATGGCGATGACCAAGGCGATGCCCTGGCGCGCCACGCGGCCGATCCAGCCGGAGGCCAGGCCCGCCACCAGGGAGCCCAGGGCGATCGAGGAGTACAGCCAGCCGGTGGCGTCGACCCCACCGAAGCGTTCGGCGGCGATCTGCGGGAACAGCGCCTTCGGCATGGCGAAGACCATCGCGATGATGTCGACGACGAACGACATCACGAGCACCGGCCGTACGCCGATGAACTTCAGGCCGTCCAGCAGGGACCGCAGCCCGGGGCGGGTGATGTGCTCGCCGAGCGGGGGTAGCCGCGGCAGCCGGATCGCGGCGTACAGGCCCGCGGTGAACAGCGCGGCGTCGATGGCGTACGCGCCCGCGTAGCCGAGGTGGCCGAGTACGGCGCCGGCGATCAGCGGCCCGGCCACCGTGCCGAAGCTGCTGACCATGAAGTTGAGCGTGTTGGCCGACGGCACGAGGGTCTCGGGCACCAGGCGGGGCACGATCGCGCTGCGCGTGGGCGAGGAGATGGCGAACCCGATCGACTGCACCACGATGAGCCCGAAGATCACCGTGATGCTGTCGAGCCGCAGTAGCGACTGCACGAGCAGCCCGAACGTGGCCGCCCAGGTGAGCACGGACGAGATCAGCAGGAGCCTGCGGCGGTCGACCGCGTCGGCCACGGTGCCGCCCCACAGCCCGAAGATGATCAGCGGTACGAGGCTGGCCAGCCCGAGCAGCCCGACCCACAGCGACGACCTGGTGATCGTGTACACCTCGACCGGCACGGCGACCGAGGTGAGCTGGAACCCGACGAACGACACGCCCTGGCCGAGGCAGAGGCGGCGGAAGTCGGGATGGGACAGCGGACGGGTGTCGACGACCGTACGGCGCAGCAGCCCGCTCACGGGGCGAGGCGTTCGATGGTCCAGCCCCCGTCGGTGTCCGGACGGTAGCGGAGCCGGTCGTGCAGGCGGTCGGCGCCGCCCTGCCAGAACTCGATCTCGGCCGGCACCACGCGGAAGCCGCCCCAGAAGTCGGGCAGCGGCACGGTCGTGCCCTCCGGCCAGCGGCCGGCCAGCTCGGCGAACCGGGTGCGCAGGATCTCGCGGTCGGGGATGACCGCGGACTGCCGCTCGCTCGCCCAGGCGCCGAGTTGCGAGCCGTACGGGCGGGAGTGGAAATACGCCGCGCTGTCGGCGCTCCCGAGCCGCTCGACGGTGCCGCGCACGCGGACCTGGCGGCGAATGGCGTGCCACGGGAAGACGAGCGCGGCGCGCGGATTCTCGCCGAGTTCTGCGCCCTTTCGCGACGTGTAGTTCGTATAGAAAACGAAACCTTCGGGCCCGTATCCCTTCAGCAGAACGGTACGGGCGTCCGGGAACCCGTCGGCGCCCGCGGTGGCCAGCACCATGGCGTTCGCCTCGGGTACCCCGGCGCGTACGGCGTCGGCGATCCACGCGGCGAACTGCTCGACCGGGCTCGCGGCCACGGTGTCCTCGGTGAGCGGCCCACCGGCGTACGGGCTGCGCAGCTCCGCCGGGTTCAGTGGGGCGTCGGGCGATCCGGCGGGAATCTCATAAGAACGGTCCACAAGACCCGATCATCTCGCGTGAAGTTCCGAACCGGGTAAAGGGCGACGCACTTCACAGGTTCGCACGGCTCAGGGGCCCAGGTGGAGGCGGTTCAATGGAGCGGTCTCTTTTCATACCCAAGGGGGACGGAGGAAGTCGAAACATGTCCGACTTCAAACCTGGACTCGAAGGCGTCGTCGCTTTCGAGACCGAAATCGCCGAACCGGACAAGGAGGGTGGCGCCCTCCGATATCGGGGTGTGGACATCGAGGAACTCGTCGGACGGGTCTCCTTCGGCCACATCTGGGGCCTGCTGGTCGACAACCAGTTCACCCCGGGACTCCCCGTAGCGGAACCGTTCCAGCTCCCCGTGCACTCCGGTGACATCCGGGTGGACGTCCAGGCCGCGCTCGCGACCCTGGCCAGCGCGTGGGGCCTGAAGCCGCTGCTGGACACCTCGGACGACAAGGCGCGCGACGACCTCGCGCGCGTCTCGGTCCAGGCGCTGTCGTTCGTGGCGCAGGCGGCACGCGGGCTCGACAAGCCGATGGTGCCGGAGAGCCGCGTGGCCGAGGGGAGGACGATCACCGAGCGCTTCATGATCCGCTGGCTCGGCGATCCCGACCCCGCGCACGTCAAGGCCGTCGACGCGTACTGGAGCTCCGCCGCCGAGCACGGCATGAACGCCTCCACGTTCACCGCACGTGTCATCGCGTCCACGGGCGCCGATGTCGCGGCGGCCATGTCGGGCGCGGTCGGCGCGATGTCCGGCCCGCTGCACGGCGGCGCGCCGTCGCGCGTGCTGCACATGATCGAGGGCGTCGAGCAGGCCGGCGACGCGAAGAAGTACGTCAAGGGCGTGCTCGACAGCGGCGAGCGGCTGATGGGCTTCGGCCACCGCGTCTACCGCGCGGAGGACCCGCGCGCCCGCGTCCTGCGCCGTACGGCACAGGAGATCGGCGCGCCGCGCTACGAAACGGCGGTGGCGCTGGAGAACGCGGCCCTGGAGGAACTGCACGCGCGGCGCCCGGACCGGGTGCTGGCCACCAATGTGGAGTTCTGGGCGGCGATCATCCTGGACTTCGCGCAGATCCCGGCGAGCATGTTCACGTCCATGTTCACCTGTGCGCGCACGGCCGGATGGGCGGCGCACATCCTGGAGCAGAAGAAGACCGGCCGCCTGGTGCGCCCCAGCGCGAACTACGTCGGCCCGTCCTCGCGCCCGGCCGCCGACGTACCGGGTGCCGCCGAGGCGTTCGCGTCCTGATCGGCTGTTCACCCTCCACGGCCCGGCGGCCCCCGCTACCGCCGGGCCGGGGCTTTTCCCGCTATTGGCCGTGTATTGGCACGCCATTCGCCCCCCGAGTCCGAACTGATAGCGAGCTGAGAAGCGAGTGGGCGGATTCTCAGTTAGTGTCTGTAACCTCCCGCTAGACCGGGTGCGGGACCGCATCCGTGGGCATCCGGACGATCCGCGACGGTAGGGCTGTATGAGCGACGAGAAGGACGACGACAAGGGCCGCGCGCGGTTCGGCGATCTGGAGAAGAAGATCGTCACCGACAGCATCAACCCGGGCGGCAAGCCGGATTACCTGGCGCAGCGCACCAAGCGCAAGCAGATGCGCGGTCTCGACGACCCGCGCATGGTGCGCGGCGACGAGTCGGTGCCCGCCGTGGTGCCGCCGTCCGTGCTGCGCGGCAGTGTGCTCGGCGTGGTGTACCTGGTCGTCCTGGCCGGGTTCGTGTGGACCGGCTGGAACGCCGTCAACATGTACACCGGGACCCACGGCGGCGGCACCGTCGGCCGTGTGGACGTCGCGAAGTGCGCGCCGATCGACTGGAAGCAGCCGGGTTCCTGGATCTACCCGGTCGCCACCTGCACCGGCTTCTTCGTGCCCACCTCCCAGGCCGACCTCCGCAAGGGCATCGCCGTCACCGACAACGTGACGGTCGTCGGCGCCTCGAAGGCGTCCGTGGGCAAGGAGATCACCGGCGCCCACATGCCCTCCACCGGCACCACCGTGTACGTCAGCGGCTGGGCCGGCTGGATCTGGTGGTCCGTCGTGGCGCTCGTCCTGCTGCTCCTGCTGCTGTTCCTGACCTTCCGCCGCCATGGCCTCGTCCCCGGCACCCGCGCCATCCTGAGCGCGCGCGCCGAGCGCCGCGCCCGGGTCCACGCCCAGGAGCAGGCCCGCGAGCGCGCCCGTGAGCTGCGGAGGAAGCGTGCCGCCGAGGCGCGGGAGAAGGCCTCCGGCAAGAAGTCGGGCGGCAAGACCCCGGCGAAGTCCGGCGGTACGAAGGCGTCCAACGGCAAGGCCGCGGCCGCGAAGTCCGAGAGCGAGTCCGACGACACCGCCGCCGCCAAGAAGCCGCAGGCCAAGAAGGCGCCGCCGCGGAAGAAGGCCAAGAACCCGGCGCACGTCGGAACGGTCGCCGGCACGGCCCGCAAGGTCGAGCCCGAGGACCTCGCCGACCCCGACGACACCGCCGGCTCGGACGACACGGCCAAGGACACCGCTAAGGACACCGCGAAGGACTCCGCGGAGTAGCCCGCCACCCCGGTCCGCCACGGGGTGGCCCTAAGCTCGTACGGGTGACCGAGCTAACGATCCCCCACGACATCCGGCCCGCCGACGGCAGGTTCGGTTCCGGTCCGTCGAAGGTGCGCCCGGAGCAGCTCGCCGCCCTCGCGGAGTCCGGCAGCCGCTACATGGGCACGTCCCACCGCCAGGCGCCGGTGAAGTCGCTGGTCCACCGCGTCCGTACGGGCATGTCGGCGCTGTTCGACCTGCCCGACGGCTACGAGGTCGTGCTCGGCCTCGGCGGCTCGACGGCGTTCTGGGACATCACGGCGTACGGGCTGGTCCGCGCGCGGTCGCAGCACCTGGTGTTCGGCGACTTCTCCGCGAAGTGCGAACGCGCCGTGCGCAAGGCGCCGTGGCTGGAGACGTCGGTCGTCGAGGCGGAGCTCGGCCGCCACCCGGAGCCGCGCGCCGAGGCCGGCGTCGACGCGTACGCCCTGACCCACAACGAGACGTCCACCGGCGTGGCCATGCCGGTGGACCGCGTCGAGGGCGCCGACCCGGGCGCGCTGGTGCTGGTCGACGCCACGAGCGCGGCGGGCGGCATCTGGGTGGAGCCCGCGGAGTTCGACGCCTACTACTTCGCGCCGCAGAAGTGCTTCGCCTCCGACGGCGGGCTGTGGGTCGCGCTGATGTCCCCGGCGGCGATCGAGCGCGCCCGGGAGATCGCCGCCGACCGCTACGTACCGGACTTCTTCTCGCTGCCCCTCGCGATCGACAACTCCCGCAAGGACCAGACGTACAACACCCCCGCCGTGGCCACGCTGCTGCTGATGGCCGACCAGGTGGAGTGGATGAACGACCAGGGCGGCCTGGCCTGGGCGACGAGCCGTACGGCCGATTCGTCGAGCGCGCTCTACACCTGGGCGGAGAAGGCGCCGTACGCCCGGCCGTTCGTGGCCGACGCCGGGATGCGCTCGCAGGTCGTCGGCACGATCGACTTCGACGACGCGGTCGACACCGCGGCGCTCGCCGCGACCCTGCGCGCGAACGGCATCGTCGACGTCGAGAAGTACCGCTCGGTCAAGCGCAACCAGCTCCGCGTCGGCATGTACCCCGCGGTCGACCCGGCCGACGTCGAGGCGCTGACCGCCTGTATCGACTACGTCGTCGAGCGGATGTAGCGCCGCCCGTTCACCCGCGCCGGCGGCGCACCACGAACACCACGACCGCGGCGATCGCCAGCACGATGACCAGGCCCGTCAGGGTGCTGTTCCCGCCGCCGCCGTCCTTCGGCGCCGCCTTGCCGGGCTGGGCCGCGTTCGTCGGCTTCGGCGCGGGCTTCGGGCGCAGGCCGTCCGGCACGGGGATGCGCCACACCGGGCTGTTCCGGCCCTCGGAGCCGATCAGCAGCGACCGGCCGCCGCGCTCGTACGTGATCGACTCGCCCTGCTTCTGGCTGGGCAGGAAGCTCGTGGTCACGGCGTGGCCGATGCGGTCGTAGAACTGCGCGCTGAAGTACGTGCGGATCACGAACGAGGAGCCGTCGGGCGCGTACGACGCGTCGGTGGCCATCGAGGGGGCGTCGCCGACGCGGTGCAGGATGTTCATGCGGTCGGCGCGCAGGTGCTTCGGCGCGCGGTAGATGCCGCCGTTCCACTCCTTGCTGATGACGTACAGCCGGTTGTCCCGCGGGTCGATCATGATGGCCTCGGCGTTGCGCGGGCCGTCGGCGTACTTCATCCGGAACCGCGTGGCGTGCACGCTCCGGTCGGTCAGCCCGGACGGCTCGGGGAAGCGGAACACCGCCACGTTGGGCCAGGCTCCGCCGAGGTTGTCGCCGGTGTCCGCGACGTACACCGCGGGCCGCCCCTGGCCGTCGCGGCCCATCCCGATGGCCTCCCAGTCGCGCGCGACGAACCCGGCCAGCCGCAGCTCGGCGCGCGTCTTCCCGTTCGGCCCGACGGCGAAGACCCGCGCGCTGTCGCCGCTGTCGTTGTGCGTGTACGTCACGCCGGGGAACCGGATGCTGGCGGCCAGGCCGCTGGACTCGTCGATCCGGTGGTCGCCCATGTGGAACGCGATGTGGTTCGGGCCGCGCGCCGCCGCGGACGCCCCCGGCGCGGCGAGCACGGGCAGGGCGATCAGGGCGGGGGCCGCGGCCAGGGCGAACCGGCGGACGGATGTGCGCACCAGGACAGCGTGGCACGGCCGGGCCCGTACGCGGTGCCGGTGCCCGGCGGCGCGGGGCACGCAGTAACCTCGAAAGCGTGTACCGCCCCCGCCCGTGGTTCCTGCCGACCGTGCTCGGCGTGCTCGTGCTGGTCGTCCTGATCGGCGCGCTACTGCGGTGACCCCCGGCCGCCGTCGAGCGGCCAGGCGTGCAGGGTTTCGTACGACGGGCTCGGTCCCAGATGGCTGCGGACCAATCGCAGCTCCCCGGCGCGCCACCGCCCCCCGTCGACCGCGTCGAGCCCGGCCACGACATCGCTGAGGTCGGTCGGCGTACGGCAGCGGGCCAGCGTGAGGTGCGGGCGGTACGGCTTCCGGTCCGGCGGCACCCCCAGGCGGCGCCCGGCGGCGGCCGCCGATTCCGCGAGGCGCCGCAGCCCGCGCAGGTCGCCGCGCACGTCCGCCCACAGGACGTGCGCACGCTCCGGCCGGGGGAACGCGCCGCCGCCGGTCAGCGCCAGGTCCAGTGGCGGGGTGCGGCCTGCGGCGCGGGCCAGCCGCCGCGCGAGCGCGGGCAGCCGCTCCGGGGCGAGCTCGCCGTAGAACGCCAGCGTGATGTGCCACTGCTCGCGGACGGACCAGCGCAGCGCCGGACGGTCGTCCCGTACGGCGGCGATCGCGGCGGCCAGGTGGTCGAGCACGCGCGATGGGGGCGTCACGGCGGCGAACAGGCGCATGCGTCCACCTATATACACGCCGCCGGGGCGCCGACAATGCGGCGCCCCGGCGGCGAAGTTTGCGAACCGGCTACGGGCGTTCGCCCGTGGCCAGGTAGACCACGTTGCGGGCCAGGTGGACGGCGTGGTCGCCGTAGCGCTCGAAGTAGCGCTGGGCGAGCGTGATGTCGACGGCCGCCTCGATGCCGTGCGACCAGCCGGGCGAGAGGATCTTCTTGAAGAGCTGGCGCTGCAGCTTGTCCAGCGCGTCGTCGTCGGACTCCAGCTCAAGGGCGGTGGGCACGTCGTGGGACGCGATCACGCTGCCGGCCTTGGTGATCAGCCGCTCGGAGATCTGGCCCATTTCGAGGAACGTGTCGCGCAGCTCCGGCGGGATGGCGGAGTCGGGGTGGCGGCGGCGTGCCGTACGCGCCACGTGGACGGCCAGGTCGCCCATGCGCTCCAGCACACCGGCCATGCGCAGCGCCGAGACGATCTTCCGCAGGTCGCCGGCGACCGGCTGCTGCTGGGCCATCAGGCTCAGGACGCTCGTCTCGATCTCGTCGTGCGCGAGGTCCACGGCCTTGTCACCGGAGATGACGCCTTCCGCCAGGCTCAGGTCGGCGTCGAGAAGGGCGGTGGTCGCCCGCGATACGGCGGAGCGGACGAGCCGCGTCATCTCGACCAGTCGATCGGTGAGGGCGTCAAGCTCCTCGTGATAGGTGTCGCGCATGGTCTCCAGCCTGACATTTCGACGTGAACGGTTTTGAGCCCAGGAGTGAACAGTCGGAGAAACTGCTGGCGGGGGCGTCTTCGATACGGAATCGGGTGTTTACCATCGTAGGTGTGAATACGGAGGTGGTCGCGGGTCTGGCGGGCATCGTCGGACTTGTTGTGGGGGTGGCGGCAGTGCTCGCGTTCCGCTTCAGCGAGCAGTCGCAGCGCCGCCTGCCTGAGCCGCGCCCCGGGGCCGAGCTGCCGCCGGGGATCGCCTCCGTGCTCGCGGTCCTCCCGTCCTCGGCCGTGGTCATCGACTCCGGCGACCGCGTGCTGCGGGCGAGCTCCGCGGCGCGCGCCTTCGGGCTCGTACGCGGCGACCGCCTGGTGATCTCCGATCTCCTCGCGCTCGCCCGGCAGGTGCGCAAGGACGGCGAGATCCGCGAATCCGAGATCGAGGTCGCCGGGCGGGTCCTGGGGCGCGAGCCGACGTCGTTCAACGTCCGCGTCGCGCCGCTCGGGCAGGGCGGCCTCGTGCTCGTCCTCGCCGAGGACCAGTCCGAGCACCGCCGCGTCGAGGCGGTGCGCCGCGACTTCGTGGCGAACGTCAGCCATGAGCTGAAGACACCGGTCGGCGCGTTGTCGCTGCTGGCCGAGACGATGGAGTCGGCGGCCGACGACCCCGAGGCGGTGCGCAGGTTCGCCGGGCGCATGCAGCACGAGGCCGCCCGGCTGATCAACGTGGTGCAGGACGTCATCACGCTGTCGCAGGTGCAGGACGGCCAGCCGCCGACCTCGCCGAAGCGCGTCGAGCTCGACACCGTCATCACCGACGCGGTCGACCACTGCCGGATGAAGGCCGACGCGAAGACGATCCAGTTGGTGACGTCCGGTCAGAGCGGCGTGGCCGTACGCGGCGACCCCGAGCTGCTGAAGACGGCGGTGCGCAACCTCACCGACAACGCGGTCAACTACTCTCCGGAGAACACCCGCGTGGTCGTCGTGACCAGGCCCGCGCCGGACGGCATGGCCGAGATCAGCGTCACCGACCAGGGCATCGGCATCCCGGAGGCCGAGATCGAGCGGATCTTCGAGCGGTTCTACCGCGTCGACTCCGCCCGGTCGCGGTCCACCGGCGGAACCGGGCTCGGCCTGGCCATCGTCAAGCACGTCGCCACCACCCACGGTGGCGAGGTGTCCGTATGGAGCAAGGAGGGCGCCGGCTCCACATTCACCCTGCGGCTGCCCATGTCGAACGAGCGCGCCCCGGCCATTCCGGGAGCGCGCGCCCCCGAGGAGGTCCGACCGTGACCCGAGTGCTCGTCGTCGAGGACGAAGAGTCGTTCAGCGACGCACTTGCCTACATGCTGCGCAAGGAGGGATTCGAGGTCGCCGTGGCGGCGTCGGGGCCGGCCGCGCTCGACGCGTTCGACCGTGACGGCGCCGACCTCGTCCTGCTCGACCTGATGCTGCCCGGCTTGTCGGGCACCGAGGTGTGCCGCACGATCCGGCAGACGTCCAACGTCCCGGTCATCATGCTGACCGCGAAGGACAGCGAGATCGACAAGGTGGTCGGGCTGGAGCTCGGCGCCGACGACTACGTCACGAAGCCGTTCTCCACCCGCGAGCTCGTCGCCCGCATCCGCGCGGTCCTGCGCCGCCGGGTCGACGTCGAGGACGTCGCGACGAGCGCGCTCGAGGCCGGTCCCGTACGCATGGACGTCGAACGCCACGTCGTCACCGTGCGCGGCAGCGAGGTGCAGTTGCCGCTGAAGGAGTTCGAGCTGCTCGAAGTGCTGCTGCGCAACGCCGGGCGTGTGCTGACCCGCATGCAGCTCATCGACCGCGTCTGGGGCGCCGACTACGTGGGCGACACGAAGACGCTCGACGTCCACGTCAAGCGGCTGCGCGGGAAGGTCGAGACCGACCCGGGCACGCCCGCGCACATCGTGACCGTGCGCGGCCTCGGCTACAAGTTCGAGCCCGACCCCGTACCCGCGCGCGGGTAGCCGCGCCGGGCCCCCGGTCCGGGGAACCGGCGGCGAGGCGAATCCATCGAAACCGGGACCAGAGATGTCCTAGCATCCAGATTCGCCCGCCCAGGTGTTCCACAGAAACGGACCGACGTGGCCCCTCCCAGCATGCCCGCACCACCCGAACCACGGCTCGACCCCAAACTGCACGGATATCCGCCGGCCCTGCTCGACGTCACGCTCGACCAGTTGCGCACCCTCCTCGTCGTCCACGCGATGGGCAGCGCGCTGCGGGCGGCGCGGGCGCTCGGGCGCGAGCAGTCGAGCGTGCAGAAGCAGCTCGACACCCTCAACCGCCACTTCCAGGGGCTGTGCGGCGAGGTCCTGGTCACCCGCCAGGGCCGCGGCAGGGACTTCCTGTTCACCACGACCGGCGAGACCGTCGTCGAGGTCGCCCGGCGCACCCTCGACGAATGGCAGGCCGCCGTCGACTCCGTGCGCCGCCGCATCGGCAGCACGCTCACCGTCGGCACCACCGAGTTCGCCCTCCACTTCCTCTCCCGCGCCTCCGAGCGGCTCGCCGCGCGCATCGGCGGCGCCGTCGACTTCCGGGTGACCCACGTACGCACCCGCGACTTCTGGACGTGCCTGGAGGCCAAGCAGGTGGACCTCCTGATCGGCAGCGTCGTCGCGCCGCCCGGCGAGCCTCCGGGCGCCGGCTTGTACGACACGATCGAGCTGCGGCGCGGCATCCCCGTCCTGGTCACGAACCTGCCGGCGGCGGACCTCCCGTCCGGGCCGGTCGGCCTCGGCGAGCTCGCGCGCCTGCCGCTGCTGCTGCCCGCCGCCGGCATGGTCGCCGACCTGCTCGCCGGGTGGTACGGCGCGGACTTCCGGAGCCGGCTGAACATCGCGGCCGAGATCGACGACCTCAGGTACGGCACGGCGCTGCTGCGGTCGGGGCTCGTCCAGGGCTGCGTGATCGTGCCGCGCGGCCTCGGCCTGCGGATCAGCGACGACACCGACGCCGACGACCTGCGGCTCGTCGACATCCGCCGCGACCCGCGGCCGTCGCCGGAGATCGTGTCGGCGGTGTTCGCGCGCAAGGGCGAGCGCGACCGCTACGGCGCCGCCCATCCGCTGAACGTCCTCTGGGACGCGCTGCGCGCCGAGAGCGCCGCCGCGGACGAAAACGCCGCCGGCGCTGGCGCGGCGGTGGCGGCCACTGGGATCCTGCCGGGGTGAGCAGCACCCTGCCCGGCCCGTGGTACCGCATCCAGGCGATCATCGGCGCGCCCGGCGCACGCCGCGCGGAGCACGACTTCGTGTCGGTGCTGCCCGCCGTGCTGTCCGCCGCGCAGCGCCGGGCGCCGTTCGTCATCGGCTGGCTGTCCCGCGGCAACGGCGCGCCGCTCGAGCTGATCACCAACGCGGGCCCGCTGCGTACGGACGGCGCCACGGTCGACGACACCGGCGGCGGCATGCTCTACCCCGGCGGCTCGCGCGGCACGGTCATCGGCGACGGCTGGCTCGACGCCTGCGCCCAGCTCGTCTGGACGACCTGCCCAGGACGCCAGGCGCCGCCGCTGGCCGACCGCGACTCCGAGGACCACGGCGACGACTCACGGCCAACGCTGTTCGAGTCGACGCTGGTCACGCTGATGGCGCGGCCGTTCTGCTGGCTGCTGGTCGCCGAGCCCACCGACCTGCTCGACATCGAGGTCGCCGAGCTGCGCACCCAGCTCAACGTGCTGCGCCGCTACGAGGACGCCTCCGAGCGCTCCCGGTTCGACGTCGAGCGGTCCGAGCGGCGCATGCAGGAGCTCGACGCGTTCCGCGAGGCCGGGCTGTGGAACGTCCGGCTGCTCGCCGGCGCCGCGTCGCCGGACGAACTGCGCCAGATCGCGCCCGTGCTCGTCGGCTCGGTCGACATGAGCCGCCATCCGTACCGCCTGCGCACCGCGCTGACCGGCCCGTACGGCGGAGACGGCGAGGTGCGCACGTTCCACGACGCGCTGTCCGCGAAGCTCACCGACGCCACGGACGACGCCGCCGCGCCGTTCGCCGCCACCGCGGGCACCCTGGCCGCACTGGCCGGGCTGCCCCGCCGCGAGGTGCCGGGCCTGCGCGTGCTCGACGCCGGATACTTCGACGTCACGAGCGAGACCGCGGCCGAGCCCGGCCAGCCGTCCATCGATCTCGGCATGGTGCTCGACGGCCAGGAGCGCGCGGTGGGCACGTTCCGCGTGCCGCTGTCCACGCTGAACCGCCATGCGTTCGTCACCGGCGCGACCGGCGCCGGCAAGTCCCAGACCGTACGCCACCTGCTGGAACAGCTCACGCGCGCGGAGATACCGTGGCTGGCCATCGAGCCGGCGAAGTCGGAGTACGCCGCGATGGGCGGCCGCATCGCGCCGCTGGGCGCCGAGGTCACGGTGGTGAACCCGTCCGACCCCGCGGCCGTGCCGCTGTCGGTGAACCCGCTGGCGCCCGAGCCCGGCTACCCCGTCCAGGCGCACATCGACATGGTGCGCGCGCTGTTCCAGGCCGCGTTCGACGCCGAGGAGCCGTTCCCGCAGATCATGTCCCAGGCGCTGCAGCGCGTGTACGAGGACAACGGGTGGGACGTCGTCACCGGCGGCGGTGTGCCGGACGCCGCCGTGGGCCCGGCCACGCCCACGCTGGAGCAGCTCCAGAAGGCCGCGCTCGACGTCATCGAGGAGGTCGGCTACGGCAAGGACCTCCAGGCCGACGTCCGCGGCTTCGTGGACGTACGGCTGCGGTCGCTGCGCATCGGGTCGGCCGGGCGGTTCTTCGAGGGCGGCCACCCGGTGGACATCGGCGAGCTGCTGCGCCGCAACGTGGTGCTGGCCATCGAGGACGTCGCCAACGACGAGGACAAGGCGTTCCTGATGGGCACGCTGATCATCCGGATCGTGGAGCACCTCAGGATGCGCGCGCGTACGGAGCGGTTCACCGGCCTCGGCCACGCGATCGTCATCGAGGAGGCGCACCGCCTGCTGCGCGACCGCGGCGAGGACAAGTCCAGCTCACACGCGGTGGAGCTGTTCGCGGGCATGCTCGCGGAGATCCGCGCGTACGGCGAGGGCATCGTGGTGGCCGAGCAGATCCCCACCAAGCTCGTGCCCGACGTCGTGAAGAACACCGCGCTGAAGGTCGTCCACCGGCTGCCCGCGCACGACGACCGGCAGCTCGTGGGCGCCGCGATGAACCTCGACGACGAGCAGTCGCGCCAGGTCGTGTCGCTGGAACCGGGTGTCGCGGCGGTGTTCGCCGACGGCATGGACCGGCCGTTGCGCATCCGCGTGCCGCTGGGCGAGGGCCGCGAGCGGGTGCTGCCGTCGCCGGTGCCGCCGATCGCCGACCGCAGGTCGCACGCCTGCGGCACCCGCTGCCGCGACGACGGCGCCTGCACGCTCCTCCAGCTCCGCCAGGCCGATCTCGCCGCCGACGGCGACGACGCCGCGTGGCTGCGGGTCTGGGTGGAGACGCTGCTGCTCGCGTACCTCACCAACCGCCCGCGGCCCGTGCCGCCGGCGCCGCTGTGGGTCTACTGGGACCACCTCGACCCGCGCACCGCGCAGTGCCTGCTCGCCACCGTCGTGGAGCGTGCCGTGGGCCGCCGCGCCACCGTCCTGCGCCGTACGTTCGACCCCGACGACCTCACCCGGACGCTCGCCGCCCACGCGCTGCGCCTGCTCGACCGCGCGGACGACCGCTTCGGGGTGCCGCCCGGCACGACCTGGGTGGTGCCGCACGTCCGGTGGCTGCACGAACTGGAAGCGCTGTTCCCGTACGGCCGCCCGCTGCCCGACCTCTGGGCGCCGTCCCCGCCCTGCGACTACGACCTGTCGAACGTCCCGGGCGAGGCCGCCGTGCCGGTCGGCACCCGGATGTTCGCGCTGCGCCGCCACCCGCTGTCCACCGAGGTCGGCCAGAACCGCTTCATCGCCTGGCGCGTCCTGTTCGGCGACGACGACCACGCCGGCTACGAGGACGACCTGGAGGCCCTGGCCCCCTGGCTGGAACCCGAGCACCGCGTCCCGCACGCCGCCGATGAGATGCGCGTCGACTGGCCGTACGTCGTGCTCTCCTGGCCGGCCCGCTTCATCCTCTCCCCCGACGACGAACCCGACCGCACCCCCACGTTCGAACCGTACGAACTCCCCCCTGACGACCTCTAGGCGCGCGGAGGCCGGATGGCCGTACCCGGTCATCCGCATCGCCGGCAGCGGCTAGCATTTGGGTGCCGTGGGGGTTCGACGAGTGAGGGAGACATGAGCCAACTTCCGTTGCGGGCACAGCTCGCGACCGCGCTCGGAGGTGTGGCGGCGTCGGTCTCCCGGCTGAGCGGCCGGGGCGACGGGTCGGTCATCGGCGGCAAGATCGCGCTGCGGCTCGAACCGGAGCTGCTGAGCCTGCTCGCCCGCGACCGCCGGCTCGCGCTGATCACCGGCACCAACGGCAAGACCACGACGACCCGGCTGATCGCGTCCGCGCTCGACCTCCTCGGCCCGGTGGCCACCAACGCCTTCGGCGCGAACATGCCGACCGGCCACGTCACCGCGCTGCAGAACGCGCCGGACGCCACGTGCGGCGTCCTCGAGGTCGACGAGAAGTACATCCCGATGGTGCTGCGCTCCACCGGCGCGAACGTCGTCGTGATGATGAACCTCAGCCGCGACCAGATGGACCGCGCCTCGGAGATCTGGATGCTGGCCCAGCGCTGGCGCGAGGCCCTCACCGGGGTCGACACCCACGTGATCGCCAACGCCGACGACCCGGTCGTCGCCTGGGGCGCGTCCTCGGCCAAGCAGGTGACCTGGGTGTCCGCGGGCCAGCACTGGCGCGAGGACTCCTGGTGCTGCCCCGAGTGCGGCGCCCACCTCGACCGCGGCGACACCGACTGGTCCTGCCACGAGTGCGGTTTCCGCCGCCCGGAGACCACCTGGGCGCTGGACGACACGGTGCCGGGCGGCGCCGCCGTCGACCCCCAGGGCCTGCGCCACGAGCTGCGCCTCCAGCTCCCCGGCTGGGCGAACCAGTCCAACGCGGTGATCGCGCTCGCCGCCGCGTCCGCGTTCGGCGTACCGCCCGAGCAGGCGCTGCCGCGGCTGCGCGAGGTCACGTCCGTCGCGGGCCGCTACACCACGGTCGAGCGCGACGGCAGGCAGCTCCGGCTGCTGCTGTCGAAGAACCCCGCGGGGTGGATGGAGTGCTTCGGCGTGCTGCGCGAGCCGCCGGTGCCGGTCACGCTGTCCGTCAACGCCCAGGGCCCGGACGGCCGCGACACCTCCTGGCTGTGGGACGTCGACTACCGCGTCCTGCGCGGCCGTACGGTCTTCGTCACCGGCGAGCGCCGCCTCGACCTCGCCGTCCGCCTCGAGGCCGACGACGTCGGGTTCCAGCTCGTCAACGACATCACCGAGGCGGTCGCCGCGGTGCCGCCGGGCCCGATGGACGTCATCGCCAACTACACGGCCTTCCAGCAGATCCGCGCGGCGTACGGCCGCGTCCAGTAGTGGGGGACCACACATGAGCTCAAGCTCGCTGCGGCTGGTCTGGATCTACCCGGACCTCCTGAGCACGTACGGCGACCAGGGCAACCTGCTCATCCTGGAACGCCGCGCCCGGCTGCGCGGCATCGAGACGGAGAGCGTGCTCGTCAGGTCCGACGAACCCGTCCCCGACTCCGGCGACATCTACCTCATGGGCGGCGGCGAGGACCGCCCGCAGATCCTCGCGGCGCAGCGGCTGCGCGGCGACGGCGGGCTGCCGCGCGCGGCCGCGTCCGGCGCCGTGGTGCTCGCCGTGTGCGCGGGCTTCCAGATCATCGGCACCGAGTTCGGCGACGACCAGGGCCGCCCGATGGCCGGCCTCGGCCTGCTCGACATCCGCAGCGGCCGCGGCGAGCGGCGCGCGGTCGGCGAGGTGATCGCCGACGTCGACTCCCGGCTCGGCCTGCCGCCGCTGAGCGGCTTCGAGAACCACCAGGGCGCCACCACGATCGGCCAGGGCGCGCTCCCCCTCGCGAAGGTCACCGTGGGTATCGGCAACGGCGACGGCCAGGGCTACGAGGGCGCCTACCGCGACCGCGTGATCGGCACGTACCTCCACGGCCCGGCGCTCGTCCGCAACCCCGCGCTGGCCGACCACCTGCTGGGCCTCGCCACCGGCGGCGCACTGCCCACCATCGACGACACGTACGCCGGGCTGCTCCGCGACGAACGGCTGCACGCCGTGCGCGCCGCCGCGAAGTGACTCTGAGTTACTGGATACGGGTTCGATAAACGCCGCCGGCGGCTATTGTCCGCAGGCGGTCAGCGCCCTTGCCGCACGCGGCGGCCTCACGAATCCTGAACGCATTCGGTAGTCAATCGGCTACCGAAAGCAAAGGGGGACGATTGTGGGGAGTGTACGCAGGATCGTCACGGGGGCGGCCGTCTCGGCGGCCGGCATGGGTCTCGTACTGGCGTCCGTCCTGCCGGCCGGCGCGTCGGCCACCGCCGGACAGGATCCGAAGCTGAGACCGGCGGCTCGCGCGGCCGGCGCCCGCGCCGACACCAAGGTGTGGCTGAAGACCTGGGCGAGCGCGCCGTCGTACTGGTACTACGCCTCGGCGTCGGACAACAGCAGGGCCGGCACGCTCAACGGCGGCTCGAACTACTTCTACTGCCAGGCGGCGGGCGCGGAGTACTCGGCGCACGGCTACCGCAATTACTACTGGGCGCGGACCGACGACGACACCGGCAACAAGGGCGTCTGGGTCAGCGACGTCTACATCACCACCGGCGGCCAGGACCAGCCGGTTCCCGGTCTGCCCATGTGCTGACCAGGGGGTGTGGCGGGCGGGGGGACGCGGGGGTGCGCCCCCGCCCGTCAGTACACCAGGGCCTGGACGCCGTCGGTGGTGATCTCCTCCACGAACGACGGCGCGCCCGCGATGCGCACCCCGGGCAGCAGGTCGTCCTGGGTGAGCTCGCGGCGCGCCGCGCACTGCGTGCACAGGGTCAGCCGGCCGGCCGCGAGCACCGCCGCGATGAGGTCCTCAAGGGGCGCGGCGTGCGGCAGCCGGAACTCCTCCGCACGGCCGGGCACCGCGAACCACGACGACTCGCCGGTCAGCCACAGCGAGACATCGACCCCGCTCGCGATCGCCGCCGCCGCCACGGTGAACGCCTGGTTGCACCGTTCCGGGTCGTCCGCACCAGCCGTTACCTTGATCACCAGGGAGCGCGCCATGCCCCGCACAATAGGGCATCCGGGCGTACGGCGACGGCGCACCCCTAAGATCGTCGGATGGTCGGGATCGTGTTGCTCGTCGTCGTCTTCACCGTGGTCGCGGCCGCGGCCGGGCTGTTCCTGGTGAAGCTGTTCGGCATCGTCAAATGACGAGGCTCGTGACGACCAGGGCGACCGCACCGCCCACGAAGAGCACACCTCCGCCGATGTAGCCGACCCGCATCCGCGCCACCGCGCCCTTGCTGAGCTGCTCCTCCGAGCGCGTCGACACGATGAACGGCCCGTCGTCGGGCTTGGCCATGACCGGCGAACCCGTCTGGGGGTGCGGCATGCCCTTGCCGAGCGCGTAGATCGGCTGGCCGGGCGCCACGAGCACCTCGGTGTAGATGATCTCGTGGTCGCGCTTGTTGCTCAGGAACTCGATCGCCAGGCCGGCGAACCCGCCGCGCTGCTCGGCGGGCACCGCGCGGCGGAAGCTCTGCACCGGGGAGTCGACGCTGGTGCCGCGGAAGTCCAGCAGCGCGACGCCCGTCTGGTCGCGTACGTGGAAGGCCGGCGGCGAGCCGTTCTCCTGGAGCGTACGGCGGTGCGTGGACGTACGGCTGCGGCCGTTGCTGTCGTGGTGGTACTCCCGCCAGCGCTCCTCCGTCTTCGTGTGGAACCACACGCAGACGCGGCCGGACATCGGGCCCTGGAGCTGACCGGCCGGGCCGGGCTCGGCGACGCCCTTGATCTCACACGCCGGCCCGCTGCCGGGCGGCATGGCCGTGAGGTCCGCGATGTTCAGCGTCTTCGCCGCGCGCATCGCCTCGTACTTCCGCTGCGCCCACAGGGCGAAACCGCCGAGGGCGACACCGATGACGGCGACGACCGCCGAGATGATCTGGGGGGTGTTCATACGGCTTTCGGGTTCCTCGGTACGGGGGTTCGGGAGCGGGACGTGGTGGATTCTCCCAGGTTCTCCCGGGATCGCCACGTGGTGGGACGCTTCCCTGCGCGCGTACGGTTCCGGCCGCCGTTAGGCTGGCGTGCCGTGGACACCCCCGAGATGCATCCCGACCTGGAACCCATCGCCTTCCTGCTCGGCAGATGGGAAGGGGCAGGCGTCGGCGGATACCCGACGATCGAGAGCTTCCGGTTCGGCCAGGAGATCACCTTCCGCCACGACGGACGCCCGTTCCTGATCTACCAGAGCCGCACCTGGCTGCTCGACGACGACGGCGAGCTGATCCGCCCGTCCGGCATGGAGACGGGCTTCTGGCGCCCGCAGCCGGACCGCGGTGTGGAGGTGCTGCTCGCCCACCCGACCGGCATCACCGAGGTCTACATCGGCGAGGTCGTGTTCCACAAGATCGAGCTGCGCACCGACATCGTGGCGCGCACCACCACCGCGAAGGACGTCACCGCGGGCCACCGGTTGTACGGCCTGGTCAACGGCGACCTCGCCTATGCGTACGACATGGCCGCGATGGGCGAACCGCTCCAGGCCCACCTCTCGGCGCAGCTCAAGCGGGTCGACGAGGACTGACGGGGCGGGTCAGCCCGCCTCGACCAGGCCGTACTCCACCGCCTCGACGGCGGTGAGGTAGCGGCCCGCGCGGGCGTCGGCGCGGATCTCCTCGATCGTGTGGCCGGTGGCGTCGGCCAGGCGCTGGTAGACCGCGGCGAGCTGGGACTCATGGCGGTCGGCGTGGGCGGCGACCTGCTCGGCGGTGCCGTCGGCGGTGGACCGCGGCTCGAAGAGGTGCAGGGCGGCGTGGGGCGCGGCGCGCCGCTGGTCGGCGCTGACGAGCACGGCGAGCGCCGGGCCGCCGACCTCGCCGAGCGCGGTGGCGTAGACCGCGGCGCCGAGGGTGTCCATGGTGTCGACGACGGCGAGGGCCGCGACCGGGTCGGCGTCGGGGGTGCTGAGCTGGAGGCGGATCGGCGCCTCGCTCGCGGCGGCCAGCGCCATGAGCCGGGCACACAGGGTGGCCGCGGCCGTGTCGTCCAGGTGGCCGCGGCTGAACACGATGCGCTGGTCGAGCAGCCGGTCGTCGAGGTCGTCCGCCGCGCGCCGCATCCCGGTCGGCGCTACGTCGGGTGCGAGCGGCCGCCCCGGCTCCCCGGGCCCCCACGGGAGGTCCGGCCGCGGCCGGTGCGGTTCAGGGATCTCCGGCGGCCCCGGCGGGAACGCGTCGCCGCCGGGCGGGAACGCCGCGGCGGTGCTGGACGGGTCGCTCATCGAGGTCGCCTCCTCGCGGTGGCGGGTCGTACGGGGAAATGGGACGACCCCCGGGCTGGCTCCGTGTCGTCGCGGCGGGGGCGTACCTCGCGTCAAGCGGCTGAGCACGGGATCGGCCGGACTTGCCGATCGGCCCGGGGGTCGGGTGACTGTCTGAATTTCGCCGACCGCCGTTTCCGGTGACCGGCTGACGGCGGCTAGCTGACAGCCACCTCGCGTGTCCTCAAGTCATACATACTGTTGGACCACCTCCTTTCCCACGTACGACGCACGTTACGTCCCACCTCCCAAATGGGGCAAGTGGATTATCGGCGGCACCGTGGAACCGCACATAGACTGCGGGGGATGCCAACCCGTCACCCGGCGAGCAGCCGTTCAGGCGACGACGCCGCGCACCCGGGCTCCCCGCCCACGTGGCACGAGGAGCTGCGGTCGCGCGGCTATCGGGTCACGCCGCAGCGCCAGCTCGTGCTCGAGGCGATCAAGAAGCTCGGCCACGCGACGCCGGACGACATCTGCTGCCTCGTCCAGGAGACCGCGCGCGGCGTCAACATCTCGACGGTGTACCGCACGCTGGAGCTCCTCGAGGAGCTCGGCCTGGTCACCCACACCCACCTCGGCCACGGCGCCCCGACGTACCACCTGGCCTCTGAGGCCGACCACCTCCACCTCGTCTGCCGCGTCTGCGGCCAGGTGATCGAGGTCGGCACGGAGATCGCCGCCGGCCTGAGCCACCTGCTCGAACGCGAACACGGCTTCGAGACCGACGTCCGCCATCTCACCGTCTTCGGCACCTGCCGCGACTGCCGCGCGCAGGCGGGGGATTAGCCTGGGCGCATGGACAGTCCGCTGCTGAGCATTCCTGGCGCGGTGGCCGCCGATCCCCCTGATTCAGGGGTCCCCGCCCACTTCGGAGAGCCGTACGCCGAGCAACGCGCGCTCGTGAGTTCCGTGGGCCTGGTCGACCGGGGGAACCGGGGCGTCGTCACGATCTCCGGGCCCGACCGGCTGTCCTGGTTGCACGACCTCTCCAGCCAGCACCTCAACGCCCTCCCGCCGCACACCGCGTCCGAGGCGCTGCTGCTCAGCGCGCAGGGCCGCGTCGAGCACCACATGTCCCTCGTCGACGACGGCACCACCGTGTGGGCCCACGTCGAGCCGGGCACGGCGGCGGAGCTGACCGCGTTCCTCGAGTCGATGCGGTTCATGCTGCGCGTCGAGCCGGCCGACGCCTCCGACGCGTACGCCGTGCTGACGCTCGGCGGGCCGGGCGCCGCCGCGCTGGTCCCCGAGGGCGTGATCGCCCGTACGACCGGGCCGTGGACCGACCTGTTCGTGCCACGCGAGCGCTACACCGAGATCGCCGACGGCCTGGTCGCCGCCGGGGCGCGGCCGGCCGGCATGTGGGCGTACGAAGCGCTGCGCATCGCCGCGCACGTCCCGCGCCTGGGCGCCGACACCGACGAGCGCACGATCCCGCACGAGGTCGCCTGGATCGGCACCGCCGTCCACCTCGACAAGGGCTGCTACCGCGGCCAGGAGACCGTCGCCCGGGTGCACAACCTCGGCCGCCCGCCGCGGCGCCTGGTGATGCTGCACCTCGACGGCAGCGTCGACCGCCTGCCCGCGCCGGGCTCCGACGTCCTGCTCGACGGCCGGCGCGTCGGCGCCGTGGGCTCGGCCCAGCGCCATTACGAGCTCGGCCCGATCGCGCTCGCGCTGGTCAAGCGGAACACCCCGGTCGAGGCGGAGCTGCTCGCCGACGGCGTGGCCGCCGCGCAGGAGGTCGTCGTCTCCCCCGACACCGGCGCGAACGTCCAGGTCGACCTGCGCCGCGCGCCCCGCTGAGGGCGGCTCAGACCTCGACGACCAGCGTGACCGGCCCGTCATTGACGAGCGCGACTTTCATGTCGGCGCCGAAGACGCCGGTCTCCACGGGCAGGCCGCGCTCGCGCAGCGCCGCCGTGAACCGCTCCACCAGCGGCTCGGCCACCGGCCCCGGCGCGGCCGCCGACCACGTGGGGCGGCGGCCCTTTCGGGTGTCGCCGTACAACGTGAACTGGCTGATCGCGAGGATCGGGGCGCCGGTGTCGGCGCAGGACTTCTCGCCGTCGAGGATCCGCAGCTCGGCGACCTTCGCCGCGAGGCGGTCGGCCTGCGCGGCGGTGTCGTCGTGGGTGACGCCGACGAGGACGACCAGGCCGGGGCCGGTGATCGCGCCGACCGTGGCGCCGCCGACCGTGACCGACGCCTCGCTGACCCGCTGCACGACCGCTCGCATGGCCCCGATCCTAGGGGCGGTACGGCACGTCACGTACGGTCGGGGACGTGGATGATCAGCCTGTGCTCATCGAGGTGGAACGCTCCGGGCTCGTCGAGTCGGTGCACCGGGGCGCGCTGTGCGCGCTGGGGCCCGACGGCGGGGTGACGCTGGCGCTCGGCGGCCCCGACGCGGTGATGTTCCCGCGGTCGTCGAACAAGCCGATGCAGGCGACCGCCATGGTGGAGTGCGGGCTCGCCCTGGAGGGCGCCGATCTCGCGCTGGCCGCCGCCAGCCACGCCGGCGAGGACTTCCACGTCGCGGGCGTACGCCGCATCCTCGACGGCGCCGGCCTGACCGAGGACGCGCTCCAGTGCCCCGCGGACCTCCCGCTCGACCCGGACACCGCGCACGCCCTGCTGCGCTCCGGCGGCACCGCCGACCGGATCCACATGAACTGCTCGGGCAAGCACGCCGCGATGCTCGCCACGTGCGTGCTGCGCGGCTGGCCGACCGCTACCTACCTGGACCCCGGCCACCCGCTCCAGAAGGCCGCACGCGACACCGTGGAGCGGCTCACCGGCGAGCCCGTGGCAGTCACCGCGGTCGACGGATGCGGCGCCCCGTTGTACGGCTTCTCGCTGCTCGGCCTGGCCCGCGCGTTCCGGGCCGTCGTGACGGCCGCGCCCGGCACACCCGAGCGGAAGATCGCCGACGCGATGCGCGCCCACCCCGCGTACATGTCCGGCACCCACCGGCTGGACAGGAAGCTGATGGACGCCGTGCCCGGCCTGCTGGTCAAGGGCGGCGCGGAGGCCGTACTGGCCTGCGCGCTGCCGGACGGCCGCGCCGCCGCCCTCAAGATCGCCGACGGCGGGCAGCGCGGTGTGCGGCCCGCCGCGGTGGCGCTGCTGCGCCGCATCGGCGTCACCGGCCTGGACGACCTGGCCGCCACCCCGGTGCTGGGCGGCGGCCTGCCGGTCGGCGAGGTGCGCGCGGTCCTGCCGTAAGCCGCCGCTACTTCATGCCGCGGAGCTGGCGGGCGCCGGAGATGGCGCCCGACGTGGTGATGACGAACGTCTGGAACGAGTCGCCGAAGTTGCTCATGTCCCACTCGGCGGGGCCGTGGTACCAGGCGAGGTTGTCCGTACGCGCGGTGACGTCGTCGCCGTGCGAGGCGAGGATGTCGTCCCACTGCTCGACGTTGTCGAACACCACGGCGTACGGCAGGTAGCGGGAGAACAGCTCCAGGCGGCGCGGCTCGGGGATGTTGTCGACGTCGTCGGCGCGGTAGAGGTACTCGCGGAAGCCGACCGTGTGCGCGAGGACGGTGGCGCCCTTCGCGGTCTTGGCCGGCATGTACTGCCCGCCGACGGCGAGCGCGGCGCCCGCGATGATCAGCGCGAGGCCGGCCAGGGCGTACGTCGAGTAGATCGCGAGCAGCACGGTGGCCACGATGCCGACGACGACCACTACGAGCCCGGTGGCCGTCCACCGGGTGCGCACGGAGTCGGGGCGGTGGGCGAACCAGCCCTGGCGGACGACGTCGCGGTACATCGCGTCGCGCACCCCGGCGAGCTTGTCGGAGAAGTCGCGGCGGCCGATCTCGGAGAGCTTCACCGAGTCGCGGTTCTCGAAGAGCGCGTCGAACAGCTTCCGTTCGTACGGCAGGAGGTCGGCGACCGGCGCGTGCTTGCGGACGAGCTTCCAGTCGACGCGGGCGGACCGGCCGTGCGGCATCTCCTCGATCAGGAGGTAGCCGCGTACGGCGAGGTCGACGATGGTGGCGGTGACGTCGATCACGTCGGCCTGTTCGTCGAGCAGGGTGCCGACCTGGCCGGGGCGCACGCCGTTGGGCGGCGCGAACTGCAGGCCGTCGCCGTTGGCGCTGACGATCGGCGCGTGGTCGCCGGCCTCGGCCTTGGTGCGCACCGCGCGCTTGTCGCGGCCGTGGGCGTAGTAGAGCAGCGCGAACCCGCCGAGCAGCAGGATCAGCAGGACGACGAGCACCGTGACCGTGATGGGATTCACATCGAAGGCGCGGGCCAGCGACCACTGCGCCTTGAGGATCGGCTTGGCGTTGGTGGTGCCGGGCGGCAGGCCCACGGTGACCTTGAGCGTCTGCCCGGGGGCGAGATGGACCTGGCGGAACACCGCCGTGGTCATGGTGTGGTCCATGCTCGACTGGGTGCAGTAGATCGAGCTGTTGACCGCGCCGGCGGTGCAGGACGCGCTGCGCATCGCCGACGGCCCGGTGACCGAGACGACCGCGTTCGTGACGGGGACGGTCCAGCCGCTGATGGCGTACCACTCGACCTGCTCGCCGCCGGAGATCGGCGTGACGGCGCCGGAGACCGTGTAGTCGAGCACGACCGTGTGCGTGCCGCTGATCTGCTTGCCCTTGCCGACGTTGACGACCGTGGCGTCGGCGTTCTTCGACACGGCGACGTCGGTGGGTCCGCCGTCGGGGCTGGTGGCCTTGGGGGTGCTCACCAGGAACTCGCGGTCGTACTGGTCGCTGTAGTCGAGGCGGTCGATGAGGGAGCGGCTCATTCCCGCGGTGGAGCCGCCGCCGAAGTTGTAGTCGACGGCCTCGCGCACGTGGAGCACGCCTTGGCGGTCGATGGTCAGTTTGATGTCGTCCTTGAGCACCGACCCGCCTGCTGCAGCCGACGCGGGCGCAGCCAGGACCGCACCGGCGGCACAAACCGCGGCGGTCAGGGCGATGAGGTTACGGACACGTCGTAGGCCCAGCATGGCGGGCCACTCTATCGGGATCGGCGTGTCCGTGTGGTGGTGACCTTGCCGATTGGCCTTGCTTTGCCACCCTCCGTCGCGATCACCGCGGAGATGCCACAATCGGTGCGGCCGAAACGGGCGTAAAGGGAGGGAGGCGACGTGGCCGGAAGTTGGGGACAGGGTGGGCCACCGCCGTCACCGTACGGGTCACCCGGGGTTCCACAGGGGCCGCCACGCAGGCCGCCGTACGGGCAGGGGCCGCCCGGCCCGCCGCCCGGCTACGGCCCGCCGCCGCGCCCGCCGGGCCCTCCTCCTGGGCCACCGCCGGGGCCGCCTCCGGGCCCGCGCGGCCCGTACGGACCGCAGCCGGGTCCGTACCGCCCGCCGCAGCCGCCGCCGGGCGGGCCGTACCAGTACGAGCCGCCGGTGCAGCGCCGCGGCAGGGGCGGCGCGATCGTCGCCGTCACCGGGCTGCTCGGCATCCTGGCGATCGCCGGCGTCGCGTTCTTCGTGATCTCGCAGTCGTCGGAGTCCGCCGAGGTGAAGCACCACTCGGCGGAGCCCACGGAAACCTCGTCCACATCCGGCCACCACAAGAGGCCGGGCGCCACGCAGCCGCAGGGCCGCGCCGCGGCGTACGACAACCCGCTGTACAAGGTGCGCAAGCGCCCCGGCGTGCCCTGCCGCGCGCCGCGGCTGAACACCCACAGCGAGACGTCGATGAACCGCTTCCTGCGCAAGGTCAGCGACTGCCTGGACGAATCGTGGGCGCGGCAGTTCAAGGCGGCGAACATCCCGTTCAGCCCGCCGACGCGCGTCTACTGGACGCAGCCGGGAACCAGCCCGTGCGGCAGCTACCCCGCGCCGGGCGCCGCCGCGTTCTACTGCAGCTCCAACCACGCCATGTACATCGGGCTCAAGGACGTCGTGAAGAACTCCGGGGACGCGCCCGGCAGCTACTACAGCATCTATCTCAGCGTGCTCGCCCACGAGTACGGCCACCACGTCCAGCAGTCGGCGGGCATCCTGCAGTACGGCCAGAAGGCGGAGACCGCCTCGGGCAACACGGCCGGCCGCAACCAGATGTCGCGGCGCATCGAGCTCCAGGCGAACTGCTTCGACGGCGTCTACCTCAACTCCGTCGGCGCCACGCTCCCGATGACCTCCGTGCAGAAGCGGCTCGTCATGATCGACGCGTACAACCGCGGCGACCGCCCCCCGTATCCCCCGGACCACGGCTCGCGCAAGCACTTCCGCGGCTGGCTGGTGCGCGGGCTGGTGAGCGGCAGACCGGCGATGTGCAACACCTGGAGCGCGTCGTCGTCGAGCGTGAGTTAGCGCACAGCTAGCGTTTCGCTTGCAATTGCAAGCGCGCTGACGCAGACTGGACGCATGGCGACTCTGAAGGTGGGCTCGATCGGTGAGTACATCCGGGAGCAGCGCAAGCAGGCGAAGATCTCCGTACGCCAGCTCGCGCAGGCTGCCGGGGTGTCGAACCCGTATCTGAGCCAGATCGAGCGCGGGCTGCGGCGCCCGAGCGCGGAGATCCTCCAGCAGATCGCAAAGGGCCTGCGCATCTCCGCCGAGGCGCTCTACGTCCAGGCGGGGATCCTGGAGGACCGCGAGTCCGATTCCGACGTGCCCTCAGCGGTCGTCGGCGACCCGCATCTCAGCGAGCGGCAGAAGCAGGTCCTGATCGACATCTATGACTCGTTCCGCAAGGAGAACGCGGCGAACGAGGGTGACGAACCGACGAAAGTCAAGGATGGTGAGCGGGAATGACCCTCGCGACCGAAGTGAAGAAGTTCCGTGACAGCAAGGCGTACTACGCCGTGGCCGGCGCGGGCGACCTGGCCCGCGAGAAGCTGCGCGAGGTGCCGGGCCGGCTGCGCGACCTCCAGGAGAAGACCGACCCGAAGGACATCCCCGGCGTCGCGCTCTCCTACGCCACGCAGGCAGGCGCGAAGGCCTCGGAGCTGATCGACGAGCTCGCCGAGCGCGGCCGCGGCGTCGTCCGCCCCGAGGCGCCCGCCCCGGGTGAGCTCGAGGGCACGCCGACGAAGCCGAAGTCGGAGTAGCGGCCGTACGACACAAGCGCGCCTCCCGGACCTCTGCGTCCGGGGGGCGCGCCGTTTCATCAGGTGCGGTGCGCGGCGTGCAGTAGTCTCGGGTGCCTCGAAGGCGATATGTCTCAGGTGAGGAGCCCGGTCGTGATCGTGATTCCGACGGACCCGCTCAGCTTGCTGTTCTGGATCCTTCAGGTCGCGGCGTTCGCCGTGGAGATCTGGGCCTTCGTCGACGCGCTGCGCCACTCCGACGGCGCCTACCGCGCGGCGGGCAAGCAGTCGAAGACCATCTGGCTGCTGATCCTGGGCGTCGCGATGGTCATCGGCCTGGGCAGCGCGGCCAACCGGCTGTCGCTGTTCTCGATCCTGCCGATCGCCGCGTTCATCGGCGCCGCCATCTACCTCGTGGACGTACGGCCGAAGGTGCGCGAGTTCCGCGGCAGCAGCGGCGGGTCGTCGTCGTCCGGCCCGTACGGCCCCTGGTAGGAGCCGGCGCTCAGCCGCCGGCCTTGTTCGGGTGGCTGACCTTCACCCCGGCCACCGGTTCGGTGAGGCCGAGCTTGCGCAGGTCGGCGACCAACCGGTCGGCGAAGTAGCGGTGGCCCGCGGCGTTCGGGTGGGTGTTGTCCTTCAGGATGAAGCGCGGCGCGTTGCCGGTGCCGGAATCGCGGCTGCCGGTGACCCACTGCTCGGCCAGCGGGTCGATGAACGGCACGTTCTCCTGCGCGGCGGCGCTCTTCAGCGCGTCGCGGATGGACAGCACCTCCGTACGCGGCTCGCCGCTGCCCCACATGGGGCCCACCATCAGCAGGTGGGTGCGCGGCCACCGCTGGCGCATCTGGTTCACCAGCCGCGCCGCGCTGGTCTCCTCCAGCGACTGGGGGTACGGCCAGTCGTTGTGGCCGCCGACGATGACCGCCATGTCCGGCGCGGGGCGCCACGCGAGCTGCCGTTCGTAGAGCTGGCCGAACGTGTGGCCGTCGTGGCCGGGCGCCAGCAGGCCGGTGCCCGCCTGCCCGGCCACGATCACCTGCCAGCCGAGCCGCTGCGCGGTGAGCGCGGCGTACGTCTGGTCGCGCGTGGTGTCGCCGATTCCGGCGGTGTAGCTGTCGCCGAGGAACGCCACGACCGAGACGCGCTTGCCGGCGCCGCCGGGCTGGAGGCGCGCCGTGGAGTCGGCGGAGCAGCCGGTCAGCACGGTCGTGATCGAGAGGATGAGGGCGACGGCGGCGAGACGTACGTTCACGAAGCCGACTTCCGCGGGTCACTCACCGGCGCACCATTTCATGTCGAGTTCACGTCGGGACAGCGAACGGAATTGTAGCGAGATCCGCCGGTCACCCGACGTTACGGCGCCCGCGGGGCGCGGCCGTGTCTAGAGCGGCACGCAGAGCAGCAGGACCGGCACGGTGAGCAGCGAGACCGCGGCGATCAGCGCGGTGAGCCTGGCCCGCGCGGGCAGCGACGGCGCGGGGCGCAGCAGCCGGTTGACCCGCAGGACGACCTCGCCGCCGCCGACGCCGAGCGCGCCGCAGGGTGTGCCGCCGCCGGCGGCGCCGATGCGCAGCAGCGCGGTGGCCAGCGGGCGGCGGGCGCCGCGCGCGGCACCGTCGTCGGCGCTCATCTCGACGAGCAGCCCGACCGAGCGCTCGGCGTCGCCGGCGACCTGCGAGCTGGGCAGCATGCGGCGCAGCGCGTTGAACGGGAGCAGCACGAGGTCGTGGCGCCAGCGCGCGTGGGTGCGCTCGTGCGCGAGGACGGCGGCCAGCTCCGCGTGGTCGAGCAGCCTGAGGGCGCCCGCGCTGACGACGACCTGGGCGCGTACGCCCGGCACGCAGTAGGCGGTGGCCGCCGGGTGGTCGACGATGAGCGCGCCGGGGACGTCCGGGTCGCCGTGGCCGACCAGCGCGAGCAGGGTGCGGTGTCGGCGGCGGGCGCGGATGACCTCGACACCGGCTGCGGCCACCATGAACAGCAGCACGCCGCCGAGCACCAGGCCGGCGATGGTCACGCCGAGGTGGAACCACCCGAGCTTCTGGACGGCGCGGTGGTGGGCGACGTCGATCAGGAGGTCGATGCCGCCCCAGGCGACGCCCCGGCCGTACGGGCTCAGGCCGAAGCCGAGGAGGGTGCCGATCGCGGCGACGCCCCAGGAGAGGCCGATCGCCTGCCAGAGGAGGATCGCGGTGCGCGGGCCGCGCCACGGCCAGTCGGCGCCGGCGAGCTCGATCGCCGCGACGACACAGCCGAAGCAGACGACGGCGAGAAGGGCCGCGGCGAACATCAGCCCGCCCCGGTCTGCTCGATCTCGTCGAGCGCCTTGCGCAGCGCCTCCGCCTCGGGGTTGCCGACCGAGTGGGCGAAGTGCGTCAGCGCCGCGTCACGGTTTCCGGTCTGGGCGAGGGCGTCGAGCATCAGCTCCGTGACATACGCCTCCCGCGACGCGGCGGGGCGGTAGCGCCACGCGCGGCCGTCGCGCTCGCGCGCGACGAAGCCCTTCTTCGCGAGCCGATCCAACACGGTCATCACCGTCGTATGGGCGAGATCACGATCCGACAGGGCCCGGCCGACCTCGCGCACGGTCATGTAGGTGCGGTGTTCCCACAGAACATCCATCACCGCACGCTCTAGGTCACCGAGCCGGTTCATGCATACACCCTATCCCGTAGTACTACGCCAGGTCGTCGGGATACATCCTCTCCGAACCCCTGCGCACACGGGCATCGGGGGTCGGTTTCCGGCCCGGACGCCGGGTCAGCCCGCCTGGATCAGCGAGCCTCCGGCCTGGTAGGCCTGGGTGAGCACACCGCGCAGCTCGTCGAGCTTGGAGCGGACCTTCGCGAAGCCGACCGCGCCGCCGGACATGCCGGTTGTGGCCAGCGTGAGTCCCACGCCGACGCTGCCGTCGGGCTGCGGCACGATCTCGGCGACGTACTTGTAGTGGATGGCGAACGCCCCGAGGACCATCGCCTTGCCGCGGCTGCCCTTCTCCACGACCGCGCGGCCGTCGTTCTGCCAGGTGAAGCGGAAGCCCTGCGCGGTCAGCGCCTGCTCGAGCACGCCGCGCGCGTTCTCCGGCGACCCGGAGACCTGCAGTCGTACGGCATCGGCCATGGCGCACTCCTCGGATCACGGCCGAGCGGGCGGCCGGAAGCGGTCGTTGTGACGGACATGACCGTAATGGATTCCACGGCGGGATTCGCGCCGATCAGGATGCTTCGCGGTACCACCACGCCTCACAGGCGCAGTACACACCGAAGAGCACCAGCCCGACGGCCATCAGCAGGAGGAGCCACGGACCGGCCGGAGTGTCGCGGAAGGTCTTGAGGGTGTCGTCCATGCCCTTGGCCTTGTCCGGGTCGAACGTGACGGCGGCGTAGCCAACGAACACGCCGACGCCGCCGAACACGATGCCGCGGGCGATGTTGCCGACGAGCCCGAGCGTGACCACGACCTTCCTCGTCGCCCGGCTCATCTCCCCGGAACGCAGGTGCTTCTCGAACATGCGGCGCGCGCCGTAGACGACGAACACGACACCGGTGACCACGATCGCCACACCGACGAGCCCGACGATGAACTGTCCGCCCGGCAGGGCCATCGCCTGGGCGGTGAGCGCCTGGGACTTCTTGTCGCTGGATGAGGAGCCGCCGCCGACGGCGGCGGAGACCACCGCGGCGCAGACCGCGGCGTACACGACGGCGCGGCCGGCGTTCAGCGCCCGGTCCATGGCCTTCGGCGAGCCCCACATGGCGGCGGTGACGCGCCAGATCACCAGCGCGACCAGGCCGAGGGCCATCACCCAGAGGAGCGCGTCTCCGGCCGGCCCGGCGGCCAGCGACTTCAGCGCACCACCCTCGTCGGCCTGCTCCCCCTGCCCTAAGGCGACCTGGATCGCCAGCACGCCGACCAGGACGTAGATCACCCCGCGGCTGGCGAGCCCGCCCCTGGCCAGCACCTCCATGGTCTTGCTGTTGGCCGCCTGACGCCCCTTGCGGGCGGCCTGCTCTCCCGGACTCCGCATGCGCCGCGCCTCCGATGGTCTCGCCGACATGTCACTGGTAGCCCGGACGGGGCAGGACAATCGCCGGTGAACCGATCGGAAGGGATCGCATGCGCATCGAACTCGTCAACGGCGACATCACCGTGCAGCGCGTGGACGCGGTCGTGAACGCGGCCAACTCCGGGCTGCTCGGCGGCGGCGGTGTCGACGGCGCGATCCACCGGCGCGGCGGCCGCGCGATCCTGGACGCCTGCCGTGCCCTGCGCGCCGGGTCGCTGCCGGACGGCCTGCCCACCGGCCAGGCGGTGGCCACCACGGCGGGGAACCTCGCCGCGCGCTGGGTGATCCACACGGTCGGCCCCGTCTACTCGCGCTCGGCCGACCGCTCGGACCTCCTGGCGTCCTGCTACCGGGAGTCGTTGCGCGTCGCCGACGAGCTGGGCGCCCGCAGCGTCGCGTTCCCCGCGGTTTCGGCCGGCATTTACGGCTGGCCGCTCGACGACGCGGCGCGCATCGCGGTCGCCACCGTCGCGGGCGCGCGCACATCGGTGGACGACGTCAGGTTCGTGCTGTTCGGCGACGCGGCGTACGACGCGTTCCGGCAGGCGCTCGCGGCCGTACGGGGCGAGGCCTAGGACCCGGCCTTCGGCCGCTTTGGGAATGACGGCACACTTCTGCGGTGTTCGCAGGGTTTGGGAGGTGTGCCGGTGAATCTGGTGGACGACGCGTGGGGTGAGCGCACGCTGCCGCGCCGGGTCGCGGTGCTGACCGTGCACACCTCGCCGATGGACCAACCGGGCACCGGCCACGCCGGCGGCATGAACGTCTACATCGCCGAGTCGGCGCGGCGGCTGGCCGAACGCGGCGTCGCCGTCGACGTCTACACCCGGGCCACCGGCCAGGACCAGCCGCCGGTCGTGCACGCCGCGCCCGGGGTGACCGTGCGCAACATCGTCGCCGGTCCGTTCGAGGCGCTCGACCGCGCCGACCTGGCCCGCCAGCTCTGCCCGTTCACGTTCGGCGTGCTGCGCGCCGAGGCCGGCCGCGACCCCGGCTACTACGACCTCGTGCACTCCCACTACTGGCTGGCCGGGCAGGTCGGGCGGCCCATCGCGCGCCGCTGGGGCGTGCCGCTCGTCCACACGATGCACACCATGGCGCGGGTGAAGAACGCCGCGCTGGCCACCGGCGACCGTCCGGAACCGGCCGAGCGCGTCACCGCCGAGCAGCACGTCGTCGCGGACGCCGACCGGCTGGTGGCCAACACCCACGCCGAGGCGCGCGAGCTGGTGAGCCTGTACGACGCGGAGCCGTCGCGGGTCGCCGTCGTCCATCCCGGCGTGGACCTCGAGACGTTCCGGCCGGGCGACCCCGCCGTCGCGCGCGCCAGGCTCGGGCTGCCGCGCGACGCCACGGTGCTGCTGTTCGTCGGCCGGGTGCAGCCGCACAAGGCGCCCGACGTCGTGCTGCGCGCCGCCGCCGAGCTGCTGCGCCGCGACCCGGCGCGCGCGGAGCGGCTGGTCGTCGCGGTCGTGGGCGGGCTCGCGGGCGACGCCTCGACGCGCCGCGACGAGTTGCACGGCCTGGCCGACCGGCTCGGCATCGCCGACCTCGTCCGTATGGTGCCGCCGTGCCCGCAGCCGCGGCTCGCCGACTGGTACCGCGCCGCGACGGCCACCGTCGTCCCGTCGCACAGCGAGTCGTTCGGCCTGGTCGCCGCGGAGTCCCAGGCGTGCGGCACCCCCGTGGTCGCGGCGAACGTGGGCGGGCTGCGCACGGTCGTCCGCCACGGCGAGACCGGCTGGCTGGTCGACGGCCACGACCCGTCCGCGTACGCCGACGCCCTGGCCACCCTGGTCGACGCGCCGCGGCGCCGCGCGATGTTCGGAGCGACGGCGGTGCGGCACACCCGCGGCTTCGGCTGGGATGCCACCATTGACGGGCTGCTCGACGCCTACACCACCGCCATGACCGGCCCGGCGGCGACCGGCCTGCCGTCCGCGGCCTGCCGCTGACCGGTCCGCAGATCCCGGAGGCTGTCATCGACCTCGACGCCATGATCAAGGACGCGCTCGACGCCGCGGACCTCACGTACGAACGCCCGCGCCCCGGCGCGTACCTCGTACGCCTGCCGGGCACGCACAAGCTCGCCACCATGACGTGGCTCATCGTCGGCGACCACAGCCTGCACATCGAGGCGTTCTTCTGCCGCCAGCCGGACGAGAACCACGCCGAGTTCTACCGCTACCTGCTGGAGCGCAACGGCTCCATGTACGCCGTGGCGTTCACCCTCGACTCCGTGGGCGACGTCTACATCGTGGGCCGCGCCGCGCTGACGGGGCTGGACGCCGACGAGATCGACCGGCTGCTCGGCTGCGTCCTGACGTACTCCGACGACAACTTCGACAAGGCGCTGGAGATCGGGTTCGCGAGCTCCATCCGCAAGGAGTGGGACTGGCGGGTCAAGCGCGGCGAGAGCCTGGCCAACCTCCAGGCCTTCGCCCGTTTCGCCGCGCCGGAGCACCGCCGCTAGGCTTCCCACCATGGCGACCTTGGTACTACTGCGACACGGCGAGAGCGTCTGGAACGCGGAGGGGCTGTTCACCGGCTGGGTGGACGTCGACCTGTCGCAGGCGGGCGAGGACGAGGCCACCAAGGGCGGCGAGCTGCTCGACGACGCCGGCCTGGTGCCCGACATCGTGCACACCTCCGTCCTCAAGCGCGCGATCCGCACCGCGAACATCGCCCTCGACATCGCCGACCTCCTGTGGCTGCCCGTACGCCGCACGTGGCGGCTGAACGAGCGCCACTACGGCGCCCTCCAGGGCAAGAACAAGGCGCAGACGCGCGACGAGTTCGGCGAGGAGCAGTTCATGCTGTGGCGCCGCTCGTACGACGTGCCGCCGCCGCCTCTGGCCGACGACGACCCCCTCTCCCAGTCCGGCGACCCCCGCTACGCGGGCCTCCCGTCCGAGCTGCTCCCCCGCACCGAGTGCCTGGCCGACGTCGTAGCCCGCCTCCTGCCGTACTGGTACGACGCGATCGTCCCCGACCTCGCCGCAGGCCGCACGGTCCTGGTAGCCGCCCACGGCAACTCCCTGCGCGCCCTGGTCAAGCACCTGGACAACATCGACACCGACACGATCTCCCAGCTCAACATCCCAACCGGCATCCCCCTGATGTACGACCTGGACGACGACTTCAAGCCCCGCAAGACCGGCGGCGAATACCTAGACCCAGAAGCCGCCGCAGAAGCCATCGAGGCAGTCGCCAACCAGGGCAAGCGCTAGCCTCTGCCCAGGCTCCCCCCGAGCAAGCCCAAAGGCCGCGCTCCGCGCGACAGCCCGAACGCAACCGGACTCCGCCCGGGCTGGGGCTAGGGCGGGGGCGCCACGCGAAAAGGCCGCGCTCCGCGCGACTGCCTGCCCGCGACCTTGGGCACGCATTCTCGGGGCTGGGCCGCAGGGCTACGCCTCTAACGCACCATCCCCACGGCCACGACACAGGCGCAACCAGACTCCGCCCGGGCCTGAGCCCGGGCAGGGCGCAACACGCGAAAAGGCCGCGCTCCGCGCGACAGCCCACCCGCGACCCCGGGCCAGCATTCCCGGGGCTGGGCCGCGGGGCTACCGCCCTCAGCACAGCGTCTCCGGGGCCAGAACACGCCACGCCCAAAGGCCGCGCTCCGCGCGACAGCCTGCCCGCGACCCCAGGCCAGCATTCCCGGGGCTGGGCCGCAGGGCTACGCCTCTAGCGCGCCATCCCCACGGCAGAACACCGCACAGGCGCAACCAGACTCGGCCCGGGGCAGGGCGCAACACCCCCAAAGGCCGCGCTCCGCGCGACAGCCCACCCGCGACCCCGGGTCAGCATTCCCGGGGCTGGGCCGCAGAGCTACGCCTCTAACGCACCATCCCCACGGCCACGACACAAGCGCAACCAGACTCCGCCCGGGGCAGGGCCTGAGCCTGGACAGGGCGCGACACGCCCAAAGGCCGCGCTCCGCGCGACTGCCTGCCCGCGACCCCGGGCCAGCATTCCCGGGGCTGGGCCGCAGGGCTACGCCTCTAACGCACCATCCCCACGGCCACGACACAGGCGCAACCGGTCCCAAGGCCCTGGGCACGTGACAGTCACCCGTATTCAGGGCTCAGGACTCAGGCTCAGGGCTCGGGCTCGGGCTCAGGCGGAGGGTGGCGCACCCGAGCGCGCCCGGCAAGGGCGGCAGCCTCGCGGCCCAACCACGAACAAGCTCACCGGAGAACGCGGGAAAGCGCGCGGAACGCGGCCTTTTCACGCGCGAGCCACCCGCCCCACACAACCAAGGCGCGGCCCCGCGCGCCAGCCTCCCCGCGACCGTGGCCCTGCGTCCTCCGGGCCAGGCCGCCGCACGCAGCACAGCATCTCGGGGTCAGGGCAGGGCACGTGCAGAGGCCGCGCTCCGCGCGACAGCCCGCCCGCGACCCTGGCCCGGCGTTCTCGGGGCTGGGCCGCGAGGCTGCGCACTAAGCGCGGCCCGCTCCGGAGGGCACGCCGCAGGCGCAACCGGGTCCAGGGCTGGGACAGGGAGCGACCCGCGTCCGAGGTTGGGCATCGGGCAGGGCGCGCTACGCACAACGGGCGCAACCGGGTCCAGGGCTTGGGGGGTGCGCCAGGGCGCGGACCCGTCCGGGGCTGGGACAGAGCGGAGGCGCAACCGGATCCAGGGCTGAGACAGGGCGCGGCCCGTGTCCGAGGCTGGGCATCGGGCAGGGCGCGACCAGTTCTGGGGCTTGGGCGCGGGGCGGGAGCTGGGCTGGGATGGGCCGCGAGGCTGCCGCACTTGGCGCCTCGGCGCCGGAGGTGGGACACGGTGCGGGCGCACCCGGATTCGGGCTTGGGGAAGTGATGCGGCCGGGTTCAGGACTCGGGATCCGCTGTGGTGCGCCCGAGCACGCCAGGCAAGGGCGGCAGCCTCGCGGCCCAACCACGAACACGCTCACCGAAGAACGCGGGAAAAGCGCGCGGAACGCGGCCTTTGGCTCGTACGCAGCGCCACACACCCGAGCCCCCACCACGCGCCTCCCGGCTGCGCGGGGCCGGGTTTCATGGGGCCGGGCCACGCGGGGCTGGATTCATGGGGCCGCGCAGGGCTGGTTTGATCGGGCCCGGCCACGCGCCTCCAGGACACGCGGCCTCTCGCCCCGGGAGCCGCATGCGCTATGTGACCCCCCGTCACGCCGCCGCGCGGGTCGTGCTCGCCTGTCCCAGGAACGCCGCGTTCGAAGACGTGGTGCGGAGGCGTGCGAGTAGCTGTTCCATCGCGGCCTGGGTGTCCAGGGAGGAGAGGGCGCGGCGGAGGACGGTGGTGGAGCGGAGTTCCTCGGGGGTGAAGAGGAGGTCTTCTCGGCGGGTGCCGGATGCGGTGATGTCGATCGCGGGGAAGACGCGGCGGTCGGCCAGCGTACGGTCGAGGCGGAGTTCCATGTTGCCGGTGCCCTTGAACTCCTCGAAGATCACTTCGTCGAGGCGGGAGCCGGTGTCGACCAGGGCGGTGGCGAGGATGGTCAGCGAGCCCGCGCCGTCGATGTTGCGGGCGGCGCCGAGGAACTTCTTCGGCGGGTAGAGCGCCCCGGCGTCGAGGCCGCCGGTGAGGACACGGCCGCCGCCGGGCGCGGCCAGGTTGTACGCACGGGCCAGCCGGGTGATCGAGTCGAGCAGCATCACCACGTCCTGGCCGGACTCGACGAGCCGCTTGGCCCGCTCGACGGCCAGCTCGGCGACGCCGGTGTGCCGCTTCGGCGTGTGGTCGAAGGTCGAGGCGATGATCTCGGCGTCGACGGCGCGGCGCAGCTCGGTGACCTCTTCGGGCCGCTCGTCGATCAGCACCATCATCAGGTGGCACTCGGGGTGGTTGGCGGCGACGGCACGGGCCAGCGTCTTCATGACGGTGGTCTTGCCGGTGTTCGGACGCGCCACGATGAGCCCGCGCTGGCCCTTGCCGATCGGCGCGACCAGGTCGACGACCCGGCCGATGGGTTCGTCGGCGGCGGTCTCCAGGCGCAGCCGCTCGTTGGGGAACAGCGGCACGAGGTCGGCGAACGCCGGGCGCCGCGCCTGGTCACGTGCGGCGGCGCCGTTCACGGTCGCCAGCGTGGTGAGCGCGGAGCTGCCGCGCCGCTTGGGGTTGGGCGTGGCGAGCCCGCTGACGACGTCGCCGCGGCGCAGGCCGTGGCGGCGGAGCTGGTCGCCGGACAGTTTGATGTCGTCGTCGGACGGCGCGTAGCCGTGGACGCGGATGTAGGCGTCCTTGTCGCGGACGTCGATGACGCCGCGCACGGGCCGTGCCTGGGCGGGCTCCGTGTTCGGGGAGTTGGGTTCGGTCATCGGGGATCCCTTTCTGGGAAGGGGAACGCCGTACGCGGGTACGGTCGCGGGACCCGCGTGCGGGTCCTGGGAGTTCACGCCTGATTCGCGGCGGTACGACGCGACAACATTCGTCGGCATTCCGGGAAACGAGGGCCGCGTCGCGGAAGTCTCACGCGAATTGCGGCGGAAGCCTCAGATCCGGCTTCGCTCGTACAGTAGCACGCAACGCCGGCGACCCCGCTCCTGATTCCCGTACGGCGCGCCGCCCGGGGTCAGCGCCAGTCGAGGCGGTCCGGCGGCGGGCCCAGGTTCGGCGGCGGCTCGGTCTCGTCGGCGGGGGTGCGCGACGGCGTGATCGGCGGCATCGCCTCGACCCGCCTGGCCTCCTCCAGCTCGGTGACCGTGGAGGTCGGCAGGGCCAGGATGCCGGGGTTGGCGTCGGCGAGCACCACCCGGCGGCCGGAGCGCGTCGCGTGCGTCATGATCATCGCGGTGACCGGGAGCTGCTGCAGCTCGTTCTGCTCGACGAGGAACTCGCGCGAGCGCTGCATCGTGCGCGCCGTGGACTCGTTCGTGCCCTCGGCCGTGGAGGTGTTCCGCCCCCAGCTCGTCGACTCGTTGACGCTCTCGCTGAACGACTCCGAGTCGTTGGTGCCGTACGAACTGCTCTTGTCGCGCCCGCGGTTCCAGGTGCTGTCGCCCATGCCGAGCCAGGCGTCGTCCGTACGGCCCTTGCTGCGGCTGCTGCCGGTGGTCTCGGACGTGCCGGTGGAGGTGCTCAGGGAGTCGCTGGTGCCGACCGTGGAGTTGTAGGAGTCGCCGGAGGTGTCGGTCAGGGACGAGCCGACCGTCTCGGTGAGCTGGGCGAGGACGAACTTGTGCTCGGTGCCGATGTGCTCGCTGGCGACCTTGGCGTCCTCGGCGTTGCCCAGCCGCATGAAGCCGACCGCCGCGTTGCCGCGCCCCAGCCGCTCCTTGACGTGCTGCGGCACGGACCGGTAGGCGACCATCAGGCCCGTACGGGTGGCCTCGCAGGCGTCCATCAGCCGGTCGAGGACGTCGCCGCGCAGCTTCTCCGCGCCGTAGACGAACACCGTGTGCTCCCACGGCTCGCGCGCCGGCGACATGCGCAGCACGTGGGTGAGCGCGGTCGTGATGTACGTGCCGAGGACGCGGTTGCCGAACACGCCGGCGCGGCGGTCGGTGGCCAGCACGCGCAGCGGCGAGCGCGGCAGGTCCGGCGCCTCGGTGCCGAGCCGCTCCAGCTTGCGGAGCTGCGACTCCAGCGCCCACGCGCGCTCCAGCACCACGCGGTCGGTGGCGCCGCGGCCGAACATCGTGCCGATGCGCTCGAGCTGGTTCGCGTCGATCAGCCCGGCGCGCAGGTCGTCGCGCGGGTCGCCGACCTGGGCAAGCGCCCGCAGCGCCGCGTTGAGCTGCGCGATCGACACCGGCGTGGTGCCGATGTCGAGGACGTCGAGGACGCGTTCGAGGATCGCGTTGTCGAAGGAGAGGTCGCGCGTCGTGGACTGGTCCTCGCTGACGCTGACCGTCAGCGACAGGACGTCCGCGATGGCCTCGCGGCCGAGGCCGAGCCCGAGGTCGAGCCGGGGCAGGTCGCCGGGCAGGATCCACACCTGCGGCTCGGCGCCCCGCGCGCGTACGGCGCTGATCAGGTCGGCCGCGACGGCGCCCTCGGAGAGGTCGATCACGGTCAGCTCGCCGCCGGCGTTCAGCCGGGACAGCCCCACCATGGTGGTCAGCGCCTGCCAGCCCGCGAGCGTGCCGCCGGCGACGTCCACCCGGTCGACGTCGCGCGGGAGCGTCACGGCGTACCACTGGCGCTGCCGGTCGTACGCGGCGCGGCGGCCCTCCCACGCCTGGTACTGCCGCTTGTGCTCGTCCTGCGCGGCGAACAGCTTGCGCTCCTGGTCGCCGCGCACCTTGTCGAGCCGGTTGCGCTCCTCGGCGATGCGCGACTGGAGGGCCTGCTCGCCCTGCCAGACGGCGTATCCGGTGAACGCGGCGACGAGCACGGCCGCGACCAGGACGACGATCGCGAACAACGCCGACAGCACGCCGACGGCCCACAGCACGGCGAACAGCGCCGTCAACCCGAGCGACACCCCGAACGCCCACTTCAGCGGCCGGTTGAGCAGGCTCTCCTCGCGGCGCTGCGCGGCCACCCAGCCGGGGTCGACGTTCCGGGAGTCCTGCGGGGTGGGGCGGCGCGGCGGCGGGCCGGGATCGCCGTGCAGCAGGGCGTACTGCCAGCCCACGTAGACACGGTCGGGGCGCATCGGCTGCCCCCGGCGCCGGGCGCCCTGACGGCCCGGACGCGGCCGCCCTTCGGACTCCGCTCGCACGTCGGAAACGTCGGACACGTCAAGACCTCATCTGGCTACGGGCAACCCTGTCGGGGACAGATTATGAGTTCTCCGCCGATGACGGTATCGAACAGGCCGGTCCCCGGCCAGCGCATGCCTCATGACCTCCGATGATGGCCGGGCAGCGGACCGGACGGGGGGACGGGCCCGGACCTGCGCTCCGCCGACGGCGGCATCGGCGGCGCGTCGCGCGGGTCGCGTACGGACGACGGCGCGGGCGGCGGGATCGACGGCTGCGCGGGGCCGGACACCACACGGGGCGTGTCGTACGCGGGCGGGTCGGGCGTGCCCGGCGGTGGCGGCACCACCGGCGCCGCGGCCGGCGGCTCCTCGGCCGCGGCCTGCCGCCGCGCGCGCCCGCCGGACGGCGCGGCGATGCGCGACCGCACGGTGCGCGCCAGCGGCACGAGACGCCGCCGCGGCGCGGCTACGATCAGCGTGAACTCCCCCGGCGCGCGGTCCGCGAACTCGTCGACGGCGATCACCGGGCGGCGCGCGAACCCCGGCTGCGGCGCCTGGCCGTACCCGCCCTGGCCGTACGGGGGCGGCACGACCGCCGCGCCCTGGCCGCCCGGCGGCTGGTCGGGCTCGCCCGGCACCAGCCGCTCGCCGCACATCGCCGCGAACCGCGCGGCCAGCCCGCGGTCGGCCGTACGGTGCACGATCTGTGTGCCGACCGCGTCGACCAGCCGGTCCTGCGGCACCCCGGACGTGGTGAGCACGGTGGCGAGCCCCGCGTCGCGGCCGTGCGCGGCCAGGTCGACCAGCGCGTCGGTGCCGACGGGCTCCGCCTCGTCCACCCACACCAGGCCGTCGCCGGCCACCCCGATGCGCCGCAGCTCCTGCCCGAGCGCCAGGACGTCCTGCACGATCAGCCCGGCCACCGCGCCGGCCGCGTGGCCGGTCAGCCCCGGTTCCAGGGAGAACAGCACCACGCCGCGCTCGTGCACGACGGAGCTCAGGTCGATGTCGTGCTCGCCCGCGCCGGCGCCCGTGCCGAACGGGTCGGGCCGCAGGCGGCGGCCGAGCGGCGAGGCGTGCAACTCGGTGAGCTGGGTGTGGAGCTGCGCGGTGGCCTGCGGGTCGGCGGTGACCGCGCTGGCCGACACCTGAACGCGGTCGAGCAGCGCCTGCCGCTGCGGGTGGTAGTCGGGGACGTACGCGGCGCGGGCCCGCAGCGCCTCGGGGTCGAGCAGGTGGGTGATCTCGTCGAGGACGGACGTACGCGCGTCGGCGGGCGCGGCCTCGACGACGCTGAGGAGGTCCGTGAGGTAGGTCGTGCAGGTGCGGCGGTACTGCTCGCCGGTGCCGGTCCAGTTGACCATGCCGGCGACCAGCAGGGCGCGGCGCCCGGCGTCGCCGGTGCGCAGCGGTTCGTACCAGCCGGGGCCGTCGGCGGTGAACAGGTGGAACGGGGTGCCGGTCGCCGCGCAGGCGTCGCGGGCGCGGGCGATCAGCTCCGGCGACCCGGTGAGGTCGACGGCGATGACCGGCTTGCGCCTGCGGATCGCGGCGTGCGCGAGCTGGAATGCCGTGGTGGTCTTTCCCGCGCCGCGCACCCCGGTGATGAGCACGCCGTGGTCGGCCTCGGCCCAGCTCAGCGACGTACGGCGGCCGGTGGCGCGCGCGGTGCCGAGCGCCGCGCCGTCCTTGGTGACCACGGCGCCGCCGTGGATGCGCCGGGTCGTGAAGATCCGTCGTACGGCCACGACCAGGCCGGAGCGCGGCTCGGGCAGCCGCCATTCGTCGGTGTGCAGCCACTTCATCCAGCACGCGACGGCCGCCTCCGCGGAGCCGGCGACCAGGGCGAGCGGGAGCTGGCCGGGCAGCCAGCCGCCGATGCCGGCGAACGCGTCGCCGAGATGCCACAGCCGGCCCTGCTCCGCGCCGCTGCCGACGCCGCCGATGAACGCGAGCACCTGGCGCGGGCCCGCGGTGTAGCCGTCGAGCGCACGGCCGGGGCCGGTGGCCAGCACGAGCAGCACGCCCACCGCGGCCGGCGCCCACAGCCACGACCTGCGCCACCGGGTCAGCCACGTGACCAGGTACAAGACGATCGCCACGACCCCGGTGAGCTGGGCGGCCAGGAGGTGCGCGAGGACCAGCGCGGTGCCGAGCCCCGCGACGATCTGCGCACGGCGCGGCGTTCCCTTGGGGATGAGGTACCGAGCCCGCCGGGGGCCGCGTTCTCGGCTCGCTCCTCCGTCAATCGACATGTCGCGGTCAAGGTTCGCAGGGCCGAGTTCACACTGTCCAGGCGTGGCCTATACAGGCCCCGCGTACGGGTCAAGGGACGGGCCGCCGTTATCCACAATCCGGACATCGCGCCACCTCATGGGCGGCGCCCCGTTAGCATCGCGTATTGATGTATTCGCCAGGACCGCCCGCGCCACCCCCCGGTAACCGGCCCGGGGCGCCCACCGGTGCCGCGCCCGGGTCGCCGCAGGGGGCAGCCGCGGCGCGCCATGCCGAGGAGCGCCCGCGCCGCACCGCGCTGTGGGTGGCCGGCGCCGTCACCGCCGTGATCCTGCTCGTCCTCGGGATCACCGCGGCCACCGGCGGATTCGCCGCCGACAGCGGTGGTCCTGACGTCGTCCCCACCGGCAGGCCCGTCGACCAGGTGAAGTTCAGCTCGGTCGCGCTGAGCGCCGCCTGGGAGCGGCACAAGCTCGACGGGAAGTCCCACCGCTACCTCGTGGCCCGGCTGCGCGTCACCAACACCAGCGACCGTACGGTCCCGGTCAACGACTACATCCAGTCGGTGATCCCGCTGCAGGCCTGGGGCGGCTCCATCCTCCAGGAGTACAAGGCCTACTCCGGCGGCACCGAGACCGACACCCTGCAGCCCGGCATCCCCACCGACCTCACGATGCAGCTCACGCCCGACAAGGGGCAGGAGGCCGCGACGACCCTGAACCTCAGGTTCTGCGCGTACGACCACGATGACGACTTCTTCTACGGCCACAAGAACTGGATGCGCGCCTGCGCGAACTGGTACGGCATCTTCCTGCCGGACAAGCAGCGCCGGGCGAACGCCTACAACACCGACGGCATCGCGGCCCAGGTGAACGTCCCGGTGAAGGGCGGCGCGTGATGAACGCCACCCGCCTGGCGCGCGGCGTGGGCTCCGTGGCGCTGATGGTCGCGCTGCTCGCCGCCGCCATGCTCGTCTACTCCACCCACGAGCGCGACTACGACAACCTGTACGCCCCGATGAGCTCGTCCGGCGCGGTGGGGCAGACGGTGACGTCCGGGCCGTTCAGCGTCAAGGTCGACAAGGTGACGGTCGCGAAGTCCGTCTCCGAGGGCGCGTACCGGGGCTACGGGAAGCCGCTGACCACGTCGCCGTCCGCGATCTTCGTGGTGGTCGACGCGCGCGTCCAGGCCACCACCGAGGCCACGAAGCTGCCCACCGTGTACCTCCAGTCCGGCAACGGCATCCACTACGGCCCGTCCGAGAAGGGCTCGCAGACCAAGTTCACCGACTCCATCGCCGAGCCGGGCTTCTGGACCGTCGGCGCCTGGCTGTTCGAGGTGCCGCGCGCGGCCCTGCCCGGGGTGCGCCTCGAGGTGTCGCCCCGCGCCACGGACGACTACCCGGCGCCGCAGAAGATGTTCCCCCACTACGGCTTCGAGCTGATGCCCCAGGCCGACGTCGATCTGGGCATCTCCGGCGGCAAGGCGACCACCCTCCTCGCCCACCCCGCGGTGAAGGCGCAGTACAAGGAGCCGGAGCAGTGACCCACCCCCCACACGGCGAAGACCCGTACCGCCGCCCACCGCCTCCGAGCCACCCATACGGCACCCCGCCGCCCCCACAGCAACCGCAACAGCGCCCGCCTCAGCAACCCGCACAGCTCCCCCAGCAGGGACCACCGCAGCCCCCGCCGCGGGGGCCGCACCCACAGCAGCCCCCACCGGCACCGCACCAGCCGCCTCCGGCCCCGCAACGCCACCCCCGGCACGGCGCACCCCCGCCACCGCCCCCACCGGACCCCCGCACGGGCCCACACCAACGCCCGCCGCAACCACCCCCCGCGCCCGGCCCCCAGCAGGCCCCGCAGCGCCCGCCCGCGCCACCCCGCACCGGGCCGCAACAGCCGTACGCGCAGCCACCGCGCACCGGTCCCCAGCAGGCCCCGCCGCACGCCCCGCAGCAGCCGCCCGCCCCTCCACGGCCCGACCTCCAGCCGCCGTACGCGCAACCGCCCCGCACCGGCCCCCAGCAGCCCCCGCAGCAGGCGCCGCAACAGGGCCACCCGTACGCCCAGCCGCAGGGGGCGGGTCACCCGGCGCCGCCGCCGCTCTACCGCCCGGAGGAGGGCTGGGGTGGGGCGGGGTTCGCGCTTCCGGAGGAGTACCGCGACGGCCACGCCCACCACCCGGACAAGCCACGGAAACCCTGGTTCCCGAAGGTCGGCCGGCCCGTGCGCATCGCCGCGCTCGCGGTCACGCTCGTCGTCGCCGTGGGCGTGGCGGTCGGGATGCCCTTCCGCGAGGACCTCTCGGACTACCAGAAGCAGAAGCGCATCGCCCTGGCGTACACCACCGTCCCGCACCGCAAGGTCGGCACGATCGCCGGAACCCGCTTCGTGCTCGGCTCCATCGGCCCCGCGGACTCCTACATCAGCACGAACGCCCCCAGCGGCACCACCGGGGTGAAGGCCGTCATCGGCTACAAGTCGCCCACCAAGGCGACCCTGAACCGCATGAACTACCTGGAGTACGTCTTCCAGGACGACAAGGGCCGCGTCTGGCAGCCCACCAGCAGCCTCGGCGGCCTCGGCCTGCCCACCCCGGGCAAGGTCAACACGGAGACCATCCAGACCCTCGTGCCGAAGGACCAGGTCAGCCGAGTGCGTGTGGTGGTGCGGCCGAAGCAGGTGCTGGACTACCAGTCGGATAACCCGACGCAAGCGGTGACGGACCCGGCTCTGGTGTTCCAGCGCTGACCTCGGCGGCCGCCGCGAGGCGCCGCTTCTCGTGCCGCACCGCCAGGTCGAACATCGCGGCCAGCAGCCCGGTCTGCAGCACCGTACGCAGCATGTCGCGGACGAACGTGATCGGCACCATGATCGGCCCCCACACCGCGATGTCGCGCTGGTAGCCGATGAGCTCGACCACGCCGCGCGCGCCCAGCGCGGTGAGCACGTCGATCGCGACGTAGCAGAGGCAGAACACGCCCACCGCGGGGCCGCCCGCGCGCATCGCCAGCCGCACCGCGCCGGTGATCGGCGCCCACCGCTCGCGGAAGCTGGTCAGGACGTGGTCGAGCATCCACCGCTGGAAGGACGAGAGCGAGTCGTACTTCGCGTAGAGCCGTTCGAGGCGGGTGCCGCGCGCGGTCTCCCGTTCGTCGAACAGCTCGCGCCCGTAGACGACGGACGCCAGCGTGAGCCACAGCAGCGGGAGCATCACCGCGTCGGTGAAGTTGGGCCAGGCGTCGGCGACCATGCCCCAGAAGGCGTCCCACCCGGGGATGGCGTCGCCGAGGGACGTGACGAACTGGGTGATGGCCGACCAGACGTGCCGCTCGGTGAACCAGTTCTTGCCGCTGGTGACGACCTGCACGATGGAGAACAGGCCGAACACGTTGAAGCCGGTCTCGAAGAACGCGGCGACCATGGGGAACACCCGGTTGTCGCGCCGGTTGGCGAGCATCTCGCACGCGGCGCGGATGTAGTAGCACCCGATGGCGATGGCCAGGGAGACGCCGAAGCCGAGGCCGAAGAAGATCATCCCGGCCTCGGGGTGCAGCGAGGTGTAGAACTGCGTCCAGTTCTGCTCGATGTCGCGGCGGCTGAACGCGCTCGCGTCGTCCCTGATCATCCCCCAGGCGAAGTAGATGATCACGAACGGGAGCATGGACCGGCTGATCACCGTGGCCAGCCCGTCGACCTCCGTCTTGTCCTGCGTGGCGCTCACGCCGTGGCGCATGCTGTGCAGCATCAGGATCGGCACGGTGACGGTGACCATGGCGAGCACCACGAGCAGCGCGAGCACGGCGACCACGCGCAACTGGTGCATGCCGCCGTGGCCGATCGTGACGCCGAACCAGATGATCAGCCAGTGCAGCGCCTGGCCGACGGCGAACCAGGTCGCCAAGGGCAGGATGTAGCGCCCGGCGAGCCGGAGGGTCGTCCACGGCAGCCGTACGGGTGAATCAGCGGAAAGCAGGCGCATCACCGTGCATCGTAACGACCCTGGCGGACACCCGCCGCCGGTACCGCCGAACCGCGCACCGGGGCGAACACGCCGAACGCCCCCCGGCTGAGGGCCGGAGGGCGTTCGGTCACGCCGTGATCGTGCGGCTAGATGGCCACCTCGAGCTCGGCGGGCGCGCCGTACGCCGCGCGCGCCCCTGTGTCGACGCTCACACCGCCGGGCGCGAGCACCCGCACGGTCCACTCGCCGGGCGCCGCGAAGAAGCGGAACCCGCCGTCGGCGCCGAGCGGCACCTCCGCGGTGAAGTCGCCGTCCGGGTTGAGCAGCCGCGCGTAGCCGGTGCTCACGGGCGAGCCGTCGCGGACGACCCGGCCCTGCACCACGGCCTGGCTGTCGTAGTCCACGGTTCCGGTGACGCCCCCCGCGGGCGCGCCGCAGCCGTCGGTCATTTGCCCTCCCCGAGCTCGATCGGCACGCCGACCAGCGAGCCGTACTCGGTCCACGAGCCGTCGTAGTTCTTCACGTTCGGCTGGCCGAGCAGCTCGTGCAGCGCGAACCAGGTGTGCGACGAGCGCTCGCCGATACGGCAGTACGCGATGGTGTCCTTGCCGAAGTCGACGCCCGCCTCGCCGTAGAGCGCGCGGAGGTCGTCGTCGGACTTGAACGTGCCGTCGTCGTTCGCGGCCTTCGCCCACGGGATGTTCGCCGCGGTCGGCACGTGGCCGGGCCGCTGCGCCGACTCCTGCGGCAGGTGCGCCGGGGCGAGCAGCTTCCCGGTGAACTCGTCAGGCGACCGTACGTCGACGAGGTTCTGCGCGCCGATCGCCGCCACCACGTCGTCGCGGAACGCGCGGATCGCGAGGTCCTGGTCGCTGGCGGTGTAGCTGGTCGCCGGCCGGTTCGGTACGTCCTCGACGAGCTGGCGGGAGTCGAGCTCCCACTTCTTACGGCCGCCGTCGAGCAGCTTCACGTTGGTGTGGCCGTACAGCTTGAAGTACCAGTAGGCGTACGCGGCGAACCAGTTGTTGTTGCCGCCGTACAGCACGACCAGGTCGTCGTTGCCGATGCCCTTGGCGGACAGCAGGTTCTCGAACCCGGTCTTGTCGACGAAGTCGCGGCGGACCGGGTCCTGCAGCTCCGTCTTCCAGTCGATCTTCACGGCGCCACGGATGTGGCCCTTGTCGTAGGCGGCGGTGTCCTCGTCGACCTCGACCAACACCAGGTTGGGGTCGTCGATGTGCGCGTCCACCCAATCCGCGTCCACTAGGACGTCGGCGCGGCTCATGGGGCCTCCCAATCGAGAGTGTCGTTTTGCGTTGGCTTACGTGGTGCGGGACGCGTCACGGTTGAGCACGCGAACGATCAGCGGATACATCTCGCAGCCGAGGCACAGGCCGAACACCGCGTTCAGGAACGCGGCCACCAGCGCCAATGCGGTGGCGGCCATACCGAGCCAGGTCGTACCCGTTGCGTAGCCGGCCAGGCCCACCAGTGCGAACACCAGGCCGACACCCTGCGCGAAGCGGGGCGGCGCGGCGTCCTCGAGCTCGGCGGGCGGGCCGAGCCGGGGGCGTACCAGCCGCGCGTACAGCACGCCGTACGGCGCGTACGTGAGGCCGAACACGGCACCGACCGCGAAGATCACGGTCTGCGCCGCGAGCAGCCAGGCGCTGCCGGTGATGAGGACGATGGCCAAGACGATCGTGGTGACCGCCGCGGCCATGCGCTGACCACGCGGATCAACCTGCATGGGTGCTCCAGATGAGCGGAATGTGCCCAGGACGTGCGGACGCGTGCGCGTCTTTTCGCGAGTTCCTATCCGCGGACGCTGGTCAGGCGCGACACAGTGCCGTGGCCACGCGGCAGAAGTCGACCGCGCGGCGCCGGGTGAGCAGGTTGTCCGTACCTGGGTGCACGCCCTTGATGGTAGGTGGCCCGGCCATCGCTGTCACCCTTGGGTCTCGGCGGGCGACGGGGCGTACGGAAACCCGCTGTGGCCGGGTCATGCGATGGCCTCGCCGAGCGCGGCGATGACGTCGGCACGGCGGGGTGCGCCGCTGGCGCGCCGGACGACCGCGCCGTCGGCGGCGAGCACCAGGACGGTCGGGGTGCGCAGCACGTTGAGCCGTCGTACGAGGTCCAGGTTGGCCTCGGCGTCGACCTCGACGTGGGCGACGCCGTCGACCATCGCGGCGACGTCGTCGAGCACCCGCCGGGTGGCGCGGCAGGGCTGGCAGAACGCGGTGGAGAACTGCACGAGGGTGGCGCGCTCGCCGAGCGGCGCGCCGATGTCGCCATCGGTCAGCCGCGCTTCGCCGTTCTTCGCGTCGCCCGTCATCTTCCCGTTCCGCCGCCGCCAGACAAGCCCGCCGAGGGTGGCCACGGCGAGCGCCGCGACGCACACGATCAGCCCGGTCATGTAGGCCACAGCGGCCACGGCCCCGGCCGAATTCCCGATTACGGCGGCCGATTCGCCGCGGCCGGTCAGGACTGGGTGAACTTGACGTTCGTGGCGGACGCCGTCACCTGCACGCCCGTGTCCTGAACCTGGACGTCGGTGATCTTCAGGTGCATCGGGAGGTCGCGGATGGGCACCTCGAAGCCGATCTGGTTGGCCACCACGGAGCCCGGCACCTGCCCGCCCGCCACGGTGATCTTGTCCGGCGTGGCGACCAGGCCGCCCGACGCGACCTTCAGCTTCAGCGACGCCTTCACCGGAACGCTGACGCCGAGCGCGCGCGCCTTGCCGGACAGCACGAGGTTCTGGCCGCTCGGCTTGACGGTGAAGCCGTCGGGGAGCCGCTTCTTGATGACGTCGAACGGCACGATCGCGGTGCCCGTCGCGCGCCCCGCGGTGATGCTCCGCGCGTTGTTGATCACCTCGGAGATGGGCGCGCGGACGTCGTAGAGGTGGGCGTGGACGTTCTCCACCCGGATGCTCTCCCGGCTGACCTCGGCCATATCGACGTCGATCTGCCCGTACGTGCCGCTGATCGCCTGGGTGAGGAACGGGAAGCCGTGCACGGTCACCTGGGGCGCCGGGTCGAGCTGGTAGCTCGTCGCGAGCTGCTTGGAGATCGCGGACTGGGCGGCGTACTTGGCGCCGAAGTCGGCGCCGACCAGGAGCAGCACCAGCACGATCAGGGTGACGACGAGTTTGCGCATACCTCATCCATGTCGCTTGACATCGAGGGCCGGGGAGGGATCACCCTACCCGCAGAAAGCGCACGAAGGTCCCCGAATCACCCGCCGGCGAACGGCGGAAGCACCTCGACGACGTCGCCGTCGGCCAGCGTCACGGACGCGTGGTCGCGCCCGCCGACCGGCGCCCCGTCGACCAGGAACGAGCTGCGCGCGAGCACCTCGGCGAACCGCGGCCGCCCGGCATGCCGCTCGCGCGCGGCGTCGAGCGCGCCGGCCAGCGTGTCGGCGTCGTACGGCTCGTCAGCACGCCCGGCCGCCTCCTTGGCGGCGGCCCAGTATCTGAGTGTTCCGATAGCCACGTGTCCCTCTTCCGAGCGCGGGACGGCCTCGTCCCGGAGGCCAGCTTATGGGCCGCGGCCACGTGTTATATCCTGGACAACGAAGGACCCAGGCAACGACGCCGCCGGGTCCTGTTGTCTTTTACGCCGACGTGTTTCCGTCATGTAAAGCACCTGCAGGGGGCCTTGGGCGTGAGTGAACTCCTGGTGTTGACCAACGCGCTCGAACCCGCGGCCGAGGTCGTGCCCGCGCTCGGGCTGCTTCTGCACGGGGTCCGGGTCGCGCCGGCCGAGGCGTCGGCGCTGCTCGACACCCCCGCCGCCGACGTCGTCCTGGTCGACGCCCGCAGCGACCTCGTGCACGCCAAGAGCCTGTGCCGGGTGCTGACCACGACGGGTCTCGACGCGCCGCTGATCGCCGTGGTGACCGAGGGCGGGCTGACGGCGGTCAGCGCCGAGTGGGGGGTCGACGACGTGCTCCTCGTCTCGGCGGGCCCCGCGGAGGTCGAGGCGCGGCTGCGGCTCGCGGTGGGCCGCCGGGCCGGCGCGGCGGAGGCGCAGCCCGAGGAGATCCGCAACGGCGAGCTCACCATCGACGAGGGCACGTACGCCGCGCGGCTGCGGGGCCGCGCGCTCGACCTCACGTTCAAGGAGTTCGAGCTGCTGAAGTTCCTCGCGCAGCACCCGGGCCGGGTGTTCACGCGCGCGCAGCTCCTCCAGGAGGTGTGGGGCTACGACTACTTCGGCGGCACCCGCACGATCGACGTCCATGTGCGGCGGCTGCGCGCGAAGCTCGGCGCGGAGCACGAGGCGCTCATCGGCACCGTACGGAACGTCGGCTACCGCTTCGTTCCGTCGGCGAACGAGGACACCGAGTCACAGCGCACGCACGCACGCTGATAACGATCGCCCCGGACGCCGATTCCGCGTACGAACCGTCCGCGGCCGGACACGTCCCGTAGTCGCCGGCAAAGGCCCGGCAACACATATCCGCCGATCACTTTACCTTCATTCCCATCTCGCGCCGCGCACTTATACTTTTGCGCCTTTGCCCGGAGAATTGATCATTTTGCAAACGCGAACAAGATCATCTCACGTGCCCCGGATAACGCACACGTCACAACCTGATCGAGAAACCATTTGACAGGTTTCCTATTCTCATCCGCCCACGTAAGCCGTAAATGACGAGTGGATACGCGGGCCCTGCCGGAAAATCCTGCGGTGCGGGTCCCAGGGCGTGAGGGGATCGGATGAGATCGTCGCGAGATCGCCGTCGGACGTTACTCCTGAGCACCGCGGCCGGAGCGGCGATCCTGCTCGCCGCGGCCTGTGGCGGCGGCGGTACGGGCAACAAGGCGCCGACCGGCGGAACCCCGATGAACGGCGGCACGGCCTCGTGGGCGCTGCCGCCCAACTCGGTGCCGAACTACATCTTCCCGTTCATGCCGATCCAGGACTTCAGCGTCTACAACTCCAATCTGCAGTACCAGTTGTGGAGGCCGCTGGTCTGGGCCGGCAAGGGCGGCCAGGCGGCCCTCGACTGGAATGTCAGCCTCATCAACCAGCCGAAATTCAGCGGCAAGAAGATCACCGTCAACCTGAAGCCGTACAAGTTCTCCGACGGCACGCCGGTCGACGCCAAGGCGGTCATGTTCTGGGTGAACATGGCGAAGGTCGAGAAGAAGAACTTCGCGCCGTACGTCCCCGGCCAGTTCCCGGACAACGTGAAGTCGGTGCACGTCGACAGCGGCACACAGCTCACGTTCACCACCGACAAGGCGTACTCGCCGCAGTGGTTCACCTGGAACCAGCTCAGCCAGATCACCCCGATGCCCGAGTCGTGGGACAAGGACGCGAGCGGCAAGAAGTCCTGCTCGACGAAGGTGAGCGACTGCAAGTCGGTGTACGACTACCTCGCGAAGCAGGCCAAGGACCTCAAGTCCTACGCCACCGCGCCGCTGTGGCAGACCGTCGACGGGCCGTGGAAGATGTCGGCGTTCAACTCCGACGGCCACGTCACGCTGGTGCCGAACAAGGCGTACTCGGGGCCGGTCAAGCCGCGGCTCGCGCAGTTCAAGATGGTGCCGTTCACCACCGAGGACAGCGAGTACAACGTGCTGCGGTCCGGGAAGTCCGACCTCAGCGTCGGTTACCTGCCCACCGTGGACGCGCCGAACAAACCGGCGAACGCGAAGGTCGGCCGCAACCCGGTGCCCGGCTACTCGATGGACCCCTGGATCTCCTACAGCATCAACTACTTCCCGGTGAACCAGAACAACCCGAAGACCGGGCCGATGCTCCGGCAGACCTACGTCCGCCAGGCGATCGAGTACCTCATGAACCAGGAGAGCGTCATCAAGGGCCCGCTGCGCGGATACGGCTCCGCCACCGTCGGCCCGGTGCCGAACACGCCGCCCGACGTGCTCTCCCCGCAGCTCAAGACGAACCCGTTCCCGTACGACCCGGCCAAGGCCAAGCAGTTGCTCACCTCGCACGGCTGGACGGTCACCCCGAACGGCGTCACCACCTGCGCGAACCCGTCGCAGTGCGGCCCCGGCATCAAGAAGGGCGCCAAGCTGGAGTTCAAGCTGCTGTGGGCCACGGGCAACTCGTGGATCGAGTCGGAGATGAAGCAGCTCCAGTCGAACACCTCGACCGCCGGCATCAAGCTGGACCTCAAGGGCGGCTCGTTCAACCAGGTCGAGGGCACCGCCGTGCCGTGCAAGGCGAGCCAGAAGATCTGCGACTGGGACATGGGCGACTGGGGCGGCGGCTGGGTCTTCGCGCCTGACTACTACCCCAGCGGCGAGACGCTGTTCCAGACCGGCGCGGGCTCGAACTCCGGCAGCTACACCGACAAGACGAACGACCAGATGATCGCCAAGACGCTGACGTCCAGCAACCCGCAGGACATGTACACCTGGCAGAACTACCTGTCCAAGCAGGTGCCGGTGATCTGGCAGCCGAACGGCGACTACGCGCTCACCGAGGTCAAGGACAACCTGCGCGGCGTCATCCCGCAGAACGTCTTCCTCAACATCAACCCCGAGAACTGGTACTTCGTCAAATGATCGGACGCCCCCGCGGCGTCGACCGGTCACCGCCGCCCGCTCCTAGGGGGCGGCGGTGACCGGCTACCTGTTCCGCCGCCTGCTCCAGTCGCTCGTGGTGATCGTGCTCGTGACGATCATCGTGTTCATCCTGCTGCAGCTCCTGCCCGGCGGCCCCGCGCACGCCATCCTCGGCCCGCGCGCGACCGCCCTGCAGATCGCGCAGTTCAAACACGACAACGGGCTCGACAAACCGGTCCCCGTCCAGTACCTCGTGTGGCTGGACCACCTGGTCCACGGCGACCTCGGGTTCTCGTACAAGCTGAACCAGTCGGTGGTCTCGCTCATCGGCGAGCGGCTGCCGAAGACGCTGATCCTCACGGTGGGCGCGATCGTCATCACGGTGATCGTGGCCATACCGCTGGGCATCGTCCAGGCGGTGCGCCGCAACACGGTCGTCGACTACACGATGACCGGCCTGGCGTTCGTCTTCTACGCCGCGCCGCCGTTCTTCCTCGGCCTCGTGCTGATCCTGGTCTTCTCCGTGACGTTCCCGATCCTGCCGCCGGAGGGCCCGCAGGGCGGTTTCCTCGACGCGCTCAGCGACCCGGCGTCCCTCGTCCTGCCCGTACTGACGCTCGCGCTGCTGACGATCGCCGAGTTCAGCCGCTACATGCGCTCGTCCGTGCTGGACAACGTCACCGAGGACTACGTACGCACCGCCCGCGCCAAGGGGGCCAGCGAGCGGCGCATCCTGTACGGCCACATCCTGCGCAACGCGCTCATCCCCATCGCCACACTCCTCGGCCTGAACCTGCCGCTGATCTTCAGCGGTGCCCTGATCACCGAGGCCGTCTTCAACTTCCCCGGCATGGGCTACCTGTTCTGGCAGTCCGCACAGGACGGCGACTACCCGGTGCTCCTCGGCTTCACGCTGATCGTGTCGCTGGCCACCGTCATCGGCTCCCTCCTCGCCGACATCGCCTACGCCGTACTCGACCCGCGAGTGAGGTACGTGAACGCATGACAGCGAACACCCCGTCACCGTTCCTCGACCCGTCCGAGCGCGGCGTGCAACCCGATGCCGCGACGCCGTCGGGCGGGGCGATCCAGGGGCCGACGCGCGGACTGTTCCGGCGCGGGCTCGACGTCTTCACCGAGAACCGGCTCGCGATCGTCGGTGTCGTCATCGTCGTCGCGTTCCTGCTGTTCTGCTTCGTGGGGCCGCTGATCTACCACACCGACCAGGTGCACACGAACCTCGGCGACGCGGAGCTCGCGCCCGGGGCGGCCGGCCATCCGCTGGGCACCGACCAGGACGGGTTCGACCAGCTCGGCCGGCTCATGATCGGCGGGCGGTCGTCCCTGGAGGTCGGCGTGGCCGCGGCGGTCCTGGCGACCGTGCTCGGCACGCTGTGGGGCGCGGTCGCCGGCTACGTCGGCGGCGTCGTGGACGCGGTCATGATGCGGATCGTCGACGCCGCCATGTCCGTACCGGCGCTGTTCCTGCTGCTCGTGCTGTCCGCGATCCTCACGCCGACGGTCGGGGTGCTGATCGTCGTGCTGGCGATGATCTCCTGGCTCGGCACCGCGCGGCTGGTGCGCGGCGAGGCGCTGTCGCTGCGCGTCCGCGAGTACGTCCAGGCCGTCAAGGTGATGGGCGGCGGCGGCACGCGCATCGTGCTGCGGCACATCGCGCCCAACGCGGTCGGCACGATCATGGTGAACGCGACGTTCCAGGTCGCCGACGCGATCCTCACGATCGTCGCGCTCAGCTACCTCGGGCTCGGCGTGCCGCCGCCGGCCGTCGACTGGGGCGCGATGCTCAGCCACGGCACGCAGTACGTCTACGTCGGGTACTGGTGGCTGATCTATCCGCCCGGCCTGGCGATCATCCTGGTCGTCATCGCGTTCAACTTCATCGGCGACGCGCTGCGCGACGCCTTCGAAGTACGGCTGCAACGGCGCTGAGGGGCGGACGCAGATGGCACTGCTGGAGATCGAGGACCTGCGCACCGACATCAGGCTCAGCCGGTCCACCGTGCACGCGCTCGACGGCGTCAGCCTCACCGTGGACCGCGGCGAGACCCTCGGCATCGTCGGGGAGTCCGGCTGCGGCAAGACCATGACGGCGCTGTCGGTGATGCGGCTGCTCCCGCCGGGCGGCCACATCGTCGGCGGCACCGTCACCCTCGACGGCACGGACATCACCGGCGCCACCGACTCGGGCATGCGCCGGGTCCGCGGCAACGAGGTCGGCATGGTCTTCCAGGACCCCATGACCTCGCTGAACCCGACCATGACGATCGGGCGGCAGATCGCGGAGTCCGTACGGCTGCACCGCGACGCCGGCTCCGCGGCCGCGATGCGCCGCGCGGCCGAGGTGCTCGGCCTGGTCGGCATGCCGTACCCGGAGCAGCGGCTCGGCGACTACCCGCACCAGCTCTCCGGCGGCATGCGGCAGCGCGCCATGATCGCGATGGCGCTGGCCTGCGAGCCCAAGCTGCTGATCGCCGACGAGCCCACCACCGCGCTCGACGTCACCATCCAGAAGCAGATCCTCGAGCTGATCGACGACCTGCGCGCCCGGCTCGGCATGGCGGTCATCCTGGTCACCCACGACCTCGGCGTGATCGCGGGCAACGCCGACCGGGTGGCGGTGATGTACGCGGGCAAGGTCGTCGAGACCACCGACACGTCCACGCTGTTCGCCAACCCCCGCCACCCGTACACCGAGGCGCTGTTCGAGGCGCTGCCCGAGACGTCCGTGGCCGAGCGCACCCGGCTGTACAGCATCCCCGGCCTGCCGCCCGACCTCACCGAACCGCCGCCGGCCTGCCGGTTCGCGGCGCGCTGCCGGTACGCCGCGGACCGCTGCCGTACGGACGAGCCGGACCTCCTCGGCGACGTCGCCGGGCACGAGTACGCCTGCTTCTTCCCGGTCGGCACGGCCGAGCGCACGGGCGTGGCGGTCAGCGCGGCCGAGCCGCCGTCCGTGGCGCCCGACCCGGACGAGGAGCACCTCCTGCGGGTGGAGAACCTGGTCAAGGGGTTCCCGGTGACCGCGGGCGCGGTGCTCCAGCGGCGGATCGGCACGGTCAGCGCGGTCGCCGGCGTGTCGTTCACCGTACGGCGGGGCGAGACGTTCGGGCTGGTCGGCGAGTCCGGCTGCGGGAAGACGACGATCGGGCGGCTGATCGTGGGCCTGGAGACCGCCGACTCCGGCACGATCAGGTTCGGCGACGGCACGGGAGGCGGCACCGACCTGACCCGGCTGCGCGGCCGCGACCGGCGCCGCAGGCGGCGCGACGTGCAACTGATGTTCCAGGACTCCTACGCCTCCATGGACCCGCGGATGCGCGTCGGCACGGTGCTGCGCGAGCCGCTGGCCATCCAGCGGGTCGGCTCACGCGACGAGCAGCGCCGCACGGTGGCCCGGCTCCTCGACGAGGTGGGCCTCCCGGCCGCGGCCGTCGAGCGCTACCCGCACGAGTTCTCCGGCGGCCAGCGGCAGCGGCTCGGCCTGGCACGCGCGCTGGCGCTGCAGCCCGCGCTGATCGTCGCCGACGAACCGGTCTCCGCGCTCGACGTCTCCATCCAGGCGCAGATCCTCAACCTGATGCGCGACCTCCAGCGCGAGCACCGCCTGACGTACGTGTTCATCTCCCACGACCTGTCGGTGGTGCGCTACCTGTCGTCCACGATCGGCGTGATGTACCTCGGGAAGCTGGTCGAGATCGGCCCCGCGGAGGACGTCTACACCGCGCCGGTGCACCCGTACACCCGCGGCCTCGTCGACACGATCCCGGTGGCCGACCCCCGTGTGGAGCGGGCGAAGGTCCACCAGGGCGTGGCCGGCGAGCTGCCGTCCGCGATCAGCCCGCCGTCCGGCTGCCGGTTCCGTACGCGCTGCCCCCTGGCCGGCGACATCTGCGCCGAGGAGGAACCGCCGCTGCGCCCGTTCACCGCCGGCGGGCACGCCGCCGCGTGCCATTTCCCGCTCCGCGCGCCCCAGGTCTAGCGGTTTCCGGTGATCTCCTTAGTAGGCTCGGGCCATGGGTGATCGGCGCGAGGTGGTCAAGGGACGGCTGGACCCCGACGAGGTCCGCGACGTCACGCGGATCGTGGACGCCGCGACCGCGGCCGACCGGGTGGCCCCGGTCGGCGAGCACGTCATGCTCGGCCTGCGCTACGGCGACGGCGAGCAGCGGCGCCACGTCCTCGTCTACGAGGACGCCGACCTCGCCGGCTACGGCCAGCTCGACGTCAGCGAGCCCGACGACGACGCGGTGGCCGAGATGGTCGTCGACCCGGCGCGCCGGGGCCGCGGCCACGGGCGCGCGCTCGCCCAGGCGCTGCTCGCGTCCGCGCCGAACGGCCACCTGCGCGCCTGGTCGCACGGCCAGCACCCGCATGCCGAGCGGCTGGCCGTCACGCTCGGCTTCGACCGGGTCCGTACGCTCCTCCAGATGCGCCGGTCGCTGTACGCCCCGGTGCCGAGCCCGGCCTTCCCCGACGACGTCACCGTCCGCACGTTCCGCGTCGACGCCGACGAGAAGGCGTGGCTCGCCGTCAACGCGGCCGCGTTCCAGTGGCATCCCGAGCAGGGCGGCATGACCATGGACGACCTCCGCCAGCGCGAGGCCGAGCCGTGGTTCGACCCCACCGGCTTCTTCCTGGCCGAACGCGGCGGCGACCTCGTCGGCTTCCACTGGACGAAGGTCCACCCCAACGGCGGCGGCGACGGCAGCGAGCCGATGGGCGAGGTCTACGCGGTCGGCGTCAGCCCGTACGCCCAGGGCGGCGGCCTCGGCCGTGCCCTGACGGTGGCCGGCCTCCAGTACCTCCGCGGCCTCGGCCTCAGCCAGGTCCTCCTGTACGTCGAGGAAACGAACGCCGCGGCCGTCCGCCTGTACGAGTCCCTGGAGTTCACCCGCTGGGACGCCGACATCATGTACCGCCGCTAATCCACCCGCGAACGCCCATTACCTGGGCCTACACAGCGTGGTTAACCGTACGTACGTTGTAGCGCCCGGCATCCTTCGTGAAACCGACGAACGGCGTTCACTGCGCGTTCACCTCACCCGTTCTGGCCGGTCACTTCCCTTTCCTACCGTCGGCGACGACAACAGAGGAATCTGAGGAAGGACTGGGACACGTGAAGTTCCAGCGGTACGCCGGAATCGCCGGCGTGGTCGTCGCCGGAGCGCTCGCGCTCACGGCCTGCGGTACGGACAACAACACCAGTCCGGGGACCAGCAAGGCGGCGGGCAATATCAAGGACTGCGGCAAAGGCACGCTGAACGCGTCCGGGTCCACCGCACAGGGCAACGCCATGGACACCTGGCGCAAGGCGTACCAGGAGGCCTGTTCGGGCGCCAACCTGAACTACAACGGAAACGGTTCCGGCGCGGGGGTGCAGCAGTTCATCGCCGGATCGACCGCCTTCGCCGGGTCGGACTCCGCGCTGAAGCCCGAGGAGCACCCGAAGGCCGACCAGCGCTGCAAGACCGGCTCGGCCGTTGACCTCCCGATGGTCGTCGGCCCGATCGCGGTCGTCTACAACCTCAAGGGCGTCGACAACCTCCAGCTCTCCCCCAAGACCATCGCGGGGATCTTCGCCGGGAAGATCAAGACGTGGAACGACCCGGCCATCAAGAAGGACAACCCCAGCGCGAAGCTGCCGTCCACCGCGATCTCCACCGTGCACCGCGCGGACGAGTCCGGCACGAGCGACAACTTCACCAAGTTCATGCAGGCCACGGCGCCGAAGGTCTGGACGTACGCGCCCGGTAAGAAGTGGGTCGCGCCGGGCGGGCAGGGCGCCAAGGGCTCCGACGGTGTCGCCGCCGCGGTCAAGCAGGGCAACGGCTCGATCGCCTACGACGAGTACTCCTACGCGATGAACGGCAAGCTGCAGACCGCCAAGGTCGCCAACGGCAGCGGCAAGTTCGTCGAGCTGTCGCCGGACTCCGCGTCCAAGGGCGTCGAGGCGGCCAAGGTCGTCGGCAAGGGCAAGGACCTCTCCCTGGCGATCGACTACAACACCAAGGAAGCCGGCGCGTACCCGATCGTGCTGACGACGTACGAGATCACGTGCCTGAAGGGGCTTCCGGCGGACCAGCTCAAGCTGGTCAAGTCGTTCCTGACCTACACGGCCAGCGACGCCGGCCAGTCCGGGTTGACCCAGCTCGGCTACGCGCCGCTGCCGAAGTCGATCCAGACCAAGGTGCAGGACGTCGTGAAGGGCCTCGCCTGATCGATGTCCAGCTCGACGGAGATCATTGAGCAGGGGGGTTCGGGCGCGGGAGCGCGTCCGGCCCCCTCCCCCGGACGCCTCGGCGACCGGTTGTTCCGGCTGGCGTCAAGCGGTGCCGGGATCCTCCTCCTGGTGATCATGGCCGCGATCGCCGCGTTCCTGATCGCCGAGGCGATCCCGGCGCTGCGCGCGAACCACGCGAGCTTCCTGACGACCACCACCTGGAACCCCGACGGCACGCCCTCGGTCTTCGGCATCGCCGCGCTGGCGTTCGGAACCGTGCTGACGTCCCTCATCGCCTTGATCATCGCCACGCCGGTCGCCGTCGGCGTGGCCTTGTTCATCTCCCACTACGCCCCGCGCAGCCTGGCCGCGATCCTCGGCTACATCGTCGACCTGCTGGCCGCCGTGCCCAGCGTCGTCTACGGGCTGTGGGGCCTGATCTTCCTGGTGCCGGGCGTCCAGCCGGTGTGGCAGTGGCTGCACGACACGCTCGGGTTCATCCCCCTGTTCAGCGCCGACCAGGTCGCGGGCAAGTCCGTGCTGACCGGTTCCCTGGTGCTGGCGATCATGATCCTGCCGATCATCGCGGCGGTGTCGCGCGAGGTGTTCCTCCAGGCGCCGGTCAACCTCCAGGAGGCGGCGCTCGGGCTGGGCGCCACCCGCTGGGAGATGATCCGCATGACCGTGCTGCCGTTCGGCAAGTCCGGCGTGATCAGCGCGGCGATGCTCGGCCTCGGCCGGGCGCTCGGCGAGACGATCGCGGTCGCCATGGTGCTGCCCGCCGCGTTCACCGTGAGCGCGCAGCTCCTGAACACCAACGGCAACAGCATCGCGGCCAACATCGCGAACACGTTCGCCGAGGCCAGCGAGAACGGCCGGGGCGCGCTGATCGCCTCCGGCCTGGTGCTGTTCGTCATCACGCTGGTCGTCAACATGGCCGCGCGGCTGGTCATCGCACGGAAGAAGGTACGCGCGTGAGCGTGAACAGCATCAGCCCGGCCCGCCGGATCAAGGACAAGGCGTTCCTGGTCCTGGTCTGCCTGGCCTTCGTGATCGCGGTCATCCCGCTGATCTCGGTGCTGTGGATGGTCATCAAGAACGGCGCGGCCCGCTTCGACATGGACTTCTTCTCGCACTCGATGCGCAACATCGACGCGAAGGACGCCGGCGGCGGCGCGTACCACGCCATCCTCGGCACCCTGGAGATGGTGCTGATCGCCACGATCATCGCGCTGCCCATCGGCATCCTCACCGCGATCTACCTGACCGAGTACGGGCAGGGCGGGCGGCTGGCGAAGACGATCAGCTTCTTCGTGGACGTCATGACCGGCCTGCCGTCCATCGTCGCGGGCCTGTTCATCCTGTCCGCGTGGATCCTGGTGCTCGGCTTCGGGTTCTCCGGGTTCGCCGGCTCGCTGGCCTTGTCGATCCTGATGATGCCGATCGTGGTGCGCGGCACCGAGGAGATGATCAGGCTCGTACCCGGCGACCTCCGCGAGGCCAGCCTCGCGCTCGGCGTGCCGAAGTGGCGGACGATCCTCAAGATCGTGCTGCCCACCGCGCTGCCCGGCATCATCACCGGCGTCATCCTCGCGATCGCGCGCATCGCCGGCGAGACCGCTCCGCTGCTGCTGGTGTGCTTCTTCACCGACTCCATCAACACCAACCCGTTCACCGGTCCGCAGGTCGCGCTGCCGCAGTTCATCTTCCAGCAGGCGGGCAAGCCGGACCCCACGGCCATCGACCGCGCGTGGACCGGCGCGCTCACGCTGATCATCATCGTCATGCTGCTGAACCTCATCGGCAGGGGCATCGCACGGTGGAAGGCCCCCGCACGTGCCCGATAGCCGAGTACGCAACGAGAGAAGGACCTGAGTTCCATGGCCAAGCGGATCGAGATCGGCGGGCTGAACGCCCGTTACGGTGCGACGACCGCCGTCGCCGACGTGTCCCTGGCGATCGAGCCGCGCGAGGTGACGGCGTTCATCGGCCCGTCCGGCTGCGGCAAGTCCACCCTGCTGCGCACGCTCAACCGCATGCACGAGCTGTCGCCGGGCGGCACGGTCGACGGCAAGGTCATGCTCGACGGCCAGGACCTCTACGGCCCGAACGTCGACCCGGTGGCCGTGCGCCGCAGCGTCGGCATGGTCTTCCAGCGGCCCAACCCGTTCCCCACGATGTCGATCTACGACAACGTGGCCGCGGGGATCCGCCTGCTCGGCCGGCGCCGCAAGAGCGAGCTCGACGACGTCGTTGAACGGTCCCTCACGGGGGCGGGACTGTGGAACGAGGTCAAGGACCGGCTGGGCAAGGCGGGCGCGGGGCTGTCCGGCGGCCAGCAGCAGCGGCTGTGCATCGCCCGCGCGATCGCCGTCCAGCCGGACGTCCTGCTGATGGACGAACCGTGCTCCGCGCTCGACCCGATCTCCACGCTGGCGATCGAGGACCTCATCGAGCGGCTCAAGGAGAGCTACACGATCGTCATCGTGACGCACAACATGCAGCAGGCGGCCCGCGTCAGCGACGTCACCGCGTTCTTCACCATCACCGGCCCCGGCCAGCCCGGCCGCCTCATCGAGATGGCCGACACGAAGAAGATCTTCACGAAGCCGGACGAGAAGGCCACCGAGGACTACATCTCCGGCCGCTTCGGCTGATCCGGAGCCGGGTCACCCTGCAATACGGGCGTCTCGGGGAACTCCCTGCGGAGGGTGCGCCGCCGCCACACGACGAGGCCGGCGGCCAGCACCACCACGACGGCTCCCCCGGCGTACCACGGCCACACGGTCGCCGGGGTGTGCCCGGTCACGGCGACGAACCTGCCCTTCCCCGGCACCGAGGTGACGTCGCCGAGGGTGAGGACCAGGTCGCTGGACCGCAGCGGCCCGTCGCTGCGGAACGCGGCCAGGTCGTGGTACGTCCGCCCGTCGCCGTCGATCAGCACGGCCGTGCCGCGCCCGCGCGCGACGTACTCCGGCATCAGCTCCATGGCGCCGCCGTCGTGCTTGACCAGGATGTACCGCTGGTAGAGCCGGTCGCTTCCTGTCGTCTGCCGCGCCGCCTGCCGCACGGACGCGGACGGCGTGCACCGCGACTGGCCCGCGCACGGGTACGCGCCGAACAACTGCGACTCGATGTCCACCGGTGCGCCCTGGGCGGCCAGGTTGGCCAGGCGGTCGGCGCTGTCGCCCATGCCGGGGAACACGTCGTTTCGTACGTGCGGGTTCCGCGCGTACTCGTGGAACAGCTCCCCTGGCGACGCCGTCGGCTCCGCCGCGCACCCGGCCAGCAGGAACACGCCCGCCGCCATGACAACCGTCCACACCCGCACCACGCCGACCTCCGGACACCCCGTACGTTCACGTCGCCGCGAAGGTACGGGCCTCGGCCGGGACCGGTCCCGGTCAGGTGCCCATGATCAGGTGCGCGATCCAGTACGTCACCGCCGAGACCAGCGCCGCGGCCGGCATGGTGACGATCCACGCGAACACGATGTTGCCGGCGACGCCCCAGCGCACGGCCGAGACCCGCTTGGTCGCACCGACGCCCATGATCGCCGCCGTGATGGTGTGCGTCGTGGAGATGGGCGCCTGCCAGACGAACGCCGTGGTGTAGAGCACGGCGGACGCGGTGATCTCCGCGGCGAACCCCTTGGGCGGGTCGAGCTCGATGATGCGCCGCCCGAGCGTGCGCATGATGCGCCAGCCGCCGGAGTATGTGCCCAGCGACAGCACGGCCGCGCTCATGAGGATCACCCAGAGGGGCACGTCGAAGCCCGTCTGATAGCCCGTTGTGACCAGGGCGAGCACGATGATGCCCATCGTCTTCTGCGCGTCCTGCAGGCCGTGGCCGAGCGCCATCGCGGCGGCCGACAGCGACTGCGCGAGCCGGAACCCGCGGCTGACCCGCCCCGGGTTGGACCTGCGGAAGATCCACAGGATCGCGACCATCACCAGGAAGCCGAGCACCAGACCGACCACCGGCGACACGATCATCGGGATGACGACCTTGTCGAGCACGCCCGACCAGTAGACGATGCCGGACGACGCCATCGCCGCGCCGACCATGCCGCCGATCAGCGCGTGCGACGACGACGAGGGCAGCCCGAAGTACCAGGTGACGAGGTTCCAGGCGATCGCGCCGATCAGCGCGGAGAACACCACCGTGAGGCCGTGCATGCCGGACGGGGTGTCGATGATGCCCTCGCCGACGGTCTTCGCCACGCCGGTGCCGAGCATCGATCCGACGAGGTTCATCACGGCCGCCATCGCCAGCGCCGCGCGCGGGGTCAGCGCCCGGGTGGAGACGGACGTGGCGATCGCGTTCGCCGCGTCGTGGAAACCGTTGGTGTAGTTGAAAGCGAGGGCGACGCCGATGACGACGATGAGGGCGACGAGTTCCATGCCTGGGCTCAGGACTCCTTGACCGCGATCGTCTCGACGGTGTTCGCGACGTGCTCGAACGCGTCGGCGGCGAACTCGAGCTGGTCGATCACCTCTTTGAGCTTCAGTACGGTCAGCGCCTCGTACTCGCCGCCGAACAGCTTGGCCAGCAGCCGCCGGTAGATCTGGTCGGCCTGGTTCTCCAGGCGGTTGATCTCGATCCAGTACTCGCTGAGGTCCTTCATCGACCGCAGCCGCGGCATCGCCTCGGCGGTCAGCTCGGCCGCGCGCTCCAGCACCTCGACCTGCCGCACGATCTCCTTCGGCAGGGAGTCGAGGCGGTACAGCACGACCAGGTCGGCCGCGGCCTCCATGAAGTCCATCGCGTCGTCGAGCGTGGACGCCAGGCGGTAGATGTCCTCCCGGTCGAACGGCGTGATGAAGGTCTCGTTGAGCCGGCGCATGATCGCATGGGTGCTCTCGTCACCCGCGTGCTCGCACGCGCGCATCTTCTCGGCGATGTCCTCGCGGTCAGCGCCGTCGCTGAGCATTTCCACGAGAAGACGCGCGCCCGTCACGAGGTTGTTCGCCGCGTCGGCGAACATGTCGTAGTAGCTGTCCTCGCGTGGCGTCAGGCGGAATCGCACGACACACTCCTGAAGTGCGGAAACTGTCCGCAAAGGATGGTAGAGGCAGCTATCGGCGGTCGGGACACCGCACTACTGCCAGCGGGCGTTGGAGCACTCCTCCATCGTGGTCGGAACGGGGGGTGACAAGCGGCCCGACACGCGGGCGACTGGCGTTCCACGGCAAGTGCGCGGCCCATCCTCCCACTATGGGAAGCTGTCGTGCATTTCGACCCGTATATGATCTTGGGCAACATACCCGTTACCCGTATATAATCGCTGACGTGCACGGTTACACCAGCGACAAAGAGTCGTACCTCACACGCCTGCGCCGCATCGAGGGCCAGGTCCGCGGCCTGCAGCGCATGGTCGACGAGGATGTCTACTGCATCGACGTGCTGACCCAGGTGTCGGCCGCCACTCGCGCGCTGCAGTCGGTCGCGCTGGGCCTGCTCGAGGACCACCTTTCCCACTGTGTGGCCGAGGCGGTCGAGAAGGGCGGCCCGGAGGCCGACGAGAAGGTCAAGGAGGCGTCCGCGGCGATCGCCCGGCTCGTCCGCTCCTGAGGCGCCGCCCGGCGGCTCGCGTCTGCGCTCAGGCCATCGGGTGGGCCTATGACGGCGGATGCCGCCTGGCCCACGCCCAGGCGCCATCCGCCGTCATACGCGTGCCACCCTCAGTGGCATCTCTCTACCGGCCGCGTAGCGTTGCGATCGGGTGCCGCGCCCATGTGGGTGCGGCCGAGACCGAGGACTTCGTCCAGCTCGTCGTCGCTCAGCGGGTGATCGCTTGCGGCGACGGCGCTCAGCACCTCGCTGTACAGCTCGATCTCGTCCAACGCGACACGGTCATGGAGCCGCACGTCCACATACTCGCCCAACGTGCTCCTCCTCCCGCTGTCGTCATGCCTCGCCACCCTTCGCTCAGGTTACGAGGACGGCCGTCGCCCGGACCATGACCCATCGGGACCATTCCCGGGTCATCCTCATGGGGTCCCTTCCCCACCGATCGGATGAGACGCGCGATCGGCGCGATCCGGGATTGATCCACCCGACCGGTTCGTTGTCCGCTATGAAACTCAACGACCGTTTGATCCGTTCATGCGGAAGCACAGAGGAGGCAAACGTGGTCGCAAGGTTCGGGAGAAAACACGCCAGTGTGCCGTTCCGGTTGCGTCAGCGGGTGGATCGGACGAGAGTCATCCCATGCACCGGTCGCGCGCGACCGGTGCGACCGCAACGTCCCATCGCCGACCACCCCTGATGCCCATGAGTAATGAAACAGAGATCCTGCCGAACCTGATGCGTGAGGACCCCTTCGAGGTCGTCATGCGGGGCTACAACCGCCGTCAGGTCGATGACTACGTAACCCGAAGCCGCAACCAGATCCGCGACCTTGAGGAGCGGCTCGCCCGCGCGCTCGACGAGGTCGAGGGGGTGCGCCGCGAGGTCGCCGAGATCCGCAACCAGTCGGCGCCCGCCAAGCCGCAGCACGAGGAGGTCAGCGAACGGCTGGCCCAGATCCTCGCGCTGGCCGAGGAGGAGGCCGCGCAGAAGCGCACGGCCGCCGACGAGGAGATCGGCCGTTCGCGCGGCGAGGCCGAAGAAGAGGCCAAGCGGCTGGTCCAGGAGGCCACCGACGAGGCCGACAACATCCGCTCGTCCGCGCAGGCGCAGGCCGAGCAGACGGTCTCCGCGGCCAACACCGAGGCCGACCACCTCATCTCCGGCTCCAAGGAGCAGGCCGAGCGCGCCGTCGAAGAGGCGCGCTCGCGTGCGGAGAGCCTTCTCGGCGACGCCGAGCGGCGCGCGGCCACCATCAACGACGGCGCGAGCCGGCGCCTGGAGAGCCTCACGGCGACGCACACCGAGGCGGTCCGCCGCCTCAACGAGGTGCACGACGTCCTGGGCAACCTCCTGCGCTCCGACGAGACCGCCGGGCCGTTCGACGAGATCGGCGGGCCGGTCACCGCAACGTCCGTAGCCGACCACGAGGCGCGCGAGATGGCGCCGGAACCGCAGATGGCGCCCTCCGTCGACGACACCGCCGACGAAGAGCCGCCCGTCGAAGCCGACACCGACGACGACCCCATGGCCGTCGACGACGCCGACGACACGACGGACGACATCAACGAGACCCGGCAGATCCCGATCGTCACCGACGCGACCACTCAGGACGCCGAGGACGACCGTTCGGAGATCAAGCCCGCCGACGACGAAGGTTTCGAGGAGAGCGTCCGCATCATTCACAACTGATCGATCTGGGGCCCGTACGGTGCCGGGGCACGTCCCGGCACCGCCCCCCATCAAATGGGCTCAGGGACGTGAGACGCCGGTGGCCCACCGTTTCTTGACGGTGGGCCACCGGCGTCTTTCCCGCCTCCGCTGTGCGCGTCTCAGCGCTCCACGGCCGCGCGCCTCCGGGTGAGCTCGCGCAGCAGGTCGCCGACGTACACCGCGAGCGCGACGAACGCGACACCGGCCAGGCTCGCGCCGGCGATCACGTCATTGCGGATCGTGTCGTTCCACGGCTTCGACAGCGGCTGGTAGCCGACCACGAACGGCGCGGCCACCAGCCACAGCCCGCCGATCAGCAGCACGACCAGGGCCGCGACACCGAGCTTCGTACGACCGTTCACCGGTACTCACCTCCGTACGGCGTTCCCGTGCCGCGCGGCGCGCCGTTCGGCGTCGCGCGCGGCCCCATGTCGTCCGCCAGCGCCCGTACGAGCGGCGCCAGCAGGTCGGCGACCTGATCGTCGCCGGACGGCGCCACGGCCGCCTGCGGGGCCGGTGCGGCCTCCTCAGGCGCCTTGGCGGGCGCGGGCGCGGGGGCGGCGACGAGGCCGCGGCGTACGACCTCGTCGCGGATCGACATCGCGAACGCGACCAGCCCGATCAGGCCGACGACCGCGATGACGGCGCCGGTCGTGAACTCGGTGATGGTCGGGTCGTTCCAGTCGCTGTCGATGCCCGCCGGCTGGGTGCCGAGCGCGAACGGCGCCAGCATCAGCCAGAGCCCCGCGAGGAGCCCGAGCGCGGCGGCGAGCGCGCCGGTGAACCTGCGGATCATCGGGATACGCCTCCCTGTACTGGTTCGGGGTCGGGTTCGGTCGGACGTACGGCGGCGGACGCCGCGCGGCGCAGCAGGTCCAGCGCGAGCGGCCGGAGGACGAGGTCGGCCGCGCGCCGCGCCCGTGTGCCGTCGTCGCCGTCCCCGGCGTCCATGCGTGCGACCGTACGGGTCAGCGACAGCGACGGGTCGGGATTGGCCTGCACCCGCGCCGCGACCAGCTCGAGCAGCAGCCCCATGACGAGCGCGTCCTGTGTGCTGCGCGGGCCGGTCATGGCCGGCGCGGGCGCCGCGGCGGCCGGAGACTCCTCGCCGCGCGCGCCGCGCAGCTTCAGCTCGGGCAGCAGCAGGATGGTCAGGAAGCCCAGGATGGCCACCGGGACGGCCCACAGGAAGACGGTCTGGATGCCGTCGACGTACGCCCCGACCACGATGTTCTTGATCGGCCCTGGTAGGTGCTGGATGGCCTCGGGCGTGCCCAGCTTGACGCCCCCGCCGCTCGTGTGGATGTGCAGCTTCTTGATGCCGTCGGCGATCTCGTCCTTGATCTTGTTCTGGAGGACGGCGCCGAACGCCGCGACGCCGATGGCGCCACCGAGGTTGCGGAAGAACGACACGCCGGACGTCGTGGCCGCCATGTCGGCGCGGTCGACGGCGTTCTGCGCGGCCAGGATGAGCGTCTGCATCGTCATGCCCAGCCCGAGGCCCAGCACGGCGACGCTCAGCCCGATGACCGGCTTGCCGGTGTCCAGTTCGAAGCGGCTCATGAGGAACAGGCCGGCCGCGACGACCAGCAGGCCGATCGACGGAAAGATCTTCCAGCGCCCCGTACGGGTGACGATCTGGCCCGTGGCGATCGAGCCGAGGAACATCGTCACGACCATCGGCAGCATCATCAGGCCGGACGCCGTCGGGCTCAGGCCCTTGGCGGTCTGGAGGTACTGCGGCAGGTAGATGAGGCCGCCGAACATCGCCATGCCGACGAACAGCGAAGCCAGCGACGTCAGTACGAACGTGCGGTTGCGGAACAGCCGCGGCGCCAGGATGGGGTTCTTCGCGTGCCGCTCGGCCGGGATGGCGAGCAGCACCATCACCACCGCGATGCCGCCCAGGATGTAGGTCCAGGCGGAGTTCCAGGCCCACTGCTGGCCGCCGAAGGAAAGCATGAGCATCAGCGCGGCGGCCGCGGCGGTGATCGTGAACGCGCCGTAGCCGTCGATCGTGGTGGTGGTGCCCTGCCGGCGGGGCAGCTTGAGCACCTTCTGGATCACCAGGAACGCGACGACCGCGAGCGGCACGCCGACGAAGAAGCACCAGCGCCAGCCGCCGTGGTCCACGAGAAAGCCGCCGACCAGCGGCCCGGCGACGGTGGCGACGCCGAACACGGCGCCGAGGTAGCCGGAGTAACGGCCGCGCTCGCGGGGCTCGACGACGTCGCCGAGGATGACCTGCGTGAGGGCGGACAGGCCGCCGGCGCCGATGCCCTGGACGGCACGCGCGCCGATCAGCATCCACATGTTCTGGGAGAACCCGGCGGCCATCGACGCGACGATGAAGATGCCGAGGGCGACCTGGAACATCAGCTTGCGGCCGAGCAGGTCGGAGATCTTGCCCCACAGCGGCGTGGACGCCGTCATCGTGAGCAGCGTCGCGCTGGCCACCCAGGAGTAGTGCTCCTGGCCGCCGAGGTCGCCGACGATGGTCGGCAGCGCGGTGGCGACGACCGTCGACGACAGCATCGACGTCAACATGGCGAGCATCAGCCCACCGAGGATCTCCAGGATCTGCCGGTGCGTGTACCGCGGCGGCACGGCGTGTCCGGCAGCGGCGGATCTGGTCTCGGTCAAGCGATCACCTCAGGGGGGTTTTCATGGATTGGCTGTATCGTACACGCAAATTGGTAAACGTGTGTTTACCGCTGCGCATTCCCTGATACTGAGAACACCCGCCACGAAGATCACCACCAGCGACGATGGGGGCGGCCACACCGATGACCTCACCAGACGCCCCGGACACCCCGGTCGTGCCGGTCGTGCCGCGCGGCCCCGAGACGACCAGGCGGCGCATCCTCGACGCCGCGCGCGACCTGTTCGCCGAGCACGGCTACGACCACGTGAGCGTGCGCGCTATCGCCGAGCGCGCCGACGTGAACCTCGCGCTGATCAACCGCTACTTCGGCTCCAAGCGCGAGCTGTTCCACGAGGTGCTGAACGAGGCCGCGGTCTTCCCCAGCATGGTCGGCGGCGACGTCGCCACGCTGCCCGAACGGCTGGCCAGGTACGTCGTGGCGCGGACGACCGGCGACGACCTCCCGAGCCCGGCGATGCTCGCGATCCACCGGTCCGTCAGCAGCCCCGAGGTGCGGCAGATCCTCGCCGAGCGGATGCGCACGATCCTCTTCGAGCCGATGGCCGGCCGGTTCAGCGGGCCCGAGGCCGGCGAGGTGGCCGCGATCGTCACGGCGATCGTCAGCGGCGCGCAGAGCGTACGGCAGTTGCTCGGCCCGGAGGCGCTGAAGTCCGCGGGCACTGAATCCGCCGTGAAACGCCTCACCGCCGTGTTTTCCGCCTGCTTCGACGGGCTCGAACCATCGGATTCCGTGGCCAAGGGGTAGAGGCGCGGCGTACGCGTGGCCCAAGATGAGGGGGCACCCGTACGAGAGGCAGGCATCCGTGGCTCACCAGTTCATCGGCGGCAAGCGCCGCACCGGTTCGGGCGCCGGCGAGCTGCCGGTCATCGACCCGTCGACCGGCGAGGTGGTCGAGACCGTACGCCCCGCCGACGGCACGGACGTCGACGCGGCCGTCGCGGCCGCCGGCGACGCGTTCGGCGAGTGGTCGCGGGCCACGCCGGGCGAGCGGTCCGACGCCATGCACCGGTGGGCCGCCGTGCTGCGCGGCCGCGCCGAGGAGCTCGCGCGTACGGAGACGCGCCAGGGCGGCAAGCCGATCCGGCTGTCGCGGGAGTTCGACGTGCCGGGGTCGATCGACAACGTGGCGTTCTTCGCCGGGGCCGCGCGCCTCCTGGAGGGCCGCGCCGCGGGCGAGTACTCCGCGGAGCACACGTCGTCCGTACGCCGCGAGCCCGTCGGGGTGGTCGGGTCGATCGCGCCGTGGAACTACCCGCTGCAGATGGCCGCGTGGAAGGTGCTGCCCGCGGTCGCGGCGGGCAACACGATCGTGCTCAAGCCGTCCGAGCTGACGCCGCTGACGTCGCTGATGTTCGCCGAGGCCGCGGTGGAGGCGGGGATACCGGACGGCGTCGTGAACATCGTCACCGGCACGGGCGAGGTCGCCGGTGAGGCGCTGGTCACCCATCCGGACGTCGCGATGGTGTCGTTCACCGGCTCGACGCGCGTCGGGCGGCGGGTCGCGTCGCTGGCCGCGGGCGCGGTGAAGCGGGTGCACCTGGAGCTGGGCGGCAAGGCGCCGTTCCTGGTGTTCGACGACGCCGACATCGAGGCCGCCGCGCGGGGAGCCGTCGCGGGCGCGCTGATCAACACCGGTCAGGACTGCACGGCCGCGACCCGGGCGTACGTCCAGCGTCCGCGGTTCGACGCGTTCGTGGCGCGGGTCGCCGAGCTCATGGCGTCCGTACGCCTCGGCCCCACCTTCGACGAGGCCACCGACCAGGGTTCGCTGGTGTCGTTCGCGCAGCGCGACCGGGTGGCCGGGTTCGTGGACCGCGCGCGCGAGGGCGGCGCGCGGATCGTGTGCGGCGGGCGCGCGCCCGGCGGCGACCTGGCACGCGGCGCGTACTACGAGCCGACCCTGATCACCGGGGTGGCGCAGGACGCCGAGGTGGTGCGCGACGAGATCTTCGGCCCCGTACTGGTCGCGCTCCCGTTCGACACCGACGACGAGGGCCTCGCCCTGGCCAACGACACCCCGTACGGCCTGGCCGCATCCGCCTGGAGCCGCGACGTCATCCGCGCCCAGCGCGCGTCACGCGAGATCCGCGCCGGCTGCGTCTGGATCAACGACCACATCCCGATCATCAGCGAAATGCCCCACGGCGGCTACAAGTCCTCCGGCTTCGGCAAAGACATGTCCACGTACTCCCTAGAGGACTACACGAACATCAAACACGTAATGTCCGACATCACCGGCGCAGCAGCCAAGCCCTGGCACCAAACCATCTTCACGCCCTAACCCCCGCCCCGCCCCCTCACCGCTACCACCACCTCCCGCCCGGCCCTCGCACCGCCTCGCGGCCAGGCTCCCGGACCCGCGCCAAAGGCCGCGCTCCGCGCGCAGATTTCCCGCGACCTCAGTCACCCGCATCCAAGGCCGGGCCGCGAGGCTGCGCCCTTCACGGGCACACCCCAGCCCCGCGCCACAAAGGCCGCGCTGCGCGCGCAGATTTCCCGCGATCTCAGTGCCACTGGTTCTGAGCTGGGCCGCGAGGCTGCGCCCTTGACCAACCCCGACTTGGCCCGCCCCGCGAAGCCGCCCCAACCCGGCCAGGCAAGAGCGGCAGCCCGCGGCCCAACCCCCGAGGGACGCCCACACGAAGTCGCGGGAAACACAGTCGCGCAGCGCGGCCTTGCTCCTCCCGGCGCCGCAACCCCCTCCCGAACCCGCGACGCGCTCCGCGAACCCCGCCCCGGCCCGGCTCGCCGCGACACAGGGCCGGGTCTCGACGCACACGCCAAAGGCCGCGCTCCGCGCGCAGACCCCCCGCGACCTCAGTCACCCGAATCCAAGGCTGGGCCGCGAGGCTGCCGCCCTTGACCGTGCCGTCTGGGCGGGCATCGCGAAGCCGCCCCCAACCGGGCCAGGCAAGAGCGGGAGCCCGCGGCCCAACCCCGAGGACGCCCACACAAAGTCGCGGAAAACACAGTCGCGCGCAGCGCGGCCTTTGGAGCGCGGGTCTGGGGCCGCCCCCTGCCCCAACCCCGCATCCCGCGACGCCCCGGACCGGGGCGGGAGCAGCGCCGGGGCCAGGGCGGGGCCAGGAACGGGAGCGAGGCCGAGTCTGGGGCTGGGAGCGGGGCCGGGGCCAGGAGCGAGAGCGGGGCCGGGTCTGTGGCTGGGGGCCAGGCCGGGGCCAGGAGCCGGAGCCGGGAGCGGGGCCGGGGCCAGGAGCGGGAGCCGGGAGCGGGACCGGGGCCAGGAGCGGGAGCCGGGAGCGGGACCGGAGGGACCCGAGACCAAGATCACGCGGTACGGCCCCGCGCCCCCAGCCGCCTAGCGAATGGTCCGAGACTCCAGATCCGCGGCAAGCGCCTCGATCAAGGGGCGGAGGAGGGCTATGACGTTCTCCGGGTCCGCGGCGTCGTGGCGGCGTTCGTGGCGGGCGCCGGTGGGTTCCTCGGTCATGAGCTGGCGGGCGAGCGGCGCGAGGATGGCGTCGGCGGCCTGCCTGCTCTCGGCCAGGTCCGTGCCGCGGGTGCCGCCGATGCGGGCCGCCGTACGGGCGAGGGCGGACGTCGGGTCGGTCTCCAGGTCGACGCGGCTCGCGAGCAGGGCGGTGACCAGGCCGTACAGGCTGTTCGCGGGGAGCTGGCGGCCCTCGGCGATGGCGCTGAGCGCGGCCTGGGCGGCTAGGGCGGCGGTCTCGTCGCGGCGGTGCTCCTGGCGCGCGTCCCCGAAGCCCCGCGAAGGGGTGGACGCGACGTGCATCGCGGGCTGCTCGGGCCACGCATTGGCCCCGGCGTCCCAGCCCGGCTGCCCATCGCCCCGTCCGGGGTCGCCCCAGCTCTGCTGCCCCCCGGCCTGCCCCGGGTCAGCCCAGCCTCGCGGCTCGCCACCGCGTCCAGGGTCGGCCCGGCCTGGCTGCTCGCCGCCCCGTCCGGGGTCCACCCAGCCCGGTTGCTCGCCGCCCCGTACGGGGTCAGTCCAGCCCTGGTGGCCGCCGCCCCCGCTGTGGGGTATGTCCCAATCCGGCTGGGACTCGGCCAGCCCGGCGTCCCCGTACGGCACGTCCCAGTCCGGCTGCGCGGCGGTCCAGCCCTGCGGCGCGGGCTGGGGCGGCGCGCTGGGCGCGGGCTCCGGCCAGGGCTGCGCGGCGGGCGACGCGCCACCGGGGAACCCGGCGCCCGGGGTCTGACCAGGAGCGGTCCCCCACCCCGGCTGTGCGGTGGACGCGGAGCCCTGGCCCGGCTGCCCCGGCTGAGCAGGCTGCCCCGGCTGAGCAGGCTGACTCGGCTGCCCCGGCTGGGCAGGTTGGGCGGCGCGAGTTGCCTGGCCAGCGGCTTCGGTGGGTGCCGGGAGGACGACCGGGAGTTCGAGCGCCGCCTCGGTGGCGGCTATGCGGCGGACCCAGGGGTCGTGGCCGGGGGCGGCTACCACCATCAGATAGCGGCCCGGGGCGGGGATGGGGACGCCGTACGTACCGTTGGCGGTCGTCTCCGAGTAGCCCACCTGTGTGCCCTGCGGGTCGAGCAGCGTCACGACCGCGTCGGCCGCCGCGTGCCCGTCCGGCCGCAGCACCTGTCCGTGCACGTGTCCCGCCTGCGTCATCCGCGTCTCCACCCTCTTGGTACCGCTGCGTACGCCTTGCGTACAAGATGGACCCGACAATGCGCGACCACCAGCTATACATGTACGTTACACATATAAACTACATGCGTCGCGGAGCGCTACCGGACCCGCACCCCGGGCCCATGAGATCAAGAGAAGGGGAAGTCGCATGTCGACCTTCAGCGAGGCAGGAGGGCCCGAGCCGTTCGGTGCCGCCACGCCGTTCGGCGGATTCGGCGCATCCAACGGCGCCGGCCCTTCGGTCAGCGGCGTCGTCAGAGGTGGCGACGGCGCACCGCTGGCGGGCGCGACCGTGACCCTCACCGACCCGCGCGGACGGCAGCTCGACCACGCGTGGTCCGATGACCGCGGCGAGTACCACCTGAGCCCGCCGACCGGCGGCACGTACATCGTGATCTGCGCGTACGGCAAGTTCCAGCCGAACGCCTCGCTGGTCGCCGTCGCCGAGGCCCCCGTACGCCACGACGTCGCGCTGACCGGCACGAGCTCGGTGTCCGGCGCGGTGCGGCTGCGCGAGGGCGGGCAGGGCGTGGCGGGCGCGGTGATCACGCTGATCGACGTACGCGGCACCGTCGCGGCCACGGCCATCACCGGCCCGGACGGCGGCTACGAACTGGCCGACGTCTCCGAGGGCACCTACACCGTGGCCGTCGCGGCGGGCGACTTCCAGCCGGTGGCGACGTCCATCAACGTGCCGCTCGGCGGGCAGGTCCGCCATGACGTGGAGCTGGCCGGGCGCTGCCGCCTCGTCGGCACGGTGCGCGCCGCGTCCAGCGGCCGCCCCGTGGAGGACGCCCTGGTCACGGTCATCGACGCGCAGGGCGGCGTGATCGGCACGCAGGTCACCGGCGCCGACGGACTGTACGACTTCGATGACCTCCCCGAGGGCGACTTCACCGTCACGGCGTCCGGCTACGCCCCGGTGGCCATCACCGCGCACACCTCCGTCGGTGACACCCGCGGCCACGACATCCGGCTCGGGCTGGGCTCCTGATGGGCGAGCCCACCACGGCGGGCGCGGTCACCGGGCGCGTGCACAGCGCCGACGGCTGGCCCATCAGCGACGCGGTGATCACCGTCACCGACGCGCGCGGCGTCCAGGTGGGCCGGGTGACGGTGGCCGCGGACGGCTCGTTCGCCACCGACCCCCTGCCCAGCGGCACCTACATCGCGATCGTCTCGTCCGGCGGCTACCAGCCGCTCGCCCGTACGGTCCAGGTGGCGCACGCCCGCGCCACGACGCTCGGCGCGTTGACACTGACCCGCTCCGGCGGCCTCGACCTGCCCGAACCGGGCGTCTGGGAGATCGACCCGGCGCACTCGACCGTCCGCGCGACCGCCCTGCACCTGGGGCTCGGCCGGGTGCACGGCCGGTTCGGCACATTCTCCGGCCGCGTCGAGGTGGCCGACCCGCCGGAGAACACCCGGGTGTCGGTGACCATCGACGCCGCCAGCATCGACACCGGCAACGCCCAGCGCGACAAGCACCTGCGGTCGTCGGACTTCCTGGACGTCGACCGCTGGCCCACGCTGCGGTTCGTCAACTCCTCCGTACGCCGCACCGGCCCGGAGCACTGGCTCATGACCGGCCCGCTGACGATGCGTGACGTCACGCGCCCGGTCGAGCTCGACGTTACGTACCTCGGCACCATGCCGGACCTCTGGGGCGGCGTGCGCGTCGGGTTCACCGCGTCCACGCAGCTCGGACGCGACGACTTCGCCATGACGTGGAACCAGTCGGTGATCGCGGGAATCACGGCGTTCGGCCGCACGCTGAAGATCGAGATCGACATCCAGGCGGTCCGCCAGGCCTGACCGGTCGTACGAGGTAGCGGGGTGTGACTGAGTGGACGCGTGCCGGGTAATGTACGTCACATTTCCGCGTTCATGATCGGGAATGATTGAAGGTTCAACTAGGTTGGGCCGGGTGATCGGGTAGTCACCTGCGTCTTCTTGGAGGCATCCACATGAGCACCGCCACGATTCCCGGATATGTAGCCGGCACCTGGAACATCGACGCCGTCCACTCCGATGTCTCGTTCACCGTGCGCCACATGATGGTCAGCAAGGTCCGCGGCCGTTTCGCCACGTTCTCCGGCCAGATCGTGACCGGCGCCGACCCGCTGGAGTCGTCGGTGACCGCCACGGTCGACCTCAACTCCATTGACACCAACAACCAGCAGCGCGACGACCACATCCGCTCGGCCGACTTCTTCGAGACGGAGAAGTACCCGGCGATGACGTTCCAGTCCACGGGCGTCCGCGCCGCCGGCGACGACTACGTCCTCGACGGCGAGCTCGACCTGCACGGCGTGCGCCGCCCCATCGCGCTGAACCTGGAGATCGGCGGCTTCGGCCCGGACGCCATGAACCCCGGCGGCACCCGCGTCGGCTTCTCCGCCCACGGCGAGATCAACCGCCGCGACTTCGGCATCGACATCACCATGCCGATGGACGGCGGCGGCGTGGTCGTCGGCGACAAGATCACCATCAACTTGGAGATCGAGGCCGTCCTGGCCTGACCCTCAGCTTCCACCACCACGGGCGCCCTCCCCGCACGGGAGCGGCGCCCGCGGTGATTTCTGAAGGCCGCGCTACGCATTGCCCCGTTTCAGGACGGCGCTGCGCGTCGCCCGCGTCTCGAAGGCGCGGTGCGCGTTCCCCCGCGTCACAAAGGCCGCGCTACGCGCGACAGCCCTCCCGCGACCTCAGTCACCCGCATTCAAGGCTGGGCCGCGAAGCTGCCGCCCATGGTCACCGCCGTCGCCCGGTCCTCGAACACGGACGCACTCCGCCCCGGCACCTCACACCCGCACCCGTACCGGGCTCTTGGGTTCGGGGGGCGTTCGCGCGCCACAAGGCCGCGCTGCGCGCGACAGACTTCCCGCGACCTCAGTCACCCGTATCCAAGGCGGGGCCGCGAGGCTGCCGCCCAAGGTCGCCGCCGTCGCCCGGTCCTCGAACGCGAGCACGCTCCACCCCCGGCACCCCACATCCGCACCGGTACCGGGCTCTCGGGGTTCGGGGAGGGGCGCTGGAAAGGCCGCGCTACGCGCGCAGACCCCCCGCGACCTCAGTCACCCGTATCCAAGGCTGGGCCGCGAAGCTACCGCCCATACGTATCGCCCTCGCTGGGTCTCCGGCGGGCAGCGTTCGCATGCCGAGAGGCCCGCGCTGCGGTCGCGACGGCCTTCCCCGCCCCTGAGTCACCCGAGTTCTGGGGCATGAGCAGCGCCCCGAAGCCGAGGGCCAGGCTGCGGGTGTGTGCGAGGGCCAGGTGAGGGCGGAGCCCCGCGGCCCCCTGAGCGCGCCCGGCTGAGGTCGCGGGCGGGCGATCGCGCAGCGCAGGCAGCGCCGCCGAGATCGAAAGCCACGCTGCGGAGGACGCGAAGGGGCAGCCCAGGTAAGGGCGAAGCCTCTGCGGCCCAACCTTGGATACGGGTGACTGAGGTCGCAGGGGGGCAGTCGCGCGCAGCGCGGCCTTTCCGCGTACGAGGCTCGCCCCGCCCAGAGCTGGGAACCACGCTGCGGAGAACGCGAGAGAGACGCCCAGGTGAGGGCGAAGCCCCCGCGGCCCAACCTTGGATACGGCCGACTGAAGTCGCGGAAAGGCAGTCGCGCGCAGCGCGGCCTTTTCCGCGCACGAGGCCCGCCCCACCCAGAGCCGGAACCACGCCGCCGAGAACACGAACGAGACGCCCAGGTAAGGGCGAAGCCCCGCGGCCCAACCCCGGACACGGGCAACTGAAGTCGCGGAAAGCCAGTCGCGCGCAGCGCGGCCTTTAACGCGCACGAGCCTCGCCCCACCCAGAGCCGGAGCCACTACGGAGAACGCGAGAGAGACGCCCAGGTGAGGGCGAAGCCCCCGCGGCCCAGGTCAAGTCCCTGGTGGTGGTGTAGCGCTCGGTGATCCTTGGTGGGTTAGGCGCTGAGTTCGAGCATGGGTTCTGTGTTGCTCATCTTGTGTTCGGGGTTGGTGGTCGGGGTGTGGCGGCTGCGGGCGAGGGTGTCGAGGC